>NZ_JBVJKE010000009.1:98473-363464 GCF_055585405.1 Streptomyces sp. NPDC053426 | reverse complement strand
CGTTGACTTTTGGCACGCTGTTGAGTTCTCAAGGAACGGACGCTTCCTTCGTACTCACCCTCGCGGGCTTTCCTCCGGGCGCTTCCCTTCGGTCTCGCGTTTCCGACTCTATCAGATCTTTCCGACCCGATTTCCTCGGTGCTTTCCAGGTTCCCGCTTTCGCGTTTCCCTTTCCGGCGGTTCCCACTTTATCAGAACTTTCGGGGCGGACTGACCGGCCCTTGTTTTCCGATTCTTCGGGAAGTGCTTCTTCGAAATCAGTGTTTCGATGAGAAGCTGATAGACGCTCACTGTCGCCTTCCGGGTCAGACCCCGTCTCCAGGCAACTGTTTGAATCTACCTCCCCGCCTGCTCCGTGTCAACGGTTCCTGCGGGGCGAAGAGGACACTAGCAGCTCAGCGGGGTCTCGCGCACATCAGGCAGCCGTGGGCACGTCGGCGCTGCGTTCGAATGCCTCCAGGTCACCGGTCTCGCCGGCGCGTGCCGCACGTCCGCCCAGGACATAGACGTAGGCGAGGAAGGCCAGCTCGGCGATGACTCCGATGGTGATGCGCGCCCAGGTGGGCAGGCCCGATGGGGTGACGAAGCCTTCGATGGCGCCGGAGACGAAGAGGACCAGAGCGAGGCCGATCGCCATGGCCAGGGCTGCCCGGCCTTCCGCCGCCAAGGCTGTGCGCCGGGTGCGGGGGCCCGGGTCGATGACGGTCCAGCCGAGGCGGAGACCGGTTCCCGCTGCGACGAAGACCGCGGTGAGTTCCAGGAGGCCGTGCGGCAGGACCAGGCCGAGGAAGGTGTCGAGACGGCCGGCGGAGGACATCAGACCGAAGCCGACGCCCAGATTGAGCATGTTCTGGAAGAGGATCCAGAGGACCGGCAGGCCCAGGAAGACACCCAGGATCAGGCAGAGGGCCGCGGCCCACGCGTTGTTCGTCCAGACCTGGGCGGCGAAGGAGGCCGCGGGGTGGCTCGAGTAGTACGTCTCGTACTGACCGCCGGGGCGGGTGAGCTCACGCAGCTCGTCGGGAGCCGCTATGGACGCCTGTACTTCGGGGTGGGTGCCTATCCACCAGCCGAGGAGTGCCGCGACGGCTGTGGAGAGGAGTGCCGTGGGCACCCACCAGTGGCGTGACTTGTAGACGGCGGCCGGGAAGCTGTGGGACAGGAAGCGTGTCACGTCCCGCCAGGAGGCGCGGCGGGCGCCGGTCACCGCGCTGCGCGCGCGTGCCACCAGTTGGCTGAGCCGGCCGGTCAGCTGCGGGTCGGGGGCGGCCGACTGGATCAGGGAGAGATGGGTGGCCGTGCGCTGGTAGAGGACGACGAGTTCGTCGGCCTCCGCGCCGGTGAGGCGGCGCTGGCGCCGGAGCAGGGCGTCGAGGCGGTCCCACTCCGCGCGGTGGGCGGAGACGAAGACGTCGAGGTCCATCGGTGTGCCTGCTCCTCGGCTGTTCGTCGGCGGTCGGCCTGACCGGTGGAAGGATGATCGGCTTGGTCTGCTGGTCGTACTGCGGTGCGATGTGCCATCAGCTTGGCAGACTGGCGGTGTTCGGGGCAGGCCAGGGAAGGGCGGCGGGCGTGAGTGAGCTGGTGACGGGCGAGGCGGTGGCGTTGGAGCTGCGCCCCGCGAGGCTGCCCAGCAGGGCGCTGGCCGTGCTGCTCGATCTGGTGGCGGCCATGGCCGTCTATGTCGTGGTGACCATCGCTCTGGTGGCGGCCACGGCCTCGTTGGACGAGGCGGCGCAGACCGCGATCTCGATCGCCTTGTTCGTCCTCGTGCTGGTCGGTGGGCCGATCCTGGTCGAGACGCTCAGCCATGGACGGTCGCTCGGGAAGATGGCCTGCGGACTGCGGGTGGTGCGGGACGACGGGGGGCCGATCCGGTTCCGGCACGCGCTGGTGCGGGGTCTGATCGGTGTGATCGAGATCCTGATGACGCTCGGGGTCGTGGCCTGCGTCGCGTCCCTGGTTTCGGCGCGGGGGCGGCGGCTCGGGGATGTGTTCGCGGGGACCCTGGTCGTGCGGGAGCGGGTGCCGGCCGGGCAGACGGGTTTCGTGCCGCCGCCTCCGCCGTGGCTGGCCGGGCGTTTCTCGGGGCTCGATCTGTCGGCGGTGCCCGACGGTCTGTGGCTTGCCGTCCGGCAGTACCTGACGCGGATGGGGCAGCTCGATCCGCGGGTCGGCTGGTCGATGGCGGAGCGGCTGGCCGCGGACCTGGCCGGGCGCACGGGGGCGCCGGTGCCGCCGGGGGTGCCGCCCGCGGCGTATCTCGCGGCGGTGGTGCAGGAGCGGCAGGTCCGGGAGGCCCGGCGGGCGTTCGGACATGGGTCGGCCGGGGGTGGCGGGCCCGTGGGTCCGGCGGGCCCGGCCGGTTCGGCGGGCCCGGCCGGCGCCTACGCCCCGCCGGCGTATCCCGCTGCGGCCGTCGCGCCGGATGTACGGCCGGCCGCGGATCCGTCGGCGGATCCGGGAGCCGTGGTGCGTGGGGAGCGGACCGCCCCGCCGCAGGAGGGATCGTCGGCCGATCGGCCCTCGACGGGGTTCGCCCCGCCGGCGTAGGTGCCTTCGGGAGGCGCCGGTCAGTCGAGGACCGACGGTGGTGATTCGAGGTCCTCCAGTTCGATGCCGGGGGCCGCGAGGACCACGTCCCCGGCCAGGTGCACGGAGTGCTGCTCGCCCGTGTCCAGGGCTGTGACCTGGTATTCGTCCACGGTCAGGGGGCCGTTGTCAGTGGCGTGTGCTTCTCTTTCCACCAGCGCCCAGGACTGGTCCAGGGTGCGCGGGGCGAGGACCGGCTCCGTGAAGGCGACGAGGCGTACGCGGGTGGCCGATGCCGAGGGGGTGAGGCGCAGGAGGCGGGCGGTGGCGACGAGAAAGGCGGGGGACGAGCCGGTGAAGGCGTGGGCGCGCACATTGCCTTCGGTGGCGTGGGTCCCGGTGGGGTCGGTGCGGACCCAGGTGACGCCGTCGAGGGCGGCGCCGCGGACCTGCCAGCTCGCGGCGTGGAGTTCGAGGCGGATGGGGCGGCCCAGTTCGTCGAGGGCGAGGTCGACCGAGCCCAGGTGATCGCCTGTGGGGGCGGTGAGCTGGGAGACGTAGCGCCAGCCGGAGGGGCCGGGGGCGCAGTGGAAGTGTTCTTCTGCGAGGGGGGTGTGATCGTGCGGATCGTGGAGCGAATAGCGGCCGCGGGGCATGGGGGTCCTGGGTCGTGACGGGCTGGGCCGGCCGACGGTCCGCCAAAGGGGCAGGCCCCCGGCACGGGGGTGCGGGGGCCTGCCTCGGAGGACCTGCCGCCGGGGAGCGCGTCCGGTGTGCGGACGCGCTCGCCGCGGCGGGAGCGTGGGCTCAGTAGCGGTAGTGGTCCGACTTGAACGGGCCCTCGACCTGCACGCCGATGTACTCGGCCTGCTCCGGGCGGAGCGTGGTCAGCTTGACGCCGAGTGCGTCGAGGTGGAGGCGGGCGACCTTCTCGTCGAGGTGCTTGGGCAGCACGTAGACACCGGTCGGGTACTCGTCGGGCTTGGTGAACAGCTCGATCTGGGCCAGCGTCTGGTCCGCGAAGGAGTTGGACATCACGAACGACGGGTGGCCGGTGGCGTTGCCCAGGTTCAGCAGGCGGCCCTCGGAGAGGACGATGATCTTCTTGCCGTCGGGGAAGGTCCAGGTGTGGACCTGCGGCTTGATCTCGTCCTTGACGATGCCGGGGATCTTGGCGAGGCCGGCCATGTCGATCTCGTTGTCGAAGTGGCCGATGTTGCCGACGATGGCCTGGTGCTTCATCTTGGCCATGTCGGCGGCCATGATGATGTCCTTGTTGCCGGTGGTGGTGACGAAGATGTCGGCCTTGTCGACGACCTCGTCGAGCGTCGTGACCTGGTAGCCGTCCATCGCGGCCTGCAGGGCGCAGATCGGGTCGATCTCGGTGACGATCACGCGGGCGCCCTGGCCGCGCAGGGACTCCGCGCAGCCCTTGCCCACGTCGCCGTAGCCGAACACGACCGCGGTCTTGCCGCCGATCAGGGTGTCGGTGGCGCGGTTGATGCCGTCGACCAGGGAGTGGCGGCAGCCGTACTTGTTGTCGAACTTCGACTTGGTGACGGCGTCGTTGACGTTGATCGCCGGGAACAGGAGGGTGCCGTCGCGCTGCATCTCGTACAGGCGGTGGACGCCGGTCGTGGTCTCCTCGGTGACACCGCGGATCTCGGAGGCGAGCTGGGTCCACTTCTGCGGGCTCTCGCTCAGGGTGCGGTTGAGCAGTTCGAGGATGACGCGGTGCTCGTCGGACTCGGCGGTGTCGGGCGAGGGGGCCTTGCCGTCCTTCTCGTACTCGACGCCCTTGTGGACGAGGAGGGTGGCGTCACCGCCGTCGTCGAGGATCATGTTGGGGCCGCCGGTGGGGCTGTCCGGCCAGGTCAGCGCCTGCTCCGTGCACCACCAGTACTCCTCCAGGGTCTCGCCCTTCCAGGCGAAGACGGGGACGCCCTGCGGGTTGTCGGGCGTGCCGTTCGGGCCGACGGCGATGGCGGCCGCGGCGTGGTCCTGGGTGGAGAAGATGTTGCAGGACGCCCAGCGGACCCGGGCGCCGAGGGCGACCAGGGTCTCGATGAGGACGGCGGTCTGCACGGTCATGTGCAGGGAGCCGGTGACGCGGGCGCCGGCCAGGGGCTGGGCGTCGGCGTACTCCTTGCGGATCGCCATCAGGCCGGGCATCTCGTGCTCGGCGAGGGTGATCTCCTTGCGGCCGAACTCGGCCAGGGAGAGGTCGGCGACCTTGAAGTCCTGTCGGTTGTCGACAGTCGTCATTGCGAGCTGCTCCTCGGGGTGTGGGTCGAGGTGGGTACGGCTGGTCTGCGCGGCGGCGGACACAGGGGTGCCCTGAGGAGGACACAGGCATGCCCGCGTGCGCGCAGCGCAGTCCGTCGGAGGCCCTCTCTCCCTCGGCCGGTCCGCGGTGGGACCGCCCGACCGCCATCAGCAGCGACGTCTGGCTCCGTCCCAAGCTACACCGCCGGACCCGGCCGACCCCAGTCCGCCCGCGTACACATCAGGCCGATCTGGCGGGCGCCCCGTCCCCGGTCCCCCGGCGGCCGTCGCCGGGCGGGCCGCTAGCCTCACCCCGCGCGGGCGGTCCGTGCGGGGAGGGGTTCGGGCGTGGACACGGGGCGGGGAACGCTGGTCACGGGGTGGGTGATGCTCGCGGTGGGGCTGCTGTCGGTGGTGGCGTCCCTGGGGGCGCTGCGGCTGAACTACGGGACGGCCGATGTGCGGGGCGGGAGCATGGCGCCGACGTACCGGCTCGGTGACGACGTCTTCTACGCGCGTGTGGACGGGGGCGAGGTGCGGCGCGGTGACGTGGTGCTGTTCTCGGCGCCCGACCGCTATCCGGGAGGCGGGCTCGTCGTGCAGCGGGTCATCGGGGTGGGCGGTGACCGGATCGTGTGCTGCGAGGGCGAGGGGTCCTCACGGCGGCTCACGGTGAACGGCAGGGCGTTGGAGGAGCCGTACGTCAAGGACGGGGACGTCAACGGCCTCGTTCCGCAGCGGTACGACGTCCGGGTGCCGCAGGGGCGGCTGTTCCTGCTGGGCGACCACCGTCTGAATTCACGGGACTCCCGCTTCTTCGCCGACGACCACGGCGGCACGGTGCCCGTGGAGGCGGTGCGGGGCCGGGTGACGGAGGACCGCCTGGGTGTGGTCCTGCTCGCCGGGGCCGCGCTGTTCGGGCTGCTGCTGACGCTCGCGGGCCTGATCTGTGTGCTCGCGGGGCGGACCAGGCGGCGCCGGCCGGCGGAGTTCGACACGAAGCTGTGGCCCTCGCACTTCTGAGGCCGCTCCCTGGACACGGCGGAGGGGCCCGCCGTGGTGGCGGGCCCCTCCGGTGTGGGGTCCTGCGGACCCCGGTGGTGCGGGGCTCAGTGAGCGGTGTCGGCGGAGGTGGGGCCTCCGGGGGTGGCCTCGGGGTCGGCGCCCTTGGCGGCCTCGGTCTCGCTGTAGATATCGGGCTCGAGGTAGATCACGCGGGCGATCGGGACGGCCTCGCGGATGCGGGACTCGGCGGCGTCGATGGCGGAGGCGATCTCGGTGGCCGTGCCGTCGTGCCGGACGCCGATCTTCGCGGCGACCAGCAGCTCCTCGGGACCGATGTGGAGGGTGCGCATGTGGATGATGCGGGTGACGGTGTCGCCGTCGACGACGGCGGCCTCGATCTTCTGGGTCGCCTCGGGGCCCGCGGCCTCGCCGAGCAGCAGCGACTTCGTCTCGACGGCGAGGACCAGGGCGATCAGGATGAGCAGGACGCCGATGCAGAGGGTGCCGATGCCGTCCCAGACGCTGTCGCCGGTGGCCAGGGCCATGCCGACACCGCCGAGGGCGAGGATCAGACCGACGAGCGCTCCGAGGTCCTCCAGGAGGACGACCGGCAGCTCGGGGGCCTTGGCGTGGCGGACGAACTCCTTCCAGGAGCGTCCGCCGCGCAGGACGTTGGACTCCTTGATGGCGGTGCGGAAGGAGAAGGACTCCGCGATGATCGCGAAGACGAGGACGCCGACCGGCCAGTACCAGTGCTCCAGCTCGTGCGGGTGCTTGATCTTCTCGTAGCCCTCGTAGAGGGCGAACATGCCGCCGACCGAGAAGAGCACGATGGAGACGAGGAAGGCGTAGATGTAGCGCTCGCGGCCGTAGCCGAAGGGGTGCTGCGGGGTCGCCCGGCGCTGGGCCCTCTTGCCGCCCACCAGCAGCAGCCCCTGGTTGCCGGAGTCGGCGAGCGAGTGCACGGACTCGGCGAGCATCGACGACGAGCCGCTGAAGAGGAACGCCACGAACTTCGCTACCGCGATCGCGAGGTTGGCGGCGAGTGCCGCCACGATCGCCTTGGTGCCGCCTGACGCGCTCATGTGTTCGCGTTGTCCCTTCGTACGCCGTGTGGGGCCCGGGCGGGCGTGTTCGTACGCCGCCCGGGACTCTGTCCGTCCTTTGACGGTGGGCCATTGTTGCAGCCCGGTTCGGCGACGGCGTGTCAGGTGGTCGTCACGGGGTGATCAGGCGACGACGGTGGCCCTGAACAGGGTTCCGGTACCCGACACTTCGGCCTTCTCACCCGAAGGGACGAACACGGAGGTGCCGGGCGTCAGTTCGTGCTCGCCCGCCCGTACGGAGCCGGCGGTGCAGAGCAGGATCTGCGGGGTGGTCAGGGTGAGGTCGTGGCCGGCGCCGCCCGCGGGGAGGACGTAGCGGGAGAGGCGGAACTCGTCGATGGGGGTCTCGTAGACCTCCTCGCCGTCCGGGCCGGCCTCCGGGCGCAGCACGCCGGGGTCGCCGGCCTCGAAGCGGACGACGCGCAGGAGTTCGGGGACGTCGACGTGCTTGGGGGTCAGGCCGCAGCGCAGGACGTTGTCGGAGTTGGCCATGATCTCGACGCCGAGGCCGTCGAGGTAGGCGTGCGGGACGCCAGCGCCGAGGAAGAGGGCCTCGCCGGGCTGGAGCCGGACGTGGTTGAGGAGCATCGCGGCGATGACGCCGGGGTCGCCCGGGTAGTGGTGGGCGATGTCGGCGTACGGGGCGTAGGCGCCGCCGAGGCGGTCGCAGGCGGCGGCGGTCTCCGTGACGGTGCGGGCCATCTCCTCGGGGTCGGCGGTGAGGATCGCGGTGAGGACCTCGCGCAGGGCCGCCTCTTCGGGGTGGGCGTGCAGCAGGTCGACGTACGGCTTGAGGGAGTCCACGCCGAGGCCGTCGAGGAGCTCGGCGGCGTGCAGCGGGGCGCGGAAACCGCACAGGCCGTCGAACTCGGTGAGGGCGCAGATCAATTCGGGCTTGTGGTTGGCGTCCTTGTAGTTGCGGTGCGGGGCGGTGACGGGGACGCCTCGGCGCTCCTCGTCCGCGTGGCCCTCCTTCGCCTGGGTCAGGTCGGGGTGGACCTGGAGGGAGAGCGGGGCTCCGGCGGCGAGGAGTTTGAGCAGGAAGGGCAGGCGGGGGCCGAACTTGGCGACCGAGTCCGGGCCGAGTTCCCGCTCCGGGTCGGCGTCGATGACCTCGACGAGCGTGCCCCGGCCGGTGCGCGAGGGTGCGCCGGGGTGGGCGCCCATCCACATCTCCGCCTGCGGCTCGCCGGTCGGTTCGGTGCCGAGCAGCCGCGGGAGGGCGGTGGTGGAACCCCAGGCGTAGGGGCGGATGGTGTTGTCGAGACGGTCCATGGGGCTCTCTGCGTTCCTTCTGCCGGTTCTCGTGCGTCCGCGCGGTGTCGGTGCGTGCCGTGTGTATCGGTGCGTGTCGTGCGTCCGCGCGGAGGGAGGGTCTCAGGGTTTACCGGGCATGATCAGGCTCCCGAGGCGAGCGCCAGGTAAACGGCGGCGAAATCCGTGACGGCGATCAGTTCCGCGAGGGTCTCCAACTCGCCGCCCGCCTCCGGTTCCAGCTCACTGATCGGCGTGTCGTGGGTGAGCGCCAGGTCGCGGGCGGCGGGTGCGGCGGTGAGGCCGCCGATGGGGCGGTCGCGGAGCAGCACCACGCGCGCGTGCAGGGCGGGTGCTTCCTCCACGCGGTCGCGGAAGAAGTCGTCCGGGTCCGCGCCGGCGGCGAGCCGGCCGGCCAGCAGGGCACTGTGCGCGGCGAGCGCCTCGGGGAGTTCGGCGACGACGGCGGGGGTGCCGGACAGTTCGGCGAGCGCGGCGGCGAACCGGCGGCCGGCCGGGCCCGCCGAGACGCCCTCGGTCCATACGACGGGCAGCGCTTCGGCGAGTTCGGCGGCCAGGGTCTTGGCGGGGTTGCTGTACGTCGCGATGGCCGGACCGCAGCGTTCGGCGATGCCGTCGAGGCGGTCGGCGATCTTCTCCAGGGCCTCGGGCGGGGCGGTGAGCAGGCCGGTGCGGTCCAGGAGCGCGAGCAGCGGGGTGAGCAGTGCCCACAGGACGCCGGGGGCGGAGGCGGCGAGGGGTTCGTCCTGGTCGTAGGGCGCGGAGGCCATGGGGACGAACAGGCCGCGGGAGCCGTTCACCGCTTCGGCGAGCGGGCTGCCGGCGGGGGCCACGGCGACGACGGTGCAGCCGCGGCGGTAGGCCTGCTCGGAGAGCAGGGACAGGCCCGGTTCGGTGCCGTCGGGGGTGGCGATGAGCAGCAGGTCCACGGAGCCGGCCCAGCCGGGCAGTTCCCAGCGCAGGGCGCCCGGCGCGGGGGCGACGCCGGTGGGTGCGAGGCGGGTGACGGGGCTGCCGGCGCCGGCCAGGGTGCCGAGGAGGTCGGCGGTCTGGGTGGCGGCGGCGCCGGGGCCCGCGATGAGGACGGCGCGGGGGCGGCCGTCGGGTTTGAGGCCGTTGACGCCTGCCTCGGCGGCGTGCCGTGCGGCGGTGCGGACGCGGGCGCCGGCCTCGGCGGCGCCGCGGAGCAGGGCGCGACGGTCGGCCTCGGCGAGGCCCTCCGGTGAGTCGAGCAGCGATTCGTCGAGCATGGGCGGCGGGCTCCGATCTCCGGTCGGCGGGGCGGTGCGATGCGGTGCGCGGTGCGCCTTGTGCCGGTTACTCGGGGCGGCGGGCCTCGTCGACGAGGAGTACGGGGATGTCGTCGCGGACGGGGTAGGCCAGGCCGCAGTTCTGGCCGGTGCAGATCAGTTCGGTGTCCTGCTCCTTGAGGGGGGAGTGGCAGGCGGGGCAGGCGAGGATTTCCAGGAGGCCGGCTTCGAGTGGCATGGGCGTTCCCTTCGGTGGGTGGATGTGCTGGTCAGGGTACCGCCGGTGGGGGTGGGCGGCGGGGTGGGCGGGGTTGTGCGGCCCGGCGCCTTACGGGTGGCTCGCGTTGCTGTGGGCCGGGGGTGGGGTTGCGCAGCCCGGCGCTTGCGGGGTGCCGTCGCGCCCACCCGTGCCGCCCTGGGGGCACCTCCCAGGCCTTTAAGGCACTGGGGGAGGCACGACTGCCCGCGGAGGGCGGCGGCATGCGGCACAGCTGCCCGCGGATCACGGATCACGGATCGCAGAACGTGGATCACAGAACGCGGGATGCGGGGTGCGGATCGCGGGATGCGGGTCGCGGGTGGCTGCTTGCGGGTGGGGGTCAGGACCTGATGATTTTCAGGGCCTCGTCGCGGATCTTGGTCATCGTCGTCTCGTCACGGGCCTCCGCGTTCAGGCGGAGGAGGGGTTCCGTGTTGGAGGGTCGGACGTTGAACCACCAGTCGGCGGCAGTGACGGTGAGGCCGTCCAGGTCGTCGAGGGTGATGCCGTCGCGGCCCTCGTACGCGGCCCTGATCGCGGCGAGGCGGCCCGCCTGGTCGTCGACGGTGGAGTTGATCTCCCCGGAGCCGGCGTAGCGGTCGTACTGGGCGACCAGGGCCGACAGCGCGCCCTGCTGCCCGCCGAGGGCGGCGAGGACGTGCAGGGCGGCCAGCATGCCCGTGTCGGCGTTCCAGAAGTCGCGGAAGTAGTAGTGCGCGGAGTGCTCGCCGCCGAAGATCGCGCCGGTCCTGGCCATCTCGGCCTTGATGAAGGAGTGGCCCACGCGGGTGCGCTCGGGGGTGCCGCCGTTCTCCCGTACGACCTCGGGGACCGACCAGGACGTGATCAGGTTGTGGATGATCGTGCCCTTGCCGCCGTTGCGGGCCAGTTCGCGGGAGGCGACCAGGGCGGTGATCGCGGACGGGGAGACCGGCTCGCCCCGCTCGTCGACGACGAAGCAGCGGTCGGCGTCGCCGTCGAAGGCGAGGCCGAGGTCGGCGCCCTCCTCGCGGACCCGCTTCCGCAGGTCGACGAGGTTGGCCGGGTCGAGGGGGTTGGCCTCGTGGTTGGGGAAGGTGCCGTCGAGTTCGAAGTACATCGGGACGAGGGTGAACGGCAGGCCGGCGAGGACCGTCGGGACGGTGTGCCCGCCCATGCCGTTGCCCGCGTCGACGACGACCTTCAGGGGGCGGATCGAGGTCAGGTCGACGAGCGAGCGCAGGTGTGCCGCGTAGTCGTCCAACGTGTCGCGCCGGGTGATCGTTCCCCGGGTGCCGGTCGTCGGTTCCGGGGCGCCCGAGTCGCTCCACCGCTCGACGAGTTCCCTGATCTCCGCCAGGCCCGTGTCCTGGCCGACCGGCGCCGCGCCCGCGCGGCAGAGCTTGATGCCGTTGTACCGCGCCGGGTTGTGCGAGGCCGTGAACATCGCGCCGGGGAGGTTCAGGGCGCCCGAGGCGTAGTAGAGCTGGTCCGTGGAGCACAGGCCGATCTCGGTGACGTCGGCGCCCTGGGCCGCCGCCCCGCGCGCGAAGGCGCCGGACAGGCCGGGGGACGACGGCCGCATGTCGTGACCGGTGACGACGGCACTCGCGCCGGTCACCCGGACGAAGGCGGCGCCGAAGAGCTCGGCGAGGGACTCGTCCCACTGGTCGGGGACGACTCCGCGCACGTCGTACGCCTTCACGATCTGCGACAGATCAGCAGCCACGGCCAGCCCTTCCGGAAGTCCTGTCGGTCACCACAAACTACCCGCAGGGGGTGACACGGACGTCGTGGAGGCTCAGGGCAGCATCCAGCCGAGCGCCGCCGTGCTCTGGCCCACCACGATCAGGCACATCACGAGCAGCAGGCCGAGGCTCCAGGGCAGCACCTTGCGCAGCAGATCGCCCTCGCGGCCCGCCAGTCCGACGGCCGCGCAGGCGATGGTGAGGTTCTGCGGCGAGATCATCTTGCCGAGGACGCCGCCGGAGCTGTTGGCGGCGGCGAGCAGTTCGGGCGACAGCCCGGACTGCTGGGCGGCGGTCACCTGGAGGGCGCCGAAGAGGGCGTTGGAGGAGGTGTCCGAGCCGGAGACGGCGACGCCGAACCAGCCGAGGACCGGGGACAGGAAGGCGAGGCCGGCCCCGGCCGCCGCGACGAAGTGGCCGATCGTCGCCGCCTGGCCCGAGAGATTCATGACGTAGGCCAGGGCCAGGACGGACGTCACCGTGAGGATCGCGAACCGCAGTTCGCGGACCGTCGCCAGCCACTCCTTGACCGCCACGCGCGCGTGCACCCCGATCACCGCCGCCGTGAGCACTCCGGCGAACAGGACGAGGGTGCCGCCGGTGGAGACGATCGGCCAGGTGAACACGTTGCCGCCGACGGGCTCGCCGTCCGGGCCCGCGACGTCCAGGAGGGGCCAGTCGTAGCTCTGGGTGGCGCCGGCGAGCCAGTCCTTCACCGCCGGGATCTGGGCGACGGAGAAGATCACGACGATCAGCGCGTACGGGGCGTAGGCGCGTACCACCTCTCCGCGCGGGTCCTCCTCGTCCAGTTCCTCGCTGCGCACGCCGGTCAGCACGGAGGTCCGTACGGCCTCGGTGGCGGGCACGCGCGCGTGCGGTACGGCGACCAGGGCGCCCGCGCCGGCCAGGGCGGCGCCGATGTCGGCGAGCTGCGCGGAGACGTGGTTGGAGGCGACGAACTGTGCCACGGCGAAGGCGGCTCCGCAGACCAGTGCGGGGATCCAGGTCTCGCGCAGGCCGCGCCGTCCGTCCACCAGCCAGACCAGTACGAGCGGCACCACGAGGGCCAGCAGCGGGGTCTGGCGGCCGACCACGGACGCCACGGAGTCCAGTGGCAGGCCGGTGACCTGGGCGAGCGTGACGACCGGCGTGCCCATGGCGCCGAACGCCACCGGCGCGGTGTTGGCGACCAGCGCGACCACGGCGGCGCGTACGGGGTCGAAGCCGAGGGCCACCAGCATCACGGCGGAGATCGCGACGGGGGCGCCGAACCCGGCGAGGGCCTCCAGCAGGGCGCCGAAGCAGAACGCGATGACGAGTGCCTGGATGCGGGGGTCGTCGGAGAGGCGGCCGAAGGAGCGGCGGAGGATGTCGAAGTGACGGGTGCGGACGGTCATCCGGTAGACCCACAGGGCGTTGACGACGATCCACATGATGGGGAAGACGCCGAAGACGGCGCCCTGGACGCCGCTGGAGAGCGTCTGGTCCAGTGGCATGCCGTACGCCAGACAGGCCACCAGGACGGCCGCCAGCAGGCCGGTCAGGCCCGCGAGGTGCGCCTTCATCCGGACACCGCCGAGCAGGACCAGGACGATCACGAGCGGCAGGGCCGCCACCAGGGCGGAGAGGCCGAGCGAGCCGGCGACGGGTTCCAGTTCCTGGACGTACACGGGCGCCTCCCGGATTCCGCCATGCGAAAGCGTTTTCTCGTCGGATACCAATGGAATGGTCGTGTCCGCGACAAGAAGGCGTCAACAGGCGTGCGGGGGTTTATGCGGCGCCCGGGGTACGGGGAGAGGGCTCGCCCCGGTCAGTTGTCCGGGGAGCGGAGTACGCGCAGGTGGCCGCGGCGTGCGACCTCCATGGGGTCCGCGGTGCGGGAACCGCCGCCCGCTCCCGCCGCCCGCTCCTGGGGACGGGCCGCCTCGCGCACCGCGTTCGCAAGCGCTTCCAGGTCGTCTCCGCTGGGCTGGGCCGGGGCCGAGCCGTCGAGCAGGCGGACGACCTCCCAGCCGCGCGGCGCGGTGAGGCGCTCGGAGTGCTCCGCGCACAGGTCGTAGCAGTGGGGTTCGGCGTAGGTGGCGAGGGGGCCGAGGACCGCGGTCGAGTCGGCGTAGACGTACGTCAGCGTCGCGACGGCGGGACGGCCGCAGGCGGTGCGCGAACAGCGACGTACAGGGCTCACGACGTTGGACGGTACCGCACTCTTGAGCGGGCCGCGACGACTCTCCACCAGGTCACTCCACCGTGTCGCGGTACGAAACGCCCCACATGCCCCTTTGGGGGCACCTTGCTGACCTGGTTGGACGCGGGGGTCCGGGGGGTTCGGCGGTACTGATTCCGGTCACCAGTTGGTACAAACACCGTCAATTGCCTTGATGTCATCGGTCTCGGAGAGATACGGAATCGAGCCCAACCTTGGCTGGAATGGTCATGTTGTGACATGCCGTGCGGGTCGGCCGGAAGGCGTGCGGTGATCGGGCGGGGCGGCGACGTGACGACTACGCTTCGCAGTGATGGACAGCTCTGTGACGCCCCGTGCCGCCGGATCCGGCCCCGGCCCCGGTCCCCGACGCCGTGATCGCCACGGCCGGGGCATGCGCGGCCCGATCGCGCCTCCGCAGGTGCCGCTCGCCGCGAGCCGTGCGGAGACGTTCGCGGATCTCGTACAGGACTCCGTGGAGCGGCTGGAGCGGCGGTGGCCGCAGTTGGCCGACGTCGATTTCCTGGTGCTGGACGTGCCGCGGCCGGGCGGAGGGGCCTGGAGTGATGAGGCGGTGCCGCTGGGCGGGACCGTGGCCGCTCGGGACGGGCGGCCGGCGCGGGTGGTGGTCTATCGGCGGCCGGTGGAGATCCGCACCAAGGGGCGGGACGAGCGGGCGGCTCTCGTGCACGAGGTCGTGGTCGAGCAGGTGGCGGAGGTGCTGGGGCTGACGCCGGAGACGGTGGATCCCCGGTATGGGGAGGACTGACGTCGCGTGCGGGTGCCGGGGCGGCACCTTCATGAGGTGCCTCGTGTCGGAGCGGGCCGGGGGTGGGGTTGCGCGGCCCGGCGCTGTACGGGGTGCCGTCGCGCCCACCCGTGCCGCCCCAGCGGCACGACTGCCCGCGGTTGACGGGGGGGGTGGGGCGGGGCCGGCTCAGGGCCGGCCCCGGTTCGTGGTCAGTTCTGCAGGATCGACAGGTCCTCGTTCGACTGGGGTACCGAGACCATCCCCCGGTCGTCCGGGAGGGACTGGACCGTGAAGAACGGGACGTCGTTCTTCGTCGCGGTCAGCGTCCGGGACGCGTAGACCGGTGTGTCCGACTGGGGTTCCACCGTGAGGGCGTAGGTGCCCTTCACCCCGGCCGAGACCGGTGCCTCGATGTTCTGCGTCGTGCCCGACTTGATCGTGTACGTCTTCGAGGCCTCCGTACCGCCCTCGGTGCCCGCCGAGGCCGTGACCTTGATCTTCGCCGTGCCCTCGGGAGCCGTCACCGAGAGCGTCGTGCCCTCGGCCGTGTTGTCCACGGACGTGGCGCGTGTGCCGACCGGTCGCGCCGCCGGGATGAAGGCCGACTCCTGGTCGTCGCCCTTGCCGCGCAGCACCCGTACCGCCGCCACGACCGGGACGGAACCGTCCGCCGCCGTCAGGACCAGGGAGCCCGCCTCACCGCGCGTGATGTCCTCCAGGTCGACGGCCGCCGTCATGCCGCCCTTCACGTGGAGGGTGTCGTGGCCGGCCGGGGTGATCGGGCCGGAGGGGGAGGCGAGGCGCACCTTCAGGTCGACGTCGGCGTCACCGGGGGTGAAGGCGACCAGGCGTACGGCGGTGGCGTCCTTCGGGATGCCGGGCAGGACCAGGCTGCCGGACGGGTCGGTCGACGCGGCCAGCCAGTCGCCGCCCAGCTTGTCGTCCAGGGCCTGTACGGCGGCGCCGACCCGGCCGCTGCGGACCACCACGTGCACGGTCACATCGGTCTGCTTCTCGTCGGTGAGCGTCGAGAGCAGGACCGGCTCGGCGGAGTGCGGCTGGACCGTGATGCCCTCCCCCACCGTCGTCTCGAGGGCGCCGTCCTTGCCGTAGAGCTCGATGTCCACGACCGCCGCCGAGTCGTCGGGGTTGGTCAGATGGACGTAGTCGGTGCGGCCGGCGTCGGTGCTCGCGCCGGGGAACCAGAACTCCGTGTCCGGGGCCGTGCAGGTGACGCCGTGCATGCCCCGGCCCGTGCCCGCGGTGACCGTGGTCGTCCCCTGCACGGTCCAGCCCGGCGCGAAGCGGCCCTCGGCGGTGCCGAGGAGGGCCGGGGACTCGCCGCCGGTCGTCTCCCCGGTGACCGGCTTGCCGGGGTCCCCCGGCTCCAGTACGGGCTTCTCGGACTTGGCGTCCTTGTCGTCCTTCTCCTCCTTGTCGTCCCCGGACTCCGACTCGTCCTGCTTCTGCTCCGTGGCCGGCCGGAGTTCGGCCCCGCCCCCCTTCTCCGTGCCCTTGGTGACCGGCGTGAAGGACGTGTACGTCGTCTCGGCCAGGTCGGAGGAGCTGGGCGGGGGGCACACCAGGCTCGTGCGTTCCACGGGGAGGTGGGCCGCCGCCTCCGCCGTCCCGTCCGTGGCCTTGGCGTCCGGTGAGGACACCGCGGCGAAGCCGGTGACGGCGGCGAGCGCGGTCACGCCCGCGATCAGGGACAGGGTGGTGCGGTTCACTGCTGGCTCCCGTCGGGACGCTCACTGCCCGTGCCGTGGGGGTCGTACGACGTGTCGTAGCCCTGCGTGTAGTTCTGGTCGTAGCCCTGGGTGTACGTCTGGTCGTACGGCGCCTGCTGGGTGCCGTAGGCGTACGGGTCGTACTCGCCGCCCTGGGGGTAGGCCTCCGCCTGGTAGGTCCCGCCGTAGGCGTCCGCCGGGTACTGCTGGTACCGCTGCTCTTCCGGGTAGGCGTCCGGGTACTGCGCCGCCGCGTCCCAGTCGCCGTGGCCGGGCTGTTGCGGGACGGGGGCGGGGGGCTGCTCGGGCGGGGCGGGGAAGTCCTCGTCGGCACCCGGTTCTCCGGTGCCGGACTCCGCCGCGGCCTCCGCCTCGGCCTGGGCGCGCAGGCGGCGGGCGCGGCGGCCCTCACCGGCCATCGCCTCGGCGGGGACGGCCGGTTCCTCCGGCAGGTCGTCGTCGATGTCGCGGCGGCGGCCGGGCAGGGCCATGACGACGAGGACGACGGCGAGCAGGCCCTGGGCCCACAGCCAGGCGGTGTGGGTGATCGGGTCGTCGTAGGTGACGTCCAGCGTGCCGCCGGAGGCGGGGAGTTCGAAGCCCTGGGCCCAGCCGTCGACCGTCGTACGGGTCAGCGGCTTGCCGTCGAGCGTGGCGGTCCAGCCCTCGGCGGCGGTGTCGGCGAGGCGCAGGACGCGGCCCTCGGCACCGTCCGGGATCTTGGTGTGGATCTCGACCGGGCCCGCGGCGACGGGCACGGGCTCGTCGCCGCCGTCCTCGCCGTCCTTGGCGTCCTTGGCGTCCTTGGCGTCCTTGGCGTCCTCGGCAGGGACGATGCTCGCGCGGGCGACCTGCCGGTCCACCCGCCACAGCGCGCCGCCCGCCTGCTGGCTGAGCCGGGACAGGCCGGGGGTGGCGTCCAGGACGCGGGTGACCTCACGCGGTGCGCCCGGGTGGACGAGGACGTAGCGGACGGCGAAGCCGCCGAGCTGGTCGGCCTGGTCGGCGCCGGAGCCGGCGACGAGGTTGGCGACGACCTTGTCGAGCCCGGTGTTCCCGCCGTCCACCGCGGCGATCTCCGCGTCGCCCATGCGGGCGCCGGAGCCGCGGACCAGGACGTAGCCGACCCGGGCGGCGGAGTCGCTGTCGATGACGAGGGTGCGGGCCTGGTCGCGGGTGCCGCTCTCCTCGGCGACGAACGCGGGCACCTGGACGGGGTCGCGCCGCTCGACCGGTCCGTCGGCGCCGCGGATCATCCAGCCGGCGACGGCGACCAACGGGCCGATCGCGCAGGCGAGGGCGATCAGCGCGGCGACCGGCTGGCGCCAGCCGAAGCTCTGCTCGGCGACACGCGCGCGTGCCCCGTCGGCGCCGAGCGTGGCGGCGGCCAGGACGGCGATGCCGTAGACGAGGGTCGCGGGGCCCGCCCAGGCGGAGTCGTTGGACAGGACCGCGAAGACGAGGCCCACCAGGGCCGCCGCCCACGCGGTGAGGATCGCCGTCCGGCGCTCGGAGCGGAGCAGGGCCGCGAGTGCGGCGAGCACCAGGCCGATGAGCAGCGGGCCGCCGACGGTGCCGGGACCGCCCGGGCTCGCGCCGAGCAGGTCGAGGGCGGAGGCGGCGGAGGGGCCGTACTCCAGGCCCGCTTCCCGGAAGAAGCCGAACGGGAGGAGGGAGAGCGACCACGGGGCGAGGACCAGCAGGGGGGTGCCGAGCTGGGCCAGGAAGCGCAGCCCGTAGGCCGGGATCTCGGTCCTGCGCAGGGCCAGTACGCCGACGCCGAGGACCAGGGCGACGGGCCACACGATCGGGGTGAACGCCGTGGCGATCGTCAGCAGCAGGGCGTACGCCCAGGTGGCGCGCCAACTTCCGCGGGTGCCCTCGGGGTTGGTGAGGCCGCTCGCGGCGATGCCCGCGCGGGCGATCAGCGGCAGCAGTACGGCGAGTACGGCGGTGCCGATGCGGCCGCCGGCCAGGGCGCCGGTCGCGGCGGGCAGGAAGGCGTAGGCGACGGCCGCCCACGCGCGCAGCAGCCGGGACTCGACGAGCGGGCGGGAGGCGAAGTACGCGGTGAGGCCGGCCAGCGGTACCGAGCAGACCAGGAGGATCGTGACGGCGAGGCCGGTGGAGCCGAGCAGGAGGGAGGCGAAGGCCGCGACGATCGCCAGGTAGGGCGGTGCGGCTCCGGTGCCGCCGGCGCCCACGGCGTGCCAGGCGTCGGTGTGACGGGCCCACAGGTCACCGGCGCCGGCGGGCGCGGGGAGCAGGGCGCCGCCCGCGAGCGCGCCGCCGCCGAGGAGCTGGCGGCAGGCCGCCAGGGAGACGAGCAGCAGCACCAGGAAGAGCACCGGTCCCGGCTTGCGGGCGATGCGCTTGAGGCGGGCGAACTGCTCGACCTCCAGGAAGTCGGCGTCGTCGCCGCCGGGTCCGGACTCGATGGCGCTGCCGTGGCGTCCCGCGCCGGAGGCGGCTTCGGGGTCGGAGCGGCCGACGAGGCTGCTCGCGACCTGTTCCACGGTGACGCGGACGGTCGCGCCGGGCGGCGGGAACAGCGGCCGCATCTCGCCCTTGTCGGTCTGCGGGCTGCCGCGGTGGCGCCGTCCGGCGAGGATCCGTTCGGGCCGCAGCAGGGTGCCCATGAGGCCGCGGATCTCGTCGACGGCCTGTCCGGGGGCCTTGCCGACGAGGTAGGCGAGGGTGCGGAGCAGGGTGCCGAGGACGACGCGCAGCAGCACCCAGGGCAGGGCGGCCGTGCGGGCGTTGACGAGCAGGGCGTAGACGGCGCCCGCCTTGTCCACCTTGTGCGGGGAGGCGGAGGTGCGGCCCACGCAGTCGACGGTGCGGCGCTCGCGGGAGGCGGCCTCGGCGTGCCGGACGACCGCGTCGGGGGCGATCAGGACCCGGTGTCCCGCGGAGTGGGCGCGCCAGCACAGGTCGACGTCGTCGCGCATGAGGGGCAGGTGCCGGTCGAATCCGCCGAGCCGGTCGAAGACGTCACGGCGGACCAGCATGCCGGCGGTGGACACCGACAGCACGGGCCGTACGTGGTCGTGCTGGCCCTGGTCCTGTTCGCGGCGGTCCAGACCGGTCCAGCGGCGGCCGGAGTTGGCGATGGAGACGCCGACCTCGAGGAGTTGCCTGCGGTCGTACCAGCCGCGGAGCTTGGGGCCGACGACGGCCACGTCGTCACGGCCGAGCTCGTACTCGTTCTCCACGACGCGCAGCATCTGGGCCAGCGCGTCGGGTTCGGGGGCGCAGTCGTCGTGCAGCAGCCACAGCCACTGCACCGGCTCCCCGTGCGGGAGTTCCGGCAGGTCGTAGGCGTCGTCGCGCCAACTGCGGGTGACCGGGTCCCAGCCGCTCGGCCGCTTCAGGTACGGCAGGTCGTCCGGCGTGAGGTGCGGGGCGCTGCGGTTGCACTCCTCGACCGCCTGGCCGAAGCCGGTGCGCCGGGCGAGGTGCAGCACGTGGTCGTCACCGAGGGCCTCGGCGACCAGCCGGGCGGAATCGTCCGCGCTGCCGGTGTCGGCGCCCATGGCGAACTGGACGGGGCGCTCCTGGCCGAGCAGCCCGGCGAGCGCGTCGGGCAGCCAGCGGGCGCCGTCGTGGGAGACGAGGACCGCGGTCACCACGTGACGCGGGAACTCAGGTGTGGCAGCGAGGTCTTGCCGGGCTGCCGTGTGGCTGTGCACGGACATCGAGGTACGGGCCCCGGTTCGGTGGTCTGTGGGGAACGCCCGTGCCCGATGGGGGCGGCGGGGCGTCTCGGACGAGCGACCACACTATCGGCAGATCGAACGGGGCGGCGCGGAGCGTCTCGATGAGGGGTGGTGGCCGGGCGACGGGCGGGCGGGGCGGCCCGCCGCCTGCGGACGACCCGCCCGCGACGGGCCTCGAGTGACGTATGTACGAAGTGGTGCGTGTAGCGCGCGTACGGCGGTGATGTGCCGGTTCGTCAGACCGCGGCCTTCTTCAGCCGGCGGCGCTCCCGCTCGGACAGGCCGCCCCAGATGCCGAAGCGCTCGTCGTTGGCGAGGGCGTACTCGAGGCACTCGGAGCGGACCTCGCACGCGAGGCAGACCTTCTTGGCCTCCCGGGTCGAGCCGCCCTTCTCGGGGAAGAAGGACTCGGGGTCGGTCTGGGCGCACAGCGCGCGCTCCTGCCAGCCGAGCTCCTCGTCCGCGTCGTCGACCAGCAGTTGCTGCACCAGCTCGGTCATGTGCGCCCCTCGTCTGTCTTTCGCGTCCCCGTGATCCAGCCGTTACCGATTCCGGCTGAACGACACGAGTGAAATTACAAGTGTGCTGCTCCGGGCGAGTCAAGCCGAGATCTGCTATTGAGCCCCTTATTCACTCTGCGGAACCAAGGCCGAGCGGAAAGTGTTGAAATCGTCCTAAACCTTGACACACGTACGGGACCCGTGAGGTCTTCCGGCCTCACGCAGAGCCTCTACGGGAGAGACGTCCAGGACATCGATCCCGTTGCGACACCCGCGCCGAAGCGAACCGGATCACAGTCGGATCACGGGATCGCAACGGCGTGCGGGGCGCCCGGCCGTGGGCACCATGTGTCCCGGGAAGCGGTTGAGCAAACCTTTCGCCTGCGAGATGAACCGGATGAGGTGAACCATGTCCCACATACCGGGCGCCGAGTTGACAGTGGAGGAGTGAACCGCTGTCCTTGTGGGCATGCTCGCGAATCCGGCACTCACCTCGACCCGCTCCGTCGGGTTCCTCGGTGCTGCCCGCGCTCGCTGTAGCTGTCTCTGTTCCGGCTGTTGAGCCCCACGCGCTCCAGCCACCGCCGAGTCACCGGCTCGGCCGCCGTTTCCTTCGCTCCCACCGGGGCACCCCTCGCCGCCGCCCGCCCGCGACCCGGGCGTGACGCGCCGCGACACCCGCACCCCACCGCTTCTCCGCCGAGGAACCCCCACACCCATGAACAGCGACAGCGACCTCCAGATCGCCGGCGACATCCTCGAAGTCCCGCACCTGCTCCAGCCCCCGCGCGAGCACCCGGCCACCGTCGCCGAGTTCGCCGGCCTGGCCCGCTCCATCGCAGCCGACCGCTCCCAGTGGGAGCACCTCGTCGAGTACGACGCCGGCAGCCGCTGGTACCACCGGCTGCGCACCGGTCCCGGTTACGAGGTGTGGCTGCTGTCCTGGGTGCCCGGCCAGGGCAGCGGGCCGCACGGCCACGGCCGCTCCTCCGGTGTGCTCACCGTCCTGGACGGCACCCTGACCGAGCGCACGGAGCGCGGCACGCGCGCGCTGACGGCCGGCGCGCAGCGCGTCTTCGCGCCCGGCTACGCGCACGAGGTCGTCAACGACGCCCTCGACCCCGCGGTCAGTCTGCACATCTACTACCCGGGCCTGACCGAGATGCCGATGCTCCCCCAGTCCCGGCTTCGCTCGGCCGGGGGGACCGCCGTCGCCCCCCACTGCGAGGCCCGCACCGCGCCCGGCCCGGTAACTGCCTGACGCGATGTCGTAGCGGCCTGCAAGGATGACCCCATGCGCATTGTGGTTCTGGCAGGCGGCATCGGCGGTGCCCGTTTCCTGCGCGGTCTGAAGCGGGCCGTGCCGGACGCGGACATCACGGTCATCGGCAACACCGGGGACGACATCCACCTCTTCGGGCTGAAGGTCTGCCCGGACCTCGACACGGTGATGTACACGCTCGGCGGCGGTATCAACGAGGAGCAGGGCTGGGGACGGACCGACGAGACCTTCCACCTCAAGGAGGAGCTCGCGGCGTACGGCGTCGGCCCGGAGTGGTTCGGGCTCGGCGACCGGGACTTCGCCACGCACATCGTGCGGACGCAGATGCTCGGCGCCGGGTTCCCGCTCAGCGCGGTGACCGAGGCGCTGTGCGACCGCTGGCGGCCCGGCGTGCGCCTCATCCCCATGACCGACGACCGCGTGGAGACGCACGTGGCCATCGAGCTGGACGGAGAGCGCAAGGCGGTCCACTTCCAGGAGTACTGGGTGCGCCTGCGCGCCTCCGTCCCCGCCGAGGCGGTCGTGCCGGTCGGCGCGGAGCAGGCGAAGCCGGCACCGGGCGTCCTGGAGGCGATCGCCGAGGCCGACGTGATCCTCTTCCCGCCGTCCAACCCCGTGGTCTCCGTCGGCACCATCCTCGCCGTGCCCGGCATCCGGGAGGCGATCGCCGACGCGGGCGTGCCGGTGGTCGGCCTGTCGCCGATCGTCGGGGACGCACCGGTGCGCGGCATGGCCGACAAGGTGCTGGCGGCGGTCGGCGTGGAGTCCACGGCCCCGGCGGTGGCCGAGCACTACGGCTCGGGCCTGCTGGACGGCTGGCTGGTCGACACGGTCGACGCGGGCTGCGTGGAGCGCGTCGAGGCGGCCGGGATCCGCTGCCGGGCCGTACCGCTGATGATGACCGACGTCGACGCGACCGCGCGGATGGCGCGGGAGGCGCTGACGCTGGCGGAGGAGGTGCGCGCGGTATGAGCGGCACGGGTTACCGGGTCCGTCCCGTGGCGGGCCTGCCCGAGATCCGCGAGGGCGACGACCTGGCCAAGCTGATCGCGGCCGCCGCACCGGACCTGGCCGACGGCGACGTCCTCCTCGTCACCTCGAAGATCGTCTCCAAGGCGGAGGGCCGGATCGTCGAGGCGACGGACCGGGAGGCCGCGATCGACGCGGAGACGGTGCGCGTGGTGGCCCGGCGCGGCTCCCTGCGCATCGTGGAGAACCGGCAGGGCCTGGTCATGGCCGCGGCCGGGGTCGACGCCTCCAACACCCCCGCCGGTACGGTCCTGCTGCTGCCCGAGGACCCGGACGCCTCCGCGCGGGCGATCCGCGAGGGCCTGCGCGACGCCCTCGGCGTCGAGGTCGGCGTGATCGTCACGGACACCTTCGGCCGCCCCTGGCGCTCGGGGCTGACGGACGTGGCGATCGGCGCGGCGGGCGTCCGCGTGCTGGACGACCTGCGCGGCGGCACCGACGCGTACGGCAATCCGCTCAGCGCCACGGTCGTCGCCACGGCCGACGAGCTCGCCGCGGCGGGCGACCTGGTCAAGGGCAAGGCGTCCGGCATCCCGGTGGCCGTGGTCCGCGGGCTGCCGCACCTGGTGGCGGCCGACGACGGCGAGGGCGCGCGGGCGCTGGTGCGCGGCGCCCGCGGCGACATGTTCCGCCTGGGCACGTCCGAGGCGGTGCGCCAGGCGGTGACCCAGCGCCGTACGGTACGGGCCTTCACGGACGAGCCGGTCGACCCCGGAGCCGTGCGCCGCGCGGTGGCCGCGGCGGTCACGGCACCGGCCCCGCACCACACCACGCCGTGGCGGTTCGTGCTGCTGGAGTCGTCCGGGGCCCGCACCCGTCTCCTGGACGCGATGCGCGAGGCCTGGATCGCGGACCTGCGCCGCGACGGAAGGACGGAGGAGTCGATCGCCAAGCGCGTCCGCCGCGGCGACGTCCTGCGCAACGCGCCGTACCTGGTCGTCCCCTGCCTGGTCATGGACGGTTCGCACACCTACGGGGACGCGCGGCGGGACGCCGCGGAGCGGGAGATGTTCGTGGTCGCCACGGGCGCCGGCGTGCAGAACTTCCTGGTCGCGCTGGCCGGGGAGCGGCTGGGCTCGGCGTGGGTGTCGTCGACGATGTTCTGCCGCGAGGTGGTCCGCGAGGTCCTGGACCTGCCGGCGGACTGGGACCCGATGGGCGCGGTGGCGGTGGGCCACCCGGCGGAGGAGCCGCGCCCGCGGCCGGAGCGGGACGCGGGCGGTTTCATCGAGGTGCGGTGAGCGTGCGCCTACCCTCATAGAGGCCCCCGCTCCGCCTCCACCCCTGGGATCTCTCGTGGCAGGACGTTTCGCACCCCGCCCGCCTCGTACGACGGTGCGGCGTGCCGCCGTGCCGGAGGGAGTTCCCCGGCAGGTACCGGCCCCGGCCCGCGTGCGGACGTGGGTGCCGGAGGGCCCCCTGGACCTCGGGCTGGTCCTCGGGCCGCTGCGGCGCGGGCCGGGTGATCCGACGTTCCGGGCGCTGCCGGACGGTTCCGTGTGGCGGGCCAGCCTGACGCCGGCGGGTCCGGGGACGCTCCGGGTGACGGGGCGTGCCGGGGAGATCCGGGCGGAGGCGTGGGGGCCGGGCGCCGACTGGCTCCTGGACAAGCTGCCGGAGATGCTCGGTGCCGCCGACGATCCGTCCGCCTTCGTGCCCCGGCACAAGCTGCTGGCGGTGACCCGGCACCGGCGTCCGGGACTGCGGCTGACGCGGACCGGGCTGGTGCTGGAGTCGCTGATTCCGTCGATTCTGGAGCAGAAGGTCACGACGGGTGAGGCGTATCGGGCGTGGCGGCTGCTGGTACGGAAGTACGGGGAGCCGGCGCCCGGGCCCGTGCCGGAGCGGATGTCGGTGATGCCGGCGCCGCGGACGTGGGCGCTGATTCCCTCCTGGGAGTGGCACCGGGCCGGGGTCGACAACAAGCGGGCGTCGACGATCCTGCGGGCGGTGCGGGTCGCCGCGCGGCTGGAGGAGGCGGTGGGGATGCCCGCCGCTGAGGCGCAGGCGCGGTTGGAGCTGGTGTCGGGGATCGGGCCGTGGACGTCGGCGGAGACGGTGCAGCGCAGTCACGGGGCGGTGGATGCGGTGACCGTGGGGGATCTGCATCTGCCGGGGATCGTGGGGTGGGCGCTCGCGGGCGATCGGTACGCGGACGACGCGGTGATGTTGTCGCTGTTGGAGCCGTATGCGGGGCAGCGGCATCGGGCCGCTCGGTTGATCTTGTTGAGCGGGAGGGTGCCGGGGCGGCGGGCGCCGCGGATGCCGTACGGGGACATCGGGCGGCTTTGAGGGCTGGCCGGGCCGGTGTCTTGGGGCGTGGCCCCGCGTTGGTGTGGGCCGGGGGCGGGTCGCGCTGCCCGGCGCCGTACGGGATGCCCCGCGCTGGTGTAAGCCGGGGGTGTTCGTGCGCCCCGGCGCCGTACGGGATGCCCCGCGCTGGTGTGGGCCGGGGGCGGGTCGCGCTGCCCGGCGCCGTACGGGATGCCCCGCGTTGCTGCGGGCCGGGGCGGGGTTGCGCGGCCCGGCGCCTTACGGGTGCCCCGTGTTGGTGTGGGCCGGGGGGTGTTCGCGCTGCCCGGCGCTTGCGGGGTGCCGTCGCGCCCACCCGTGCCGCCCCAGCGGCACGACTGCCCGCGGAGGACGGGGGCGACTGCCCGCGGAGGACGGGGGCGACTGCCCGCGGAGGGCGGGGGCGGCCGTCCGCGGAGGGCGGGGGCGACTGCCCGCGGAGGGCGGGAGCGGCCGTCCGCGGAGGGCGGGAGCGACTGCCCGCGGAGGGCGGGGGCGGCCGTCCGCGGAGGGCGGGGGCGGCCGTCCGCGGGAACGGCGGGGGCGGCCGTCCGCGGGAACGGCGGGGGCGGTGGTTGTGGGGGTTACTGGTCCGAGGAGAAGCGGACTGCTCCTGCCGGGATCGTCGCGTCGCACCAGACCCGGGCGCCCTCGCGGAGTTCGTTGTGGGGGCCTACGGTCGCGCCGTCGCCTATGACCGTGCCGGTGAGGACCGAGCGTTCGCCCACCCGTGCCCGCGTACCGATCAGCGAGTCGGTGATGACCGCGCCCGGCTCGATCACCGCCCCCGGCAGGATCGTGCTGCCGAAGACGCGTGCGCCCTCCGCCACGAACGCGCCCTCGCCCACCACCGTCCCGCCCGCCAGCTTCGCGTCCGGTGCCACGGTCGCCGTGGGCAGCACCAGCCGGTCCCCGCAGCGTCCGGGCACCGCCGGCGACGGCGCACGGCCCAGCACCAGATCCGCCGAGCCCCGTACGAAGGCCGCCGGGGTCCCCAGGTCCAGCCAGTACGTGGAGTCGACCATCCCCTGCAGATGCGCCCCCGCCGCCAGCAGCCCCGGGAACGTCTCCCGCTCCACCGACACCGCCCGCCCCACCGGGATCGTGTCGATCACCGACCGGCGGAAGACGTACGCCCCCGCGTTGATCTGGTCGGTGACGATCTCCTCCGGTGTCTGCGGTTTCTCCAGGAAGGCGAGCACCCTGCCCGTACCGTCCGTGGGCACCAGCCCGTACGCGCGCGGGTCCGTCACCTTCGTCAGGTGCAGCGAGACGTCCGCGCCGGTCGTCTCGTGCGTCCGCACCAGCGCCCGGATGTCCAGTCCCGTCAGGATGTCCCCGTTGAAGATCAGTACCGGCTCGTCCGGCCCGGAGCGCAGCCGGGACGCGACGTTCCGGATGGCGCCGCCCGTACCGAGCGGCTCCTCCTCCGTCACGTACTCGATGTGCAGTCCCAGGGCCGCCCCGTCGCCGAAGTACGGCTCGAAGACCTCGGCCAGGTAGGACGTGGCCAGGACGATGTGCTCGACGCCCGCCGCTCTCGCTCTCGCGAGCTGGTGCGTGAGGAAAGGCACCCCGGCCGCCGGGACCATGGGCTTGGGCGTGTGCACCGTGAGCGGTCGCAGTCGCGTGCCCTTGCCGCCGACCAGGAGGATCGCTTCTGTCACCTGTCGTCTCTGCTTCCTGCCGGGACCGGCCGAACTGTCTTTCGGCCGGCCAGTGTATGCAGACCGGCTCCGGCAGGAAGGAGCGCCCGGCCCGCCTCAGCGGCCCTGGTAGCGGGCCGCCGTGGAGCGCGCGGTGCCGAGCTTCTTGTAGAGCTTCCCCCCTGGGCACGAGGTGTTGAACCCGTCCCGGTGACCGGAGATCACGTTCAGTCGTACCTTCTTACCTTTTCGGTAGAGATTGCCACCGGCGGACTTCAGATATGTCTTGGCGCGCGGATTCATCCCGTGCAGTCCGAGTTTCCACGCGGTGAGCCGGGCGATGGCCTTCACGGCGGAGGAGGACGGCTTCTTGGAGCCGTAGGAGCCGATCACCGCGATGCCCGTGGTGTTGGTGTTGAACCCGAGGGTGTGGGCCCCCTTGACCGGCTCCGCCACTCCCCCGGCCCGGCCCTCGTAGATCCTGCCGCACTTGTCGATGAGGAAGTTGTAGCCGATGTCCCGCCAGCCCAGGCTCCGTACGTGATAGCGGTAGAACCCGCGGATCAGCGAAGGGGCCTGCGAGCACTTGTAGTTGTTGCCGGAGGCGGTGTGGTGCACGAAGGCCGCCTTGACCTTGCCGGTGTACACGAACCGCTTCTCCCGCAGGCTCTCGTTCGCTCCCCAGCCGCGCCGGGTGACGATGGCGGGGCGCGGCCCGATGTACGGCTTGGCCCGCTGCTGCTCGGTCAGGCCGGCCCCGCGCAGGGTGAGGTACTCCTGCCGGGTCTGCTCGCCGGTCAGCGCGGGGATCTCCAGGGTGCCGAGCGGTGCGAGCGCGGAGTTGGCCGCGGAGGCGGCGGTCGCCTCGGCGCTCATGACGCCGGTACGCGGGCCCTCCAGGACCTCGTCCCCCGGGTCGACCAGTTCGAGCCGCAGCCCGGAGGGCAGCACCGAGTGGTCGCCGGCCCCGGGCTCGTCGGCCCCCGTCCCCTCGCCCTCGCCCCCGTCCTCACCGGGCTCCGGCAGGACCCGGATCTCCACCCCGTCCGACTCCCCCACCCACAGCGGTGCCGTGGCGCCGCGCACCCCGTCCGCGGCGCCCTCCGCGCTGCCCGGATCGGCTCCGTGGTCGGCGTAGTGCGTCTCGACGTCCCGCCAGCCGGACCAGGTGCCGGTGCCGGCCTCCCGGGTGCGGACCTGGACGCGGCCGTGGAGTTCGGCGGCGGGGTCGTCCCAGACGACGCCGAGGAGGGAGAAGGGCCGTACGGCCCGTGGGGCGAGGCCGAGGACGGCGGCGCCGGAGGCACGGTCACGGGTGAGATGTCCCAGGGGCAGCGACTGGGTGCTGCCGGGGATGTCTGGCCGGGCCGTCACCGCCGCGCGCGTGGCCGCTTCTGCCGTGGGCGCCGGTCTCGCGTCCGCCGCGGTGGCGGGCGGGGCGAGCGGGAGGGCGAGGGCGGCGGCGCAGGTGACACCGATTGAGGAAGCAAGAATTCCACGCATGCCCCTGAGCTTGGACATAGTCAGACAAATCTGTCCATCGGGGAGTTGACGGCCCGTCGGGGCGCGTTCCCCCGAACCGGTGCCCCCGGCGGGCGGTGCGCGCGGACGGGCCCGCGTACGCTTGCGCGGGTGAACGCCACCGACCGCACCCCTGCCGACCTGCTGAGTTCCGCGCTGGCCGCGGACCCGGGACGCCCCCTGGTGACCTTCTACGACGACGCCACGGGCGAACGCGTCGAATTGTCCGTGGCCACCTTCGCCAATTGGGTGGCCAAGACCGCCAATCTCCTCCAGGACGAGCTGTCCGTGGAGCCCGGTGACCGGGTGGCCCTGCTGCTGCCCGCGCACTGGCAGACGGCGGTCTGGCTGCTGGCGTGCGCGTCGGTGGGCGTGGTCGCGGACGTGGCCGGGGACCCGGCGGCGGCGGACGTGGTGGTGAGCGGTCCGGAGCCGGAGTCGCTGGAGGCCGCGCGGGCCTGCCCGGGGGCCAGGATCGCGCTGGCGCTCAGGCCCCTCGGCGGGCGCTTCCCGCAGCCGCCGGAGGGCTTCGCCGACTACGCCGTCGAGGTGCCGGGGCAGGGCGACCGCTTCGTGCCGTACGCGCCGGTCGACCCCGAGGAGCCGGCGCTGATCGTGGCGGGCCGGGAGTTCACCGGGGCGGAGGTGGTCGAGCGGGCCCGCGCCGAGGCGCCGGAGCTCGGTCTGACCGGCCCGGGCTCGCGGATCCTGTCGGGGAGGCCGTACGACACGTGGGAGGGCCTGAACACGGGCCTGTACGGGCCACTGGCGACCGGCGGCTCCGTGGTGCTGTGCCGCAACCTGGACCGCCTCGGGGACGACGCCCTGGACAAGCGGGTGGAGGGCGAACGGGTGACAGTCATCGCCCGGTGACGGCACCGCCACCCACCGCACCGCGAAGGACACCGCCCGCCCCGGGAACGCACCACCCGCCGCCCCAGGAAGGCACCGCCCCCACCCCGTCGAAACCCGACCCCCACGACGTCCCCCGTCCGCCCCACCCCCTCCCCCGTCCGGC
The DNA here is from genome assembly GCF_055585405.1 of Streptomyces sp. NPDC053426. Classification (NCBI taxonomy): domain Bacteria; kingdom Bacillati; phylum Actinomycetota; class Actinomycetes; order Kitasatosporales; family Streptomycetaceae; genus Streptomyces; species Streptomyces sp. NPDC053426. Next base: position 334,354 of record NZ_JBVJKE010000009.1, on the reverse strand, counting down.
GCACCAGCACCCGCCCCCGACCGCCGTCCCGGGTCATCGTCGTACGCGACGGCATCACCGCACGCCGTACGCAGTGAGGGGTGGACCCGGTCATGAGTGACACCGCAGGCGCGTCCCCCGCGCAGCCGGGGGGCGGCCGTGCCCTCGGTCCGGGGACGGGGTCCTCGGCGAGCGGACGGGGGCGGGCCCGGCGCCGCCGGCGGCGCTGGGTGCGCGGCACCGGGCTCGCCGTCGTCGCCGTACTGCTCGCGGCCGCGGGTGCCGGGTGGGCGGTGTACATGAAGCTGGAGGGGAACATCACCCCGGACGAGGCGGCGGCCGCCGAACTCGCGCGGTTCGAGGGGGAACGGCCCACGGCGCTCGTGAAGGACGCCCGGAACATCCTGCTGATCGGCTCGGACTCGCGCTCCGGGGAGGAGAACGCCCGCTACGGGCGGGACGCGGGGACGGAGCGTTCGGACACCGTGATCCTGCTGCACCTGTCGGCGGGCCGGCGCAGCGCCACCGCGGTGTCGGTCCCCCGGGACCTGATGGTGGACGTGCCCGGCTGCCGCCGCCCCGACGGGTCGCGTTCCGAGCCGGTGTTCACGATGTTCAACTCGGCCTTCGCGGTGGGCGGTTCGGCCTGCACCATCCGTACCGTCGAGAAACTCACGGACATCCGCGTCGACCACCACGTCGTCGTCGACTTCGACGGTTTCAAGGACATGGTCGACGCGGTGGGCGGTGTCGAGGTGTGCCTGCGCGAGCCCGTCGACGACGAGGACGCCGGACTGAGACTGCCGGCGGGCCGGGTGACGCTGGACGGGGAGCAGGCGCTCGGTTACGTCCGGGCCCGCAAGACCCTCGGCGACGGCAGCGACACCAGCCGTATGGAACGGCAGCAGCGCTTCCTCGGCGCGCTCGTCAACAAGGTCAGCGGCAATGACGTCCTGCTGAACCCGGTGAAGCTGTATCCCGTTCTGGACGCGGCCACCTCGTCGCTCACCACCGATCCGGAACTGGCCAGCCTGCGGGGTCTGTACGACCTCGCGCGCGGACTGCGCGGGATCCCCACCGCGCGGGTGCGGTTCCTGACCGTTCCCCGGGAGCCGTACACCGGGGACGTCAACCGTGACCAGCTCGCTCAGCCCGCGGCGGAGGAGCTGTTCGCCCGGCTGCGTACGGACCGGCCCGTGGCGGTCGCGCCGGCCGCGCGGGATTCCGCACCGGACGGCGGCCCCGGCGGGGCGTCCCCGGCGCCCACGTTCTCCGGGAACTCCGCCGCCGAGGACATCTGCGGGTAAAGCGAACTCCAAGACCGGCACAAGAGCCGCCCGGGACAATGGGCCCTTGGTTCGGGAAACGCACACATTGCCCGCTGTAAGGAAGCTGAGAATTCATGGCCGACATCGCCCCGCGGCGAGCCGGGCGGTTAATGTGACGGTCCGGTGCGCCGGTGCCCGAGAGGCCCCGCCGTGCGAAGGAGCGCGCACCGGGAAGACCGAGACCGGGCGTCCGGAGGGGAGGGCGCACCTCGTGGCCCCGACGGAGGATGCGGACAAGCGTGGACGCGCAAGGACGTGAGCGGACGGAGAACGTCGATCCCGCGGATCAGTGGGTGCTGAATCCGGACACCGGCGAATACGAACTGCGACTGCCCTCTTCCGCACCGCGGCCGGTCGTCCCGGGCCCGCGCAGGCCCGCCCCGCGTGACACCGCCGACGGCGGGACCGGCCGCCGCACGGCCGCGCCCGGCCGTGAGGTCCCGCCCCAGCGGCGACGCCGCGGTACGCCACCGGAGGAGCCGGCGCCCGGGCGGCGCGGACGCCGCCCGGCGAAGAAGGCGAAGAAGAAGTCGCGGGGCAAGAGGATCCTGCTGTGGACCGGCGGCACCATGGCGTTCGTCGTCCTCGCCACCGCGGTCGGCGGCTACCTCTACCTGGAGCACCTCAACGACAACATCCAGTCCCTCCCCGACGACGGCGCGGGCACCGGTGGCTTCCAGAAGGACAAGGCCATCAACATCCTGCTGATCGGCACCGACAAGCGCACCGGCGACGGCAACGAGAACTACGGCGACAAGGGCAGCGCGGGGCACGCGGACACCACGATCCTGCTGCACGTCGCCAAGGACCGTTCCAACGCGACCGCGCTCAGCATCCCGCGCGACCTGATCGTCGACGTTCCCGACTGCCCGACCACGCAGGAGGACGGGACGCAGAAGGTCATCCCCGGCTCCAGCGGCGTCCGCTTCAACACGAGCCTCGGCCAGGACGGCCGTACGCCCAGCTGCACCATGCGGACCGTCACCGAGCTGACCGGTGTCACCCCCGACAACTTCATGGTGGCCGACTTCAACGCGGTGAAGACGCTGACCTCGGCGGTCGGCGGCGTCGAGGTGTGTCTGGCCAAGGACATCGACGACCCGGACTCGCATCTGAAGCTGCCGGCCGGCAAGCACACCATCGAGGGCGAGCAGGCGCTGGCCTTCGTGCGCACCCGGCACTCGGTGGGCTTCGGCGGCGACCTGAGCCGCATCGAGATCCAGCAGCAGTTCCTCAGCTCGCTGATGCGCAAGCTGAAGTCGAACGACACGCTCACCAGCCCGTCCAAGATGCTGAAGCTCGCCGAGGCGGGCACCGAGGCGCTGACCGTCGACTCCCAACTGGACAGCATCGGCAAGCTGAAGGACCTCGGTCTGGAGCTGGGCAAGCTCAACACCAAGAACCTGACCTTCACCACGGTGCCGGTGGACGACAACCCGGCCGAGAAGGTCAAGGCGACGGTCGTCCTCAGGGAGGCACCCGCCCAGCAGGTCTTCGACATGATCAAGAACGACGTCTCCTTCACCGAGGTCAAGAAGAAGGAGAAGAAGGAGGCCGCGGCGGTCGCCGCCCGCCTCAAGGGCACCAAGTCCGACCCCGGCGAGGTCCGCGTCCGCATCCTCAACGGCGGCGCCCCCTCGGGCAGCGCCTCGCGGGAGCTCAACTACCTCCAGCTCGAAGCGGGCGTCACCAAGTCCGAGAACGCCGGCAACGCCCCCGAGGAACTGAAGAAGACCACCCTCGAGTACGCCCCCGACCAGGCCGACCAGGCCCGCCGCCTCGCCGACATCCTCGGCCTGTCCGGATCCGCCATGAAGCCCGGCGAAAGCGTCACCAACTCCCAGGGCCTGCCCACCATGACCCTCACCCTCGGCAAGGACTTCAAGGGCGCCGGAGTCAAACTCGACGCCACCTCGGGCAAGGCCCCGGAGGGGGTCCAGAAGTCCACGGCGGACAAGGTCGAGTGCGCCGAGTGACCTGACGGTCCCGTCACGCGTCCTACAGAACGGCCCTGTTGCGGCCGGGAGGGCAACCGGTCCGCCGGCACGGTCGTACAGCCATTGAGGGCCGACGCGTGTCCGGCGGTGCGGAAGAGCCGCGCGCGGGGGCACGTTCGCGGGAGCGAGGGCGGGGAGACGGGCATGACACACAGCGGTGTGCGGGGAGAGGGAGCGCGGCCGGACGCGGTCCGGTCCGCCGGGGACGGCACTTCCGAGGGGAACGGTCCCGGCGCGGACCGCACGAACGGCGCAGGCGGCGGACGGCGCGGCCACGGCAGGCGGCCCGGGCGGCGGCACCGCGTGCTCAGATGGTCCGCGATGACGCTGTCGGTCCTGATACTCGGCACGGCCGGCGCCGGATACCTCTACTACCAACACCTGAACGGCAACATCGAGAAGGGCGAGCGCAGCAGCGGCGACTCCAAGGCCCGCAGGACCGAGCCGAACGCCGCCGGGCAGACCCCCCTGAACATCCTGCTGATCGGCTCCGACAGCCGCGCCTCCGACGCCAACGTGGCGCTGGGCGGCGGCAAGGACCACCGCGACAGCGTTCCGCTGGGCGATGTGCAGATGCTGATCCACCTGGCGGCGGACCGCGAGAGCGCCGCGGTGGTGAGCATCCCGCGCGACACCCGGGTCGACATCCCCGAGTGCACCGATCCGAGGACCGGCAGGACCTACCCGGCGGCCGACACGATCATCAACGAGTCGCTGGGCCGCGGCGGGGCCGGCTGCACGCTGGCCACCTGGGAGAACCTCACCGGTGTCTACATCGACCACTGGATGACCATCGACTTCGCGGGCGTGGTGCGGATGGCCGACGCCATCGGCGGTGTCGAGGTCTGCGTGAACCAGAACGTGTGGGACCGCCCGCTGCCCGGGATGCCCGGCGGCTCGGGGCTGAGGATGAGGGCCGGGTCCGAGAAGGTGAAGGGCGAGCAGGCGCTGCAATGGCTGCGCACCCGGCACGCCTGGGGCAGCGATGTGCTGCGGACCCGGGCGCAGCGCATGTACATGAACTCGGCGATGCGCACCCTGCGGGGCCAGAACGTCTTCACCGACACCGGCAGGCTGATGGACCTGGCCGAGGCGGCCACGAAGTCGCTGACGGTGTCCGAGGAGATCGGCACGGTCAAGAAGCTGTTCGACCTCGGTATGCAGCTCAAGACGGTCCCCTCGAACCGCATCACCATGACGACGATGCCCACCGTCGCGGACCCCGAGAACGCGAACCACCTGCTTCCGGCCGGTGACGACGCCGAGCAGATGTGGGCGATGCTCCGCGACGACGTGCCCTTCGACGACAACGGCGACGACAACGGCGGCAAGGACGACGGCGGCGGCGCGAGGGCCTCCGCGAAACCCTCCGCCGAGCCCTCCACGAATTCCTCGGACGACTCGCCCCCCGACGCCGCCGGCATCGACGTCCTGGTACGGAACGCCACCCGGTCCTCCACCCTCGGACCGGTCGACGGCCGCGCGCACGCCGTCGCCCGGACGCTGGTGGAGCAGGGCTTCGACCGGGCGACGGCGGACACGTCGGCGGCGCTGTCCGGGCAGCGGACCGTCGTCCGTTACCCGGGCGACGAGTCGGCCGGGGACGCCCGGCGGGTCGCCGAGGCGCTGGGGATCCCGGCGAGCGCGACGCGCGAGTCGACGGACGTGTCCGGGGTCACAGTCGACGTCGGGGCGGACTGGCGTACGGGCACGTCGTATCCGCGGCGGGAGAAGCCGGAGGCCGGGGACCTGCCCGACAGCACCGACGCCCTGAACGGATCCGATACGGGCACGTGCATGGACGTGTACAAGCCTTACCGATGGTAGGAATTCAGCACATACGAGGAGTCGCCCCCTGGGTGGGAACGTCGGATACGTCACCTGTACCGTTCGACGCTCAACTTGGCAGATAGTGTGAGCACCCCCGTGCCCCCCGCCATGAGGTCCGCTCTGGCGCAGTGCACTTGCCGACCTTTACCGTGCGCCTTCGGAGCAGGCGCCGCGTGGCCCTGACGGAGGATTGGAAAACCGTGGACGCGCAAGGACGTGGGCGGGCAGACGACGTCGACCCCGCAGACCAGTGGGTACTGAATCCGCGTACCGGCGAATACGAACTGCGACTGCCCTCTTCCGCACCGCAGTCGGCCGTCCCGGGCCCGCGCAGGTCCGCCCCGCGTGACACCACCGAGGGCGCGAAGGGCCGTCGTACGGCCGCGCCCGGCCGTGAGGTCCCGCCCCAGCGGCGACGCCGCGGTACCCCACCGCAGGAGCCGGCGCCGGGGCGGCGCGGACGCCGCCCGGCGAAGAAGAAGTCACGGGGCAAGAAGGTCCTGATGTGGACCGGCGGCACCATGGCGTTCGTCGTCCTCGCCACCGGCGTCGGCGGCTACCTCTACCTCAAGCACCTCGAGGGCAACGTCACGACGACGGACGTGGGCGACGCGGGCAGCAGCAGCTTCAAGAAGGACGAGGCCTTCAACATCCTCATCGTCGGCACCGACAAGCGCACCGGCGAGGGCAACGAGGGCTACGGCGACAAGGGCAGCACGGGGCACGCGGACACCACGATCCTGCTGCACGTCGCCAAGGACCGCTCCAACGCGACCGCGCTCAGCATCCCCCGCGACATGATCGTCGACATCCCCGACTGCCCGACCACGCAGGAGGACGGGACGCAGAAGGTCATCCCCGGCTCCAGCGGCGTCCGCTTCAACACGAGCCTCGGCCAGGACGGCCGGGACGCCGGCTGCACCATGCGCACGGTGAAGGAGGCGACCGGCATCCAGCCCCACCACTTCATGATGGCCGACTTCAACGCGGTCAAGACGCTGACCACGGCGGTCGGCGGCGTGAACGTCTGTGTGGAGCACGCCGTGGACGACCCGAAGTCCCATCTGAAGCTGCCCGCGGGCGAGTCACGGATCGAGGGCGAGCAGGCCCTGGCCTTCCTCCGCACCCGGCACTCCTTCGGCAACGAGGGCGACCTGGACCGCATCAAGGTCCAGCAGCAGTTCCTGGGCTCCCTCATGCGGCAGATGTCCTCCAGCGACACCCTCACCAGCCCCACCAAGCTGATCAAGCTGGCCGAGGCCGCGACCAAGGCGCTCACCGTGGACAGCGCCATCGGCAAGGTGGGCACGCTGAAGGACATCGCCCTGGAGCTGAAGAAGGTGCCGACGAAGAACATCACGTTCCTGACGGTGCCGGTGGTCGACAACCCCACCGAGAAGGTCAGGGCGACGGTCGTCCCCAACCAGTCCAAGGCTCCCCAGGTCTTCGACATGATCAAGAACGACGTCTCCTTCACCGAGGTCAAGAAGAAGGAGAAGAAGGAGGCCGCGGCGGTCGCCGCCCGCCTCAAGGGCACCAAGTCCGACCCCGGCGAGGTCCGCGTCCGCATCCTCAACGGCGGCGCCCCCTCGGGCAGCGCCCAGCTCGAACTCAACTACCTCCAGACCGAAGCGGGCGTCACCAAGTCCGAGAACGCCGGCAACGCCCCCGAGGAACTGAAGAAGACCACCCTCGAGTACGCCCCCGACCAGGCCGACCAGGCCCGCCGCCTCGCCGACATCCTCGGCCTGTCCGGATCCGCCATGAAGCCCGGCGAAAGCGTCACCAACTCCCAGGGCCTGCCCACCATGACCCTCACCCTCGGCAAGGACTTCAAGGGCGCCGGAGTCAAACTCGACGCCGCGTCGATCGAGACGCCCGAGGTGGAGAAGTCCACGGCCGACAAAGTTCAGTGCGCGAGTTGAGGCCGTAGCGCAACCTCACGGGCCCGTCGCATGTCTCCAAGACGTACGGCGGGCCCTGAGGGCTGTGGAGGACGCAGAAGTTGACGCAGAACAGTGTGCAGGAGGCCGCACCGGCCGCCGAGGACGAAGCCGCCCCCGAGGCCGCCCCCGAGGAAGGGAGCGGCGAGGGCCCGGGCGACGGGCGCAGGGCGCCGCGCAAGCACCGGGTGCTCCGATGGTCCGCGATGGTGCTGGCCGTACTGATAGTGGGCACGGCCGGCGCCGGCTACGTCTACTACCGGCACCTCAACGCCAACATCGAGCAGCAGGAACTCAATCTCGGTGACCAGAAGATCCCGGAGCCGACGCCGAACGCCGCGGGACAGACCCCGCTGAACATCCTGCTCATCGGCTCCGACGCGCGGGACAGCAAGGAGAACCAGGAACTCGGCGGCGCCCGGGAGACGTTCGGCTCCACACCGCTGGCGGACGTCCAGATGCTGGTGCACCTGTCCGCCGACCGCAGCAACATGTCGGTCGTCAGCATGCCGCGGGACACCCTCGTGAAGATCCCGAAGTGCACCGACCCCGACGACGGCACGGTCTATCCGGCGAGCAACGGGCGGGTGATGACCAACCAGAGCCTCGGGCACGGCGGTCCGGGCTGCACCGTCGCCACCTGGCAGGAGCTCACCGGCATCCACATCGACCACTTCCTCATGGTCGACTTCGCGGGTGTCGTGTCGATGGCGGACGCCATCGGCGGTGTCCCGGTGTGCGTCGACGCCAACATCCACTCGCGCGACAGCCAGGGTCACGGCTCCGGCCTGAAGCTGGAGAAGGGCACCCACCCGGTCAAGGGCGAGCAGGCCCTGCAGTGGCTGCGCACCCGTTACGGCTTCGAGGACGGCAGCGACCTGGCACGGGCCAAGGCCCAGCACATGTACATGAACTCGATGGTCCGGGAGCTGCGCGAGAACGCCACCCTGAGCAGCCCGAACAAGCTGCGCAGGCTCGCCGAGAAGGCCACCGAGGCGCTCACCGTCGACCCGGGCCTGAACTCGGTCAAGAAGCTCTACGACCTCAGCACCGAGCTGCGGAAGGTCGAGCCGGAGCACATCACCATGACCACCATGCCGAACCGGTACGTGGGCGCGCGGGTGGAGCCCACGGAGGACGCCGAGCAGCTCTTCCGGCTGGTGCGCGAGGACATCAGCCTGGACGGCGGGGACACGAAGAAGAAGGCCGGCCCGACGCAGGAGGACCAGGGCCCGGACGACCCGGCGGCCGAGGACGCCGAGATCCCGGTCCTGGTGCAGAACGGCACCCGCACCGACACCCTGGGCGCGGCCCCCGACCGGGCCGGCACCGTGGCGGGGCTGCTCGTGGACGAGGGGTTCACCAGGGCGGTCGCCGACCAGAGCGCGTCCCTGAGCGAGAAGACGACCGTCGTCCGCTACCCGAGCGCGGACCTGGAGGGCGACGCCGCGGCGGTCGCCGAGGCCCTGGGGCTCGAACCGGGCGCGGTGCGCAGGTCGACCGACGTCTCCGGGGTCACGCTCGTGGTGGGCGCGGACTGGCGCGAGGGCACGACGTACGAGGCGCCGAAGGAGAACAACGAGGTGCCGGAGACCGCCGAGGCGCTCAACGGCGCGGACGACGAGGCCTGCATGAAGGTGAACCCCGCGTTCACCTGGTGAGGACACCGTGACGGGCCCTCTTGGGGGGAGGAGGGCCCGTGGTGACGTCCGGTCAGTGCGAGGCGGCGTCCGCGCGGACCGAGGGGCGCCGGCTCGCGATCACCTTGCGGGCCAGGGACTTGGGGCTGGTCAAGAAGCCCCAGCCCCACGACATGTGCATGGTGGCCAGCGCCACCGGGATCTGCAGCCGCGCCTTGAGCGGCAGCCCCTTGCCGGCGGGGACGGACCCCAGCGCGATCGCCGCGAGGTAGCCGCCGGGCACCACGAAGCCCCACGGGGTCAGCGCGGCGCCGACCACGATCCCGGCCGCGATCGCGCACACCGCGGCCGGCGGGGCCAGGTAGCGCAGGTTGATGGAACCGGAGTGGTAGCGGGCCACGACGTGCCGCCAACGCCCGTAGTCCTTGTACTGCTTGGCCAGCGCACGCACGCTCGGCCTGGGCCGGTACGACACCTTCAGCTCCGGCGAGAACCAGATCAGCCCGCCGGCCTCACGGATGCGGAAGTTCAGCTCCCAGTCCTGGGCGCGGATGAACTCCACGTTGTACCCGCCCTGCTGCTCCAGCGCCTCGCGCCGGAACACACCCAGGTACACCGTCTCGGCGGGGGCGGCCTCGCCGCCGGTGTGGAAGGCGGCGTTGCCCACACCTATCTTCGACGTCATCGCGGCGGCGACGGCGTGCTCCCAGTCGTTCTCCCCCTCGGCGTGCATGATGCCGCCGACGTTCTGCGCGCCGGTCTCCTCCAGGAGCCGTACGGCGGTCGCGATGTAGTTCGGGGAGAGCATCCCGTGCCCGTCGACGCGGACCACGACCGGATGGCGCGAGGCCTTGATCGCCGCGTTGAGGGCGGCCGGGGTGCGGCCGGTCGGATTGGGCACGGTGTGCACCCGCGGGTCCTCGGCCACGAGCTCGGCGGCGATCTCGTCCGTGCGGTCCGTGGACGGACCGAGGGCGATCACGACCTCCATCTCGCCGGCGTACTCCTGGGCGAGGATCGCGCGGACGGCGCCGCGCAGGTGCCGCTCCTCGTTGAGGACGGGCATGATCACGGAAACGGCGGGGAGCCGCACGTCGGGATTGGCGTTCATAGGGGGCTCACGTTACCGCGAACGGGGGACACCGACGCGCGTGCCGGGGGCGATGCGCCGGGCCGCAGATCGTATCGGCCTACCGTGCTCACGATCCCACGCACGGCCGTCGTCCGGAGGTGTCCCCCCTTGCCCACGCCGCCGCGGTCCCCCCGGCCCCGCCCCGCACCGCAGCGTCCCCCGCGGCCGGCCCGCGAGGGCCCGCGGCCCGCCGCGTCGCCCGTGCCGCCGCGCGGGAAGCCACGCGGGAAGCCGCGCTGGGTCATGCGCACCGTCTCCACGCTGTCGGTCGTGGTGCTCGCCTCCGCCGGGATCGGGCACGCGGTGATGAGCGGCCTCGACGAGGACATCGCCCGGGTCGACCCGTTCCGCGACATGAAGAACCGCCCCGAGGCCGGTCACGGCATGAACATCCTGCTCGTCGGCACCGACGGCAGGGAGAGGATCGGCGAGGAGGAGCGGGAGAAGTACCGGCTCGGCGGGGCGCCCTGCCACTGCACCGACACGATCATGATCGTGCACATCTCGGCGGACCGTGAGCGGGCCGCCGTGGTCAGCCTGCCCCGCGACTCGTACGCCGTGACGCCCCCGCACACCGACCGGGTGAGCGGCGAACGGCACAAGGGGCACCCCGTCAAACTGAACGCGGCGTACGCCGAGGGCGGGCCCCGGCTGACCGTGCGCACGGTCGAGAAGATGACCCGGGTGAAGATCGACCACTACCTGGAGGTCGACTTCACCAGCTTCATGAAGACCGTGGACGTGGTCGGCGGTGTCGAGATCTGCACCGACAGACGGCTGAAGGACAGCCGCACCGGCCTCGACCTGCCCGCCGGCCGGCACACCCTCGAAGGCGGCCGGGCCCTGCAGTACGTCCGCTCCCGGCACGTCGACGGCGCCTCCGACCTCAGCCGGATGAGGCGCCAGCAGCACTTCATGGCGGCCCTGGTGGACCGGGTCACCTCCTCCGGGATCCTGCTGAACCCGCTGAAGTTCCGGGACGTGACCCGGGCGGTGCTCGGCTCGGTCCGCGCCGACAAGGGCTTCGGCACCGGCGAGCTGCTGGACCTCGGCCGGGCGATGCGGAACTTCTCGCCCTCCTCCTCCGAGTTCACCACCGTGCCGATCTCCGACATGAGGCACACCGTGAAGGGCGCCGGTTCGACGCTGAAGTGGGACCCCGAGAAGTCCGAGCGCATCTTCGACGCGCTGCGCCGGGACGAGCCGCTCTCCGTGCGCCGCACCTCCGACGCGGCGCTCCGCGTCCCGGTGGACCCCCGGCAGATCCGCGTCCAGGTCGAGAACGGCACCCGCACGGCGGGCCTCGGCCGGCGGGTGGACGCGGCCCTGGCGGCGACCGGCTTCAACACCACCCGCGCCCCGGCCAACGCGGCGCACCAGGACGTGAGGCGGACGGTCGTCGCCTACGACCCCCGCTGGGACCGCTCCGCGAAATCCCTCGCGGCGGCCCTCCCCGGCAGCGAGCTGCGCGCGGTGAAGGGCCAGGGCGCCACGCTGAAGGTGATCGCGGGCGCCGACTTCGAGAAGGTCCGCAAGGTACGGGCGCAGGACCCGGGCCAGGGCGAGTTCGGGGTGGTGCGGGGGGACGAGGTGAACTGCTCCTGAGCGCCGGGCCGTCCGGCGGGCCGGGCGGATGCGCGGTTCTTCGCCCCCGCCGCCCCTTCCCTTCCCTGGGGCTACGCCCCCAGACCCCCTTCGCGCCCACGCGGCGGAGCCGCACATCGGCACGGCCCCGCGCCCCTGTAGCGGGGTCAGTCCTCGAAGCCCTCCGCCGCCCGCTTCTCCCGCAGCTCCATGATCGCCCGGCGCCGGGCCAGCCGGTGGGCGCGGCGGATCTGTGCCTCCTGGTAGCGGCGCCTGTCCCGCTCGGTCTCCGGTATCACCTGCGGCACCCGGCGCGGCTTCCCGTCGGCGTCGACGGCCGCGAACACCAGGTACGCCGAGCCGACCTGGGTGGCCGGCGTGGACTCGTTCCAGCGCTCCGCCAGCACCCGTACCCCGACCTCCATCGAGGTCCGTCCGGTCCAGTTGACCTGGGCCTTCACATGGACCAGGTCACCGACGCGGACCGGCTCCAGAAAGGCCATCTCGTCCATGGAGGCGGTGACGGCAGGCCCTCCGGAGTGCCGTCCGGCGACGGCGCCCGCCGCGTCGTCGACCAGCTTCATGATCACCCCGCCGTGCACCGTGCCCAGCAGGTTGGTGTCGTTGTGGGTCATGATGTGGCTGAGGGTCGTACGGGACGCCGAGGTGGGCTTGCCCGGGATGTCCGGACTCTCCGTGGCTGCGGCGGGGGCCTGATCTGTCATGGCCTCCACCTTATGCCGTGATCACATCTGCGGAATTTGTGTCAGCTTGGCAACAGCGGTGCCCTGATTTTCCGACGACCCTTGTATGGCCCACAGCCGGGACCTGCACACTGTCTTCCATGACTGATTGGCCCGAGGCACGGTCCGACGACAACCGCGGCGGACGCTACGGACGCGGCAGCGCGAGCGCACAGCCCGAGGGCGCCCGTGTCATGCGGCAGGTCCGCCGCGGCCCGGCGGCCCCTCCCGGGCAGGGCGCGTACGGCGGTGTCCCGCAGCAGCCGTCGTACGTGGACGGACACGGCGATGGCGGCGGCTACGACAGCGGCTACAACACCGGCCAGGTCTACGGCACGCCCTCCGGCGGCGGCCCCGGCGGGCCGGGCGGTGACGGCTACGCCCCGCAGCGCCCCGCGCCGGACTGGCGCCGCCGCGCCAAGTGGACGGCGATCACCGTCGCCACCGTGCTGGTCGTGACGACCGTCGGCACGTACTTCTGGGCCGACTCCAAGCTCAACCGCGAGGTCGACCTGTCGAAGGTGATCGAGCGGCCCGAGAAGGGCGAGGGCACCAACTACCTCATCGTCGGCTCCGACAGCCGCGAGGGCATGACCGCCGAGGACAAGAAGAAGCTGCACACCGGGTCCGCCGACGGCAAGCGCACGGACTCGATGATGATCCTGCACACCGGCGACAACGGCCCCACCCTGATCTCGCTGCCCCGGGACTCGAACGTCGAGATCCCGTCCTTCGTGGGCTCCGAGTCGGGCAAGACCTACCCCGCGACCGGCCGGCAGGTGAAGCTCAACGCCGCCTACTCCGAGGACGGGCCCGAACTGCTGGTCCGCACGGTCGAGTTCAACACCGGCTTGCACATCGACCACTACGTGGAGATCGGCTTCGCCGGCTTCGCGAACATCGTGGACGCGGTCGGCGGCGTCGAGATGGACATCCCGCAGGACATCAAGGACACCAAGTCCGGCGCCGACTTCAAGAAGGGCAAGCAGACCCTGAACGGCGAGGAGGCCCTCGCCTTCGTCCGCACCCGGTACGCGCTGGCGGGCTCCGACCTGGACCGTACGAAGAACCAGCAGAAGTTCCTCTCCGCCCTCGCCAACCAGGTGGCCACGCCGGGCACGGTCCTCAACCCCTTCAAGCTCTACCCGACGATGGGCGCGGGGCTGGACTCCCTGATCGTCGACAAGGAGATGGGCCTGTTCGACCTGGCCGACATGTTCTGGTCGATGAAGGGCGTCAGCGGCGGCGAGGGCACGTCCATGAACATGCCGATCGCGGGCTCCACCGGCGGCAACCTGCTCTGGGACAAGGCGAAGGTGAAGCAGCTGGTGAGCCAGTTGAACAACGACGAGAAGGTCACCGTCAAGGGCAACTGAACACGGGTGTGGGCACCCCGCGCGGGGTGCCCACACCCGTGTCCGGCGGCGTCACATCGTGGCGCCCGCCATGGCGCGGCACATCTCGGAGCAGCGGCGGCAGGACTCGGCGCAGCGCGTCATCCGCTCGTCGTCCGGCATGGACATGCACGCCTCGGCGCACATGTCGCAGGCCTGCGCGCACATCATGCACATCTCGTTCGCCAGCGGCGAGCGGCGCATCATCATGTCCGCGCACATGCGGGTCATCTCCGAGCAGTCCATGAGCGCCCGCATGATCCGCATCTGGGCCTGGCCGCCCATCTGCAGACAGGAGCTCATGGTCTCCTCGCACACACCGTGACAGGCCATGCACGCCTGGACGCAGTCCTGCATCTCCTGGCTCATCGGTTCCGTGGTGGTCGGCTGCTGCTGGGTCATGGTTCCTCCCAGGACGACGGAGGGGGCCGGGGCTCGGCCCCCGCCCTCTCCGTCCTACGCCCCTGCCCCCATGACCACCACAGGACGGCCCGGACCACGTCTCCGCTTGGAAGCACCGGCAGCGGAAAAAAGAGACGGGGCGGGAACGGACGGCTCAGGGGAGGGCGCACATGACACCACAGGCGGAGCGACGGCGGCTGCGCAGACGACTGGAACGGCTCATCGGCATCGCCGCGACCGAGGGCAACGAACTCGTGCCGCTGCGCAACGGCGACCGGATCTTCCCCGCGATGCTGGAGGCCATCCGCGCCGCGGAACACACCGTCGACATGATGACGTTCGTGTACTGGCGCGGCGACATCGCACGGGAGTTCGCCGGCGCCCTGGCCGAGCGGGCCCGCTCGGGGGTCCGGGTACGGCTGCTGCTGGACGGTTTCGGCGCCAAGGAAATCGAGCCGGAGCTGCTGGACGCCATGGACGACGCCGGCGTCCAGGTGGCCTGGTTCCGCAAGCCCCTCCATCTGTCGCCGATGCGGCAGAACCACCGTTGTCACCGCAAGGTCCTGGTGACCGACGAGCACACCGCGTTCACCGGGGGCGTCGGCATCGCCCAGGAGTGGTGCGGCGACGCCCGCGGCCCCGGCGAGTGGCGCGACACCCACGTACGGGTCAGAGGGCCCGCCGTGGACGGGATCGCGGCGGCCTTCGCCCAGAACTGGGCCGAGTGCCACGACGACCTGTACGACGAGCACGACCGCTTCACCCCCCAGGAACAGCCGGGGAACGCCACGGTCCAGGTGGTACGGGGCTCGGCCAGCTTCGGCTGGCAGGACATGCAGACACTGCTGCGCGTCATGATCACCTCGGCGCGGGAGCGCTTCCGGCTGTCCACGGCCTACTTCGCGCCCGACACCTACTTCATCGACCTCCTGGCCGCCGCCGCCCGCCGGGGCGTGCGGGTGGAGATCCTGCTGCCGGGGCCGCACACCGACCAGCGGGCCTGTCGGCTGGCCGGCCGGCAGCACTATCAGACCCTGGTCGACGCGGGTGTGGAGGTGCGGGAGTACCAGCCGACCATGCTGCACACGAAGGTCATCACCGTGGACGGCGTCTGCTCCCTCATCGGCTCCACCAACTTCAACCGCCGCTCCCTGGAGCACGACGAGGAGGTCATGCTGGCCGTCCTCGACGAGGACTTCACAGCCGCGCTGGACGCCGACTTCGACGCCGACCGCAAGCTGAGCGAGCCCGTCGACCCGGCTCGCTGGCGGCGCCGTCCCCTGACCGCACGCCTCGCCGAGGCCGCGGTCACGCCGATCCGCCGCTTCCTGTGACGGCGCACACCGGCCGGAAAGAGCGGAGGGCGCCAGTCCCCGGACGCCCTCCGCTGCCCGGCCCGCCCGCCGTTACGGCAGATTGCGGGCCATGACGATCCGCTGGACCTGGTTGGTGCCTTCATAAATCTGGGTGATCTTGGCGTCGCGCATCATGCGCTCGACCGGGTAGTCGCGGGTGTAGCCGTAGCCGCCGAGGAGCTGGACGGCGTCGGTGGTGACCTCCATGGCGACGTCGGAGGCGAAGCACTTCGCCGCGGCGCCCTGGAAGGTGAGGTCGGCGTCGCCGCGCTCGGACTTCGCGGCGGCGGCGTAGGTGAGCTGGCGGGCGGCCTCGATCTTCATGGCCATGTCGGCGAGCATGAACTGGACGCCCTGGAAGTCGGCGATCGGCTTGCCGAACTGCTTGCGCTCCTTCACGTAGCCCTTGGCGTAGTCGAGGGCGCCCTGGGCGATGCCGAGGGCCTGGGCGGCGATGGTGATGCGGGTGTGGTCCAGCGTCCGCATCGCGGTGGCGAAGCCGGTGCCCTCCTCGCCGATCATGCGGTCGGCGGGGATGCGGACGTTGTCGAGGTAGACCTCGCGGGTCGGGGAGCCCTTGATGCCGAGCTTCTTCTCCGGGGCGCCGAAGGAGACGCCCTCGTCGGACTTCTCCACGACGAAGGCGGAGATGCCCTTGGAGCGCTTGGTGGGGTCGGTGACGGCCATCACCGTGTAGTACTCGGACTCGCCGGCGTTGGTGATCCAGCGCTTCACGCCGCTCAGGACCCAGGAGTCGCCGTCGCGGACCGCCCGGGTCTTCATGCCGGCCGCGTCGGAGCCCGCGTCGGGCTCGGAGAGGCAGTAGGAGAACATGCCGTCGCCCTTGGCGAGCGGGGTCATGTACTTCTTCTTCAGCGCCTCGGAGCCGGAGAGGATCACCGGCAGCGAGCCCAGCTTGTTCACGGCCGGGATGAGGGAGGAGGACGCGCAGACGCGGGCCACCTCCTCGATCACGATCACCGTGGCGAGCGCGTCCGCGCCGGCGCCGCCGTACTCCTCGGGTACGTGCACGGCGTGCAGGTCGTTCGCGGTCAGCGCGTCCAGGGCCTCCCGCGGGAAGCGGGCCTCCTCGTCCACCGCGGCGGCGTACGGCGCGATCTTCGCCTCGGCCAGCGAACGGACGGTGTCGCGGAGCATGTCGTGCTCCTCGGACGGGCGGTACAGGTCGAAGTCAGCCGATCCGGCCAAGGTCTCTCACGCTCCAAAACGATGCGATGCTGGTCACGCTAACTACCGTTAAGTAACTCAAATTTTATGCCTTCACCGGTGTCCGTGGATAGGTGAGCTGGGCGACAGCCCGCCGGTGACGGGCCCGCGCCCCCGGTTATGCTCGGGCCCGCACTGCATGCCGTATACCCCTGGAGCACTCATGGCCCTCAAGATCACCGTGATCGGCACCGGTTATCTCGGTGCGACCCACGCGGCGGCCATGGCGGAGCTGGGGTTCGAGGTGCTGGGTCTCGACGTCGTACCGGAGAAGATCGACAAGCTCCGGCGCGGTGAGGTCCCGATGTACGAGCCGGGACTGGAGGAGCTGCTGCGCAAGCACGTGGCCGGGATCGAGGGGTCCAGCGGGCGGCTGCGGTTCACGATGGACTGGGCCGAGCTCGGGGAGTTCGGCGACGTCCACTTCGTGTGTGTGAACACTCCGCAGCGGCACGGCGAGTACGCCTGCGACATGTCGTACGTCGACTCCGCGATCGCCTCGCTCGCGCCGCACCTGAAGGGGCCCGCGCTGGTCGTGGGCAAGTCGACGGTGCCCGTCGGCTCGGCCGACCGGCTGGCCGCCTACCTGGCCGAGCACGCCCCCGCCGGGGAGGACGCGGAGCTGGCGTGGAACCCGGAGTTCCTGCGCGAGGGGTTCGCCGTGCAGGACACGCTGCACCCGGACCGGGTCGTGGTGGGTGTGCGCAGCGAGCGGGCGGAGAAGGTGCTGCGGGAGGTGTACGCCACGCCGGTCGAGGAGGGCTCGCCGTTCGTGGTGACCGACTTCGCGACCGCGGAGCTGGTGAAGACCTCGGCGAACTCCTTCCTGGCCACGAAGATCTCGTTCATCAACGCGATGGCCGAGGTGTGCGAGGCCGCGGACGGTGACGTGGCCAAGCTGGCGGAGGCCATCGGCTACGACGACCGGATCGGCAAGAAGTTCCTGCGGGCCGGGATCGGTTTCGGCGGCGGCTGTCTGCCGAAGGACATCCGGGCGTTCATGGCGCGCGCCGGTGAGCTGGGCGCGGACCAGGCGCTGACGTTCCTGCGGGAGATCGACTCGATCAACATGCGCCAGCGCGGCCGGATGGTGGAGCTGACCCGGCAGGCGCTGGGCGGGGGTTCCTTCCTCGGCAAGCGGGTGGCGGTGCTGGGCGCGACCTTCAAGCCGGACTCGGACGACGTCCGGGACTCGCCGGCGCTGAACGTGGCCGGGCAGATCCACCTCCAGGGCGGCCAGGTCACGGTGTACGACCCGAAGGGCATGGACAACGCCCGCAGCCTCTTCCCGACCCTGGGGTACGCCGACTCGGCGCTGGAGGCGGTGCGCGGCGCGGACGTCGTGCTGCACCTGACGGAGTGGCGGGAGTTCCGCGAGCTGGACGCGGCGGCGCTGGGCGAGGTGGCGGCGGAGCGGCTGATCCTCGACGGGCGCAACGCGCTCGACCCGGAGGTGTGGCGCCGGGCCGGCTGGCGCTACCGCGCGATGGGACGCCCCACCGCGTAGACGAAAAGCGGAGGACACCGGTTCGGCCGAGGCTCAGTCGGCCGAACCGGCGCCCTGCCGCATTCTGCCAAACCACGCGCGGACACGGTGCGACTACGCGCCCCATAGGGGCGCGAGGAACTGCGCGACCAGCCACAACGCCGCGGCACACGACCAACGACACACCACCGCACCCCCAGCGAGCCCCGCAAAGCCCACTGCGGCACGGCAACACCCCATAGGGGCGCGAAGAGCCGCGCGACCAGCCACAACGGCGCGGCGGACAACGAACAACCCACCCCCAGCGGAGCGCTCACGCGCCCTTCGCCCGATAGCGCCGCATCTTCGCGCGGGCCCCGCACACCTGCATGGAGCACCAGCGGCCGCGTCCGGCGGGGCTGCGGTCGTAGTACGCCCAGAGGCAGTCGTCGGCCTCGCAGGCCTTCAGCCGGTTCCAGGTGCCCGCCGCGACCGCCTCGGCGACGGCGGCGGCTATCCGGGAGAGCAGGGGCCCGTCGTCGACGGGAGCGAGCGCGGCTGAGCCGTCCGCCGGGTCGACCGTGACCACCAGGGGCGCACGGGCGAGCAGCTCGCCGAGCGGGGTGACCGCGCGGTGGGGCGGGTGCCCGGCGTGGGCGAGCAGCGTGACACGCAGGGACTCGCGCAGTTCGCGGGCGAAAGCGGCGGTGTCCTCGGTGAGCCCGAACGGCGCGCGGCCGTCCGCCGTGTCCAGCGCATCGGCGCCCGACTCGACGTCCAGCGTGTTGACCAGGTCCTGGACCAGGGCCAGCTTCCCCGGCGGGGCCGCTCTCTCACTCATGCCTGGACGCCGCCTCTCCCTTTCCCTTTATCCCTTGCGACGTTACCCCCGATGCGGGAGCATGCGGTAACCGTTACCGGTTACCCGGTTCTAGCAGTAACAACGAGGAGGAAGTCATGTCCGTTGCCAAGGTGGGCGCCGTCGTCCTGGACTGTCCGGACCCGCGCGCGCTGGCCGGTTTCTACGCCGGGCTGGTGGGCGGCACGATCGTGGACGAGGGCGAGTGGGTGGACCTGAAGGCGGACGGCGGCCCGACGCTGGCCTTCCAGGCGGCCCCGGGCTACGTGGCGCCGGAGTGGCCGTCGGCCGACCGCTCCCAGCAGTTCCACCTGGACCTGACGGTCGAGGACCTGGACGCGGCCGAGAAGGAGGTGCTGGCGCTGGGCGCGAGGCCGCTGGACGCCGACGACCGCTCGCGGACCTTCCGGGTTTACGCGGACCCGGCCGGGCACCCGTTCTGCCTGTGTGCCTGCTGACCCGCTGACCCCTGGAGGACCCATGGCCCCCGTGGCCCGTCTGCGTTCCGTCGTCCTCGACTGCCCCGACCCGCGTGAACTGGCCGTCTTCTACGCGGCCGTCGGCGGCGGCACCCCCGTGGAGGAGGACCCGGACTGGGTGGTGCTCCAGATCCCCGCGGGGCCCCGGCTCGCCTTCCAGCGGGCGCCGGGGCACACCCCGCCGGACTGGCCGAGCGCCGACCACGACTCCCAGCAGTTCCACCTCGACTTCGACGCCGGCGGAACCTGGGAGGAGATCGACGCGGCGGAGGAGAAGGTGCTGGCGCTGGGGGCGCGGGTGCTGGACCGGGAGGACTACGAGCGCAAGGACTTCCGGGTGTACGCCGATCCGGCGGGGCATCCGTTCTGCCTCTGCCGGATCGAACAGCCTTGACCGAACGGCCTTGGCCGAACGGCCTTGGCCGAACGGCCTTGGCCGAACGGCCCTGACCGTCCCGCCGCTCAGCCGTCCAGGTCCTCGATGGCCGCCGTCGACGGCGGGCGGCGCTGCTGGGCCACATGGGCGGTGAAGCGGGCCTCGCGGAGCACCCTCTGGACGTTGCCCCAGGCCAGCAGGGCCACCTCGGTCTCGTCCCAGCCGCGCCCCAGCAGTTCGGCGATCAGCCTCGGGTAGCAGGAGGTGTCGGCGAGCTCCTGCGGATGGGTGCCGCCGGTGTCGTAGGTGCCGGACAGGCCGACGCACTCCGGCCCGGCGACCGTGCGGACGTGGTCGAGGTGGTCGGCGACGTCACGGACGGTCGGGCCGGACTGCTCGGCGGTCAGCGGCACCATGCACAGGCCCTTGGCCCTCCCCACCTCGGCGAGCAGCTCGTCGGGGAGGTTGGCCGGGTGGGGGCGCAGGGCGTGGGCGGCGGAGCGGCTGAACAGCACGGGCGCCTTGGAGACGGCGAGGACGCGGCGGATCACCGGGTCCGAGGCGTACGACAGGTTGGCGATCATGCCGACCCGGTTCATCTCGCGGACGACCTCCTCGCCGAACCGGGTCAGTCCCGCGGCGCCCGCCCAGGAGACGCCGGTCAGGGTGAGCACGCGCAGCCCGAGGGTGTGCAGCGAGCGCAGGACGCCGAGGGAGTCACCGAGGGCGGCGGCACCGGCGGGGCCGAACAGAACGGCGACCCGGCCGCAGTTGCGGGCGTCGGCGACCTCTCCCGCGCTGCGCGCCGGGCGCAGGCCCTCGTCGTGGGCGGCGACCACCGCCTTCGCCAGGTCGAGCTGCGCCAGGGTGGCGCCGACGGCCCGGCCGCCGTCGTCGGCCTCGGGCAGGTGCAGCGACCAGAACACCGCGCCGACCTGCCCCTTGCGCAGCCGGGGCACATCCGCGTCGACGGCGCTCTCCCCCAGGTCGAGGTCGTACCAGGGCAGCCGGCGCAGCGCCCACGGCAGTCCGCTGTAGCCGTCGGCGACGGGGTGGGCGGTGAGGACGGCGTGGGCGCGGGTGAGGGGTTCGGCGTCGGGGTCGGAGACGGGCTCGTACGTCTCCGGCGCGACGACGACCGCCTCCTGGGGGTACGGCTCGTCGACGCGGCCGACCTCGGCGGCGGTGTGCAGGTCGTCCTGGAGATCGGCCATGGCGGGCTCCGTACGTCGGTGACCTCGGCGGTACGGTCACCGTCGCACGGAGCGGCCGTGGGCTTCCTGGTGGGCGCGGCGTTCGGGGTATCGGGGTGTGCCCCGCCCGGGCATGCGGTTGTCCGGTTCGCCCCCGCCGCCCCTTCCCTTCCCGTCCCGTCCCGTCCCCGGGGGCTCTGCCCCCGGACCCCCGCTCCTCAAACGCCGGAGGGGCCGAATGGTGCCGGACGGGCCGGGTGGTGGCGGAGGGGCTGGATCCAGCGGGCGGGTCAGGCGTCCAGGGAGGCCAGGGTGGCGTTGGACGGGGCGCGGGTTTCCTGGAGGTGCCGGGCCACGTCCTCCGCCGCGCCCAGTACCCGTACCGCGTTCTTCCACGTGAGCTTGGCCAGGTCGGCCTTCGACCAGCCGCGGTCGAGGAGCTCGGCGATCAGGTTCGGGTAGGTGGAGACGTCGTTCAGGCCGTCGGGGGTGAAGGCCGTGCCGTCGTAGTCGCCGCCGATGCCGAGGTGGTCGATGCCGGCGACCTCGCGCATGTGGTCCAGGTGGTCCGCCACCGTGGAGACGGTGGCGACCGGACGCGGGTGGGCCTCCTCGAAGGCGCGGTGGATCCTCATCCCCTCGGCGGTGGTGTCGAGGTGGTGGAAGCCGTGCGCGCGCATGTTCTCGTCGGCCGCGGCCGTCCAGTCGACGGCCGCCTGGAGCACGAACTTCGGCACGAACGTCACCATCGCGACACCGCCGTTGGCGGGCAGCCGCTCCAGCACGTCGTCGGGGATGTTGCGCGGGTGGTCGCAGACCGCGCGGGCGGAGGAGTGGGAGAAGATCACCGGCGCGGACGTGGCGTCCAGCGCGTCCCGCATGGTCGTGGCGGCGACGTGGGAGAGGTCGACCAGCATGCCGAGCCGGTTCATCTCCCGCACCACCTCGCGGCCGAAGGCCGACAGGCCGCCCACGCCGGGCTCGTCGGTCGCCGAGTCCGCCCACGCCACGTTGAAGTTGTGGGTGAGGGTCAGATACCGGACACCGAGGTCGTACAGCCCCCGCAGCGTGCCGAGGGAGTCGGCTATGGAGTGGCCGCCCTCCGCCCCCATGAGGGAGGCGATACGGCCCTGACCGCGCGCGGCCTCCATGTCGGCGGCGGTCAGCGCGGGCGCCAGCTCCCGCGGGTGACGGGCCAGCAACTGCCGTACGCAGTCGATCTGTTCCAGCGTGGCCGGCACCGGGTCGGGCTGGTCCGCGCGGACGTACACCGACCAGAACTGCGCGCCGACCCCGCCCGCGCGCAGCCGGGGGAGGTCGGTGTGCAGGTGGGCGGACTGGTCGCCGGCGATGTCGCGGGCGCCGAGGTCGTAGCGGACCTGTTCGCGCAGTGCCCACGGCAGGTCGTTGTGCCCGTCGACGACGGGGAACTCGCGCAGCAGCTCCCGGGCCTGGTCCAGCGAGGTCATCCGCGTCACTTCCCGAAGCCGAAGCCGGCGCCGGAGCCCTCGGCCTTGGCGCGCAGCCGCTTGCCCTTCTCGGTGGCCTGGTCGTTCAGCTCCTGCTGGAACTCCCGCATCCGGCCGAGGAGTTCCTCGTCGTGGGCGGCGAGGACGCGGGCCGCGAGCAGGCCCGCGTTGCGGGCGCCGGCCACGGAGACGGTGGCGACCGGGACACCGGCCGGCATCTGCACGATGGACAGCAGGGAGTCCATGCCGTCGAGGTACTTCAGCGGCACGGGCACCCCGATGACGGGCAGCGGGGTGACCGAGGCGAGCATGCCGGGCAGGTGGGCGGCGCCGCCCGCGCCCGCGATGATCACCTTGAGTCCCCGGTCCGCGGCCTGCTCGCCGTACGCGATCATCTCGCGGGGCATGCGGTGCGCGGAGACCACGTCGACCTCGTAGGCGATCTCGAACTCGTCGAGGGCCTTGGCCGCCGCTTCCATGACGGGCCAGTCGGAGTCCGACCCCATGACGATGCCGACAACTGGGCTCATTCGGTGATCGTGCCTCTCAGGTAGCCGGCTGCGTGACGGGCGCGCTCCAGCACGTCGTCCAGGTCGTCGCCGTAGGTGTTGACGTGGCCCACCTTGCGGCCGGGCTTCACGTCCTTGCCGTACATGTGGATCTTCAGCTGGGGGTCGCGGGCCATGCAGTGCAGGTACGCGGAGTACATGTCCGGGTAGTCGCCGCCGAGGACGTTGACCATGACCGTCCACTTGGCGCGCGGGCGGGGGTCGCCGAGCGGGAGGTCGAGGACGGCGCGGACGTGGTTGGCGAACTGCGAGGTGATCGCGCCGTCCATGGACCAGTGTCCGGAGTTGTGCGGGCGCATCGCGAGCTCGTTGACGAGGATGCGGCCGTCGCGGGTCTGGAACAGCTCGACCGCGAGGTGGCCGACGACGCCGAGTTCCCCCGCGATGTTCAGCGCCATCTCCTCGGCCTTCAGCGCGAGGGCCTCGTCGAGGTCGGGCGCGGGCGCGATCACCGTGTCGCAGACGCCGCCCACCTGCTGCGACTCGACGACGGGGTAGGCGACGGCCTGCCCGTGCGGGGAGCGGACCACGTTGGCGGCCAGCTCGCGCACGAAGTCGACCTTCTCCTCGGCGAGGACGGGAACGCCGGCCTTGAACGGCTCGGCGGCCTCCTCGACGGAGCCGACGACCCACACGCCCTTGCCGTCGTAGCCGCCGCGGACGGTCTTCAGCACGACCGGGAAGCCGCCCGCCCGTCGCCCACCACCGCCCTTGCCGGAGGGCCCTTCGGGCCCGCCCCTTTCGAGCTCCGCCGCGAACGCGGCCACGTCCGCCGGGTCGGCGACGATGCGGTGCCGCGGGCACGGCACCCCGATCGCGTCGAGCTTCGCGCGCATCACGCCCTTGTCCTGGGCGTGCACCAGCGCGTCGGGGCCCGGACGGACGGGGATGCCGTCCGCCTCCAGGGCCCTGAGGTGCTCGGTGGGCACGTGCTCGTGGTCGAAGGTGATCACGTCGCAGCCGCGCGCGAACGCGCGCAGCGTCTCCAGGTCGCGGTAGTCGCCGACGACGACATCGCCGACGACCTGCGCCGCGGAATCCTGCGGAGTGTCACTGAGGAGCTTGAATTTGATGCCGAGCGGGATGCCCGCCTCGTGTGTCATACGAGCGAGCTGGCCGCCGCCGACCATGCCGACTACCGGGAACGTCACGCCCCCAGGGTATCGGCCGAGCCACCGTGGCCGATTTACCGGCCTCCTCCCGGACGGTGCGCGGGCGATCTCCGGACGGTCCTCCGACGATCTCCGGGCGGTCCGCGGTCGTCATCCTCGTCCGCAGGAAGATCGCGCAGCCGGGTGGTTAGCATGGTCTGGTTGACGCCAACCGATGGACGGGGGCCCGCACCACCATGGGAAACGGTTCCTCTGCGCCTCCGACCACGGCCCCGCGCGGCACCGTACGGGAGCGGATCGACCGGCTGGTCCGTGAGGTCGTGAAGTTCGGCGCGGTCGGCGGCATGGGTCTGCTGGTCAACCTCCTCGTGTTCAACCTGGTCCGGCAGGTGACGGACCTCCAGGTGGTGCGGGCGAGCGTCATCGCGACCGTCGTGGCGATCGTCTTCAACTACATCGGCTTCCGCTACTTCGCCTACCGGGACCGCGACAAGTCCGGGCGCACCCGGGAGATGACGCTGTTCCTGCTGTTCAGCGCGGTCGGCCTGGTGATCGAGAACGGTGTGCTGTACACGGCGACGTACGGCTTCGGCTGGGACAGCCCGCTGCAGAGCAACATCTTCAAGTTCCTCGGCATCGGCGTGGCGACCCTGTTCCGCTTCTGGTCGTACCGCACCTGGGTCTTCCGCGCGCTGCCGGTGCGGGAGCCGGTGACGCGGGGCGCCCCCGCCGACGGCTCCCGCGGCTCCCACGCGACGCAGCGCGTGCCGTAGCCGTCAGCGCACCGTCCGGCGGGACTCGTCGTCCGGGGACTTCTGCGGCGGTGTGCGGGAGAGGAACAGGCCGAAGACGGCCGGACTGGCCTGGAGCATCTCCAGACGGCCGCCGTCCGCCTCCGCCAGGTCGCGGGCGACGGCGAGGCCAATGCCGGTGGAGTTGCGGCCGCTGATCGCCCGTTCGAAGATCCGCGCGCCCAGGTCGGCGGGGACACCCGGCCCCTCGTCGGTGACCTCGACGACGACCTGGTTGCCGGTGACGCGGGTGCGCAGGGCGACCGTGCCGCCCCCGTGCATCAGCGAGTTCTCGATCAGCGCCGCCAGCACCTGGGCGACCGCGCCCGGCGTGCCCACCGCCCGTAGCTTCCGCTTGCCGGAGGTGACGATCGCGCGGCCCGCGCTGCGGTAGGCGGGGCGCCACTCGGCGAGCTGCTGCTGGATCACCTCGTCGAGGTCGAAGGTGACCGCGGAGCCGGTGCGCGGGTCCCGGGAGTTGGTCAGCAGTCGCTCCACCACGTCCGTCAGCCGCTCCACCTGCGTCAGCGCGATCGTGGCCTCCTCCTTCACCGTGTCCGGGTCGTCGGTGAGGGTGATCTCCTCCAGGCGCATGGACAGGGCGGTGAGGGGGGTGCGCAGCTGGTGGGAGGCGTCGGCGGCGAGGCGCCGCTCGGCGGTCAGCATGCGGGCGATGCGCTCGGCGGAGCGGTCCAGCACGTCCGCGACCCGGTCCAGCTCGGGGACGCCGTAGCGGCGGTGGCGGGGGCGGGGGTCGCCGGAGCCGAGGCGCTCGGCGGTCTCCGCGAGGTCGGTCAGCGGGGAGGCGAGCCTGCTGGCCTGGCGGATCGCCAGCAGCACCGCCGCGACCACCGCGAGCAGCGCCACCAGGACGATGATCAGCAGCGTACGGCCGACCTCCCGGGTCACCGAGGAGCGCGGCTCCTGGACGGTGACCGTCTCGCCCTCCTCGCCGGGTGCCGTGGCGCTGATGACGTCGCCGTCCGGTTTGGTGCCGACCTCGATGGGCGGCTTGCCGGGGATCCTGATGACGGCGTACCGGTCCTCGGTGACCTGGTCGCTGATGATCTCGGCGGTGACCTTGTCCTCGACGAGCAGCCGGCTGTCGACGATGCTGGCCAGCCGGACCGCCTCGGACTCCACCCGCTCCCTGGCGCTCTCGCTGATGGTGCGGGTCTCGACGATCACCAGGGAGACGCCGAAGACGGCGATCACGACGAGCACCACGGCGAGCGTGGACTGGATCAGGCGGCGGCGCATGTCCTCTTACCCAAACGGAAACCCACGGGGTTTCGGCTAGCTCTTCTCGAAGCGGAAGCCCACACCGCGCACGGTCGCGATGTAGCGGGGGTTGGCCGCGTCGTCGCCCAGCTTCTTGCGCAGCCAGGAGATGTGCATGTCGAGGGTCTTGGTGGAGGACCACCAGGTGGTGTCCCAGACCTCGCGCATCAGCTGGTCGCGGGTGACGACCCGGCCCGCGTCCCGCACCAGGACCCGCAGCAGGTCGAACTCCTTCGCGGTGAGCTGGAGCTCCTCGTCGCCCATCCAGGCCCGGTGCGACTCGACGTCGATGCGCACGCCGTGGGTGGCGGGCGGCTGCTGGGGCTCGGCGGAACCGCGCCGCAGCAGGGCCCGGACCCGGGCCAGCAGCTCGGCGAGCCGGAACGGCTTGGTGACGTAGTCGTCGGCGCCCGCGTCCAGGCCGACGACCGTGTCCACCTCGTCGGCGCGCGCGGTCAGGATCAGCAGGGGAACCGTATGCCCCTCGGAGCGGAGCCGGCGGGCGACCTCCAGACCGTCCATGCCGGGCAGTCCGAGGTCCAGCACCACCAGGTCGACACCGCCCTGCATGCCGGCTTCGAGCGCGGTGGGTCCGTCCTCGCGCACCTCGACTTCGTATCCCTCCCGGCGCAGGGCGCGGGCCAGCGGCTCCGAGATGGACGCGTCGTCCTCGGCGAGCAGTACACGGGTCATGTCAGTGATGGTAGTCCCGCCGCCACGGGGCCCGGGGTGTGATCGCGGGCGTTGACTCTTACCTCCGGCATACCCGTTTCTCACCCGCGGCGGCCCCGGTTCGCGCCTGCGGCTGTGGGGTGCGAACCTAGGAGGGACCTTCGAATGGGTGATCACGGTTCCAGCAAAACCTGTGATCCGTGTCTCAAGTCCTTCCATATCCGGCACTGTCCTGCCGTATGGTGAATCAACGCCTGTTGCACCACGGGGACCTTTGGCGCAGTTGACGCCGAGGGTCTCTTTTGTGTGCGGGCCGGCCTGTGCGCCGGCCCCGGAAGGAATGACCTGTGGCCGGGCCCCGTCGCGCGCAGACGCACGGTGGGGCGTGGATCCCGGTGGTCGCCGTCCGCCGTTCCGCGCCCCGGAGCGGCCCTCCCCCGGGCGTGGGGTGGACGGTACGGCCTCGCCGGTGCCGGCCGCCCCCCACCGGGCGCGTACACGCTCGCGCGACGCGTCCCGACCAGCAAGGATCGACCATGGCGTCCAGCCTGACGAAGGACTCGGTCACTCCGGGCACCCCCGGATCCGAGAAGACCTTCTTCGGCCACCCCCGCGGACTGGCCACTCTCTTCATGACCGAGATGTGGGAGCGTTTCTCCTACTACGGCATGAGGGCTCTGCTCCCGCTGTACCTGGTCGCGCCGGGCGGCCTCGGCCTCAGTGCCGGCACCGCGACCGCGATCTACTCGGTGTACCTCTCGCTGGTGTACCTGCTCACGATGCCGGGCGGCTGGTTCGGCGACCGTGTCTGGGGCCCCCGCAAGACCGTCGCCGTCGCCGGCGGCGTCATCATGCTGGGCCACCTGACGCTGGCCCTGCCGTCCTCCGGCACCTTCTACGCGGGGCTCGGCCTGGTCGCTGTCGGTTCCGGTCTGCTGAAGGCCAACATCTCCACGATGGTCGGCCAGCTCTACCAGGGCCCGGACGACCCGCGCCGGGACGGTGGCTTCACCGTCTTCTACATGGGCATCAACCTGGGTGCCTTCGCCGCGCCGCTGATCATCGGCACCATCGGCGAGAGCGTCAACTGGCACCTGGGCTTCGCGCTCGCCGCGGTCGGCATGGGCCTGGGCGTGGTCCAGTTCCTGCTCGGCAGCCGCCACCTGGCCCCCCACTCCAGCGTGGTCCCGAAGCCGCTGTCGGCTCAGGAGAAGACCTCCACGCTGCGCAAGGCCGCGTTCTGGGCCGCGCTCGCCGTCGTCTTCTACGCGATCGTCGGCTTCTCCGGCGTCTACACCCTGAACTGGATCCTGGTCCCGCTGACCCTGCTCGGCGTGATCATCCCGGTGCTGGTGCTGACCCGCATCAAGCGGGACAAGGACCTGGACCGCGCCGAGCAGTCGAAGATGTCCGCGTACATCTGGTTCTTCGTCGCCGCGGCCGTCTTCTGGATGATCTACGACCAGGGCGGTTCGACCCTGGCGATCTTCGCCGACTCCTCGACCGACACCAGCGTCTTCGGCTGGGAGTTCCCGGTCTCCTGGTTCCAGTCGGTCAACCCGGTCATCATCATGGCCCTGGCCCCGGTCTTCGCCACCGTGTGGCTGGCGCTCGCCCGGCGCGGCAAGGAGCCGAGCACGATCGTGAAGTTCTCGTTCGGCCTGGTCCTGGTCGGCGCGTCCTTCTTCCTCTTCCTGGCCCCGCTGGCCATCGCGGACGGCGGCCACAAGGCGGCCGCGCTGTGGCTGGTGGCGATCTACTTCGTCCAGACCTGCGGTGAGCTGATGCTCTCCCCGGTCGGTCTGTCGGTCACCACGAAGATGGCGCCGGTGAAGTACGCCTCGCAGATGATGGGCGTCTGGTTCCTGGCCGTCACCGCCGGTGACGCCACGACCGGTCTGCTCTCCATCGCCGGTGTCGACCTGAACAAGACGGGCATCGTCGCGATGGAGGCGAGCCTCGCGGTGGTCGCCGGTATCGCGGTGTGGATGTACCGCAACAAGGTCAAGGCCCTCATGGGCGACGTGCGCTGAGCCTTCCCCCCGGCTCGCCGAAGGGCCCCGCATCCGATGGATGCGGGGCCCTTCGGGCGTTCGCGGGGCGCGTACGGCCACTTGCTTCTTCCGCCCCCGCCGCCCCTTCCCATTCCCGTCCCCCGGGGGCGCTGCCCCCGGACCCTCGCTCCTCAAACGCCGGAGGGGCTGACATCCAGCCCCTCCGGCGTTTGAGGAGCGGGGTCTGGGGCGGAGCCCCAGGTTCGGGACGGGAAGGGGCGGCGGGGGCGAAAACCTTCGGGTCAGGACCGGTGCGGGAATCCGGGCACGGCGGGGCGGGCCGGACCTACGCGGGTGCCCCGAGTTCCGCCCAGACCGTCTTGCCCGCGACCTCCGGAGCCCGCACGACCCCCCAGTCCAGACAGAGCCGCTGCACGATGAACATGCCGTGGCCCCCCGGCCGCCCCGCCCGGTGCGGGGTGCGCGGGGCCGGCTGCCCCGTCCCCCGGTCGGTGACCTCGATCCGGATCACCTTCTTGTCACAGGTGATGGCCAGATGATCCGGCCCCTCGGCATGCAGACAGGCGTTGGTGACCAGCTCGGAGACGACGAGCAGGACGTCCTCGGCGGCGGCCCGCTGATCGGCGGTGGCGGCGGGCAGCCAGCCCCACGCGTACAGCGCCTGGCGGGTGAAGTCACGGGCGAGCGGTACGACGCCGCTCTGGCCGTCGAAGCTCAGCCGGCGGACCTGGGAGGACTCCGGTGACGCGGTGGGCACGGCGACGCCCCCGTCGGGCGCGCCCCCCGCCGGCGCGCCGCCCCCTGGCGTCCCGGAAGCGCCGCTGGGCTCCGGACCGCGGTCGCCCGGCGGGTAGGGCCGGGTGGTGCTCATCAGCGCTTCACCTCACCGTGTCACCAGTTCACGATTCAAAAGTTTCCGTACTCGGTCGGTCACGCGGATACGGCACATCCGGTTCCCGGCGCCCTCGCGACCACCGTGCCCGGCGTGTTCAGGGTGTCTCCTGCCCGAGCGGGCCGAGGGGACACCCCCGTATTCGCACGAAAAGGCGCGACGGAAGGGACTCTCCGACGACGGGAGTGACGGGAGCGCCCCGCCGGGCGTGCCCGCGCGGGTCACGCCGAATCGTCGGCCAGGGCCGCCTCGAGAGTGTCGTGGACGGTGAACACCGCGTCCGCCCCCGTGATCTCGAACACCCGCGCGACGACGGGCTGCATCCCCACGAGATGGACCCCGCCCCCGGCCGCCTCGGCCTTCAGCCGGGCACCGAGCAGCACGTTCAGCCCCGTGGAGTCACAGAACTCCAGCCGGGAGCAGTCGATGACAAGCCGCTTGAATCCCTTGGCGAGGCAGTCCTCCAGTGGCTCACGCAACAGATCGGCGGTGTGGTGATCCAACTCACCCGCCGGGGTCACGACGGCACTGGGGCCCTCTTCTCGCACCTCGACCAGAAGCCGGCCAGACTGTGCGCTGCCGACCGTCCCGCGGTCCATGCCGTCTCTCTCTCCCGACCTCGTGGCTGCCTGCTGACGTCCTCGAACATTACGCCTTCCGGCCATGCTCCGACAGCCTAACAATCACGCACAAACGGACATATACGAACAGAACGCACTTGCGGTCGGCTCGGGAAAGCGGGTAGGGCTAGTAGGAACACGCAACCGACACGGCCGGCTTTGGAGGCGCCGCACACCGCAGTGCACGTATCGGCTTCGGCAGCCATATGCCGAGAACGATGGAGGACATCATGTCACCCCGGCTCGACGCATCGCGTACCCCGAAAGCGACGTCGACACTCCCTCCGGAACATCTGGATCCCATCGAGCAGGACGACCCGGTCGTCGTCCCGGACGACCTACTCGCCGGACTCCCGGAGATCCCCCCGTACGACGAGGTGGGCCCGGTCGACGCGCGGGCTCTGTCCAAGACCCTCTTCGAGCGCCTGGAGTCGCTCGAGGAAGGCACCCACGAGTATTCGTACGTACGCAACACGCTCGTGGAGCTGAACCTCGCCCTGGTCAAGTTCGCCGCCTCCCGTTTCCGTTCGCGCAGCGAGCCGATGGAGGACATCATCCAGGTCGGCACCATCGGCCTGATCAAGGCGATCGACCGCTTCGAGCTGTCGCGCGGCGTGGAGTTCCCCACGTTCGCGATGCCCACCATCATCGGCGAGATCAAGCGCTTCTTCCGCGACACCTCGTGGTCCGTGCGGGTGCCGCGCCGGCTGCAGGAGCTCCGGCTCGACCTGGCCAAGGCCGGTGACGAGCTGGCCCAGCAGCTCGACCGCGCGCCGACGGTGGCCGAGCTGGCCGAGCGCCTGGGCATCAGCAACGAGGAGGTCGTCGAGGGCATGGCGGCGTCGAACGCCTACACCGCCTCCTCGCTGGACGCCCAGCCGGAGGAGGACGACGCCGAGGGCGCCCTGGCGGACCGGATCGGATACGAGGACCACGGGCTCGAAGGCATCGAGTACGTCGAGTCGTTGAAGCCGCTGATCGCCGAACTGCCGCCGCGGGACCGGAAGATCCTCTCCCTGCGCTTCGTCGCGGGCATGACCCAGTCGGAGATCGGCGAGGAACTGGGCATCTCCCAGATGCACGTCTCCCGCCTGCTGTCGCGGACCCTGGTGAAACTGCGCAAGGGGCTCACGGTCGAGGAGTGATCCTCACCGGATGACGCTTGTCCTCAAGGGGGGCGGTCCGAGACCGGGCCGCCCCCCTTCGGGATGTCCTGGCTTCGGGACGTCCGGGCTTCGGGACGTCCTGGGCGCCTCGCGTCCCCCTCACACCCTGCGTACGCCCCGTCGCCACACGCCCGCGACCAGCGGCACGCCGGGCCGGTAGGCGAGGTGGACGTGGCTCGGGGCGTCGAGAAGGGTGAGGTCGGCGTACGCGCCCGGGGTCAGCCGGCCGATGTCGGTGCGGCGCAGGGCCGCCGCGCCGCCCGCGGTGGCCGACCAGACGGCCTCGTCCGGCGTCATCCCCATGTCCCGCACCGCGAGGGCGACGCAGAAGGGGACGGAGGACGTGAAGGACGAGCCGGGGTTGCAGTCGGTGGACAGCGCGACCGTGGCCCCGGCGTCGATGAGCCGCCGGGCGTCCGGCCACTCGGCGCGGGTGGAGAACTCGGCGCCGGGGAGCAGGGTGGCGACGGTACGGCTGTTCGCGAGGGCGTCCACGTCGGCGTCGGTGAGGTGGGTGCAGTGGTCGGCGCTGGCCGCGTCGAGCTCGACGGCGAGCCGGACGCCGGGGCCGTGGGAGAGCTGGTTGGCGTGGACGCGCGGGTGCAGGCCCTTCGCCTTTCCGGCGGTGAGGATCGCGCGGGCCTGGTCGCCGTCGAAGGCGCCCTTCTCGCAGAAGACGTCGATCCAGCGGGCGTGCGGCGCGCAGGCGTCCAGCATCTCGCCGGTGACCAGGGCCACGTATCCGGCCGGGTCCTCGGCGTACTCGGGCGCGACGATGTGGGCGCCGAGATAGGTGACCTCGTCGGTGTGACGGGCGGCCAGGCGCAGGGCGCGGGCCTCGTCCTCGACGGTCAGGCCGTAGCCGGACTTGGTCTCGAAGGTCGTGGTGCCCTGGCGGAGCGCCTCGTCGAGGAAACGGGTGAGGTTCGCCTCCAGTTCCCCGTCGCTTGCGGCCCGGGTGGCGGCGACGGTCGTGCGGATGCCGCCGGCGCTGTAGGCGCGGCCCGACATCCGGGCGTTGAACTCCTCGGTGCGGTCACCGGCGAAGACCAGGTGGGAGTGGGAGTCGACGAAGCCCGGCAGGACCGCCCTGCCCTCGGCGTCGACCCGGTTGTCAGTGGCGGGTGCTTTGCTTGATTCACCGGTCCACACGACTCGGTCGCCCTCGATGACGACGGCCGCGTCCCGGACCAGACCGAGGGGAGAATCGTCGCCGAGGGAGGGGTCGTTGGTGACCAGTGTGGCGATGTTGCTGATGACGGTGCTGCTCATGGTGTCCTCATGGGGGGTCGTCAGGCGCGCAGGGCTTCGACTGCCTGTGCGAGGGCTCCGGGCACATCGGGGACGAGCGTGTGCGCCCCGTCGCGCACGACGTGCCGGCCCGCCACGACCGTGTGCCGTACGTCCGCTGCCGTTGCCGCGAATACGGCCGTCTCGGCGCCGAGCCCGGGCAGCGGCCCCGCTGTCCTGACCGAGTCGAGCGCGATGGTGGTGAGGTCGGCGCGTGCCCCGGCCTCGATGCGGCCGGTGTCGTCCCAGCCGAGGGCGGCGTGTCCGTCGGCGGTGGCGGCCCGCAGCAGGGCGGCGGCCGTCCAGTGGCCGCGGGTGCGGGTGCGCAGCCGCTCGTTCAGCTCCAGCGCGCGCGCCTCTTCGAGCAGATCGATCACGGCGTGGCTGTCGGAGCCGAGGGAGAGCGGGGAGCCCTCGTTCTGCAGGGCGGCGGCGGGTCCGATGCCGTCGGCGAGGTCGCGTTCGGTCGTCGGGCACATGCAGGTGCCGGTGCCGCTGCCGCCGATGAGGGCGATGTCCTCGGCGGTGAGGTGGGTGTTGTGGACACCGGTGGTGCGCGGTCCGAGAACACCGTGCAGGGCCAGGAGCTGCGTCGGGGTGCAGCCGTGGGCCTCCCGGCAGGCGTCGTTCTCGGCGGTCTGCTCGGACAGGTGCACATGGAGCGGGGCCCGCCGCTCCTCGGCCCACCGCGCCACGGTCGCCAACTGCTCCGCCGGTACGGCCCGTACGGAGTGGACGGCCGCCCCGATCCGTGCGTGATCCCGTTCCTTGAGAACTGAACAGCGCTGGGCCCAGGCGTCCGCGTCGCCGTCGGAGAAGCGGAGCTGGTGGGTGGTGGGCGGCTGTCCGAAGCCGGAGGAGAGATAGGCGGTGTCGAGGAGGGTGATGCGGACACCGGCTTCGGCGGCGGCCTCGATGAGCGCCTCGCCCATGGCGTTGGGGTCGGCGTAGGGCGTGCCGCCGGGGGCGTGGTGGACGTAGTGGAACTCGCCGACGGTGGTGATGCCGGCCAGCGCCATCTCGGCGTAGGTCGCGCGGGCGAGCGAGAAGTAGCTTTCGGGGGTGAGCCTGTCCGCAACGGCGTACATCACGTCTCGCCACGCCCAGAATGATTCCGGTGCCTGTTCCGCCGCCCGTTCTCCTCTCCGCCGAAGCGGAGGTGTACCGGCGTGCCTGTGGGCGTTGGCGAGTCCGGGTAGGCCGCTTCCCGCCTGGACGGTGCCGCGCAGCGCGCGATGAAAAGCATGGCTGTGGCTATTGGCCAAGCCCGGAATCGTGAGGCCGCGCAGCACCTCCGCGCCGGGCGGTGGGACGGGTGTCTCCTTGTGGACCACGGTGATGCGGCCGTCGGCGATGTCGAGCGCCACGTCCGGCTCGACGTTGCCGTCCAGCCACGCGTATTCCGCCCAGTAGGTCCTCTTGGTCACGTGACGACCAGTCCTTCCAGTACGTCGGCGAGCGCGAGGACCCCGGCCACGCAGTCGTCCTCGGTGGCGGACTCGGCCGGGGAGTGCGAGACGCCGGTGGGGTTGCGCACGAACAGCATGGCGGTCGGGACGCGTCCGGAGAGGATTCCGGCGTCGTGTCCGGCGCCGGTGCCGAGGACGGGCACCTTGAGGTCGGTTTCGGTGCCGAGGATGCGGGCGAGTTCGTCGCGCAGGGCGTGGTCGAACTCGACGACGGGGGTGAAGGACTCGCGCTCGACGTCGAGGGTGACGCCGTGCTCCCGCGCGTGGGCGCGGGCGGCCTCCCGCACGCCGTCCACCACGGTGTC
This sequence comes from Streptomyces sp. NPDC053426, assembly GCF_055585405.1. NCBI lineage: Bacteria > Bacillati > Actinomycetota > Actinomycetes > Kitasatosporales > Streptomycetaceae > Streptomyces > Streptomyces sp. NPDC053426. The sequence goes on along the minus strand of NZ_JBVJKE010000009.1, from coordinate 299,777 downwards.
CAGGCTCTTCTGGTCGGCGGCGCGGGAGTCGAGCCAGCCGCGCACCAGGGAGGGGATGGCGTTGACGCCGTTCGGCTCGACGGCGATCTTGCCGAAGGTGGCGACGGCACCGGCGAGTTCGGCCTCGCGGCGGGCGGCGACGACGGTCTCGGCGTACGGCAGCATGGGGTCGCGCCGGTCGGCGAGGCGGGTGGTGCCGGCGTGGTTGGCCTCGCCCCGGAAGTCGAACCGCCAGCGGCCGTGCGGCCAGATGGCGGACGCGATGCCGACGCGGTCGCCGGACAGGTCGAGGGCGCGGCCCTGTTCGACGTGGAGTTCGACGAAGGCGCCGATGCGGCCGAGCCGTTCGGGGTCGGGGCCGATGGCGTCCGGGTCGTGTCCGGCGGCCTCCATGGCCCGCGGGAACGTGATGCCGTCCCCGTCGGTGAGCCGGTGGGCCTGCTCGACGGTGAGCGCGCCCGCGGTGAGCCGGGAGCCGACACAGGCGAGCCCGAAACGGGCGCCCTCCTCGTCCCCGAAGTTGACGATGCCGAGCGGCTTGCCGAACCGCACGCCCCGCCGCCGCAGCTCGTCCAGCGCGGCGAAGGCGGACACGACCCCGAGGGGCCCGTCGAAGGCCCCGCCGTCCGGCACGGAGTCCAGATGCGACCCGGTGACGACAGCGTCCCCGTCGGCCGGATCCCCGAGCCAGGCCCACTGATTCCCGTTCCGGTCGACCTCGTACGCCAGCCCCCGCCCCCGGGCCTGCTCCTCGAACCACCCCCGGCAGTCGGCATCGGCCCCGCCCCACGCGAACCGCCGATAGCCACCGGACACGGAACTACGCCCGATGGGCAGCAACTGCCGCCACATCTCGTTGAAGGAGGGCACGTCCCGACCCGAGACCGACACAGCCCGCGCACCGTCAGCCGGCACAGGCTGTGGGCAGTCGTTCCGCAGGGCGATGGGGGTACCTCCCATGCCTTTCGGGCTATGGGGGAGGGTGGGCACAGCCGGGCCCGCGGACGGCGACGACCCGCCCGCCCGCACCGAGGAGTCGCCGCCGCTCACGCCGGGTCACCCTCACGCATCGGCACCCGCACACCCCGCGAGCCCGCCACCGACTCCGCGATGTCGTACCCGGCATCGACATGCCGGATCACACCCATGCCGGGGTCGTTCGTGAGCACCCGCCGGATCTTCTCCCCCGCCAGCGCGGTCCCGTCGGCGACGGTCACCTGCCCCGCGTGGATCGACCGCCCCATCCCCACACCCCCACCGTGGTGGATGGACACCCACGACGCCCCGGAGGCCACGTTCACCATCGCGTTCAGCAGCGGCCAGTCGGCAATCGCATCGGACCCGTCCAGCATCGCCTCGGTCTCCCGATAGGGAGAAGCCACCGAACCGCAGTCGAGATGGTCCCGCCCGATGACGATCGGCGCGGCCAGCTCCCCGCTCGCGACCATGTCGTTGAACCGCTCGCCGGCCCTGTCCCGCTCCCCGTACCCCAGCCAGCAGATACGCGCGGGCAGCCCCTGGAAGTGCACCCGTTCCCCCGCCATCCTGATCCACCGGGCCAGGGACTCGTTCTCCGGGAACAGTTCCAGGATCGCCTTGTCGGTCTTGGCGATGTCGGCGGGGTCACCCGACAGCGCGGCCCACCGGAAGGGCCCCTTGCCCTCGCAGAACAGCGGCCGGATGTACGCCGGCACGAACCCCGGGAAGGCGAACGCGCGCTCGTACCCGGCGAGCTGCGCCTCACCACGGATGGAGTTGCCGTAGTCGAACACCTCGGCGCCGGCGTCCTGGAAGCCGACCATCGCCTCGACGTGCCGGGCCATGGACGCGCGGGCCCGAGTGGTGAAACCGGCCGGGTCCTTCGCGGCGGCGTCCGCCATGTCGTCGAAGGCGACGCCCACCGGCAGGTACGCCAGCGGGTCGTGGGCGGAGGTCTGGTCGGTGACGATGTCGATGGGCGCGCCCATGGCGAGCAGCTGCGGCACCAGCTCGGCGGCGTTGCCGAGGACGCCGATGGACAGCGGTCGGCGGGCGTCGCGGGCCTCGGTGGCGAGCCGCAGGGCGTGGTCGAGCGAGTCGGCCTTCACATCGAGGTACCGGTGCTCGATGCGGCGGTCGATCGCGCGGGGGTCGCAGTCGATGCAGACGGCGACGCCGTCGTTCATGGTGACGGCGAGCGGCTGGGCGCCGCCCATCCCGCCGAGTCCGGCGGTGAGGGTGATGGTCCCGGCGAGGGTGCCGCCGAACTTCTTCGCGGCGACGGCGGCGAAGGTCTCGTAGGTGCCCTGGAGGATGCCCTGGGTGCCGATGTAGATCCAGGAGCCGGCGGTCATCTGCCCGTACATGGTCAGGCCGAGGGCCTCCAGGCGGCGGAACTCCTCCCAGTTGGCCCAGTCGCCGACGAGGTTGGAGTTGGCGATGAGGACGCGCGGGGCCCACTCGTGGGTCTGCATGACGCCGACGGGGCGGCCGGACTGGACGAGCATCGTCTCGTCCTGCTTGAGGGTGCGCAGCGTCCGCACCATCGCGTCGAAGGAGCGCCAGTCGCGGGCCGCCTTCCCCGTGCCGCCGTAGACGACGAGCTTGTCGGGGTGCTCGGCGACCTCGGGGTCGAGGTTGTTCTGCAGCATCCGCAGGGCGGCCTCCTGCTGCCATCCCAGGGCGCTCGGTTCGGTGCCGCGCGGCGCTCGGACGGGGCGGGGTCCGGGTCCGGCCATGGTGTGCCTCCTCATGCTGCGGATCACTGCCGACGATTACTGCAGATATTCACATCCTCGACTTCTGAATAGAGCTAGTCAAGACAGGGGGTGTGCCGACACCGCCGGGAGAGGGATGTTTGGCTGGACGCATGCGTGCGAACACGGAGAACGCCGAAGGGACGGGGGACACGGTGGCTTACGGCAACGGCCTGACGGACGAGGTGGACCCGCGGGGCGACGGACGGGCGGCCCGGCGGGACGCCGCGGTGCGGGCCGCCGTGGAGCAGGGGCTGCTCGACACCGACACCCCCCTGGTGGCCCTGCTCGACGTGACCGGCATCCGGGAGTCGGCGGCCGAACTGCGGGCGGCGTTCGAGGCGGTGACGCCGCCCGGCACACCCGTGCTGCACGCCTTCGCGGTGAAGGCGAGCCCGCTGGTGCCGGTGCTGCGGCTGCTGCGCGCGGAGGGCATCGGCGCGGAGGTGGCCAGCCCGGGTGAGCTGGCGCTGGCGCGGGCGGCGGGGGTGGAGCCGGAGCGTACGGTCCTCGACTCGCCCGCCAAGACCCCCGCCGAACTGCGGGAGGCGCTCGCGCTGGGCATCGCCGTCAACGCGGACAACCCCCAGGAACTGGCCCGCCTCGACGCCCTGATGGCGGGATCCGGCTCCCGCTCCCCCGTCGGCATCCGGGTGAACCCGCAGGTCGGCGGCGGTTCCATCGAGGCGCTGTCCACGGCGACGGCGACCTCGAAGTTCGGGGTGGCGCTGCGCGACGAGGGCGCGCGGGAGTGGGTCGTACGGGCGTACCTGGACCGGCCGTGGCTGACCCGGCTGCACGCGCACACCGGCTCCCAGGGCATCGCGCTGACGATGATGGCGCGGGGGGTGGCGGAGACGTACGGACTGGCGGAGGAGATCAACCGGCGCGCGGGACGCCACCAGGTCGACACCGTCGACATCGGCGGCGGGCTGCCGGTGAACTTCGCCTCCGAGGCGAGCACACCGACGTACGGACGGTACGCGCGGCTGCTGAGCGAGACGGTGCCGGGGCTGTTCGACGGGCGGTACGGGCTGGTCACCGAGTTCGGCCGGTCGCTGCTGGCCAAGCACGGCACGGTGGTCGCGCGGGTGGAGTACGCCAAGAGCGCGGGCGGGCGCCCGGTCGCGGTGACGCACGCCGGTGTGCAGGTGGCGACGCGGACGGTGTACGCGCCGGCGTCGTGGCCGCTGAGGATCGCCGCGTACGACGCGAAGGGGCGGCCCAAGGAGGGCCCGGCCGTCGTGCAGGACGTGGCGGGACCGGCCTGCTTCGCGGGCGACCTGCTCGCCCGGGCCCAGTCACTGCCCCTGCTGGAACAGGGCGACTACGCCGCGGCGCTGGACACGGGCGCGTACTACTTCGCCCACCACTACGCCTACAACTCACTTCCCCGCCCCGGCATCCACGGCTTCACCCCGGACGCCACGGGAGGCATCGCCTTCGCGACGGTACGCACCCCCCAGACGATCGAGGAGATCGTGACCGAATCGGGCGCCGCCCACACCGACGCCCTGCTCCCCTAGGGGCGCGGGGCCGTGTCGACGTGCGGCTCCGCCGTGCGGGCGCGACCGACCCGGCGCGCCCGCACGGAACCGCGACCGCTCAAGCCGACACGGCGACCCGCCGCCGGGAGCCGCCTGGAGCCGCGTCGCCCGCCGCGACACCGGTCGTCCGGTACCCCTTGACCACCTTGCCCGCAGGCCGTCCCGCCCCCGCGCGGAGCCAGTCGACGCGCACCCACAGCAGCACCTCGTCCGCCTGCTCCAGGCGCCCGATCCAGGCGGCCTTCAGCCGCAGTCCCGCCCCGCACCCGGCGAGCAGCAGGCCACCGGCGGCGGGTACCACGAACGCCGTGCCCAGCGCGGCGACGAAGGCGAGCAGCAGCCACCAGCGGTGTCCGCGGCGCCAGTTGCGGACGGTCACCGCCCGGTCCTGGAGCACGTCGTGCTTGCCCGCCCGGGCCGCCGACCGGGCCAGCGCGCGGTACCGTCCCCGCCGCCCGTACGCCACGACGGCCGCCGCCACGAGGAACAGCGCGGCGCCCGCCAGTACACCGATCCGGCGCCCGGTCACCCCCGGCACCAGCACCCCGGTGCCCGCCGCGACCACTCCCGGCCACCACAGTGGCGCGGCCCCGGCCCGTACGACGACGGCCACCCGGGCCAGTCCCTGTCCTCCGCGCGTCACGTCCGGCCTCCCGTCCTCCGATGCCTGTGCATGTCCTGAGAGAGGCACGCTAGTGGCGCAAGGTGAGACGAGTCTGAGAACACGGGCGGACCTCCCCCGCCGTCAGTCCACGAACAGCCCGCGCGCCGCCGCCTTCGTGTCGAACTCCTCCAGCCGTGCCTGCGCGTCGGGCAGGTCGTCGCACATCGCCTCCAGCAGCACCCGGCCCAGCAGCATCGGCGCGCACGCCGTGTCGAAGGCCAGCCCGGTGCCGACGGCGGCGGGCAGCAGCAGGTCGGACACCTTGGCGACCGGCGCGAACGGGGAGTCGGCGACGGTGACCACGGTCAGCCCCGTCTCCTTGGCGTGGGCGAGGGCGTCGACGACCTCGCGGGGATGCCGGGGCAGCGCGAAGCACAGCAGGGCGCTCGCCCCGGCCCGCGCGGCGGCGTCGATCCGGTCGTGGAGCATCGTGCCGCCCTCGTTGAGCAGCCGTACGTCCGTGTGGACCTTGGCGGCGAAGTAGGCGAACCCGTGCGCCTGGGCCGCCGCGGCCCGCAGCCCCAGCACGGGCAGCGGCCGGCTCCCGGCCAGCACCCGGCCCGCCTGCCGCACCGGCCGGGGGTCGGCCAGCACCTCCGCCAGATGCCGCAGGTTCTCGATCTCGGCCTCGACGGCCTGCTGGTACTCGTTGTACGAGCCGGTCTCCGGCGCCGGCTCGGCGGGCGCGACCTCGCGCAGGTGCCGGCGCAGGGCGGGGTAGCCGTCGAAGCCGAGGGCGACGGCGAACCGGGTCACGGACGGCTGGCTGACCCCGGCCAGTTCGGCCAGCTCCACGCTGGACAGGAACGGCACGTCGGCGGCGCGCCGCACCATGCTGTGCGCGATGCGCCGCTGGGTCGGCGTCAGCCGGTGCCCCTCGAAGAGCGCCTGGAGACGCGCGGCAGGGCTCTCGGTGCCGCCACTCATGACCTGACTCCCCCTCGGACGCCTCGACGTCTCGACGCCTCGGCCTATTCACCCATCGATATTCCTGCATACCGTTATACAGGCGCGTACGGGGCCACGCCGACCGCACGCCGCGATGGGTGGGGATCGCACACTGTGCCCGTTTCGGCGACAGATCCGGAACTCGACGATTTTGCTACGACGTCACCACATCCCGAACGGGCCGGATAGCGTAACTCATCGAACAACAGAGCGCCTTGGGGCGCAGGCGACCCATGTGGCACCCGACGGAGGACTGGTACAGGCGTGGACGCGCGAAGTCGTGGGCAGGCGGACGGAACCGACCCTGCCGACCAGTGGGTACTCAACCCGGAGACCGGCGAATACGAACTGCGGCTGAACGATTCAGCGGAGCAGCCGCAGACGCCCCGCCCCCGCAGCGCCCCGCACCCCGGTTCCACCGCGCCCGCCCGCGTTCCCGGCCAGCGCGGCCGCCGCGCCGCACCGGCGCCGGCGCCGGCGTCCACACCGGAGGACACGCCCGGCCATGGCCGCCGCAAGCGCAAGCCGAAGCGGAGCGGCAAGAAGAAGGCGCTGATGTGGACGGGAGGCGTCCTCGGTCTGGTCCTCGTGGGGGGTTCGGCGTTCGCGTACTACTGGTACGACCGCCTCTCCGGCAACATCGACACCGTCGACATCGGCGACGTGGGCAGTAACGAGGCCGTGGGGGACGGGCCGGTCAACCTCCTGGTCATCGGCAACGACGTCCGCACCGGCGAGGGCAACGAGGCCTACGGCAACCGGGACAACGTCACCGGCCACGCCGACACCACGCTCCTCTTCCACATGTCCGAGGACCGCACCAACGCGACCGTGGTGAGCATCCCCCGCGACCTGGTGATCGACATCCCGGACTGCGAGTCCATACAGTCCGACGGTTCCACCAAGAAGATCCCCGGCTCGACGGTCCCCACCAAGTTCAACGAGTCCTATGGTGTGAACGGCCGCGATCCGGGCTGCACCATGCTCACCGTCGAGGAGATCACCGGCCTCGAGCTCGACCACTTCATGATGTTCGACTTCAACGCGGTCAAGACGCTGTCCACCGCGGTCGGCGGCGTCAAGGTGTGCCTGGACGAGCCCCTCAAGGACCTGGACGGCGGCTCCGGACTCGACCTGCCGAAAGGGGAAAGCACCATCGAGGGCGAGGACGCGCTCTCCTTCCTCCGCAACCGGCACGGTCTGAAGAACGAGAGCGACCTGGACCGGATCGAGATGCAGCAGAAGTTCGTCGCGTCGATGCTCCGCCAGCTCAAGGAGGACACGCTGGACAGCCCGTCGAAGATGCTCGACGTCGCCGACGCGGCCACCAAGTCCCTCACCGTGGACAAGGGCATAGGCAGCCCCAGCAAGCTGCTCGCCCTCGCCAGGGAACTCGCCAAGATCGACCTGAAGAACATCACCCTGATGACCCTGCCGGTGGTCGACAACCCGGCCGAGCCCACGCCCGTCACCGTCGTCCCGCACCCGAGCGAGGCCCCGAAGCTCTTCAGCATGCTGCAGAACGACGTCTCCCTCACCGAGGTGAAGAAGAAGGAGAAGGACGCCAAGGACAAGCAGGCCGAGCTGCTGGAGGGCACGCGGGCGGAGGCGTCCGAGGTCCGCGTCGACGTCCTCAACGGCGGCGGCCCGGACGGCGCCGCGCAGGCCACCCTGGCCTGGCTGCAGACCAGCCAGGGCGTGGCCAGGTCCGCCAACGAGGGCGACGCCCCGGCCGACGTCGACAAGACCCGGCTGGAGTACGCCCCGAACCAGGCCGACCAGGCCCGCAAGCTCGCCGACCTGATGGGTCTGCCCGCCTCGGCCATGAAGCCCGGCACGGAGGACGCCGACGCGACGACCCCGATGACGCTCACCCTCGGCCCCGACTTCAAGGAGGCCGGCACCCCCATCGCGCCGCCGAAGAAGGTCGACGCGCAGCAGTCCAGGGCCGACGAGAAGATGTGCAAGAAGTAGTGGCGCGGCGAACCCGAGACCGAGAGGGGGGTTACCCCCAGTGTCATCGCCCTCCCGCCTGCCTACCGTGGACCGCATGACCGGAATGGACGCGCGGGACACCGAGCTGAAGAAGGAACTCGACGCCTCCCTGCAGGCCCGCAGGGAGCTGGGCGAGGAGTACGAGTCCGCGCTGGTCGACTCGTTCCTGGAGAAGGTCGATCAGCGCATCGACGGCGTGGTGGAGCGCCGGGTGCGCCGGCAGTTCGCCGAGCAGCAGATGACGGTGGCCCGGGACTCCCGGTCGCCGCAGGCCACGGACTCCTGGGGCGAGCGCTTCGGCTTCGGCATCGTCTCGCTGGTCCTGGCGGTGCCGCTGTCCGCGATCGGCGGGGGCGTGGCCGACCTGCCCGGACTGCTGGTCGCCTGGCTGGGCATCGTCGGCGTCAACGTCGTCCAGGCCGCGCGGAACAATCCGGGTCTCTTCGGTCGCCGCAAGCCGGCTCGGGACAGCGACTGGGACGACTGAGGCGAGCGCTCCGCGGGGACCGCCGCACCCCCGTCACCGGGGGGCGGGACGACGGCGGTCCCCGCGGGGGACGCGCGCCCGTTGAGGCAGGCTGCGCGTCCGGGGCGTCCATGGAGGTCCGGGAGCCGCTCCGGAGGTCCTTCGACGCCGTTCGCAGCCGGCCGGAACGGGGAGCCGCTCCCGTTCCGCCGACACCGACCAATCTGCCGGACCCGTGTTAAGCGAGTGCTGCGCGGACGTGACACGCTCGTACCACTTCCGCGAAGTCCACGAAGATCACGAACGCGCCAACGCCCGGCCGTTCACCGCGGGTTCACCGGTGGTTTCGCCCGACGCCCCGTCACTTACCGGTCTTGGCCAGGAAGGACAGCAGGTCCTGGCGGCTGACCACGCCGGTCGGCTTGCCCTCGACGAGGACGATCGCCGCGTCCGCCTTGCCGAGCACGGCCATCAGGTCCGCGACGGGCTCACCGGAGCCGACCTGCGGCAGCGGCGCGGACATGTGCTTCTCCAGCGGGTCGTCCAGCGAGGCGCTCTTGCTGAACAGCGCGTCCAGCAGCTCCCGCTCCACCACCGAGCCGACGACCTCGGCGGCCATCACGTCCGGGTGACCGGCGCCCGGCTTGACCACCGGCATCTGCGAGACGCCGTACTCGCGCAGCACCTCGATGGCCTGGCCGATCGTCTCGTCGGGGTGCATGTGGACGAGGGAGGGGATGTGGCCACCCTCCTTGTCGTTCAGGACGTCGCCGACGCGGGCGCTGGGGCCGGCGTCCTCCAGGAAGCCGTAGTCGGCCATCCACTCGTCGTTGAAGATCTTGCTGAGGTAGCCGCGGCCGCTGTCCGGCAGCAGGACGACGACCACGTCGTCCTCACCGAGCCGCGCGGCCACCTCCAGCGCCGCCACGACCGCCATGCCGCAGGAGCCGCCGACCAGCAGGCCCTCCTCCTTGGCGAGCCGGCGGGTCATCTGGAAGGAGTCCTTGTCGGAGACGGCGACGATCTCGTCCGCGACATCACGGTCGTAGGCGGTCGGCCAGAAGTCCTCGCCGACGCCCTCCACCAGGTACGGCCGCCCGGAGCCGCCGGAGTACACGGAGCCCTCGGGGTCGGCGCCGATCACCTGCACGCGGCCGTCGCTGGCCTCCTTCAGGTAGCGCCCGGTCCCGGAGATGGTGCCGCCGGTGCCGACGCCGGCCACGAAGTGGGTGATCCTGCCTTCCGTCTGCTCCCACAGCTCCGGGCCGGTGGAGTGGTAGTGGGAGAGCGGGTTGTGGGGGTTGGAGTACTGGTCCGGCTTCCAGGCCCCCGGCGTCTCGCGCACCAGCCGGTCGGAGACGTTGTAGTAGGAGTCGGGGTGCTCGGGGTCCACGGCGGTCGGGCAGACGACGACCTCGGCGCCGTAGGCCCGCAGTACGTTGATCTTGTCCGTGGACACCTTGTCCGGGCAGACGAAGATGCACTTGTAGCCCTTCTGCTGGGCCACGATGGCGAGCCCGACCCCGGTGTTGCCGCTGGTCGGCTCGACGATGGTGCCGCCGGGCTTGAGCTCTCCGCTCCGCTCCGCCGCCTCGATCATGCGCAGGGCGATGCGGTCCTTCACGGAACCGCCCGGGTTGAAGTACTCCACCTTGGCCAGGACGGTCGCCCTGATGCCCTTGGTCACGCTGTTGAGCCGCACCAGCGGGGTGTTGCCGACGAGGCTGATCATCGAGTCGTGGAATTGCACCGTTGTCTCCGGATGCTGCAAAAGAGGTGGTCGTAGTGGTGCTGCCAGCCTAGGCCCTCGCCGGTCCGAACCCGGCCGGGTCGTTCACTCGCTGTGGGGATTGGAGCACGGTCCGTACGGGGCAAGCACTGGGTGTACGGGTTCGAGGGAGGTGGCGGCGAGGGATGACGGGCTTGTCGAGGGCGAGGGTGGCCCGGCGGATCGCGGCCGGCGCGGCGTACGGCGGCGGGGGCATCGGACTGGCCGGGGCGGCCGCCGTGGGGCTCCTGGTGGCCGAGGCCCAGCTGGCGCGGCGCCGGGTGGGCAACGGTACGACTCCTCACGTACCGAACGCGGACGGGCTGTACGGCGCCGCGTACACGGTGCCGGGCGAACCGGCGCTGCGGCTGACGATGCTGGGCGACTCCACGGCGGCCGGGCAGGGCGTGCACCGGGCCGGGCAGACGCCGGGCGCGCTGCTGGCGTCGGGGGTCGCGGCGGTCGCGGAACGTCCGGTGGGACTGAGCACGGTCGCGGTGCCCGGGGCCTGTTCCGACGATCTGGACCGGCAGGTGACGCGGGCGCTGGCGGACCCCTCCCGGGTGCCGGACATCTGCGTGATCATGGTCGGCGCCAACGACGTCACCCATCGGATGCCGCCCACCCGTTCCGTACGTCATCTGTCGTCGGCGGTACGGCGGCTGCGGACGGCCGGTGCGGAGGTGGTCGTGGGCACCTGCCCCGACCTCGGCTCGGTCGAGCCGGTGCGGCAGCCGCTGCGCTGGCTGGCCCGGCGGGCCTCGCGGCAGCTGGCGGCGGCGCAGACGATCGGGGCGGTCGAGCAGGGCGGGCGGACGGTGTCGCTGGGGGACCTGCTGGGGCCGGAGTTCGCGGCGAACCCGCGGGAGCTGTTCGGGCCGGACAGCTACCACCCCTCGGTGGAGGGGTACGCCACGGCCGCGATGGCGGTGCTGCCGACGGTGTGCGCGGCGCTGGGGCTGTGGCCGGCGGAGGAGGAACGGCCGGACGCCGCGCGTCGGGAGGGGTTCCTGCCGGTGGCGCGGGCGGCGGCGGAGGCGGCGTCGGAGGCGGGTACGGAGGTCACCGCGGCGATGCCGGCGGGTGCGCGGGGGCCGTGGGCCCTGCTGAAACGCCGCCGGCGCCGGCGGGTCACGGAAACAGAACCAGAACCTTCGGCCCAGCCGTCGTAACACCTGGCATCTACGGCGGGCAGCCGCGCCACCCACCGCCGCAACCGCCACAGCTGCGGGCAGTCGTGCCGCTGGGGCGGCACGGGTGGGCGCAGCGGCACCCGGCGAGCGCCGGTGAGCGGTGTCGGTGCCGGACGGGAGGTGTCGCGCAGCCCGGCGCTCACGGGGTGCCGTCGCGCCCACCCGTGCCGCCCTGCGGCACGACTGCCCGCGGAGAGCGGGCGGGCACGGCGCGGCTGCACGCGGAAGGCGGGGAGGGCGGGTACGCGGCGCGGGGGACCGCGGGTGCAGCCTGTCCAAGCAAGCGCTTAGACAGTTGCGGTCCATGTCACATGGCGTCACCCGTGACCCCGCCCATACGTCCGGGTAACTTCCCAAGAAGCCCCGCACCAACCAACCGGTATGCCACTGGAGCCGTGATGCCCGAAGCCGTGATCGTCTCTGCCGCCCGCTCCCCCATCGGCCGCGCCTTCAAGGGCTCCCTGAAGGACCTGCGCCCGGACGACCTGACCGCCACGATCATCCAGGCCGCCCTCGCCAAGGTCCCCGAGCTGGACCCGCGCGACATCGACGACCTGATGCTCGGCTGCGGCCTCCCCGGCGGCGAGCAGGGCAACAACCTCGGCCGCGTGGTCGCCGTGCAGATGGGGATGGACCACCTCCCCGGCTGCACCATCACCCGCTACTGCTCGTCCTCGCTGCAGACCTCCCGCATGGCCCTGCACGCCATCAAGGCCGGCGAGGGCGACGTGTTCATCTCGGCCGGCGTCGAGACGGTCTCCCGCTTCACCAAGGGCAACTCCGACAGCCTCCCGGACACCCGCAACCCGCTGTTCGCCGAGGCCGAGGCCCGTACCGCCGCCGTCGCCGGGTCGGAGGGCTCCACCTGGCACGACCCGCGCGAGGACGGCCTGGTCCCCGACCCGTACATCGCGATGGGCCAGACCGCGGAGAACCTGGCCCGCCTCAAGGGCGTCACCCGCCAGGACATGGACGAGTTCGGCGTCCGCTCGCAGAACCTCGCCGAGGAAGCCATCAAGAACGGCTTCTGGGAGCGCGAGATCACCCCGGTGACGCTCCCCGACGGCACCGTGATCTCCAAGGACGACGGCCCCCGCGCCGGTGTCACCATGGAGGGCGTCCAGGGCCTCAAGCCGGTCTTCCGCCCGGACGGACTCGTCACCGCCGGCAACTGCTGCCCGCTCAACGACGGCGCCGCCGCGCTGGTCATCATGAGCGACACCAAGGCCCGCGAGCTCGGCCTCACCCCGCTCGCCCGGATCGTCTCCACCGGCGTCTCCGGCCTCTCCCCCGAGATCATGGGCCTCGGCCCGGTCGAGGCGAGCAAGCAGGCGCTGGGCCGCGCCGGCCTGACCATCGACGACATCGACCTGGTCGAGATCAACGAGGCGTTCGCCGCCCAGGTGATCCCCTCCTACCGCGACCTCGGCATCCCGCTGGAGAAGCTGAACGTCAACGGCGGTGCCATCGCCGTCGGCCACCCCTTCGGCATGACCGGCGCCCGCATCACCGGCACGCTCATCAACTCCCTCCAGTTCCACGACAAGCAGTTCGGCCTGGAGACGATGTGCGTCGGCGGCGGCCAGGGCATGGCGATGGTCATCGAGCGCCTCAGCTGAACCCCCGTACCGCGGGCGCACCGTAGCCGTCGCGGTACGTTCGGTGAAGCCATGGCCCGGGTCTCGGGAAACTCCGAGGCTCGGGCCTGTTCGTGATCCAATCTCCCCCAGGATGTGACCTATCTCCCCCGGCACGGGGGTTCACGCAGGTCAGGGCCGAGCCCCTCCCGGGTGCACCATCAAAGGCCTGTCCGTTTCGTGACGTTACGCACTGACAGATGGTTAGTCCACCCTTCAAGCTGATGTAGGAAGTCGGGGGTCGACTTTGAACCGGGAGTACGTCAGTGAGCGCCATGCCGATCGCCCTGCTGATCACCACGGCCGCCACCGGCGCCGTGGGCGTCGCTGTCCTGCGCAGCATCATGGTGCTGCGCCGACAGGTCGCGGCCCTGCACACCGCGCTGGCCGAGAACGGCGCCGCGACCACGCGCGCGCACGTTCCCCCCGCCCGCACGGCCGGCACCGACGAGATACGCGCCGCCGTGGCGGAGGCGCTCGCCGAGGAGCGGGAGCGCGAGCTCGCCGAGGCGCGGGCCTTCTGGGCCGCCCAGGAGGCGCGTGACGCCTCCGACGCGCCGTCCCTGCTGGGTCTGGCGGACAGCGAGCTGTTCCTGCCCCGGCAGGCCGATTTCGTGGGTCTGGAGCCGGTGGGCGAGCCGGGCGCGGACGCCGAGGAGCACTCCGGGGACTCCCCGGAGCTGGCCGCGGCCCGCCGCCGTCACCCCTCGCACCCGGACTTCGTACCGAACCCCTCGCCGGTCGTGAACGACCACGAGCGCACGGTGACCACCCTGGAGGAGCTGGCCGCCGCCCGGACCGAGCTGACCGACGTCCGTCCGGGCCCGCTGGGCACCCTCGACGTCTACGTCTTCGCCGACGGGACGACGCTGTGCATGACGCCGGGCCACCGCGAGACCGCCGAGCGGCTGGCCGCGGCCCTCCGCTCGGGCGAGACCCCGTTCCTGCTCGGCGGCTCCGGCGTCTCCGGGGCGTACACGCTGACGTTCTCCTGCGGCGAGGAGAACGTCTACATCCTGGCGGACCGCGTCATCGCGACCCTCTAGCCCCGGCCGGCCACCGGACCGCCTACACCCCGGCGCGCTCGCGCGCCTCCTCCACCAGCCGTACGGCCTCCCCGACCTCGTCCTCGTTCTTCAGTACGAGCGCCAGGTCGTGGCCGGCGACGGTGATCTGGTCGGCGGCGGCGAACATGCCCGCGTCGGGCATCTCGCGGGGCTCGGTGCCCGGTTCCTCGACGAGCTGGGTGCGCCGCGCCAACTCCCTGGCCAGGGCGAGTGCCTCGGCCGCCCCTCCCCGCTGCAGCCTGCTCTGCGGCGCGGCCCGCAGACGGTCGGCGAAATGATCCACGGCACGGATGAAGGGCGTCGTATCAACCACGCGGCGAGCGTACGCGGCGCGGCGGGACTGTTGCCAACGGGCGAACCCTCAGGCACGGTGACCTGAAGGACCGGCTTACATCCCCTGAGTCCGGAGGCGCCGATGTCCCACGTCCTCTCCGAGGAGACCCACCGCAACATGCTCGCCCGTATCCCCCATTGCACCGGCCGTGAGATCTCCGACTGGCTGCGCACCGTCGAAGAAGGACCGGCGCTCTTCCGCTTCGAGGAGAAGGTCAGCTGGCTCCGGCACGAGTACGACCTGGCGTACGGCCACGCCAAGGCGATCGTCCACGAGTACGACCTGCGAAGGGCCGCGCGCAAACTGCTGTAGCGCGTGCCGCCACGGCGAAGGGCCCCGGGTGAACCCGGGGCCCTTCGCCGTGCCGCTGGACTGCCGGTATGTCAGTCGCTGCTGCTGAGGATCGAGATGAGCCGCAGGAACTCCAGGTAGATCCACACCAGCGTCATCGTGAGGCCGAAGGCGGCGAGCCAGGCCTCCTCGCGCGGGGCACCGTAGGCGATGCCGTCCTCGACCTGCTTGAAGTCCAGGGCGAGGAAGCAGGCACCGAGGATGATGCCGATGACGCCGAAGACGACGCCGAGCGCGCCGCTGCGGAAGCCGAGGCCGTCACCGCCGCCGAACACCGCGAACAGCAGGTTCACGGCCATCAGCAGGATGAAGCCGAGCGCGGCCGCCATCACGAAGCCGTAGAAACGGCGGTTGACGCGGATCCAGCCGGCCTTGTAGGCCACCAGCACACCGGCGAAGACCGCCATGGTGCCGATCACGGCCTGCATGGCCGCACCGTCGGCGATGCGGTTGTCGACGATGCTGGAGATGACGCCGAGGAAGACGCCCTCGAACGCGGCGTACGTCAGGATCAGCGCCGGCGATGCCTTGCGCTTGAAGGCCTGCACGAACCCCAGGACCATGCCGATCAGCGCGGCGCCGATGCCGATGCCGTAGGACCGGCTGATGTTGGCGTCGTCGACCGGCAGCAGCGCCCAGGAGAGCGCCGCGGTGACGATGAGCACGCCGAGCGTGGTGCCCGTGCGCATGACGACGTCGTCGATGGTCATCCGGCCGGTGGTGGCCGGCGCCTGCGGCGGCGCGCCGTACTGCAGGTCCTGCTGCGCGTAGGGGTTCTGGGCGTACGGATTGCCCGTCGTCGGCTGCGCGTACGGGTTGGCCTGCGTGGCGACGGCGGGACCCCCGGCCTGCGGCGCGGTGTTGAAGCCCGCGTAGCCGTTGTCGCGGCCGAACCCCCGTCGCGAGAAGACCGGGTTGCTGCTCCTCATTTCACTCCTCCATGGCCACACGGCGCGGCCTTGGCTCAAGAGTAATAGGTAGGCAAAGGAATGACCCTAATGCTTGGGGAGGATCTTTCCCTCGTTGTGCTGCGCAACACGCTACGCGGCCGGGTGATTCCCTTCACCGTGAGGCACCGAACCATGACCGAGCCGGTATCTCCCCGGAACCGGCCGGAGATCATCCGTTCACCCCGCCCCGGCGGTCGCGTGGTGGCCGGAGACGTCCGGGGCGGGCCCGGTGAAGCCGTGGGCCGCGATCCGGCGGATCTCCGGCGGCCCGTTCACCCGGACCGGTCACGCGGAGGTGTGGTCCGAGCGGTCCCCGTCGCCGAGGGCGCCGCTCGCGCCCAACGGCGCCGATCACGTGCCCCGGGCGGCGGGGGAGGATCAGGCGGTGGCGGAGACCGAGAACTTCTCGCTCAGGATCCGTGTGATCGGGACGCCCGCCTCCTGGGCGACCTTCTCCACCGCGTCGATCATGCCCGGGGGGCCGCACACGTAGAGGTCGGGCAGTTCCTCGTCCTGCTTCCGGAGGGCTTCCAGGTCCTCCGCGAGGGCGGCCACCGGGCTGCCGGCGCGGACGTCCGTACGCTCGCACGGCCGGCTCACGCACAGCTGTACCGAGAAGTCCGGCAGTTCTCCGCCGACCTCGGCCAGGACGTCCTCGCCGAAGAGGTCGCTCTCGCCGCCCACCCCCAGGTAGAACCGCAGCGCGTGCGGTTCCTGGAACTCGGCCATGCGGCGGGCCATGGAGAACAGGGGCGAGACCCCCGTGCCGCCCGCGACGAACCAGCGGGGCCGCAGCCCGGTCTCGACGAGGCCGAAGGCTCCCTGGGGGCCGTGCACGGTCAGCGTGTCCCCGGTCTTCGCCGTGCGGTCCAGCCAGGTGGAGAAGTGGCCGCCCTCACGCAGCCGGATGTAGAACTCCAGTTCGCCGTCCCAGTTGGGGATGTTGGAGTAGGAGTACGCGCGGGTCTCCTCCTCCCCCGGGATCTGCAACTGGGCGAACTGGCCCGGTTCGAACTCGGCGGTCCCACCGTCCTCGGCGTCGACGTCCAGCCGGAGCAGGAGACGTACGACGTCGTGCGTGCACCGGTCGATGGCGGCCACGGTGGCGGAGCACACGGAGATGGTCCCGGTCAGCACGCGGGAACGCTCGTACGGCAGCGAGATCGTCAACGGGCTGTCGGGGTAGGTGCAGCACAGCAGGGCACCGCCGGACGCCGCCCGCTCCGGGCTCAGCGCGAGTTCGCTGTGGTCGCCGAGCGTGAACTCGCCGTCGACGACCGTGGCCACGCAGGCACCGCACGTGCCCTTCCGGCACAGCGCGGGCAGCAGGTGTCCGGCGTCCGCGGCCGCGTCCAGGACGGACTGTCCCTCGGCGGCGGTCGCCTCGATGACCTCGCCGTCCAGCGTGGTCATGGTCAGCGGGTACCCGTCGGGTGCGGCGGGCAGCGGTTCGGAGGAGGGCACGGCGGTCATCGGGTCGCTCCCAGCGCGTCGGCGAGGTCCTGCTGGGCGCTCCGGCTGGTGCGCAGGCCGAAACGCTCGGAGAGCAGGTTCCACACCGGTTCCGTGACGAACGCCGGCACGCTCGGGCCGGTGCGGACGTTGCGCAGGCCGAGGTGGAGCACGGTGGTCAGGATCGCCAGCGCCTTCTGCTCGAACCAGGCGAGGACCAGGGTGAGCGGCAGGTCGTTGACCGTGCGGTCCATCGCCGTGGCCAGGGTCTCGGCGACCCGGATCGCGGAGTAGGTGTCGTTGCACTGGCCGACGTCGAGCAGTCGGGGCAGGCCGCCCGGTGTGGTGCCGTGGGTGAGCTTGTTGAACCGGTACTTGTTGCAGCCCAGCGTGAGGATCACGGATTCCGCCGGGGTGCTCGTGGCCAGTTCCGTGTAGTAGTCACGGCCGGGGGCGGTGCCGTCGCAGCCGCCGATCAGGAACATGTGCCGGATGTCGCCCGAGGTGATGGCGCCGACGATGTCGTCACCGATCTCCAGCAGGGCCCGGCGGCCGTAGCCGATGGTGATCTCCTTCTCCGGTTCGTCCGCCGGGAAGCCGGGGGTGCCCTTGGCGGCGCGCACGACTCCCTTGAAGTCGTAGTCGCCGATGTGCCGCACCCCGGGCCAGCCGACCGGGCCGGTGGTGAAGGTGCGGGTCTTGTAGGCGGGCAGCGGTTCGATCAGGCAGTTCGAGGTCATCACGATCGGTCCGGGGAACGCCGCGAAGTCCTGCTGCTGGTCCTGCCACGCGCCGCCGTAGTTGCCGGCCAGGTGCTCGTACCTGTTCAGCTCCGGGTAGGAGTGGGCGGGCAGCATCTCGCCGTGGGTGTAGACCTGGATGCCGGTGCCCTCGGTCTGCTTGAGGATCTCGAGCAGTTCGTCGAAGCCGTGGCCGCTGACGAGGACGGCCTTGCCCCGGACGGCGGAGACCTTGACCTTCGTGGGGCGCGGTGTCCCGAACGTACCGGTGTTGGCGCTGTCCAGCAGCTCCATCACCTTGAGGTTGGTGGCGCCGACCGCGAGGACCCGCTGCAGCAGTTCCTCCCGGTCGCTCGGGCCGTCCGCCAGGTAGGCGAGGTGCCCCTCGATCTCGCTGTCGACCTCGTCGCTCCGGTAGTCGACGACACGGGCGTGGTGGGCGTACGCGCACACCCCCTTGAGGGAGTAGAGGACGAAGGCGCGCAGTCCGGTGATGTCGGCGCCCACCTCCTCGGCGTCTGCCAGGATGCCGGCCTCCGCCGCCTGCAGGAGCAGGTCGTCGACCTTGGCGGCGGGCCGGAACGCGGCCGGACCGGACAGCTCGGCCGGCTCCTCGCCGGCCTCCCGGGCCGCCTGCTCGTGTGCGGCCCGGACCCGGTCCCGGAGCGCGGCGCCCTCGTGGATCATCTTCACGAACCGGGTGGCGTTGAAGTTGACGTTGGTGAGGGTGGAGAACATGCCGTGGACGACGAAGGCGGCCGCCTCCCGGTCCAGCCCGACACCGCGCTCGGCGGCTGCCCTCGCGTGCTGGGAGATGCCCTTGCAGACGTGGATCAGCAGGTCCTGCAGGGCGGCGGTGGTGGCGTCCTTGCCGCAGTTCCCCTTGACCGTGCAGCCGGCCGTACCCCCGGTACGGTCCGTCTGTTCGCACTGGTAGCAGAACATGTCATGCGCCATGGGGCTGTCTCCTCTTCCGACGGTTCACCCGGCAGGCCGTGGCAACCGGTCCTGGCTCCTGCCGGCGCGATCACCGTAGGAAAGGAGCAGCGGAGTTACCTTGACGCAGGTCAATTCGGCGAGGATTTCACGGAAGATAGAATCCGGAACATGCCCCTCCGACGGGACCCGCCTCGCAGTCTGCTCCGCTCGATACCGCTCTTCAACCAGCTGGACGCGGAAAGCCTGACCCACCTGGCCGCCCTCACCCGGACCTTCCCGGCGTCCAAGGGGCAGGTGGTGGTGGAGGCGGGCACCCAGCCGGGGGCGTTCTACTGCCTCATCACGGGACAGGTCCGGCTGGCCGTCTCCGCGGCGGTCGGGGAGGAGAAGGTCATCTCCATCGTCTCCCCGGGCCAGACGTTCGGTGAGGCCCTCCTGTTCACCGGCGCCCCCTATCCCGTCAGCGCCGTCGCGCTCTCCGACTGCCTCCTGCTGTCCGTCCCCTTCGCCCCCGTGCTCGAACTCGCCGACAGCCGGCCCGGCTTCGCGCTTCGGATGGCCGCCGGGCTCGCCCTCCGCCTCCAGCACTTCGTCATGGACATCGAGCAGTACGCCCTGCACAGCGGGACCGAGCGCGTCCTGGATCTGCTGCGCCGGCTCGCCGAGGAGACCTGCCCGGATCCCCACCCGGCCCCCGCCGTGGTCACCCTCCCCGCCTCCAAGCACGTCGTCGCGTCCCGGCTCAGCCTCAAACCCGAGACGTTCTCCCGCATCCTGCGGCGCCTGACGGACGCGGGCGCGATCCGGATGAACGGCCGCACCATCGTCCTCGTCGACCTGGACGCCCCGGGCATCGCGGGCCTGATCTGAGGCACCGGGGCCGCCCGCGCGTTCACGTCCGGACCACCGGGCCGGCGTCGAGCGCGTGTGCACGGGTGAAGAGGCGACGCTCCGCCGCGCCGCGGGGGGAGGAGGAAGGACAGCGAGAGGGGCCGCTCTCGTCGACGAGAACGGCATACGTGGTGGTGCCCGGAGCCGGACTTGAACCGGCACGCCCGCTCAGGGGCAGCGAGGTTTAAGCTCGCCGTGTCTGCATTCCACCATCCGGGCAGGCCGTGGGCTCCGCTTCGCGGTTCCGAGCCTATCGGTGCCCCTCCCGTCGACAGCGGCGGGATGGACCGATCTTGTCTTATTTTATTGGCGCCTGAGGGTGCATCAGCACCGTGAACTCGCCGACAGCACGTGCCAACAGCCTTGCGTGTGACGCTCCGTCACGCACGCGGAATGACGGAATTTCACCGTCCGAACAAGGGCGCTCCACCCGTTCCCGCGCGCCCCCGGCTCAGGGGCCGACGTCATCCTGAGGTATGACACCGCGCCCGGCACTCCCTCCCGAGTCGCCCCCCGGAACCGGAGCAGCGGGTGACTACACGGCGGCGAAGCGGCGGAACGATGGACGACGTCCCCGAGAACACACCGTCCCGACAGGAGCGCCCATCCCGTGACCACCGCACCCCTCGCCGACCGGACCACCGCCGTGGCCGCGCGCGCCACGGAGCTTTCGAAGATCTACGGCCAGGGCGAGACCCAGGTGGTCGCCCTGGACCGGGTCTCCGTCGCCTTCCGGCAGGCCGAGTTCACCGCGATCATGGGTCCGTCCGGGTCCGGCAAGTCCACGCTGATGCACTGCGTGGCCGGCCTCGACACCTTCTCCTCCGGTTCCGTGCGCATCGGTGAGACCGAGCTGGGCTCGCTGAAGGACCGGCAGCTCACCAAGTTGCGCCGGGACAAGATCGGCTTCATCTTCCAGGCGTTCAACCTGCTGCCGACGCTGTCCGCGCTGGAGAACATCACCCTCCCGATGGACATCGCGGGCCGCAAGCCGGACAAGGAGTGGCTGGACACTGTGATCCGGATGGTCGGCCTGTCGGACCGGCTGAGCCACCGGCCCTCGCAGCTCTCCGGCGGTCAGCAGCAGCGGGTCGCCGTCGCGCGGGCGCTGGCGTCCAAGCCGGACATCATCTTCGGTGACGAGCCCACCGGAAACCTCGACTCCCGTTCCGGTGCCGAGGTGCTGGGCTTCCTGCGCAACTCCGTGCGCGAGCTGGGGCAGACGGTGGTCATGGTGACGCACGACCCGGTCGCCGCCGCCTACGCGGACCGCGTCGTCTTCCTCGCGGACGGCCGGATCGTGGACGAGGTGCACGGGCCGACGGCCGACTCGGTGCTCGACCGCATGCGGAACCTTCCCGGGGGGAACCCCCAGGCCCCCGGGTTCGACACCAAGGGCCGCACCAGCTGACACCCCCGCCCGCTCCCCAGCCCGCCCCCCTCCGTACGTCTGGACTCGAGAAGACTCCCATGTTCCGTACCGCCTTGCGCAATGTGCTCGCGCACAAGGCCCGGCTCCTGATGACCGTGCTCGCCGTGATGCTCGGCGTGGCCTTCGTGTCGGGGACCCTGGTCTTCACCAACAGCCTCTCCGACGCCCTGCAGAAGCAGTCCGCCAAGGGCTTCGACCACGTCGACGTCGCCGTCACCCCCCAGTGGAAGGAGGGCGAGGGCGACGAGGCCGGCGAGTACCGGGAGCTGACCCGTGAACTGGTCGACGACAGCGCCGCCGTGCCCGGCGCCGCGGGGGCCATCGGCACCGTCCAGGGCTTCACCGCGCTCGCCGACAAGGACGGCAAGCTGATCGGCAACGGCTTCCAGTCGCAGGGCGGCAACTACTGGGGCACCGAGGACCCCCGGTATCCGCTGGTCAGCGGGCGCGCGCCGAAGGGCGAGGGCGAGATCCTCATCGACTCCGAGACCGCGAAGCGGGCCGGCTACAAGGTCGGTGACACCGTACGGATGTCGGTCGACGGTCCCGTCCTGGAGCCGGAGATCACCGGTGTCTTCACCACCGACGACGGCAATGTCGCGGCGGGCGGCAGCCTCACGCTGTTCGACACGCCGACCGCGCAGAAGCTGCTCGGCAAGCCGGGCACCTTCGACGAGATCGCCGTCGAGGCGAAGGACGGCGTCAGCGACACCGAGCTGCGGGCACAGCTGGAGAAGGCGCTGCCCTCCGACGTCGTGGAGACCACGACGGGCACGAAGCTCGCCGACGACCAGGCGAAGGCGATCGCCGCCTCGATGAGCGGTCTGAAGCAGGGCCTGCTGGTGTTCGCCGGGATCTCGCTGTTCGTCGGTACGTTCATCATCGCCAACACCTTCACCATGCTGGTCGCCCAGCGCACCAAGGAGCTGGCCCTGATGCGCGCGGTCGGCGCCTCCCGGCGTCAGGTCACGCGGTCGGTGCTGATCGAGGCGTTCGTGGTCGGCGCGGTCGCCGCCGCCGTCGGACTCGTCGCCGGTGTCGGCATCGGCGCGGGGCTGCGCTCCCTGATGGGGACGCTGGACGCGCCCATGCCCGACGGCCCCCTGGTGATCAGTCCGGGCACGGTCGGCTCCGCGTTCGCGGTCGGCATCCTGGTGACCATGCTCGCCGCGTGGCTGCCCGGCCGCCGGGCCGCGAAGATCCCGCCGGTGGCGGCGATGAGCGCGCTGCACGCCCAGGCGACCACCAAGTCGCTGGTGCTGCGCAACACGCTGGGCGCGCTGTTCTCGGCGGCCGGTGTCGCGGTGGTCCTCGCGGCCACGACGATGGAAGGCTCCGACGGCCAGGCCCCGATGGGGCTCGGCGCCGTCCTGCTGATCATCGGCGTCTTCGTCCTGACCCCGCTGCTGTCCCGCCCGCTGATCGCCGGCGCGGCGCCGGTGCTGCGCGTCTTCGGGGTCTCCGGGAAACTGGCCCGGCAGAACTCGGTGCGCAACCCGCGCCGTACCGCCGCCACCGCGTCCGCGCTGATGATCGGGCTCACCCTGATCACCGGGATGACGGTGATGGCCGGCAGCCTGCAGAAGTCCATCGACAAGATGGCGGCCTCCGCGATCGAGGCGGACTACATGGTGTCCATGGCGAACGGACACCCCCTGTCGCAGGACATCGAGAAGCAGCTGAGGCAGTCCGGCGACGTGACCGCCGTCAGCCCGATGCGCAACGCGTACGCCCGCGTCGACGGCGAACACGAGTACCTGACCGGCGTGAACGGCGCCACGATCGAAGAGCTGACCGAGTTCCCGGTCACGCAGGGATCCTTCGAGGTCGGCGGCGCACGGGTCGTCGTGGACGAGGACACCGCGAAGTCGTACGGCTGGAAGGCCGGTTCGGACTTCACCGTCGCCTACGAGGGCGGCGGGAAGCGGAAGCTCACGGTCTCCGGCGTCTACCAGGCCAACGAGATGATGAGCGGCATCATGGTCGACACCGCGGTCCTCGACCCGGACGAGTCGGAACCGGCCGACATGATGGTCATGGTGAAGACCGCCGACGGTACGTCCGACGCGGCGAAGGACGCGCTGGAGAAGGCCCTCGGCAGCAACCCGGCGATCAAGGTCCAGGACAAGCAGGACCTCTCCAACGAGGTCGCGAAGATGTTCACCCTGATCCTGAACATGGTCTACGGCCTGCTGGCGATGGCGGTGATCGTGGCGGTCCTCGGTGTGATCAACACCTTGGCGATGTCGGTGTTCGAGCGCTCCCAGGAGATCGGCATGCTGCGGGCGATCGGCCTGGACCGCACGGGCATCAAGCGGATGGTCCGGCTGGAGTCCCTGGTGATCTCGCTGTTCGGCGCGGTGCTCGGCCTCGGCCTCGGCGTGTTCTTCGGCTGGGCGGCCGGTGAGCTGGTGGGGTCGAGGATGGCGACGTACGAACTGGTCCTGCCGTGGGCCCGGATGGGGGTCTTCCTGCTGCTGGCCGCGGTGGTGGGTGTGCTGGCGGCGCTGTGGCCGGCGCGGCGGGCGGCCCGGCTGAACATGCTGCAGGCGATCAAGGCCGAGTAGAGGCCGGGCAGGAGCCACGGCCACGGCTGTGACGCGGGCCCCGTTCCGGGTGGAGCGGGGCCCTTCGTCGTGTGCGGGTCAGTTCCAGGTGCGGGCGCGCAGGGGGAGGGCGGAGGCGCCGGACTCCGGGGTCCTGACGGCGAGGACCTGGTTGACGCCGATGCGGTTGCGTTCGAAGGCGAGGGCGGACGCGGCCATGTACAGCAGCCAGACGCGGGCCCGTCCCGGACCGGCGAGCGACACCGCGCGGTCCCAGTCGGCCTCCAGGTTCGCCACCCAGCGGCGCAGGGTGAGCGCGTAGTGCTCGCGGATCGACTCGACGTCGCGCACCTCGAAACCGGAACGTTCCAGCAGGGAGACAGTGGTGCCCAGCGGGGCGAGTTCGCCGTCCGGGAAGACGTAGGCGTCGATGAAGGAGTCCACCCGGTACGACGTCTCGTCCCGCTGCGGGCGGCGCGCGATCTGGTGGTTCAGCAGCCGCCCGCCCGGCTTGAGGAGGCCGTGCAGGGCGGTGGCGTACTCCAGGTAGCGCTCGGATCCGACGTGTTCGGCCATGCCGATGGAGGAGACGGCGTCGTACGGGCCGTCCGTGACGTCCCGGTAGTCCTGTACGCGGATCTCGACGCGGTCGGTCATTCCCTCGTCGGCGACGCGCTTACGGGCGTAGGCGGCCTGTTCGTGGGAGAGGGTGACGCCGACGACGTCCACGCCGTGGTCGCGGGCGGCGTGGACGGCCATGGAGCCCCAGCCGCAGCCGACGTCCAGCAGGCGCTGCCCCGGCTTCAGGGCGAGTTTGCGGGCGACGAGTTCGAGTTTGTCGTGCTGGGCCTGTTCGAGGGTGCCCCGCGGGGGCGGGGCGGGCCAGTAGGCGCAGGAGTACACCATGGACGGGCCGAGGACGATCTCGTAGAAGTCGTTGCCGACGTCGTAGTGGTGGCTGATGGCGCGCCGGTCGCTGTGCTTGGTGTGCAGGCCGCGGCGGGGACGGCGGGCCTCCTCGCGGGGCGGGGCGGGCGGCAGCGGGGGGCCGGCGAGGGCGATCAGTCCGCGGGCGGCGGAACGGAAGGCGGGGTCGCGCAGGGCCTGGACGAGGGTACGGGCGTCCTCACCGCGCTCCCAGACGAGGCCGGCGATCCGGTCGAGGACGGTGTAGAGGTCGCCCTCGACGGCGAGGTCGCCGGCCACCCAGGCGCGGGCGAGGCCCAGTTCGCCCGGCTTGCGGAGCAGGTGGCGCAGGGCCCGGCGGTTGCGTACGACCAGGGTGGGGGCGTCCGGGGGGCCGGCCTGTGAGCCGTCCCAGGCGCGGACGCGGACGGGGAGGGGGGCGTTGATCAGCTGTTCGACGTGACCTTTCAGCCGCGAGGCGGCGTCTGGCATGGTGTACACCTCCGTGACGGGGAATCCCGGAATGTCGTCACCACGAAAACACTCGAGGGTGGGGTTGGCAGTCCCCGGCGCGCGTCATCTCTGGGCAAAACGCTGGATCGCACGCGCGGCAGCGAGCCTTGCGGGCTCCGCCCCTGGCCCCCGCCAGGAGGCTCCGCCCCCTGGACTCCCGGCCTGTGCCCACCCACCACCCGACTCGGGAGCTGGGAACGCGCCCCGACGGGGTTGCTCTCCGGAACTCGGGCGAAGCCCGTGAGACCGAGTGCGGAACGCCGGTGAGGTCTGGGGCGGAGCCCCAGGGGACAACCTTTCAACCCACCGAGCCGGGCGGGCGCCCCCGTCGGCCCCTCGGGAACGCCGAAGGGGCCGCCCGCACCACGGATGGCGGGTGGCCCCTTCGGAAGGGTGACCGGAGGTCAGGAAGCCTTGGCCTCGGTCTTCTTCGGTTCCTGCTTGGCGGCCGCCGGAGCCGGCGCCGGCTTCGCGGCCTCGTAGAACTCGTCGCGCGGCGACTCGATCGCGCCCAGGGACACGACCTCGCGCTTGAGGAACATGCCGAGGGTCCAGTCGGCGAAGACGCGGATCTTGCGGTTGAAGGTCGGCATCGCCATGCCGTGGTAGCCGCGGTGCATGTACCAGGCGAGCCGGCCCTTGAGCTTGATCTTCATCTTGCCCATGACGATCATCGCCACGCCCTTGTGCAGGCCGAGGCCCGCCACCGCGCCCTTGTTGGCGTGGCTGTACTCCTTCTGCGGGAAGCCCCGCATGCCGGAGACCACGTTGTCGCCGAGGACCTTGGCCTGGCGCAGCGCGTGCTGGGCGTTCGGCGGGCACCAGGCGTTCTCGTTGCCGGCCTTGCGGCCCACGAGGTCCGGGACCTGGGCGTTGTCGCCCGCGGCCCAGATGTAGTCGGTGCCCTTGACCTGGAGCGTCGGCTCGGTGTCGACGTGACCGCGCGGACCCAGCGGCAGGCCGAAGCGGGACAGCGCCGGGTTCGGCTTGACGCCCGCCGTCCACACGATCGTGTTGGAGTCGACCTCGAGGCCGTTCTTCAGCACGACGTGGCCGTCGACGCAGGAGTCCATCGACGTGGACAGGTAGACCTCGACGCCGCGGCCCTCGAGGTGCTCCTTGCCGTACGCGCCGAGCTTGGGCCCGACCTCGGGGAGGATCTTGTCGGCGGCGTCGACGAGGATGAAGCGCATGTCCTCGCGGGACACCGTCTTGTAGTACTTGGCCGCGTCCCGGGCCATGTCCTCGACCTCACCGATGGTCTCCGCGCCGGCGAAGCCGCCGCCGATGAAGACGAAGGTGAGCGCCTTGCGCCGGATCTCCTCGTCCGTGGTGGAGTCGGCCTTGTCGAGCTGCTCGAGGACGTGGTTGCGCAGGCCGATGGCCTCCTCGACGCCCTTCATGCCGATGCCCTGCTCGGCGAGGCCGGGGATCGGGAAGGTGCGGGAGACCGCGCCGAGCGCGATCACCAGGTAGTCGAAGGGCAGCTCGTACGCATCGCCGACCAGCGGGGCGATCGTGGCGACCTTCCGGTCCTGGTCGATGGTGGTGACCCGGCCGGTGAGGACCTCCGCCTTAGGCAGCACGCGTCGCAGCGGGACGACGACGTGCCGGGGGGAGATGTTGCCGGCGGCGGTTTCGGGGAGGAAGGGCTGGTAGGTCATGTACGACCGCGGGTCGACGACGGTGACGGTCGCCTCGCCGTAACGCATCTTCTTCTGGATGCGCCGAGCTGCGTACAGGCCTACGTACCCACCGCCTACTACGAGGATCCTGGGACGCTCCGTGGTGCTCATGCCATCGAGTATCCACCCGCCTCAGGGGGGTACCTCGTGCGCCCCTTCACAAGCTTCGACAGGGCCTGTGTTACCATCCCGCACTTCTTGATCCAGATCACAGCGCGAAGCGGGAACCGGCACCCCGCACGGGACGTTGTCAATGCCGCGTGAGCTGCCTCTCTGTCGGCCGGGCGGCGCTGTGAGGCCGACCGCCGAACCCGTACGATGATCCCTGACGGGACACCCGCCACCGCCTTCTGAACGTGTTCAAAGGGGTGTTGAGGGCCCGAATGGGTCAACCGGGATCACTTCTTCGTTCTCCCGGGGCCAATTCCTTGTGAAGAACTTCACGAACTTTCCCGACGGAGCCCCGCCCGGGGACCCGAAAGGGCCCCCGGGCGCCGCTCAAACGCCATCCCGACTGCTCAGCGGAGTGCTACTGACCAGTAGCAAAGGGGAGCTAGGCCACGGACCAGGCGATGCCGTCGAGGATGTCGTGCTCCGACACCACGACCTCCTCCGCGCCGATCCGCTCCATGATCGCCAGGAGGACCAGGGCCCCGGCGCCGATCACATCCACTCGGCCCGGGTGCATGGAGGGCACCGCCGCGCGCTCGGCGTGGGTGGAGCGCAGCAGCCACTCGGTGATCTCGCGGACGCGGTCGCGGGAGACACGGGAGTGGTGGATGGCCTCGGAGTCGTACTCGGGGAGGTCCTGGGCGATCGCCGACACGGTCGTGACCGAGCCGGCCAGGCCGACCAGGGTGTGCGCCTCGCGCAGCGGGACCGTCTCCTCGGCGCGGTCGAGGGCGGCCTCGATGTCGGCCCGTATGGCCGCGATCTGCTCCTCGGTGGGCGGGTCCGTCACGGCCCCGTCCCGCACCAGGTGCCGCTCGGTCATCCGTACGCAGCCGACGTCCACGGAGCGGGCGGCGCGCACGTGGTCGTCGCCCACGACGAACTCGGTCGAGCCGCCGCCGATGTCCACGACCAGGAACGGGCGGCGCAGATCGGCCCGGCCCGTCAGCTCCCTGGTGGCCCCGGTGAAGGAGAACTCGGCCTCCTGGTCACCGGTGATGACCTCGGGCTCCACGCCCAGGATGTCCACCACCCCGCGCACGAACGCGTCGCGGTTCTCGGCGTCGCGGGAGGCGGAGGTGGCGACGAAGCGCAGGTGCTCCGCGCCGTGCTCCTTGATGATCTCCGCGTACTCGCGGCAGGCGGCGAACGTCCGCTCCAGCGCCTCCGGCGCCAGCCGGCCCGTACGGTCGACGCCCTGGCCGAGCCGTACGATCGTCATACGACGGTCCAGATCGGTGAGTTCACCGGTCTCCGGGTCCGCGTCGGCCACCAGCAGCCGGATGGAGTTCGTACCGCAGTCGACGGCGGCGACCCGGGTCACTGGCCGTCCTCCTTCGCGGGGAGCGTCACACAGGCGCCCTTGCTCCACCACTGGGGCAGCATCGCCAGCGCCTCGTCGCCCAGCGGGTTGACGCCGGGGCCCGCGGCCAGCGAGTGGGCGACCAGCACGTGCAGGCACTTCACCCGGTCCGGCATGCCGCCCGCGCTGGGGAAGTTCTTCAGCTCCTCGATCTCGTCGCGGCGCCGGATGTAGTCCTCGTGCGCCGCGCGGTACGCGGCCGCCAGCACCGGGTCGGTGGCCAGCCGCTCCGTCATCTCCTTCATCACGCCGTTCGCCTCCAGCGTCCCGATCGCGGAGTTCGCCTTCGGGCAGGTGAGGTAGTAGAGCGTCGGGAAGGGGGTGCCGTCGGGCAGCCTCGGCGCGGTCTCCACGACGTCCGGCTGTCCGCAGGGGCAGCGGTGCGCGATGGCGCGCAGCCCGCGCGGGGGCCGCCCGAGCTGCTGCTTGAAGGCCTCGACGTCCGCGTCGGTGGGTTCGGTGCGCGGGGTCGTGGGCGGGGGCGTGTCCATAACTGTCTTTCTTACGGCTTTCTGCGAAGGGTCACTGGTCTGCGGCGGCGTCGGCCTTGTCGACGCCGTCCCAGACGTTCGCGTACCAGGGGCGGTCGGCGGCTTCGAGATCCGTACGGGACTGCTTCGCCGTACCCGGGTCGATGACGATGTAGCCGGTCTCGCCGGGCAGGACGTAATGCAGCCGCCTGCGGATCTCCTGCTCGGCGTACGCGTCGTCCTGCCAGCGGGCCTTCATGTCGCGCAGCCGTTCGACCCGCTGACGGGCCTCGTCCTGCTCCTGCCGGAGGTCGGCGATGTCCGCGCGCTGGGAGACGTACTGCCGCATGGGATAGGCGAGGGCGACGATCAGGGAGCAGACCACCAGGGCGAGCAGCGCGGCCCGGCCGGTCAGCCGGGAGCGGCGGGCCTGGCGTTTGGTCTGCGAGCGGTAGACCCGGGCCGCGGTCTGCTCGCCGATCAGCCGGATCCTGGTCGCGGTGGAGAAACGGTCCCGGTCCTTGACCGCCATGTTCCCGCCTCTCGTTCACCGTCATACGCGCGTACGTCCCCGCACACGGTACGGGACCGGGTACGGGGACGTACGTACGACGCTGCCTCTTACGGGGCGGGTCAGCCCTTGAAGCGCGGGAACGCGCTGCGGCCGGCGTACACCGCCGCGTCGTCGAGGATCTCCTCGATGCGCAGGAGCTGGTTGTACTTGGCGACGCGCTCGGAGCGGGCCGGGGCGCCGGTCTTGATCTGGCCGCAGTTGGTGGCGACGGCCAGGTCGGCGATGGTGACGTCCTCGGTCTCGCCGGAGCGGTGGGACATCATGCACTTGAAGCCGTTGCGCTGGGCCAGCTCGACGGCGTCCAGGGTCTCGGTCAGCGAGCCGATCTGGTTGACCTTGACCAGCAGGGCGTTGGCGGCGCTCTCCTCGATGCCGCGGGCGAGGCGCTCGGGGTTGGTGACGAACAGGTCGTCGCCGACGAGCTGGACCTTGTCACCGAGCTTGGCGGTGATGGTCTTCCAGCCCTCCCAGTCGTCCTCGAACAGCGGGTCCTCGATGGAGACGAGCGGGTACGCCTCGACGAGCTCGGCGTAGTACTCGGTCATCTCGGCGGCGGAGCGCTCCTTGCCCTCGAAGGTGTAGGAGCCGTCCTTGTAGAACTCGGACGCGGCGACGTCGAGCGCGAGGGCGATCTGCTCGCCGGGGGTGTAGCCGGCCTCCTTGATGGCCTCGAGGATGAGGTCGAGGGCCTCGCGGTTGGAGCCGAGGTTCGGGGCGAAGCCGCCCTCG
Source organism: Streptomyces sp. NPDC053426 (assembly GCF_055585405.1). NCBI lineage: Bacteria > Bacillati > Actinomycetota > Actinomycetes > Kitasatosporales > Streptomycetaceae > Streptomyces > Streptomyces sp. NPDC053426. Next base: position 269,711 of record NZ_JBVJKE010000009.1, on the reverse strand, counting down.
TCGCCGAGGCCGGTGGCCAGGCCCTTGCTCTTCAGGACCTTCTTGAGGGTGTGGTAGACCTCGGTGCCCCAGCGCAGGGCCTCGGAGAAGGACTCCGCGCCGATCGGGGCGATCATGAACTCCTGGATGTCCACGTTGGAGTCGGCGTGCGAGCCGCCGTTCAGGATGTTCATCATCGGCACCGGCAGCAGGTGCGCGTTGGGGCCGCCCAGGTAGCGGAAGAGCGGGAGGTCGCTGGCCTCGGAGGCGGCGTGGGCGACGGCGAGCGAGACGCCGAGGATGGCGTTGGCGCCGAGGGAGCCCTTGTTGTCGGTGGCGTCCAGGTCGAACATCGCCTGGTCGATCAGGCGCTGCTCGGTGGCGTCGTAGCCGACGAGCTCCGGGCCGATCTGCTCGATGACGGCCAGGACGGCCTTCTCGACACCCTTGCCCAGGTAACGGTTGGCATCGCCGTCACGGAGTTCGATGGCCTCGAAGGCGCCGGTGGAGGCGCCGGACGGGACGGCGGCACGACCCGTGCTGCCGTCGTCGAGGCCGACCTCGACCTCGACCGTGGGGTTGCCTCGGGAGTCCAGGATTTCCCGGGCTACGACGACGTCGATGGACGGCACGAGCATCTCCTTCTTGGATGTGACGCGGGTGAGCAGGACCCCGGAGGGTCTTGCGAGTCCGAGCCTAACCGGCTCGGGGCGATCGGGCCGCCGGTCGCCCGCCCCGTGGACAGAACCGAGAGTAAATTGTTTCCGAACGGAACAAAGCGGTTTCCGGAAACCCGGCCGTGAAAAACCCCGCCCCGGCGCGTACGGGGGAAAACGCACCGGGGCGGGGAGCAGGGGGGCAGCCGCTTACTTGAGGTGCAGCTGCTGGCCCGGGTAGATGAGGTCGGCGTCGTCGACGATGTCGTCGTTCAGCTCGAACAGCTCGGCCCAGCCGCCCTCGACGTCGTGCTCGGCGGCGATGGAGCTGAGCGTGTCGCCCTTGACGACCTTGTACTCGCCGTCGCCCTTCTCGACCTTCTCGCCGGTCGGGGTGGTGACGGTCTTCTCCTCGGCCTTCTTCTCGGCCTTCTTCTCGGCCTTCCGCTCGACCTGCTTCTCGGTCTCCTGCTCGGCGGCCGGGCGCTCGGCGGAGCGGGAGGCCTTCTGCCCGGTCTCACGGGTCTCGGTGGAACCGGTGCTCTGCGAGGAGCCCGAGTCGTTCGCGGAGGAGCCGGTGTAGGCGGCGTTGGACAGGCCCGTGCCGCAGACCGGCCAGGCGCCCTTGCCCTGGCCCGCGAGGACCTTCTCGGCGATCTCGATCTGCTGCGCCTTGCTGGCCTGGTCGGCGGTGGAGGCGTACTGCGTGCCGCCGTACGCGGCCCAGGTGGAGGCGGAGAACTGCAGACCGCCGTAGTAACCGTTGCCGGTGTTGATGGACCAGTTGCCGCCGGACTCGCACTGGGCGACGGCGTCCCACTCGGAGGCGGTGGCGGCGGAGGCGCTGCCGGCCGCCATCAGCGGGGCGGCGACGGCGGCGGAGGCGACACCGGCGACGGCGATCGCGCGGGTGGCCTTGGACGGACGACGGTGCTTGCCCTTGCCGGAGAACAGCATGGTGGATCCCCTCACCGACGCCTGCGAGGTGAGCTGTCGGGTTCGGGCCGGTTGAGTTGCCCGGCCACGCCCCTCACGGGACGCGGCTTCACCCCAAGCCCTCTCCGGTGTCAACCACCGGAAGGGGCGCTTACCTTGGGTCCCCCGCTCCTGCCTACGGCGCATGACGCGACGACTGTTCCCGTGCTGCCACTGGCAGGATTCGGCGTGGCGGCAGCCGGGGCCCGCGGTGGCGAGCGGTCACGACCGTAGACACGCGATCCGCGGAATTTCAAAGACGATCAGGGCCTCTGAGACCTATCTCTCACAGTCTTTAAACCGGACATTCGACGCGAACCATGACGCCAACTGCCGCCGCACCCGGGCTCTTTCGGGCGTCACTTTTCGTCCGGTTCGACCCCGACCTCGAGCTCCTGACCCGGCAGGATGAGGTCCGGGTCGGCGCCGACGACCTGCTCGTTCTCGGCGTAGAGCGACCGCCATCCGCCGCCCAGCTCAAGGGAGTCGGCGATGGACGAGAGGCTGTCGCCGGTGCGCACGGTGTACGAGCCGTCGGCGGCATCGCGCGAGGCGTCGGTGCCGCGCGAGGCATGCCGGCCGGACGATTCCGACGTACGGTCCTCCGCCCCACCCTCCTCGGCGGTGGCGCCGCGGTGGCGGCCGGTGCCGGTGCCTTCGGCGTCGGTGACCTCGGAAGAGCCGGTGGTCTGCCCGGACTTGTCCGACTCGTCACTCTTGGGAGTGGCCGAGGCGGAGGGGGAGGTGCCGGATCCACCGTCGGAGCCGGTGTCCGAATCCGTGCCCGAGTCGCTCGACTTGTCGGACTTGGCCGATTCACCGGCTGTTCCTTCACCGTCCTCCGCCCCTTCCGCGCCGGACGACGGATCGGACGTGGCCGACGGGGAGGACGAAGCGGACGAATCACCGGAGTCCGACGATCCGGACGAGTCCGAAGAGTCGGTGGAATCGGAAGAGCCGGAGGACCTGGAGGAGCCGGAGGAGCCGGACGTGTCCGAGGTCGAGTCCTCCGCCACGCCCGTGTCGATGTCGGCCGACGCCGAATCCTGGTTCAGGCCCGCCGTCAGTCCGCAGGTGCGCCACGCGCCGACCCCCTGGTCGGCGAGGATTCTCTCGGCCACGGCTATCTGCTGGCCGCGGCTGGCCTGGTCGGGGCTGGTCGCGTAGTCCAGTCCGCCGTAGTTCTCCCAGTCGTCCTGGGTCAACTGCAGGCCGCCGTAGTAGCCGTTGCCGGTGTTCTGGCTCCATGAGCCGCCGGACTCGCACTCGGCGACCCGGTCCCAGGTCGTGCCGTCGGCCGCGCTGGCGCTGCCGGCCCCGAGGAGCGGGATCGCGATGGCGGAGCCGGTCACCCCGGCCGCGACGAGGAGAGCCGGAGCCTGGCGGGGGCGGCGGTGCCGACCGTTCCCGGAGAGCATGCGGAGACCTTTCGCAAGACAGCAATGACCGACGCGGCGAACGGAATTCGAACCGATGCACCGCACTTGATGGGTGAACGTATCCGCAGACGATCACTTGTCACAAGTTCATGCCGCGCAGATCACGTGAAGATCACAGAGTTGAGGGCGTGTCATGTTTGCGCTGGTCCTCTCGGGGGCACAGCGGACGGCTGCCCGGTCCGTCACTTCCGCGGCGGGGTGAACTCCACCGGGAGCGTGCGCAGTCCGCGCATGATGAGCCCGCCCCGCCAGCGGAGTTCGGCCGGTTCCGCCGCGAGCCGCAGGTCCGGCAGGCGCGTCAGCAGGGTGGCGAGCGCGGTCTGGCCCTCCAGACGGGCCAGCGGGGCGCCCAGGCAGTAGTGGATGCCGTGGCCGTATCCCAGATGCTGGTTGTCGCGCCGGCCGAGGTCGAGCACGTCCGGGTCGGCGAACCGCTCCGGGTCCCGGTCCGCGGCGGCGAGCACGACGAGGACGGGGTCGCCGGCCGCGATGCGCTGCCCGCCGATGGTGACCGGCTCGGTGGCGAACCGCCAGGTGGCGAGCTCCACGGGACCGTCGTACCGCAGGAGCTCCTCGACACCGGTCTCCAGCAGCCCGCGCTCCCCGGCGGCGAGGGCCCGTTGCAGGCGCTCGCGCTGGCCGGGGTGGGTGAGCAGGGCGTAGGTGCCGTTGCCGATGAGATTGACGGTGGTCTCGAAACCGGCGAACAGCAGGATGAACGCCATGGCGGCGGCCTCGTTCTCGGTGAGGTGCTCACCGTGGTCGGAGGCGCGGATGAGGCCGGAGATGAGGTCCTCGCCGGGGACGGGTTCGGCGGGGAGCACCTCGCGCTTGCGGTGGATCAGCTCGGCGAGGTAGCCGCGCATCTTCTTCACGGACCGGGCGACCCCGCCGCGCGGGCCCCCGCCGTGCCGGATCATCATGCCCGCCCAGTCCCGGAAGTCGTCCTGGTCCTCGCGCGGGACGCCGAGCAGGTCGCAGATGGCGTAGATGGGCAGGGGGAAGGCGAACTCGTGGATGAGGTCGGCGGAGCCGCTGTCCGCGAACCGGTCGATGAGCCCGTCGGTGAGCTCCTGCACGCGGGGCGCGAACTCGGCGACCCGGCGCGGGGTGAACGCCTTGCTGACCAGCCGGCGCAGCCGGGTGTGGTCCGGCGGGTCGATGTTCAGCAGATGCGTCATCAGCTCCGCCTGCCGCTCCCCCGGGATACCGGTCTTGCCCTTGGCGTGCGCGGGCTCGTCGTGGTGCGCGGGGTTCTTGGACAGCCGGTTGTCGGCGAGCGTCTGCTTGGCATCGGCGTACCGCGTGACCAGCCAGGCCTCCACCCCACTGGGCAACCGGGTCCTGCGCACGGGCTCATGCTCACGCAGCCAGGCGTAGGCGGGGTAGGGATCGGCGGCGAACTCCCAGGTGAAGAGTTCGGGAGTGGTGGGCTGGTCATGCATGCGGTGACCCTAACGGGCGGAACGGGGAGCGCGGCGCGGCAGAACTCGGGTGACCGGGGTCGTCCGGCGGGTGCGGGCGCGTCGACGTTGTTCGCGCAGTTCCCCGCGCCCCTGAAGATGCGCTCCTTTCAGGGGCGCGGGGAACTGCGCGAAGGGGGTCTGGGGGCGAAGCCCCCAGGGACGGGAAGGGGCGGCGGGGGCGAAAAACCCCTGTCCGCACCCCGCGCTCAGCCCTCGCCCCGGCCGCCCTCCGCAAAACGAATCGCGTCGCGATACACCCGCGCCGCCGCCCGCAACGCCGCCTCCGGATCCACCCCCGCCGCCTCCGCGCGGACCGCCAGGGCGAGCAGTTCGTAGCCGATGCCCTCGCCCGTGGGGAGGGGGACGGAGAGGTCGGCGGTGCGGACGCGGGACGCCAGCTTCGCGGTGAGGGCGAGGGCGGGCTGGCCGAGGGGGACGCCGTCGGTGACGGACTCGCGCCGCTTCTCGATCTCCTTCGTGCGCAGCCAGTGTTCCTTGACGTCCTCGGGGGTCTCGGCCGTCTCGTCGCCGAAGACGTGCGGGTGGCGGTGGATGAGCTTGGCGACGATCCCGCCGGCCACGTCGTCGACCGAGAAGGGGGCGTCCGGGTCCTCCTCCGCTATCCGCGCGTGGAAGACGACCTGGAGCAGCACGTCCCCCAGCTCCTCGCGCAGCTCGTCCCGGTCACCCTCCTCGATGGCCTCGACGAGTTCGTACGCCTCCTCGATGCCGTACTTCGCCAGGCCCTTGTGGGTCTGCCGCGACGACCACGGGCACTCCGCGCGGATGCGGTCCATGACCTGCACGAGGTCGAGCAGCCGGGCGCCCGGCAGGTCGTAGGAGGCGGGCAGCAGCTCCAGCTCGGGCATCCGCACCCTGCCGGTCCCGGCCAGCCTGGCCAGTCCGTCGGTCAGGGCGGGTTCGCCCTCGCCGGTGGCGACGACGACCACCGTCCGCCCGCCGGCACAGGCGTCGACGATCTCCTCGGCGGTCGGCGCCGCCTCCTCGACCGGTATCCCCGCCTCCCGCAGATACGGCAGCTGCGGGTGGACGCCGTCCGCGCACAGCACCCTGTCGGCCGCGTGCAGGGCCTGCCAGGCCGGCCAGGACAGCAGGCCGGGCGCGACCCGGTGGCTGGTGGTGAGCAGGACGACTCGGCCGGGGGCGGTCCCGGAGTCCGGTGCGGGGCTGATTGCGTTCACACTGCGAAACTAGCCCACCCCGCCGACAGCCCCCGAGTTGTCCACAGACCGGTTCTCCACAGGCCGGTTGTCCACAGGCGGCGGGTCAGAGCGTCTGCGGCATCCCGGTCGCCGTGACGTCCCGTACCCACGGCGTCCTGGCGTCGACCCGGCTGCTCTTCTCGACGTCCCAGTCGCCGTAGCGCGGGTTGAGGTCGACGTCGAGCTTCCTGCCCGCCTCGGACAGCGCCTGCCAGAACTCGGGCCGGCTGGTGTCGGTGCCGAGCTGCTGGGCGAGCTTCTGCGCCTGGATCTGGAGGCGGAGGTTGGCGTCGAGGCGCTGCGGCGGGACGCCGTACTGCTGCAGCCAGGCCGCCTCCAGCGCCTCGGCGCCGCCGGCCTGCTGCTCCAGATCGGACCGCATCCGCTGGACCTCGCGGCCCGTGACCGTCACGCCGGCGTCCTGTGCGGCGCGCTCCAGCACCCGGTCCAGGACCATGCCGTGCAGGGTGTCGCGGGTGAGGCTGCCGGTGCGGGCGATGGCCTGCTGGTACTGGGCGTCGTCCGGTACGGCCGCCCGCTGGGCCGCGCGGACCTCGTCGACCCGGTTCTCCAGCTGCGACACGGTGATCCGCTCGCCGCCGACGACGGCTGCCGCACCGGGGTGCGCGTCGTTCCCGCAGGCGGTGAGCAGGGGCGCCGCTGCGGCGATCGCGGCGGTGAGGAGGAGCGCGGTGCGACGGCGGCGGTGCAAGGAGACCTCCTGAGGAGAGCTTGTGCGGCGGTGCACAAAGTCTTGCGGTGATCGATGGTAGGCATCGGCCAAGCTCTGGCCAACCCATTCGACCAACGATTCACGAGGACTTCCGGCACCGGCGCCCGCCCCGTACGGCGCAGCGGCCCGCCGTCCCGCCGTCCCGGCGGCCGCCGGGACGCTATCCGCGCACCTGTCCCAGCCACTGCAGCGTCCGCCGGATGTCGGCGGCCAGCGGGTGCCCCGGTCCCTGCACGCGCTCCACGTCGTGCAGCAGCCGCACCAGCGTGTCGTGCGCGGCGGCCCGGTCGCCCAGGGCGAGCAGCAGGTGGCCGATGCGGCGGCGGACGTCGTGGGCGAGCTGCGGGTCGCCGGCGGCCACGTACTGGTTCTCGTAGTACGCCAGCAGCGCCCGGTACTCGGCGAGCGCCGCCGCGGGTTCGCCGAGCTGCTCCAGGCACTGGGCGGCCTCGTAGCGGTAGCGCAGGGACTGCGGGTCGGCCTGGCCGGCCTCGGCGGCGCGTTCGTCGGCGAGGCGGCGCAGTTCGGGCAGGGCGCGCCGGTACTGGCCGTCGTCCAGGAGCGTGGCCGCGTACTGCTTGCGCAGGGTGCGTACGACCGGGGAGTGCTCGCCGTGCTGGTCGGCGGCGATGGGCAGGATCGAGCCGAGGATGTCGACGGCCTGGGTGATGCGGCCCTCGCCGAGCAGCCGTTTCACCTCGTCCACGGCCGCGGCGACGTCGGCCTTCTCCGCCGCGGGCGCGGGCGGCGCGGCGGGGGCCGGCTGGGGCGCGGGGGTGCGGGCGCGGTCCGGCCAGGGGGCGTGCGGGCGCAGGAAGGGGCGGGTGGGGTCCAGGGGCGCGCCGGTGGGCGTTCCTCGCGCGGGGAGGAGCTGCGCCAGGTGTTCGTAGACCTCCTGCGCGGAGTCCGGGCGGTGCTGCGGGTCCTTGGCGAGCAGCCTCAGCACCAGGGTCTCCAGGGCCTCGGGGACCTCCGGGCGGATCCGGCGCACGGGCACCGGCGGCTCGTACAGGTGCCGGTGCAGCACCCCGAGCGCCGTGGAGCCCGCGAACGGCACGTCGCCGCTGAGCAGCTCGTGCATCAGCACCCCGAGCGCGTACAGGTCCGTGTACGGGCCGACCGCGCCGCCCATCGCCTGCTCGGGCGCCATGTAGGCGGGCGAGCCGATGGGGGAACCGGTGTGCGTCAGGCGCGTGGTGTCGCTGTCCATGACGGAGGCGACACCGAGGTCGAGCACGGTGACGGTGCCGTCCTGCTTCACCATCACGTTGCGCGGCTTGAGGTCGCGGTGGACGATCGGCACGGCGTGCACGGCGCTCAGCACGGCGCACAGTTGCGCGGCCACCGCGACCGTCCACTGCCACGGGTACGGGTCGTGTTCGGCGAGGTGGTCGCCGAGGTCGGCGCCGTCGACGTACTGCATGACGAGGAACAGTTCCTCGCCCTCGCTGCCCGCGTCGTGCACGGTGACCAGGCCGGGGTGGTCGACCTGTGCGGTCACCCGGCACTCGCGCACGAAGCGGCGGCGCAGCTCGTCGGCCTCCTGGCCGGCCACCTTGTCCGGGCGCAGCAGCTTCACCGCCACGCGCCGGTCCAGCCGTTTGTCGTAGGCCGTCCAGACCTGCCCCATGCCGCCCTGTCCGATGAGCGTGGACAGTTCGTAGCGGCCGGCGACGACACGTCCCGTCGTCACGCTCACCTTCCGCCCTCGTGGTTGCCGTGCTGTCCGGGATTGCCGTCCTGGCGGCGCAGGTAGTCGCTGAGTTCGTCCAGCTCGGCGCGGACCTGGTCGATCCGGGCCGGCGGTGCGGGGTGCTGCGGCGGTACGGGGGCGGGGGGTGCCGGGGTGTGCGGTACCGGGGTGTGGGGGGCCTGGGGCTGCGGCACCGGCGTGGGCGCGTACGGCGAGCCCTGCTGCGGGTAGCCGTAGGGGGCGGGGACGCCCGCCGGGCCGTGCACCGTCGTGGCGTGGGGCGACGGCGGCATCTGGCCCGCGTACGGGTACGGCCGCCGGTGCAGGCGGATGTCCACGGTCAGGTAGTACGCGGCCGAGATCGCGCCGAGGATCAGGACGGCGGCCAGGGCCACGTCGGTCCGGTAGTCCGTCTCCGGCAGCGAACCGACCACCGCCAGGCAGGCTATCGACAGCGGGATGCTCACCCAGGCCGCCGCCCAGTCGAGCGGCCGTCCCCGCAGGAACGCGACCCGGAACAGCGGCACGCACGCCAGCAGTCCGCAGCACAGGACGCCGGCGGCGGCGTACAGCACGCGCTGCGTGATGACCATTGCCGCGCTGGGAGGGGGCGGCGCCGCGCCGTGGCCGTACATGACTGCTCCTGGACAGGTGTAGCCGATGGAACTCGGAGTCCGAGCGTATAGGCCGACGGCGACAACCGGTCCCGGGATGTACCGAACCGTTGTCGTACCGGGGCGTTCCGGAAGCGCGCCCCTGTCCCGGCCGGGGAGCGGCCGGGGAGCAGCCGGGGTTCAGTCGGGGGCGATCGTCCCGTCGGTCAGGCCGTCGTACATCCCGCGGACGAGCTGCTCGCCGAGCCGGCCCGCCTGCCCGAGCACCCGTTCGAACTCGTCCAGGGCCCGGAAGCGGGCGCCGTAGCGCCGCTGTTCGGCCGGTGCGAGCCGGGGCAGTTGCAGCCGGCGCACGTCGAGCCGGGTGGCGGTGGACGCGTAGCTGCTGGCCTGGCGGTGGTTGGCGGTGCCGCGCAGGAACCCGGCGAGGAACCACGCGTCGAGCACCTCCGGATCGGGGCGCAGCAGTACGAGGTTGCGGCCCAGGGCGGCCCCGGCGGTCGCGTCGTCGACCACCCGCGCGACGGCGCCCCCGCCGAGCACGGGCACGACGACGTCACCGGGTTCGGTGAGCACCGCCTGCTCGTCGCTCTCCGGGAGCGTGCCGGAGGGGCCGGTTCCGGAGAGTACGTCGTGGTCGGTGAGGACGGGCACGCGCGCGTGGCCGCCGTTTCCGCCCGTACGCATCACCAGGGCGCCCCCGCGCGCGAGTTCGCCGACGGTGGTCAGGGGCGGGCGCCCGGCGGCGGGCGGCGCGGGGTCGACGGGCGGCGGGGCGAGGCCGGCGGCCAGGCGCAGCGTCTCGCCGAGCCGTTCGCGTACGTCGGTGAGCCGGCCGGCGCCGTCCGTGGCGGCCGGGGGCGGGAGGTGGCGGGCCGGGGCGAGGTCGACGTCGTCGTCGAGGAGTTCGACGACGGGCACGGAGCGGGCCAGTCCGGGCCGTTCGTCGAGCCGGCCGGTCCGGTCGAAGGCGTGCCAGGCGCCGAGGACCGTCTCCCGCACCCCCGGCCAGTCGGGTCCGCCGCGCCCCTCGCCGGCGAACCGCCCGGCGTCGGCGAGCAGCACCTCCGGCCGCGTCGGCGCCTGTTCGGGCCGGCGCAGCACCCACAGGTGCAGCGGGATGTTGTACGGGGGCGCGGCGCCGGCCGGCAGCGCGACGACGGCGCGCAGCGCGCCCCGGCGCAGCAGGTCGGCCCTGATGCGGCGTCCGGAGCGGCGGGACGCGGCGGCGGGCGGCATCAGCAGCACCGCGATGCCGCCGTCCCGCAGCCGGGCGAGCGCGTGCTGCACCCAGGCCAGCTCGGACTCGGTGCGGGCCGGGAAGCCGTACTCCCAGCGCGGGTCGTAGGCGAGTTCGTCGTGCCCCCAGTTGCGCTCGTTGAACGGCGGGTGGCACAGGACGGCGTCGGCCCGCAGCTCGGGGTGGGCGTCGGCGCGCAGGGTGTCGCCGGCGGCGGCGTGCGCGGGGGCGCGGGTGTGCAGGGCGAGGCGGAGCGCGGTGAGGGCGGCGAGTTCGGGGGCGCCGTCCTGGCCGTACAGCCGTCGGCCGGGGCCGTTGCCGGCGGAGCGCAGCAGGGCGCCGGTGCCGCAGGCCGGGTCGAGGACGGTGCGGGCGGTGCCGGCCAGGCCGGCCATGAGAGCGGCGAGGTCGGCGGGGGTGGGCGTGTACTGGCGCGGGTTGGCGTCGAGGTACCGGCCGAGCAGGAACTCGAAGGTGTGCCGGGCGCCGAGTTCGGCGGCGAGTTCGGCGACGGCGCGGAGGAGGGGGGCGGAGGGGAGCAGATGGGGGGCGGTGGGGGTTTCGAGGGCCTTCCGGGCGGCCGAGGTGGTCGGCGTGGAGGGGGCGGCGGGGTTGTGAACAGTGCCCGCGGTGTTCACACGTGAGCCGTTCGCGGCGCCGAGCCGTGGTGTGAGCACCTGCTCCAGCGCTCCGGGTAGCAGCGCGGCGAGTCGCTCGTCGGAGCCGGAGCTCACCTCGAGCCAGACCGGGGAGCGGTCGTGGATCAGCAGCAGGACGCAGCCGGCGTGGGTGAGGGCGGTGACCGGTCCGGCGGGGTGGCCGGCGAGCTGCTGCCAGACGCGTTCCCGCAGCGGGACCTCGGCGAGCTTGCTGTGACTGCGCAGCCAGCCCTCGACCTCGGCCAGCGCGAACGAGGGGCTGGTCTCGGTGCCGCCGACGGGCCGGGGAAAGTCGGTGTGCCGTCGGCGCCAGTTGCTGACGGCGGCGCGGCCGACACCGGCCAGTCGCGCGATCCCGGCGGCGGTCACTTCTGTCGCGTTGTCCTGCATGCCCGGCACCCCGCCCTGTTTCCCTCTGCTCCGTGTGTGGCGACGAGCATACCGACGCATGCAAGATTCATGTTTCACATGCGTATACGCGGATGCCATCGTGAACCTTGTTGACTCGGTTCACAGCATCTGTTCTTATTGACCCCGCGAACGAGCGACCGTCGGCAGGCGGCGGTGGCCGGGAGGGACACAGTCATGGGCATGAAGAGCAAGATCGCGCTGGGCGCCGTCGTGGGGATCGTCGTCATCGGTGTCGCCTCGACGAACTCCGGGGACTCGGACGGCGGTTCCGGCGACAAGGGCACCTCGGCGTCCGCGGAGCAGCGGTCCGGCGGTACGAAGCCGGACGGCAAGTCGGACGCGAAGCCCGCCGGCGACAAGGGCACCGAGAAGGCGTCCCAGGCCGAACAGTTCAAGGCGTTCGTGCAGAAGAACGGGACGCCTCAGGAGAAGGACGCCGTCTCGCACGTCACCAAGGTCCAGGGCGCGGACGAGCAGAACGACATCCTCGACGCCGCCGACATCTACACCGACTTCACCGGCGGGATCATGGGCGAGGGCACGGGCCCCGCCAAGCTCCTCACGTCCGCGTTCGCCGACTGGAAGCAGAGCGACAACGGCCTCGTCACCGTCTACGGCGCCGACGGCGAGATCATCGGCAACGGCAACTTCTAGCACTCCCGAAGGGAATCCACCATGCGTCGCACCACGTTAGCCGCCCTCTGCCTGGCCGCCGTGGCCGCCGCCGGTCTCACCGGCTGCGGCGACGAGGACAAGGCGGACACCGGCACATCACGCGACTCGGCCGAGCGGAAGACGGCGGAGAAGGAGAAGCGCTCCCAGGAACCGAAGGAGGAGCCCTTCGCCGGACTGACCGGCGGCGAGATCGCCGAGAAGGCCTTCAAGGCCACGGCCGGGGCCTCGTCCCTGCGGATGACGGGCGACGTCCCCGATGAAAGCGGTGGCGGCACCGTCCACATCGACATGGCCCTGAACAAGCGGGGCGACTGCGCCGGCACGATGGGGCTGGACGGCCAGGGCGAGGCCGAGCTGATCAAGGCCGGCGACACCGTCTACATCAAGTACGACGAGAAGTTCCTGCGGGCCCAGAGCAAGGAGGAACCCGAGGAGGACGTGGACGCGGCCGTGGCGCTGCTGGCCGGGAAGTGGATGAAGACGTCCGCCGAGGGCTCCGACGCGGGGGACCTCACGGGCTTCTGCGACCTCGACCAGGCCCTCGGCGGCGCGGAGGACGGCGACGGGAGGGCGACGCGCGGCAGGACGACGACGATCGACGGCACGCCCGCGATCACGCTGGAGGCGCGGGACGGCGCCGACCGCTTCACGCTGTACGTCGCCACCGAGGGCGAGCCCTACCTGCTGCGGCTCGACAGCACGTCCCCCACCGACCCGGGCTCCCTCTCCTTCGGCGACTACGACGAGCCGGTCCCGGTGGAGAAGCCCGCAGGCGACGTCCTGGACATCGACTCCCTGAGCTGACCCGCCCGGCGGTCCACGACGCCGCCCGGACCGCTCAGCCGCCGCACTGTTCGAGCATCATGCGCTTGTCGGCCGGCGTCACCGGCATCTCGTACTCGACGGCGACCTGGGCGAAGCGGACCGCGTACGCGCACCGGATCCGCTTGTCGGGCGGCAGCCAGGTCGCGGGCCCGGAATCGCTCTTGGCCGAGTTGGCGCCGCCGTCGACCGGGATCAGGTTGAGCGGGTCGTTGGCGAGCTGCTCGCGCTTGCTCTCCGACCAGCGCGACGAACCCATCTGCCAGCTGTAGGACAGCGGCACCACGTGGTCGATCTGGACCTCGGCGGCCTCCTGCTTGCGCCACTCGATGGTCGTGCCGGTGTACGGGTCGGCCAGGGTCATGGCGACCACCACACAGTCGGACCCGGAGCGGAAACGCACGTCCTCGCCGTCGCGCCGCAGCAGGTCGTTGCGGGTGTCACAGCCGTTCCTCGCGAGCGGTACTCCGTCCGCCGTGTCCATCCAGGCGTAGCCGAACTCGTCCCGGTCGTAGCCCGTCTTCGGTCCGCGGCCCTTGGTCGTCACCTCCGTGATGAGGTCGACGGCCTCGGCCCGGTCCGACTCGCCGGTCACGGGCGCGAGGCCCGGTTCTGTGCCTTCGGGGTTGTCCAGCGGGCTGACGGCGCGTCCGTCGGAGGCGGCGCCCCCGCTTTCGTCGCCGGCCGGGGATCCCGTGTCCTGGGCTCCCTCGCAGCCGGCGAGGAGGACCACCGCGGCGATCACCGCGGGGCCCGCGCTCCGGGCCCGTATGCCCCATCCCGTGTTCCGCGTCACCGCGCCCCTCCTTCGCTCACCTGACTCCTGCCCTGACGGGGGCGGATCGAGCCGGATCTCACCGTAACGAGTGAGAGGTCCAGACCAATCCGGCACTATACGGGCATTCTCGGCAAAGCGCGCGTATCGTCGGTTCTGAGTCCCCTCCGGAAGGAGCTCCCGCATGGGCATCCTCGACAAGTTCAAGAGCAACAAGGCGGCACGCGACAAGGCCAAGCAGGCCTCGGACGCCGCGGAACGGAAGATGAACGAGAGGACCGGCGGCAAGTACGAGCAGCAGATCGACACCGGGCAGCAGCAGGCCGAACGCCGGCTCGGCATGGACCGCGACCGTCCCGACCAGCCGTAAGGCCGCGCGCACCCGTCAGGGCCGTCCACGGCGACCTCACGCCGTGGACGGCCCCCTGTCCGCGCCGGTGGACCCGTCGAAGACCCGGGCCCGGCGTCAGGAGCCCAGGACCGACGTCAGGAACTCCCCGACCCAGCCCAGCAGGTCCCGCCCGACCAGCGGCTTGCCGCCCACCTTCGCGGTCTTCGGGCGCGGGACCAGCACCTGGTGCGCGGCCGCCTTGATGACCGTGCCCGGGTAGAGGCGCTTCAGGCGCAGTTCCTGGGACTCGCGCAACTCCACCGGCGCGAAGCGGATGTTGTTGCCCTGGAGCACGATCTCGCCGACACCGCACGCACGGGCCAGCATCCGCAGCCCCGCCACCAGCAGCAGGTTCTCCACCGGCTCCGGCAGCTTGCCGTAGCGGTCGACGAGCTCCTCGCGCACGGCCTTGATGTCGTCCTCCGAGTTCGCGGAGGCGATCGCCCGGTACGCCTGGAGGCGCAGCCGCTCGCCGGGCGCGTAGTCGTGCGGGACGTGCGCGTCGACGGGCAGCTCGATCTTGACCTCGAGCGGCGGCTCCTCCTCGATCTCACCGGTCTCCAGCTGGCGCCGGTAGTCCGCGACCGCCTCGCCGACCATCCGCACGTACAGGTCGAAGCCGACGCCCGCGATGTGTCCGGACTGCTCGCCGCCGAGCAGGTTGCCCGCACCGCGGATCTCCAGGTCCTTCATCGCCACGTACATGCCCGCGCCCATCTCGGTGTGCTGGGCGATCGTCGCCAGCCGCTCGTGCGCGGTCTCCGTCAGCGGCTTCTCCGGCGGGTACAGGAAGTAGGCGTACCCGCGCTCCCGTCCCCGTCCCACCCGGCCGCGCAGCTGGTGGAGCTGGCTGAGGCCGAAGTTGTCACCGCGCTCGACGATCAGGGTGTTGGCGTTGGAGATGTCGATGCCGGACTCGACGATCGTCGTCGACACCAGCACGTCGAACTTCTTCTCCCAGAAGTCGACGACGACCTGCTCCAGCGCCGACTCCGACATCTGGCCGTGGGCGGTGGCGATGCGCGCCTCGGGCACGATCTCGCGCAGCCGGGCCGCCGCGCGGTCGATGGACTCGACCCGGTTGTGGATGTAGAAGACCTGGCCCTCACGCAGCAGCTCGCGGCGGATCGCGGCGCCGATCTGCTTCTGCTCGTACGGGCCGACGAACGTCAGCACCGGGTGCCGCTCCTCCGGCGGGGTGGTGATCGTCGACATCTCGCGGATGCCGGTGACCGCCATCTCCAGGGTGCGCGGGATCGGCGTGGCGGACATGGTCAGCACGTCGACGTTGGCGCGCAGCTTCTTCAGCTGCTCCTTGTGCTCGACGCCGAAGCGCTGCTCCTCGTCGACGATGACCAGGCCGAGGTCCTTGAACTTCGTCTCCGAGGAGAACAGCCGGTGGGTGCCGATGACGACGTCCACCGAGCCCTCCCGCAGGCCCTCCATGGTCGCCTTCGACTCGGTGTCGGTCTGGAAGCGGGACAGCGCCCGCACGTTCACCGGGAACTGCGCGTACCGCTCGCTGAACGTCCCGAAGTGCTGCTGCACCAGCAGCGTGGTGGGGACGAGCACGGCGACCTGCTTGCCGTCCTGTACGGCCTTGAAGGCGGCCCGCACCGCGATCTCGGTCTTGCCGTAGCCGACGTCGCCGCAGATCAGACGGTCCATGGGGACCGACTTCTCCATGTCCTCCTTGACCTCGGCGATGGTGGTGAGCTGGTCGGGCGTCTCCGCGTACGGGAAGGCGTCCTCCAGCTCGCGCTGCCAGGGCGAGTCGGCGCCGAAGGCGTGGCCGGGGGCGGCCATGCGGGCGCTGTAGAGCTTGATCAGGTCGGCGGCGATCTCCTTGACCGCCTTCTTGGCGCGCGCCTTGGTCTTGGTCCAGTCGGCGCCGCCCAGGCGGTGCAGGGTGGGGGCCTCGCCGCCGACGTACTTGGTGATCTGCTCCAGCTGGTCGGTGGGGATGTAGAGCCGGTCGCCGGGCTGGCCGCGCTTGGCGGGGGCGTACTCCACGACCAGGTACTCGCGGGTGGCGCCCTGCACGGTGCGCTGCACCATCTCGATGTAGCGGCCCACGCCGTGCTGCTCGTGGACGATGTGGTCGCCCGCCTCCAGGGTGAGCGGGTCGATGGTCTTGCGGCGCCGGGCCGGCATCCGGGCGCCCTCGCGGCCGGAGGCCTTCTGGCCGGTCAGGTCGGTCTCGGTGAGCACGGCGACCTTGAGCGCCGGGTCGACGAAGCCGTGGTCGATGCAGCCGCAGGCGACGTGCACGACGGACGGCGTGATCTCCCCCAGGTCCGCGTCCAGACGGGCCGCGATGCCCTCGCCGCCCAGCACCTCCACCGTGCGGGCGGCCGGGCCGTGGCCCTCGGTGACGAACACCGTGCGCCAGCCGTCGGCGAGCCAGCCCTTGGTGTCGGCCAGCGCCCGCGCGGTGTCGCCGCGGTAGGTCTCGGGGGCGTGCATGCCGAGCTTGAGGGTGTCCGCGTCGCCCGCCGCGTCAGCGGCAGATGTCAGCGTCTCGTCCGCGGCGAACGGCGACACCGACCACCACATCATGTCCAGCTCGCGGGCCCGGTCGCGGACGTCCGCGATGGACCACAGGGAGGCGGCGCCGACGTCGATGGGCGCCTCGCCGCCACCGGCGGTGGCCGCCCAGGACGCCTGCAAGAACTCCTGGCTCGTGGCCACCAGGTCGGCGGCCCGGGTCCGCACCCGCTCCGGGTCGCAGACGACGGCCATCGCTCCCTTGGGCAGCACGTCCAGCAGCAGCTCCATGTCGTCGACGAGGACGGGCGCCAGGGACTCCATGCCCTCCACCGCGATCCCCTCGGCGATCTTCCCGAGCAGCTCCCCCAGCTCCGGGTGGAGCTCGGCGAGGACCCGCGCACGCTCCCGCACGTCCTCGGTGAGCAGCAGCTCACGGCAGGGCGGGGCCCACAGGCCGTGCTCGGCGACCTCCAGGGAGCGCTGGTCGGCGACCTTGAAGTAGCGGATCTCCTCGACGTCGTCGCCCCAGAACTCCACCCGCAGGGGGTGTTCCTCGGTGGGCGGGAACACGTCGAGGATGCCGCCCCGCACGGCGAACTCGCCGCGCTTCTCGACCAGTTCCACCCGCGCGTACGCGGCGGCGGCGAGGGCTTCGACGGTCTCGTCCAGATCGGCGCTCCGACCGGTGCGCAGGGACACCGGTTCCAGGTCGCCCAGGCCCTTGACCTGCGGCTGGAGTACGGAGCGCACGGGCGCGACGACGACGGAGACCGGGCCGGTCTCGGGGTCGTCGGGGCGGGGGTGGGCCAGGCGGCGCAGCACGGCGAGGCGGCGGCCGACGGTGTCGCTGCGGGGGCTGAGCCGCTCGTGCGGCAGCGTCTCCCACGACGGGTACTCCACGACGCCCTCGGGCGGGAGCAGGGAGCGCAGGGCTGCGGCCAGGTCCTCCGCCTCGCGTCCCGTGGCCGTCACCGCCAGTACGGGGCGGCCGGTGTCGCGGGCCAGGGCGGCGACGGTGAAGGGGCGGGCCGCGGGCGGGCCGACCAGGTCGACGTGCATGCGGTTGCCGTCCGCGGCGGCCGCGATCGCTTCCGCGAGGGCGGTGTCCTTGACTACGGCGTCGAGCAGACCGTGCAGACTCA
This sequence comes from Streptomyces sp. NPDC053426, assembly GCF_055585405.1. Classification (NCBI taxonomy): domain Bacteria; kingdom Bacillati; phylum Actinomycetota; class Actinomycetes; order Kitasatosporales; family Streptomycetaceae; genus Streptomyces; species Streptomyces sp. NPDC053426. Next base: position 252,328 of record NZ_JBVJKE010000009.1, on the reverse strand, counting down.
TTCGGGGCGCTTTCCGTCCGGGGGTGTGCAACACGTCGGGCCCGACGCGCGCGGCGGGCCGGGGTTGTCCAGCGTACGTCGCTGGACAACCCCGGTGCCTGGGCTGTGGACAACGTCCGCTGACCGGTGGGCGGTGTCGGTTCTCGGCCTCCAGGGGGCTCCCGCCCCCTGCCCCCCCGGCCCATGCCCACCCACCGCCCGACTCGGCAGGTCGGAAGCCGAGGTGCCGGCGTGTACGCACCCGGCGCCGGAAAGCCCCCGAGGACTCTCCGGCGCCGGGTGTCACCCCCGCAACCCCCGTATGCGGTGGCTAGTCGGTGGCGATGGCGTTCAGGACGTTCATGCGGCCGGCGCGGAAGGCCGGGACCAGGGCGGCGAACAGGCCCACGAAGGCCGAGCCGATGAACACGCCGATGATCGTCGGCCACGGGATGTCGAGGACCTTCAGGCCCTCCAGGGCGAGGAGCTGCTGCGCGGTGGCGCCCCAGCCCATGCCCAGCCCCAGGCCCAGCAGGGCACCGAAGAGGGCGATCACGACCGACTCCATGCGGATCATGCGGCGCAGCTGCCGGCGCGAGAGGCCGATGGCCCGCATCAGGCCGATCTCCCGGGTGCGCTCCACCACCGACAGGGCCAGGGTGTTCACCACACCGAGGACCGCGACGACGATCGCCAGGGCCAGCAGACCGTAGATCATGTTCAGCAGCTGGCCGATCTGGTCCTTCAGCGCCTCCTTGTAGTCGGTCTGGTCGCGCACCGTGTACTGCGGGTAGTCGTGCAGCGCGTCCTTCAGCGCCGTGTACGCGGCGTCGGTCTGCCCGTCCTTCGCCGAGGCGAAGAGCAGCATGTCCAGCGGCATCTTGTCGGCCGGCACGTACGTGGCGAGGGTGTCGATGGACGTGTACATCGCGCCCGCGTCGATGACGGCCTCACTGCTGGTGATCGCCCGGACCGTCAGCGTGCCCGTCTCGCCGTCCTTGAACGCGACCTCGATCTCCGAGCCGAGCTTGACGCCGTGGTCCTTCGCGAAGTCCTCGTGGACGGACATCGAGTCGGGCCGGTAGGCGTCGTCGAGCTTCCCGGCGACCGTCTCGATCCGCAGGTCGGTCGCGTACGTCGGGTCGGCCGCCGTGATCGCCGTGTCCTTCAGCGTCTTGCCGTCGGGCGTGGTGAAGTCGGCCTCGGTCCACTTGTACTCGGTGACCCGGTCCACCGCGGGTGACGCCTTCACGGCCTCGACGGCCTGCGGGGTGATCAACTGGCCGTTGTCGGACTGGATGATGAAGTCCGTGCCGACGGTCTTGTCGAGCTCGTCGGTGGCGGACGCCACCATGGAGGAACCGACCACGGACAGGCACGCCACCAGCGCGAGACCGATCATCAGCGCGGCACCCGTCGCACCGGTACGGCGCGGGTTGCGCAGGGCGTTGCGCTCGGCCATGCGGCCCACCGGGCCGAAGGCCCGCAGCAGGATCGCGCCGAGGACGCGCACCACACCGCTCGCCAGCACCGGACCGACGACGACGAAGCCGATCAGGGACAGCACCACGCCCAGGCCCAGCCACATCGAGCCGTCCGTCGCCTTGTCCGCGCTGCCCGCCAGGTACAGGGCGAAGCCGCCGGTGCCGGTGAGGACCAGGCCGATCCCGCCGCGTATCCAGCCGGCCCTGGCGTCCGCCGGGGTGCCGGCGTCGCGCAGCGCGGCCATCGGGGAGATCTTCCCGGCCCGCCGGGCGGGCAGGTAGGCGGCGAGGACCGTGACGACCACGCCGAGGAGCAGTCCGAGCGCGGGGGTCGTCCAGGCCACCGTGAGGTCGTCCGTGGACAGCTCCATGCCCATCATGCCCATGAGCTTCATCAGCCCGACCGCGAGTCCGACGCCCGCGCCGACCCCGAGGACCGAACCGAAGACGCCGAGCAGCAGCGCCTCGACCAGCACCGAACGGTTGACCTGCCTGCGGGACGAGCCGATCGCCCGCATCAGGCCGATCTCCCGGGTGCGCTGGGCGACCAGCATGGAGAAGGTGTTGATGATCAGGAAGATGCCGACGAGGAAGGCGATCCCGGCGAAGCCGAGCATCGCGTACTTCATGACGTTCATGAAGCCCTCGACGTCCTTCTGGTTGGCCTCCGCGGTCTCCTCGGCGGTCTGCACCTTGTAGGCGCCGCCGAGCTCGGCCGCGACGTTCTTCTTCAGCTGCGCGTCGCTGACGCCGGACGCGGCGGTCACGTTGACGTTGGTGTAGACGCCGCTCTCGCCGACCAGGGCCTGCTGCGCGGTCTTCGTGTCCAGGTAGAAGATCGCCGCACCGGGGTTGGTGACCGTGAAGTCGGCGATGCCGGAGACCTTCGCGGTGAGCGTGCCGACCACGCTGATCACGCCGATCTCGTCGCCGAGCTTCAGGCCGTGCTTGTCGGCGGTGTCGGCGTCGACCATGATCTGGTCCGCGCCCTTGGGCGCCGCACCCTCGGTGATCTCCATGGTGCGGGCGTCGTTGCCGTTCCAGCTTCCGACGATGGTCGGGCCGCCGCTGGTCGGCGAGAGGTTGTCCTTGTCGCCGTCGACGACGGTCACCGAGGTGGAGAACACCGTGCCCTCGGCCGACTTCACGCCGTCCGCGCCCTTGACCTCGTCGAGCACGGAGGCCGGTATCACCGGCGGCTTGCCGTTGTCCGCGGTCGTCTCACCGCTGTCGGAGGCGCCCTTGGCGCTCACCGTGACATCCGAGGAGGTGGCCGCGAACAGCTTGTCGAACGTCGTGTTCATGGTGTCCGTGAACACCAGCGTGCCGCACACGAACGCCACGGACAGCAGCACCGCCACCGCGGACAGCGCCATCCGCCCCTTGTGCGCGAAGAAGTTGCGCATGGAGGTCTTCAGGACGGTCATGACGTACGCCCCCGGGCGTCGAAGTCCTTCATGCGGTCCAGGACCTGATCGGCCGTCGGCTGGTGCATCTCGTCGACGATGCGGCCGTCGGCGAGGTACAGCACCCGGTCCGCGTAGGAGGCGGCCACGGGGTCGTGGGTGACCATCACGATGGTCTGGCCCAGCTCGTCCACCGAGCGGCGCAGGAAGCCGAGCACCTCGGCGCCGGCGCGGGAGTCGAGGTTCCCGGTCGGCTCGTCACCGAAGATGATCTCCGGGCGGGCCGCCAGCGCCCGCGCCACCGCGACCCGCTGCTGCTGGCCGCCGGAGAGCTGCGTCGGCCGGTGCTTGAGCCGCTCCGCGAGCCCGACGGTCTCCACCACCCGGTCCAGCCACCCCTGGTCGGGCTTGCGGCCGGCGATGTCCATGGGCAGCGTGATGTTCTCGATCGCGTTCAGCGTCGGCAGCAGGTTGAACGCCTGGAAGATGAAGCCGATCCGGTCCCGGCGCAGCCGCGTGAGCTTCTTGTCCTTCAGGCCGGTGATCTCGGTCTCGTCCAGGTAGATCTGCCCGGACGTCACGGTGTCGAGCCCGGCGAGGCAGTGCATCAGCGTGGACTTGCCGGACCCCGAGGGGCCCATGATCGCGGTGAACTGGCCGCGGGCGATGTCCACGTCGACGTGGTCGAGGGCGACGACACGGGTCTCCCCGGACCCGTACGCCTTCACGACCTGCCGCGCCCGCGCGGCAACGGCCGTCTGCCCTCCAGTGCCCCCGTGCCTGGGAATGGTCACAGCCGATGTCACGGTAAGTCTCCTATGTCGGTCAGTAAATGAAAGCGGTGGTGCGGCGCCCGCCCGTCGTGTCCGGCGGCCGCTTCGTGCGTGTTCGTGCGACGTGATTCAGTCTGGCGGTCGGCGGGGGTCTCGCGCCCTGGTGTCCAGCGCAGTCTTGTACTGAGGAAAACCCCACCCCCGCCGGTGTGGTGTGCCGCCCCCCAGCGGCGTAAAGCCAGGTTAAGGACGCCCCCCGCCCCGTCTCGTCCTCCGTCGGTACGAACCCTCCCCGACCCGTAGTACGGAGGTACCCCTAAGGGCTCTCCTCCGGCGGGTGGACACCGTCTCAGGGTCGGCTCCGCCCGCAGGCTCATACAGGCTCCGCCCTCCCGCCGCGTGAGGGTCAAGTGCGAAGCTGTGCGGCGGCGGACAGGTGCAAGGGGCAATCAACCATGAGGGAGGAACTCCGGGTGGACGGCACCAGACCGGTGACACGCGACAGCGGGCGGCCCGCCGCGACCGGGCGGCGCGGAGCCGTCGTGGCCGCGCTGATGCTCGCGATGGCCCTGGCGGCACTCGACTCCACCATCGTGGCCACGGCCGTCCCCCAGATCGTCGGCGACCTGGGCGGCTTCTCCTACTTCTCCTGGCTCTTCTCCGGCTACCTGCTGGCCGTGACGGTCACCCTCCCCGTCTACGGCAAGCTCTCCGACACCTTCGGCCGCAAACCGGTCCTCGTCGCGGGCGCCGCGCTGTTCCTCCTGGGCTCGCTGCTGTGCGCCGCGGCCTGGAACATGGCCGCGCTCATCGCGTTCCGCATCGTGCAGGGCCTGGGCGGCGGCGCGCTCCAGGGCACGGTGCAGACCCTCGCCGCCGACCTGTACCCACTGGAGGAACGCCCGAAGATCCAGGCCCGCCTCTCCACCGTGTGGGCCCTCTCCGCGGTGGCCGGCCCCGGCCTCGGCGGACTGCTCGCCTCCTACGCCGACTGGCGCTGGATCTTCCTCGTCAACCTGCCCGTCGGAACGGTGGCGTTGTGGCTGATCGTCCGTCACCTCCACGAACCACGGCGGGAGAAGGGCCGCCACACGCGCGTGGACCGGGCGGGCGCGGTCGCGATCTTCGCCTGCGGTGGCGTCCTCCTCACCGCGCTCGTGCAGGGCGGGGTCGCCTGGCCGTGGCTGTCCGCCCCGTCGCTCGCCCTGTTCGCGGCGGGAGCCGCCCTCCTGGCGGTCGTGGTCGTGGTGGAACACCGCGCGGCGGAGCCGATCATCCCCGGCTGGGTGTGGCGCCGCCGTACGATCGCCGCCGTCAACCTGGCCCTCGGCGCCCTGGGCCTGCTGATGGTGGCCCCCACGGTCTTCCTGCCCACCTACGCCCAGTCCGTCCTCGGCCTCACCCCGGTCGCCGCCGGATTCGTCCTCTCCGTGTGGACGCTGACCTGGCCGGTGTCGGCCGCCCTCAGCCAGCACGTGTACCGCCGCATCGGCTTCCGCAACACCGCGATGCTCGGCATCGGCACGGCCGCGCTCGTCCTCTTCGCGTTCCCCTTCCTGCCCTACCCCGGCCGGGCGTGGCAGCCGACCCTGCTGATGCTGCTGCTGGGCGCGGCTCTCGGCCTGTTCCAGCTCCCCCTGATCATCGGGGTGCAGTCGTCGGTGGGGTGGGAGGAACGCGGCACGGCGACCGGGTCGATCCTCTTCTGCCGGCAGACCGGCCAGACCGTCGGCGCGGCCCTCTTCGGCGCGGTCGCCAACGGCGTCCTGGCCGCACGCCTGGGCGGCGCGAACGACCTGGACTCCGTCGCCCGCGCCCTGGACGCGGGCACCGTCCCCGAGGCGACCCGCCGGGCCATCGCGGACGCCGTGCACGCCGTCTACCTCGGCGCGGCGTGCGCGGCGGCACTGGCCTTCCTGGTCCTGCTGCTCCTCGCGCCCCGCACGTTCCCGGTGCTCAAGGACTGAGAACACCCCCTCCCGCACCGGCCGCGCGGAAGGCCCCGGAACCGGCTCACTCCACCGCCCGGCCCGTCAGCGCGCTGAGACCGGCGCACACCTGGTCGAGCTGCGCCTGCAGGTCCTCCCGCGTCCCGGCGTGCTCGCGCAGCACCCGCTCGGTCTCCCGCGCGACGCCCTCCGCGCGGACGCGCGCCCCGGCGAGCAGCTCCGCCGCCCGCTCCCGCGCCTCCTCCGCGCGGCGCCGCGCCGACTCCTCCGCGTCGGCGAAGACCTGCCGCGCCTCGGCCAGCGCACGTTCGGCACGCTCCTCCGCCTCGGCGTGCCGGGCCTCCAGCGCGGCCACCCGCGCCTCCTCCTCACGCTCCACCGCGGCCAGCCGTTCCGCCTGCTCCCCGGCCGCCTCGGCGAGCATCCCGGAGGTGCGCTCCCGCATCTCCCGCAGCACCGCCAGCGTCTGTGCGCGCCGCTCCTTCACCTCCAGCCGGGCCTCGGTCCTGACCCGGTCGGCCTCCGCGCGGGCCGCCAGCAGCACCTCCCCGGCGTACTCGTCGGCCTCGGCGCGTACGGTCCCGGCGTGCGCCCGCGCGGCCTCCCGCACGCCGGTCGCGTCGTCCTCCGCCAGGTCCGTCACGTCCCGCGCGTACTGCCGCGCCGACTCCCGCACGGCCGCCGCCTCCTCTCCCGCCAGCCCGAACAGCCGCCGCGCGCTCTCCCCCAGCGACTCGTACGTCTGCGGCGCCAGCCCCGCCACCCGCACCCGCAGCAGCCCCAGCTCCTCCTCCATCTCCCGGGCCAGGACGGTGAGCCGAGCGGCCCGCTCCCAGGCGGCGTCACGATGATCCGAGAGGCCCTCGACGTACGCGATCACCTGCAAAGGACGGTAGCCACGCCCCCGTACGACCTCGAAGCCCTGCGACGACACCGATGCGCTGCTCACCCTGGAACCCCTCTCCACCGACGGACCCGAAGCCCAGCACGAAAGACCGAGCACGAAATGGGATGAATCGCGCACATCTTGGTGGATGACACGGAAGTGTTCATAACGCGACACTCCGCGAGGAGGGCACACAAAAGCCGGGCCCGGTCGTCCTGACGACCGGGCCCGGCTCCTCACGTCACACGGGGCTCAACCGTGACGGATCACAACAACCCGTCCCACATCTGCTCCAGCAGCACCGACCACCAGCTCTCCGGCGAACCCAGCGCCGCCGGGTCCAGCGCGGCCAACTGCGCCTGGAAGTCCACCGTCCAGCGGCCCGCCTGCTCCTGGTTCAGCCCGAACCGCAGCCGCCACATCCGGCCCAGCAGCGCCAGACAGCGCGCGAACTCCGGCAGGCCGGTGTTCACGAACTGCGGCGGAACCGGCGCACCGCCCGGCCCGGACTCCACCGGCACCGCGACGATGTTCGCCGTGCCGTACTGCACACAGATCGCCTTGCCGAAGTCACTGCCCATCACCAGGTACGAGCCCGCGTCCGAAGCCGGCTGCACCCCCCGCTCCGCCGCCAGCTCCGCCAGCGTCGGCACCGGACGGCCCGGCTGCGCCTGCGCCCAGAAGAACGGACCCATGTCCAGCGGCAGCCCCGCCACCACCAGGGTGTGCGCCACGACCGGCGGCACACCCTGCCGGGACACCGCCGCCTGCTCGAACCGGAACACACCCGGCCCGAACGCCCCCGCCAGCTCCTGCGCCACGGCCTCCGGCGGAACCGGCGGCGCCGGCTGCACCGGCGGAATCGGCGCACGCACCGGCGCGGGACGCGCCGGACCGTCCGCCACCTGATGCAACTCACCCTGATGGGCCAGCAGTTGCCCCATGCCCTGCTGCCGGCTCGCATGATCCGTGCCGTACGGGGCGATGGACGTGATCCGCGCCTGCGGCCACTGCTCACGGATCATCCGCGCACAGTACGCACCCGGCAGCTCGCACGACTCCAGCTCGGTGTGCAGCTCCAGCACCTGGTCCGGCGGCACGTTCATGGCACGCAGCTCGTGGAAGATCTGCCACTCCGGGTGCGGCGTACCCGGCGCCGAACGCCGGATCAGCTGCTGCTCGCTGCCGTCCTGCGCGCGGTAGCGCAGCACGGCCTGGTAGCCGGGGCCCACGGTCGGCTGACCGGCGGGCGGCTGCGGATAGCCGTACGCCGGCGGCTGCCCCGGCACCGGGGCACCGGGCGGCGGCGTACCGGGGGGCATCCCGCCGGGCGGCATCGGCGGAGCACCGCCGGGCATCCCCGGAGGCGCCGGGGGCGGCGGCACACCGGGCCCCGCCACCGGCGGCGCGGCCAGCACGGTCTCCGCGTGGTGCACGGTCCCGCGCCCGCCCCCGGCCGTACCGGAAGCACCGGGCGGACCCGGAGGCTGCGGAGCACCGGGAGCACCCGGAGCGGCAGGAGGACCGGGAGGCTGGGGCGCACCAGGAGCACCGGGCGCACCGGGAGCACCGGGAGTGCCCGGAGGCTGCGGAGCACCCGGGCCACCCGGACCGGCGAGCATCGTCGCCGCGTGGTGGGCACCACCGGGCGGCGAAGGCGGGGCCGGCGTCCCCGGCGGCGGGGTCGAACCACCCGGCGCCCCCGGCCCGTCGGGACCGAGCGACGACACCAACTGCGTCGGTACGTACCCGCCCGCCGGAGCGGACGGCGGCGCGGGCGTACCGCCCGGACGCGCGCCCGGAGTCCCCGGAGCACCCGGCGGAGGCGGGGGCGTCGCACCCGAGCCGCGCCGCGGAGGCGGAGCAGCCTTGCTGGTCGCGGCATCCGCGATGTCCCCGGCGTTCGGCGCGAGCGGACGCTCCGGCGCACCCGGACCGGCCGGCGCAGGCGCAGGCGTGGGCGCACCGGCCGGCGCAGGCGTGGGCGCACCGCCGGGCCCCTGCGGAGAGCCGTACGGCGCACCACCCTGCGCGGGCGGCGGCGTGCCCGGCGCTCCCTGCGGCGCACCGGGATCCTGGATCGCCGGCGCGACGGCCGTCGGCGGAAGCCCGCTGCCACCCGACATCAGCGCCGTCATCGCCTCCGGCGGAGTCGCGGGCGGAGCACCGTCACCGGACTCGCCCAACTGCGACGCGAACACGGTCTCCGGCAGCGGAACGGAACGGTCCTCACCCACATCGGCGTTGGTGTCCGTACCGGTCCACGGAGTCGCCCCGACCGGCGCACCGGCCCCCGCGCTCCCCCCGGCGGCGGGCCACGCGGCACCGCTCCCCGCACCGGCAGCCGCACCCGGCACGGAATCCCCCGCACCGGAACCCGCTCCCGAAGGACCGGCGGCCGCGCCCGCAGGCCCCGGAGCGGAACCCCCGGACGAGGCCGAAGCCGCGGACGAACCCGAACCCGGAACCGAACCCGATGCAGGACCCGCGGACGAGTCCGCCCCCGGACCCGAAGCCGAAGCCGAAGCCGCGGACGAACCCGAAGCCGGCCCCGCGGACGAACCCGACCCCTCCCCCCGCCGGTCCGGAATCCCCAGCCGGTCCGCCGCCTCCTGCAACCACTCCGGCGGACTCAGCAAGAACGACGTCTGATTCAGATCCACCCGCGCCGCAGGCGCCGGCACCGGCTCCGGCGCCGAATCGTCACGGCCGTACTCCTCCTCGTACCGGCGGATCACCTCACCCACCGGCAGCGCCGGCCACAGCGTCGCCTCACCACTGTCACGGGCGATCACCAGCCGCTGCGCACCACCGTCCGAACGGGGCCCGTCCGCACGGTCCTCCGCCCACACCACGAACCCGAGGCCGAACTCCCGCACCCGCACCTCACGATGCTGGTACGACGGCACATCCCCGTTGACCCACTCCTCCGCGCGCTCCTGCGCCTGCGCGAACGTCACCATCGCCGAAGCTCACTCCCCCGCGGAAGAAACCGGAACGGCACGCGCGAACCCACCGTCCACCATCAGATTCGCCACCGTATCCAGCTCCGGCGGAGACCCCGCCAGCCGGGACAGGAACACATCGAAATCGTCCCCGCACGACAACAACAGCCGCTCCACCCGCTCGGCCGGCGACCACGACGGATCCACGTCCCGCGCGTCGTCGTACGCGCAGAACCACACCGAACCCTGCCGCTCACCCCGCACCTTCACGGCCAGCAGACCACCCTGCACGAAACCGACGCACAGATAGTCCTTGGTCAGATGATCCCGCAGACACTTGTTGACGTACACGAGGTCATTGACCGCCGCCTCGTCCCGCACCGTGAAGAACGGCTGGTCCACCAACAGCCCCAGCCCCGCGTCCAACGCCGTCCCCACCGGCGCACAACCACCCGCCGCCTTCAAGAACGACCGGTACGCACCCGGCAACCGGTACCCGAGATCCTCCTCGACCCCCAGCACCTGCGACTCCGTCACCGCCACACCCGACTTCGGCAGCCCGAAATGCGCCGGACGCGTCTCCTGCAACGGCCGCGTACCCCGCTTGCCATGGTCCACCGCCGACGTCACCACCCCACCGTGATGCCGCAGCAACGCCTTCACCTCGACCGGCACCAGCTCCAGCCGCCGCGACCCCACCACGTGATGCCACGTCCAGCCGTGCGGCGTCGCCACCGCCGGCACCGTGTCCCACAACTCATGCCCACTCGCCGCCAGCGCCGCGTTCGCCGACACGTAATCCGTCAGCCGCAACTCGTCCACGCCGAAACCCTCCGGCGGCTCCGCCACCTCCGCGGCCGCACGCGCGTAAGGCGAGAAATCGGGGTAACCACGCTCGTCCACCCGCACCCCTCTCGGGTGACGGGCCGCCCGCACCGGATCCGGGAAGTGCACGACCTGCCCGGCATAGGCCGCGTTCGGCGGCACGGCTTCCTGCCCGAGCCGACCTGTCGTCATGGCGGTTGCCCCCTGCGGCACTCTGTACGCCCCGCACCGCCCACCTTCGGACCACTACGGAACGTATTCGACTCTCACGTCTGCTGTCTCGACTGCTTACCGCCACGACCCCACGGCGCCCGCACACACCACCGCACGGACCACCGCGTGGATCGCGGTGCCGACAGCCTATGCGGTACGACTCCACCGGTCACCGGCACCGGTCATCAGCCCTTCCGCTTCCGTGACCAGCCGTCACCCTCCCGTGACAGCCCGCCCAAACCCGGGCGTGTCGCCCCGACCCAGCTTCCACATCAGCCACGCCATTTGGCACTCTGTGACCTCCGGGGGGATGCTCGGGAGGGGATGATGATCATGAACGTGACGCAGACGGGGCCGCACACCGGCCCATCCGGCGACCCTCGCTCCGGCGACCCCCGCATCGGCTGGAGCACCACCGACACCCCCCACACCCCCACCCTCCACCACCGCCGCGACGGCATCCTCCCCACCATCGCCGCCGCCCTCTCCGTCCGCGGCACCACCCTCACCGGCACCGCCGCACGCGGCGACACACCCCCCGCCCTGCACCCCCTCGTCCAGGACTTCCTCGACACCCTCACCAGCGACCAACGCGACCGCTTCACCGGACGCTGCGCCGAAACCATCCTCATCTCCCGGCACCTCACCACCGCCGACGCCGCCCGCAGCAAACGCGCCGCACGCAGACCCATGACCAACGGCGAAGCCCGCAAAACCCTCAAACAGGCCAAACTCACCACCCGCCGCATCCGCGAAGACGGCGACCCCCTCCACGGCGCCTACGCCACCCCCTGCCGCGCCTGCACCGCCCTCACCGCCCACTTCGGCGTCCGCATGGTCGACCCCGCCACCAACGGCTGACCCCAGCCCCCGCGCCACCCACGACCTCGACGAACGAAGAGCAGATGCACACCGACCGCACCTCCACCACCCGCTTCGCCGTACCCGTGGACGCCGCACTGCGCGCCGCCGGCTGGCAACCCGGACGCTGGGACATCAAACAAGCCGAAATCTGGGCCGACACCCTCCGCGACCACACCTCACCCGCCGGCCACCGCCACACCGTCTTCCCCGCCGCCGTCGAAGCCTGGGCCGAATTCGGCGGACTCCACATCAACCCCACAGGACCCGGCCGCCACGTCGCCCCCGCGACCCTCCACCTCGACCCCCTCCACGGCCTCCACCTCGCCCGCACCCTCGGCGACCTCGGCCGCGCCCTCGACACCGAGGTCTGCCCCCTCGGCACCGAAACCGACACCCAGGCACTCCTCGCCATCGACACCCAAGGCCGCACCTACGCCCTCGACCACACCGGCGACTGGTACCTCGGCCCCGACATCGACCACGCCCTCGCCACCCTCGTCTCCGGCATCCGACCCACCCGCCTCACCGCCGGCTGACCCCAAAAGACAACCGGACTACGACGCCGGAATCACCGCCGACACCCGAAAACCCCCCGCATCCGTCGGCCCCGACACAAACACCCCGCCCAACGCCGACACCCGCTCCTTCATCCCCACCAGACCATTACCGCCCGACGGCAACCCCGCCGACGCCCCCGCCTCCGGCGGCGGCTCGTTCTCCACCTGCATCGCGATCTCCGACACCCGGTACGCCAGACGCACATACGTCTTCGCACCCGCCGCATGCTTGTGCACGTTCGTCAACGCCTCCTGCACCACCCGGTACGCCGTCGACTCCACCTCCCGCGCACACGACCGCGACTCCCCCACCACCGACAGATCGACCACCATCCCCGCAGCCGCCGACTGCCCCACCAACTCCTCGATCTCCGCCAGACACGGCCCCTCCCCCTCATCCACCGCCCGAGACGCGGCAGCCGCCGCAGCCACCCCCACCGCCGCCAACGGCACCGACGCCCGCTCCCGCCGCTGCCCGTCCCCACCCGAACGCAGCACCCCGAGCATCTCCCGCAACTCCGTCAACGCCTGCCGCCCCATGTCCCCCACCAGAGCAGCGTTCCTCACGGCCTTCTCCGGATCCTTCCGCGCCACCGCCTGCAACGCCGCCGCATGCACCACCATCAAACTCACCCGGTGCGCCACCACGTCATGCATCTCACGCGCGATCCGCGTCCGCTCCTCGCCCCGCGCCCACTCCGCCCGCTCCTCGGCCCGCTCCGCGAGCAACTGAAGCTCCCGCTCCAGACTGTCCGCCCGCTCCCGCAGACTCTCCATCAACCGCCGCCGCGCCCCCACGTACAGCCCCAGCAGCAACGGCGGCGCCGTCACCCCGACCGCCGTCGTGATCGACGCGAACGGCACGATCCAGTCCCCGACGTCCAGATCCCCCCGCGCCAGGGTCTGCCGCATCCGCACGAACATCACGATGAGCACACCCACCGACTGCATCCCCGCCAGCGACGCGATGATCCGCCGCGGCACCTCGGACGCGGCCAGCGAATACAGACCGACGACGCCCATCAGGAAACCCATCGCGGCCGGCGTCACCGCGATCGCCACCAGCACCACCGCGATCGGCCACCGCCTCCGCACCAGCAGCACGGAACCGGCCAGCACGCCGAACACGGCCCCCACGGCCGCCGGAACCCCCGCCTCCCGCGCGAACGGGATCCCCTCCAGCCCGCACTCCAGCGCGGACACCACAGCGAGACCCACATCGAACACGGCACTGCGCCGCCTGCCCCACCACCACGGCCCTCCCCGGGCCGTCACCAGCTCTTCCCCCGTCGTGGTCATGCGTCCAGCCTACGGGCGGGAAGCTCCGCTTTTCCGGCGAGTTTCCACGTCCGGACCACACCACACAGGGTGACCGTTCAGATGCGATACGGCCCGAAATCCCTCGAACTGCTGAATCGGACACCGTTCGAGAGGGGAACCGACCATTCCGCCCGGACGGTATGCGTGTGACACATGCACCCGGCAAATACGCCGACTTCGAAGGCCTGCGGGAACAGGCGATCGCCCTGCGACGGGCGGGACTGAGCCGACGCCAGATCCGCGACCGGCTCCACGTCGACAACAACGACATCCTCAACCGCCTCCTCCAGGGCGAGCCGGCCCCGGAATGGACGAAACGACCGAACGCCAAGGACGACCTACGGGAGAAGGCGAGGAAGCTCCGACTCCAGGGCTGGACGTACGACCGGATCCAGGTCGAGCTGGGCTGCTCGAAGAGCTCGATCTCGTTGTGGGTACGGGATCTACCGAAACCGGAGCGGAAACGAAGCCGCGAGGAGGCCTCGGCGATCGCGAGGCGCGGCTGGGAGGCCACGCTCCGGCTGCGCGAGGAGGAACGACAGCGGACCAAGGAGCACGCCAAGCAGGCGATCGGCAACCTGACATCCCGCGAGCTGTTCCTGCTGGGCGTCGGCCTGTACTGGGCGGAAGGTTCCAAGGACAAGCCGTACGACCGCCGCGAGAACGTCACCTTCGTCAACAGCGACCCGGGAATGATTCAGGTGTTCCTCCACTGGCTCGACCTGCTCGGCATCGAGCGGGAGCGACTCCGGTTCACCGTCATGATCCACGAGAACGCCGACGTGGGCGGCGCGGAACGCTACTGGGCCGAACTCACCGGAGCCGACCGCTCCGCGTTCAACAAGACGACACTCAAGCGCCACAACCCCAAGACGGTGCGCAAGAATGTGGGCGACGCCTACCGGGGATGTCTCGTGATCAAAGTGCTCAAGAGCGCCGAGCTGTACCGTCGCATCGAAGGCTCTTGGTACGGCATAGTGTTGGGAGCCGCCCAGCCGGACGACGAAATGTCCGTTTAGCCGGGTTTGCCATCCCCTGTGGTGTAATCGGCAACACAGTCCGCTTTGGACGGATCATTCCAGGTTCGAGTCCTGGCAGGGGAGCAGTGCTCAAGTTCGGGCCCTGACCGGTCACCCCGGTCAGGGCCCGCTCTCATGTCCCCCCACAACCACCCCGGTATCCTGCGGATGTCACCCCCACCCCCATCACAGCCGAAGGGCATCCCGTGAGCACCAGTCGCCCGGCAGCCGTCGTCGTTCTCGCAGCGGGTGAGGGCACCCGTATGAAGTCGGCCACACCGAAGGTCCTGCACGACATCTGTGGCCGTTCCCTGGTGGGCCATGTGCTCGCCGCGGCCGGTGAGCTGGAGCCGGAGAATCTGGTCGTCGTCGTGGGTCACGCCCGCGAGAAGGTGACCGCGCACCTCGCCGAGGTCGCCCCCGAGGTGCGTACCGCCGTGCAGGCGGAGCAGAACGGTACGGGTCATGCCGTACGGATGGGGCTGGAGGAGCTGGGTGGCTCCGTGGACGGGACCGTGGTCGTCGTGTGTGGTGACACCCCGTTGCTGACGGGTGGGACGCTGCGGCAGCTGTCGGCCACGCACGTCGCCGACGGCAACGCGGTGACGGTGCTGACGGCCGAGGTGCCGGACGCGACGGGTTACGGGCGGATCGTGCGGGACGACGGCGGTGCGGTCACGGCGATCGTGGAGCACAAGGACGCGTCGGACGCGCAGCGGGCGATCCGGGAGATCAACTCGGGTGTGTTCGCGTTCGACGGGGCGTTGCTGGCGGACGCGTTGAAGAAGGTGCGGACGGACAACAGTCAGGGTGAGGAGTACCTGACGGACGTGCTCGGGATCCTGCGTGAGGCGGGGCACCGGGTGGGTGCGTCGGTGGCGGGGGATCACCGGGAGATCGCGGGGATCAACAACCGGGTGCAGTTGTCCGAGGCGCGGCGGATCCTCAACGACCGGTTGCTGACGGAGGCCATGCTGTCCGGGGTGACGGTGGTCGATCCTGCGACGACGTGGGTCGATGTCACCGTGACGTTCGAGCAGGACGTGGTGGTCCACCCGGGGACGCAGTTGCACGGAACCACGCATCTCGCCGAGGGGTGTGAGGTCGGGCCGAACTCGCGGCTGACCGACACCCGTGTGGGTGCGGGGGCGCGGGTGGACAACACGGTGGCGGTGGGTTCGGAGGTGGGTCCCGAGGCGAGTGTGGGGCCGTACGCGTATCTGCGTCCGGGGTCGCGGTTGGCGCGCAAGGCGAAGATCGGTACGTACGTGGAGACGAAGAACGCGTCGATCGGTGAGGGGACGAAGGTTCCGCATCTGTCGTATGTGGGGGATGCGACGATCGGCGAGTTTTCGAACATCGGTGCGGCGAGCGTGTTCGTCAATTACGACGGGCAGGACAAACATCACACGACGGTCGGGTCGCACTGCAAGACGGGTTCGGACAACATGTTTGTGGCGCCTGTCACGATCGGGGACGGTGCTTACACGGCTGCCGGGTCGGTGATCACGAAGGATGTGCCGCCGGGTTCGCTGGCTGTGGCCCGTGGCCAGCAGCGGAATATCGAGGGTTGGGTGGCTCGTAAGCGTCCGGGGAGTGCTGCCGCGAAGGCGGCGGAGGCGGCTTCGCGGGAGCCGGCCGCTGAGGAGTGACCGGATTCGGCCCTCTCGAACAGGGCGTACCGTGATAAGTGCACTTCCGCACCGCCATCAGCTGCGACACCTCTGAGGAGATTGTGCTGTGACCGGGATCAAGACGACCGGCGAGAAGAAGATGATGTTCTTCTCCGGCCGCGCCCACCCCGAGCTTGCCGAGGAGGTCGCCCAACAGCTGGATGTGGGGGTCGTCCCGACGAAGGCCTTCGATTTCGCCAATGGTGAGATCTATGTGCGGTATCAGGAGTCGGCTCGTGGTGCCGACTGTTTCCTGATCCAGAGCCACACTGCTCCGATCAACAAGTGGATCATGGAGCAGTTGATCATGATCGACGCGTTGAAGCGTGCGTCGGCCAGGTCCATCACGGTGATCGTGCCGTTCTACGGTTACGCGCGGCAGGACAAGAAGCACCGGGGTCGTGAACCGATTTCGGCGCGTCTGATCGCGGACCTGATGAAGACGGCGGGTGCGGACCGGCTGCTGGCCGTGGATCTGCACACGGATCAGATCCAGGGTTTCTTCGACGGGCCGGTGGACCATCTGTTCGCGCTGCCGCTGCTCGCGGACTACGTGGGTGCGAAGGTGGACCGTTCGAAGCTGACGGTGGTGTCTCCGGACGCGGGCCGGGTGCGGGTGGCGGACCGTTGGTGCGACCGTCTGGGTGCTCCGCTGGCGATCGTGCACAAGCGCCGGGACAAGGACGTGGCGAACCAGGTCACGGTGCACGAGGTCGTGGGTGACGTGAAGGGGCGCATCTGCGTCCTGGTGGACGACATGATCGACACGGGTGGCACGATCTGCGCCGCGGCGGACGCGTTGTTCGCGCACGGTGCGGAGGACGTGATCGTGACGGCGACGCACGGTGTGCTGTCGGGTCCGGCGGCGGACCGGTTGAAGAACTCGCGGGTGAGTGAGTTCGTGTTCACGAACACGCTGCCGACGCCGAGTGAGCTGAGCGAGTCCCTCGACAAGATCAAGGTGTTGTCGATCGCGCCGACGATCGCGCGTGCGGCGCGTGAGGTGTTCCGGGACGGTTCGGTGACGAGCCTGTTCGACGAGCAGTAGTCCCGTGCGGCCGGTGCAGTAAGGGTTCTGCACCGGCTCTCCCGGTGATCGTTTTGGGTGCGGCCTCCTGGTCCGAGTAGACTGCTTGAGTTGCTCGGCGAGGGAGGCCGTTCCGCTTTTCACCAGGCGGGTTCGGTGGTCCGTTATCGACGCGCTCTTCGTAGCAGGCCGTTCGTGGCCGGGTGACCACGTCCGTTTCTGACTTTCGAGGAGTGACATGTCCGAGGTGAAGATCTCCGCCGCGACGCGCACCGAGTTCGGCAAGGGTGCCGCGCGCCGTATCCGCCGTGACAACAAGGTTCCGGGTGTGCTGTACGGGCACGGTTCGGACCCGCTGCACCTGACCCTTCCGGGCCACGAGCTGCTGCTCGCGCTGCGTACGCCGAACGTGCTGATCGCGCTGGACATCGACGGCAAGACGAACGAGCTGGCGATCCCGAAGGCCGTGTCGCGTGACCCGCTGAAGGGTTTCCTGGAGCACGTGGACCTGCTGCTGGTGAAGCGCGGCGAGAAGGTCCAGGTCGAGGTTCTGGTGCAGGCCGAGGGTGAGCTGGCCCCGGGTGGCTACCTGCTGGAGCACGTGCTGTCCGCGCTGCCGGTCGAGGCCGAGGCCACGCACATCCCGGAGAACGTGACGGTGTCCGTCGAGGGTCTGGAGGCCGGTGCCTCCGTCCTGGCCAAGGACATCGAGCTCCCGAACGGCGTGACGCTGGCCGTCGAGGAGGACGCGGTGGTCCTCCAGGTGCTGGCCGCGCAGGCCGAGGAGGCGCCCGCCGAGGGTGCCGAGGGTGAGGGTGAAGAGGCCGCCGAGGCCTGATCCTCTTTCGGAGTCGTTTCGTCGGCCGCTGTTCCCGTGCGGGGCAGCGGCCGACGCGTATGAGGGAGACATGGGCGTGACGACGGATGCGGCGGGTGCGGCGGGGCCCTGGCTGGTCGTGGGGCTGGGCAATCCGGGGCCGGAGTACGCGATGAACCGCCACAACGTGGGGTTCATGGTGGCGGATCTGCTGGCCGAGCGGATGGGGGGCCGGTTCAAGCGGGCGGGGAAGGCTCAGGCGCAGGTCGTGGAGGGCCGGATCGGTCCGCCGGGTCCGGCGAACCGCCGGGTGGTCCTGGCGAAGCCGATGTCGTACATGAATCTGTCCGGCGGGCCGGTGAACGCGCTGCGGGAGTTCTACAAGGTGCCGGCGGAGCGGGTGGTGGCGGTCCATGACGAGCTGGACATCGATTACGGGACGCTGCGGCTGAAGCTGGGTGGCGGGGACAACGGTCACAACGGGCTGAAGTCGCTGACGAAGGCGTTCGGGCGGGAGTACCACCGGGCGCGGTTCGGGATCGGGCGGCCGCCGGGGCGGATGCAGGTGGCGGACTTCGTGCTGCGGGATTTCTCGTCGGCGGAGCGCAAGGAGCTGGACTACTTCGTGGACCGGGCGGCGGACGCGGTGGAGTGTCTGGTGACCGAAGGGCTGGAGCGGGCGCAGAGTTCGTACAACTCGTGAGGTGCGCCGTCTTCGCGGTCCGGTGGATTACAGCGGCAGGGTCGTGAACCGTGCCTGCTCGTCGAGAACTGAGGCGGCCTTGTCCAGATCCGCCAGGCGAGCTGCCAACGTGGCGGTGGCGAGGCGTTCCGGCAGGGCGGCGCTGAACTTCAGTCCTCGCAACGCGCGCGGGTCCACGGAGGGCAGGCTGAGCTGCTGAGCCGCCCGGGTCCTGGCCTGTTTCCATTCGGTGGCCGTCAGGTCCTCCCGAAGACGAATGCAGGCGTCCGTGGGGTACTGGAGAGGGTCGGCGATCTCGCTGAGGGTAGCTGCGAGTGTGGCGTTCGCTCGCTGCCCGGCCCAGGTCCACCAGCGCACGCCGGTGCCGGGCCCCTCCCGGACAACAACGGTTCCGCCTGGATGCACCCGCTCCACGGCGCTTTCGCGTGCTGCGGTCAGAGCGTCGTGTGCGCGGCGTGTCAGCGTCACAGGCGGATCGGTGCCGAGCAGGACGTCGCGTACACCGCGTGTGAGTTCGTACGAGGCTCCCCTGGCGAAGCCCACTCCGGCCCACCGTGCCTTGCCGCCGCTCTCCACGGGTTCGACGAAGCACCGGCGCCTGGACCAGTCGATGTAGGTGACCTGCCAGCTGCGGCCTGCCAGCAGGAGCCGTCGTGGTCCGGCCACTTTCTCGGTCAACAGGGCTGGGTCGGTCGATCCGATCTCCTTGCGGCCGAAAAGCACGGTGAATTCCGGTGCCGCGGTGAAGACCGCCGTCAGGTCCATAAAGTGCCGGTAGCCGAAGCGCTGCTCCGCTTCGGGACCGATGAACAGCATGCCGCCGTCTCGTTCGAGGTAGCCCGCGTCGATCAGGTGCTTCACGATCGGTTCGGCCGGGGCTCCGAAGGAGTCCAGCCCGCCCCACCATTCCTGCCAGAGGTGTTCCCCGACGGTGTTTTCCTGAAGGCAGAGGGCGAGTACCTGCTGGGCGACGATGTGCCGGGGCTCGGGTGGGGCCTCGACTGGTTCGACCCAGCCTCGTGACCATTGCAGGAGCAGGGACGCGGCGGCGAGCAGGCCGTCCTCGTCGAGGGTGAGGAAGAGGCAGTTGCGGGTGGATCCGGGCCGTCTGCCGGTTCGGCCCAGGCGTTGGAGGAAGGACGCCACGGTGGGCGGTGCGTCGATCTGGATGACGCGGTCGAGGTCGCCTACGTCGATGCCGAGTTCGAGGGTGCTGGTGGAGACGATGACGCAGTCGCGTGCCTCGCTGAACGCCTCCTCGGCGCGTCGGCGCTCGTCGGCCGCGAGGGAGGCGTGCGAGAGGAAGGTGGTCACGCCCTTGGCGCGCAAGCACTCGCCGAGCTTCTCAACGTGCCGCCGGGTCTCGCAGAAGACCAGGCGTTTCTCTCCCCGGTGGAGTGCGGCAATGACGGCGGCGGCGTTCTCCAGGGAGCCCACGTAGTCGAGCTGGATGTCTCCGGGCGGCGGGGTGTCGGCCGTCGGTGCGGGGCCACTGACGGAGACCACTTGCGCAGGTCGTTCCCCGGCGCCGGATCCTTGTAGCCAGGCCAGGAGCTGTGGCGGATTGCCCACGGTCGCGGAGAGACCGATTCGCTGCACCGGACGGCCGGCGACCCGCTCCAGGCGCTCCAGCACGGCGAGGAGGTGCCAGCCGCGGTCGTCGCCCGCGAAGGCGTGGACCTCGTCCACGATGACCGCCCGCAGTCCCGAGAAGAAGGCACGGTGGTCGACGTTGGCGCTGACCAGCATCGCTTCCAGTGATTCCGGCGTGGTCAGCAGGATGTCGGGGCGCTCCCACAGGATGCGTTTGCGCCGGGTCTGCGAGACGTCGCCGTGCCAGAGGGCCGCGGAGCGTCCGAGCCACGAGGTGTAGCTCTCCAGGCGCGGCAGCAGGTTGTTGAGCAGTGCCTTGAGGGGACACACGTAGAGGATCGAGGTTCCCGTCCACCGTGCTTGGGCCATTTTCGACAGCAGCGGGAAGGTTGCGGCTTCGGTCTTGCCGCCGGCAGTGGGGGCGAGGAGCAGTGCGTCCGTGCCGTCCATGAGCGGATGGACGGCGGCCTTCTGGAGGGGCCGCAGATCGGGCCAGCCGAGGGTGTTGGCGATGTGGTGCAGAACAATGGGGTGGAGCCGGTCGACCGTGTCCGGGGTGTCGTCGGTGTTCACGGGCGCTTCACAGAGGGAGTTCGACGTCGTCAGCCGAGCCTGCCGCGGCGTTCCTCTCGGTGCCGGTGAGCTCGGATTCCGTGACCGTGAGTGCGTAGTGCTTGCGCGGATCGAAGTCCTCGAACTGTTCCACACGGTCGAGGATGTCGCCCACGAGTTTCTTGAGGAAGAGCCGTGGTGCGATGCCGACCTTGCCCCCGAGACTTCCCGCCACGGCGCGCGCGAGGTCGGTCACGTAGAAGTCGTCGACGACTCCGCGTACGCGTTCTGCGGCTTCTCGTTCGGTGCCTGAGGCGTAGATGTCCCGGACCCTGCCGCCGAGTTCGGTCAGGGATTCCACGGTGAAGCCGGGGAGCCTGAGCTGGACGGCGCGCGGGTTGTCGAAGCGGGCGTCGGTGGTGAAGTCGGTGGCCAGGCGTTGTGCGAGCGGTGCCAGCCGCTGGACGCCCTGTGGTCCTTCGAAGAAGGCGGGTGTGCCGGTGATGAGGAGGTAGAGGCCGGGGAAGCGCCCGGAGTGCACCTCGTCGATGAGCTGGCGCAGTGCGTTGAGTGCCTTGTCCCGGGCGTCCGAGCGGACTCGCTGCAGGGTCTCGACCTCGTCGAGGACGAGGAGCAGCCCGGGGTGGCCGGAGTCCTTGAGGACGGTCAGCAGGCCCTGGAGGAAGCCGAGGGCTCCGAAGTGGTCCAGGTCGCCGCGGACGCCTGCGCTTCGGCGGGCCGCCGCGGCGACGTGGGGCTGTCCGCCGAGCCATGCGAGGACGGAGTCGGCGGTGGCGTCGTCGCCCGCTTCCTGGGCGCGCCGGTAGCCGCGCAGGGCCGTGGCGAACGCCGGTGCGACGCGGGAGACCTCGGCGAGGCGTGCGGTGAGGAGGCCGTCCACGGCTTGTGGCAGTTCGTCGTCGGTGGCGCCGGCGGCGAGGGCGTCCTCTTCCAGGGCGTAGAACCAGGCGTCGACGACCGGTCGGAAGGCGCTGGGCGGGAAGGTGCTGGTGGCGAGGCGTTCGGTGAGCCGCCGGTAGACCGTCTCCAGTTTGTGCAGGGGTGTCTCGTTCTCGGAGACCTGCACTTCGGCGACGGCGAAGTTGCGCTGCTTGGCGCGTTCGGCGAGCCAGCGGGTGAAGAAGGTCTTACCTGAGCCGTATTCGCCCCGTACGGCCTTGAACACGGCCGACCCGGTGGCGACCGCGTCGAGTTCCGCGTCGACCGCGGTTTCGAACCGGCCGAGGCCGACCGCGAGGACTCCGAGCCCGGTCTCGGGTACGGCGCCCCGGCGCAACGCGTCGATCAGTCGCAGGCGGCGTTCGGGACTGATGCCCTGGAGTGTCACGTCCGTGCTCCGCCTGTCGTGTCGAGGCGGAACTGCCGTCGCAGCAGTGGTACGTCGAGCCGGAGGGAGCGCCCGTTGTCGGTGAGGGTGAGGACCTCCGCCTGGTCGTAGTTGAGTACGCGTTGCAGTGTGGCGGCGAAGCCCGCGGCGCGTGTGGCGCGTTTCCCGGCGCGTTCGGCGACGACGGTGACCGGCAGGATTCCGTGCGCGTCGACGAGGGCCTGGACGGCCTTCGCGACGGTGTCGAAGTCCTCGGGGCGCGGCAGTGCGCCGAGCTGGGCGCTCATGATGTCGGATGCTCGCAGCGCCTCGGTGAGCTGTTCGGCTGCCGAGGCGGGGGCGGGCTGTGGGGGTGCGGCCGTCTCGGTCGGCTCGGCCGTGCTGACCTCATCGAAGGACAGCAGCGCTCCCTGGCCAGTCTCGTGCTCGGCGGCCTGCTGTTCTTCCGCCTTCTTCCGCAGTTCGGCGGCCGAGGGGGTGCGCCTGGCCGGCGGCGTGACGCCCGGAGCCTGTGTGGCCGGGACCTCGGTGCCGGTGACGGCGTCCTCTTTAAGGGACCACCAGGAGGGCCGCTGGGGGCCGAGCTCGCGCCAGCCCTTGGGTACGGGTGCGCCGTAGGGGGCGAAGGCCAATACGGGGATGGCGGCTTCGGCGAGGGCGACGCCGCCGTGGTATCCGGCCTGCCGGTTTCCGTAGCGCAGTCCGGTGTCCCACAGGGCGGTGATGCGTTGTCCTTCGGCGACGACGCGCCGTCCGGTGAGGACGGTTTCGCCGCGGCCGGCGGGTGTGGTACCTCGGCGGTGCCGTGCGGAGAGGGCGTCGGGGACGTTCTCCTTGTCGGTGCCGTGGTCGATGACGTGTCCGTGGTCGGCGGTGATGACCAGGGCGCGACCGGTGGTGCGGGCCTGGGCCAGCAGTTGTTCCATGCCGAGGAGTTCGTTCAGCTGCCAGTGGGACATGGCCCGGTCCTCGCCGAGGCGGTCGTCGATGGTGTTGACGACGACGGCGACGTGGGTGTCGGGGTCGGCGAGTGCCTCGGCCAGTTCGCTGCCGAGGGCGTGTCCCGCGTCTCCTCGCAGGTCCGCCTTGTGGAAGAGCCGGACGTCGGCCCCGCCCCAGAAGCGGTGTGCCGCGAAGCGCCTGCGTTCCTCCTGCTGGTCGATCTCGGTGAGTTCGCCGGCGAAGAGGGAGCCGCGGGAGGTGCGGGTGATCGTGGGCAGTGCGGCGAGCATGCCGCGCCGTCGCCGGTCTCCCGCGGTGTCGGCCACGGGGTCGTATTCCGCCCAGGACCGGGTGCGCAGTTGTTCGGCGAGGGCCGCGGCCACGGCGGCGCTCGCCCCGTCGAGTACGACGAGGAGGAGCGGCGGGTTTCCGGCGCTCGACGGGCGGGCGGGTTTGACGACCGGGGCGAGGACACGGCGGGCGAAGTCCTCCACGACGAGGGCGTCGCGCGGTGCGGCGCCGCTGCGGGTCTCCTCGGCGAGGCGGGCGGCGAACGCCTCGTCGAGGGTGTGCCGCCGGGCCCGTACGACGGTGCTCAGTGCGGCGAGCGCGCCGGGCAGTTCCGGGTGGGTGTGGTCGCCGTCGGTGATCCAGCCGTGGGCGAGGTCGACCCATCCGTAGGTGGTGATGTGCTGCTGCACCGCCTCGGCCGCGGTGGTGAATGCGGTGACCGGAGGCCGGCCGAGCCAGTGCACGAGCCGCTGTGCCATGCGGACCCGGGTCATCGTCGCGCGGTGGCTCGCGAGCCGGGACAGCTCGTGCTCGGCCAGGTGGTCGACGGCGCGCTTCAGGTCGCGGATACGCCGCTCGGCCGGCGCCTTGTCCGGACGGGAGGGGACGCAGGCGGTGAGGGCGCGGGCGACGGCTCCGTAGCGCGCCCGTTGCCCGGTTTCGAGCAGGTCGCTGGCGGCGGCCGCGTCTTCTGCCCCCATCTCGCGGATGAGGGCGTCGGCGCGGGCCATGAGGGCGCGGGGGTCGGGACCCGGAAGCACCGGCTCGTCCTCGGTCACGTCCGCGGAGCGGGCGGTCAGCAGGACCCGGACGTAGTCCTCGGTCTCGGCACCGAAGGCGGCGAAACTGTCGTCGTCGAGTCGCCGGCCGCCGAACTTCAGTTCCGCGCGGCCACGGGCACGGTCCACGCCCGCCGGCGCCTTCTCGCCCCAGAGAGCGGCGCACACCAGTCCCATGGGCACCGCGTCGGCGCCGTTGCCTGCCTCGAAGAGGGCGAACAGGGCGGTGAGCGCCTGGTGTGCCCGAAGGCCCACCCGGTCGGGGTCGGCGAGCCAGGACGCGAGTCCGCGACGCTCCTGGTCACGCAGCGAGGCGACACGTTCGACCGCGCCAGGGGCGAGGGACCAGGCCATCAGGGCGTGCAGGTCGAGCCGGTCGGGGTCGAGCCGGTGGGCGGCGGTGGACAGCCGCCCGGCGGCGAGCCGGGACAGGGCGGTGTCGCGGGAGAGGACCGTACCCGGGGTCTTGGGCCAGCTCTCCTGGCCGGCGGCGTCGATGAGGGCTTCGGCGGCCCAGCTCTCGGCGGTCAGGCGGGGGTCGAGGTCCACCGCGCCGAAGAGGCGGCGGACGACGGCCCAGGACTCTATGGGGTAGACGCGGTTGCGGTAGACGCGGGCGAGGAGGCCGGGGCCGAGGTCGGCTTCCTCGACGTCGGTGAGGACGGCGAGCACGTCCCGCTCGCCGGTGTCGGTCCGCTCCCATCCGGTGAGCGTGTCCAGCACGGCGAGCGGTGAGACGGCGGTGGCGATGTGCGCGGTCCGGCCGCCGCCGAGCGGCAGCAGGCGGGGCCCGTTCCAGTGCGGCTCGGCGCGGATGAGGACGATGCGGGGCTCGCCCTCCGTGAAGGAGCGGGCCTCCAGGACCTGGACGACCGCGGCGGGGTGCGCGGGCCGGGGCCGGGACCGCCCGGTGCCGTGCCCGGGCGGCGGAGCGGTGGTGCTGTGCGTGCTCACGGCTGGTCGATCACCTGCCACGTGACCTGGATACGGGCGTGCGGGTGGGCCTCGGCCACGTCGGTGAGTTCCGTCCGCAGCCGGTCGACGGCGTCCGCGGCCTCCGCTTCGTACTGTCCGTACGGCTGCTCGGGGACGGTGGCGGACACGCCGTTGCCGTTGCGGCCCGGGGTGCCGTGGTCGTCCAGGGGGAACCGGTTCGGGGAGGGGACCGGCGCCGGGCCGGGCTGCGGGGTGGCGGGGGGCGCGGGCGGCGGGGTCTGTGCGGCGTTGGCGCGGCGCAGGATCGCGGTGAGTTCCCTGGTCGTCTTCTCCAGCGCGGTACCGAGGACGGCCGTGTTCTCGTCCGCCCGTGCGGTGCCGTGCAGGGAGTCGAGTACGGCGCGGGTCTCGGTGGCGTACGGTTCGCGCACGTCGCGAGCCATGTCGTAGACGCTGGACCAGGGGACGCCGGCCAGTGCGCTGATGACGGCGGGCGCGCTGGACAGGGACTTGCCGATCCGCTCCTGTCCGGCCCGGTCGCCGGTGTCGGCACCGGCGAGGAGGGTGACGACGGCAAGCGGGTCGTGCCGGTCGGCTTCGGCGAGGTCGTCCACGAGGACGGCTGCCCGGCGCGCGGTGCCGAGGCGGCCCTCGTCGTCGTCGGTGTCCAGGCCGAGGTAGCCGGCGTGCGTCTCCAGCTCGTCGACGAGTTTCCGCGCCGCGGTGCGCAGCTGCGTGGCGCGTGCCCGGACGCGGTCGCTGAACTCGGCGATGATGCGGGCCCGGCGCATCGGCGACAGCGGGGCTTCACCGAAGATGAGTGCCGCGCGTTCGACGGCCTCGTTCCACGCCTCCTCGGTGGGGCGTTCCTGGGCCCGCAGGCTGTAGACGGTCTTGAGGGCGGTGGGGTCGGCGACCTCGACGGGCCCGTCGTGGTAGGTCCACACGCGGTCGGTGCGCTCGGCGTAGGCGCACAGCACCAGGTGGGCGAGGACCGGGTCGAGGCCGTACGGGAGGGGCTCGTCGATCCACTCGAGGAGGGTGCGGACGGGGATGTCCTGGTCGTCGTAGGCGGTTCCGGCCTTCTGCCCGAAGTGTTCCTCCCAGTGCCGGCCGAGCTGGAAGCGTGCCTCGAACATGGTGCCCAGCTTCAGGCCCTTCTGACCGGCGATGCGGGCCATCAGCGGGCGGTCCTTCGGGCGGATCTCGACGACGTCAGTGCCTTCGTCGGAGGCGGTGCGCAGATAGCCGAAGACGGTCTTGACGTCGGCCGTGCGCACCGACAGCTGCTCGCCCTGCGGGTCGAAGTCGGGGTGGGCCGGGTACTGGTGGGCGAGGGCGCCGGAGATGATGCGCCGCGCCGCGTCGTACAGCGACTGGTTGTACTCCAGGACGATCGCCTGCATGTCGGGGACGGGCAGGATGTGCTCGTCGTAGCCGCCGACGACCGCCGGGTCCTTCGGCAGGAGGCCGTAGGCCTGCTTGAGGGCGTTCCGTACGGTGCTGGACAGGCGGCGGTGCTGGTTGCGCAGGGCGTCCTTGGCACGTTCCCGATCGTTGGGGCTGAGGTGTCCGGCGTAGGAATCGAAGCGCTGGCCGTTGAGGACGTAGTCGATGATGACCAGCCGCTGGAACTTCAGGTAGGTGGCGTGCGTGAAGTGCGCGGGGATCCAGCCGATGGTGAGGATCTCGTCGTGGTCGGGGAGGTTCTTGAGCCGCATGATGCGGTCGCGGTCCTCGGCCTCGCCGTAGACGTCGTCGAAGGGCATGTCGACGATGAGTCGCCAGCTGCCCGGCTGGCGCGGCTTGACCTTGTCGTCGTCCAGGGTGTTGGCGTCGGCGAGGTTGCCGAAGAGGATCTCCGCGGACCGCCGGGAGCCGCGCCAAGACAGGTTGAGCTGCTCGTCGAGCTGGCCCTGGCTCACTCCCAGCTCCTCCCACAGCATGCGCTTGAGGAGGCCGCGGCGGTTGGCCGGGTTGTTGTTGGTCTGGGCGCGGGTGACGATCGACTCGTAGTCGACCCCGACGAGCTCCAGCGAGATCCCCGCGTCGGGTCCCTCGGTGTACTTGATCTCACCGAACTCGTCGGCCCACTCCTTGGCCTTCTTCGCGACCTCCTTGGCCTCGAAGCCGCGCACCCTGGAGGTGACGATGCCGTGGTTGAGGGCGGTGAGCCGCTTGACGGTGAGGTTCTGGAAGGCGGGCACGGACGGCACGAGGGCGGACAGCAGCAGGGTGCCCATGAGCCGGTTGTCGACGATGAACGACTCCATCCGGCCGCGTACGGCGGGGTCGAGTCCGTCCGGGTCGCGCCGGTACGCCTCGGTGTCGTCCAGGGTGAGCTCGTACCGGCCCAGCAGGTAGGGCTGGAGCTTGTTCTTGTACAGCTCCTGCGCGGACCGGAACTGCTCCCGCAGGGTCTGGGTGAAGGGGTCGCTGCCGCCCCGGTACAGCACCTCGTAGAGGTCGCCGAGGGGGACGAGCTGGCCCAGACGGAGGGTGTCGCGCTGGTCGAACAGCATCTGTCCCATGAGCTTCAGGCCGGTACGGGAACGGGACAGCGCCTCGGCGACCCGTACCAGGGTGTCCATGAAGGCCGGCGAGAACGGGAAGGCCCGGCGGAAGGCCTCCTCGTCCGCGGTCGTGATGTCCTTGCTGTCACCCAGCAGCGCGTCCCACACGTCGGGCTTGACGCGCTTGATGTTCGCGAAGGCCTGGTCGATGCGGGCCTGCGCGTCGGGCACGTCCTCGCGGGGCTTCAGCAGCCGCGCGTGCGCGATCGCCGGCAGGTCGCTGTCGGGCAGCGGGATCGTGCGGAACCGGTCGTCGGCCAGGGAGAGGGTGTCCTGGATGGACACCTCGGCCGAGCCGAGCACGGCCTCGTCGCCGACCAGGTCCCGCAGATCACGCTGACGGGCGATGAAGGAGATCACCGGGATGGCCCGGCGGGCGTCGCTGCCCTCCACGAAGTTCGTGATCTTCGCGGCCTGCTCGGAGACGAACTTTTCGTCCCGGATGTGGTTGGCGAGCCACAGGATCAGCTCGTCGAGGAAGAGGACGAGCGCGTCATACCCGAGGGACTTCGCGTGCGCGGCGATGATGCCGAGGCCACGGTCGAGGGAGACGAACGCCTGCCGGTCCTCGGCGGCGTCCTGGAAAAGCCCCTTGAACCAGGTAGAGAGGGCGTCGGAGACCAGCTTGGCGCGCAGCCCGCCGGCGGTGACGGGCTCCTGGTGCCACTGGGGATCCACCTCGTTGAGGATCTTCGCGTCCATCTGCTCGGCGGCGAGCGCGGTGTCCAGCTTCTCGGTGGTCCAGAAGACCGAGTCGCCCCACTTGTCCTGGGCGTCACCGCCCGGCAGTCCGTCGATGAACGCCTCGTCGCCCATCCGCTCCCGGTGACTGCGGATGTTCTCGAAGAGTGCGTCCGTGCGGTAGACCTGCGGGATCGAGGCGTCGGGGTGGAGGCGGCGGATGTGCTCGACGTACCCGCCGAGCACCTTCTGCTCCAGCGACTTGCCGTCGAGCATGTGGAAGGGCAGCAGCAGGAACTTCGTACTGTGCAGCCAGGCGTGCTCGCGCATGGCCCCGGCGAACTTCTCGAGACCGCGCACCCTGAGCGCCGCCCGCTCCTGGATGCCGAGCAGCGCGGCCAGCACCGCCATGAAGTGCGACTTGCCGGAACCGAAGGAACCGTGGAGGTAGGCGGCCTTCGAGCTGCCGCTGGTCAGCCCGGCCTCGATGAGTGACAGGGCCTCCCCGAACCGCTCCACGAGGCTGTCGGTGAGGACGTACGCGTCCAGCGCCTTCGAAAGCTCCTCGTCGCTGCCCAGCGCCTCGGTGAGCTTCAGGACGAAGCTCTCGTGACTGACGGTGGGGATGTCGATGACCTCACGCAGCAGTGGCTGGGTGGGGTGTGCCATCGCGTACTCCTCGTGTGTCCCGTTGTCGCCCGCTCGGCCGTCCGGGCGCCGGTCCGAGCGGCGCTGCCGCCGCTCTCGCCGGGCCGTCCGTCCCCTGCTTCGGATTCCGCGCGCCCCGGCCCACTGGACCGGCGTCCTTGTCTGCCGCACGGTCTGCGCACGGCACACCGGACCCCGGACCCGCCCGGCCCGCGTCACCCGAACGCCTCAGCGTAACGTGCGGGGAGCACGGATCTGCCGGGTTTGCGGGGGTGGGCGGGGTCCGGGCAGGGTGGTGGGTCTGGCGGGGCCCTGCGAAGGGGTGGCTACTCCTTCGCCTTCGCGTTCTTCGCGCTCTTCCCGCCGGCGGGCTTGGCCGCGGCCTTCTTCGCCGCCTTACGGGCCGGGCGCCAGGCGCGCAGCTCCTCGTCGGTGACCGCGAACTCCTCCTCCCGCTGCCAGTCCAGCAGCGCCTCCTCGAACATGCCGGCGTCCTCGGGGTGCCACTGCCTCAGCCACGGCAGCAGCTCCAGCAGGCCGGCGAGGTACGGGATGAAGTCCTCTCGCTCCCAGTTTCCGGAGTTCGCGCGGTTATCGATGGTCTCGGTGAGGGCCGCGGCCTGCTCCAGGTGGTCCCAGCCGCCCCAGCCCAGAACTTCGATCGCCGGGTTGAGGGTGCGGCTGTAGGAGATGAACCGCTCCTTGGGCACGTCGAGACCACCGCGCTGGGCGGCGTAGGAAGCCTTGCGGAAGTCGGCCGTCGTGTACTTCGGCGGTACGGGAGTACCGTCCCTGATCTCCATCGCCTTCAGGTGATCCCCGGCGGCGGTGGCCGCGTCCTCCTCCCGCTGCCACTCCCAGACCTGCTCCCACACCTCGCGCTTCTTCTTGTGCGCCGCCTCCGTGTAGCGCAGGGCGGCGAGGAACGGCACGTGCTGGTCCTCGACCAGCTTGGGGACGATCGCCGACAGCTCCTCGCCGGGTGCGTAGAGCGCGGCTACGGCCACGAAGTCGTGGTCATGGGTGAGGTCGTCGACCAGCTCGGGGAGGGAACGGGTTCGGGGACGTTCCGTTCCGTCGTAGTCCGTCTCGTACCAGAGCTCCCGGCGCTCCATGCGCGCGAGCAGCCATTCCTTGAGCGCGGCCTGCTGCTGGTCTTCCCAGCTGTCGGTGAGCCAGCGACGCTTGTATTCGGGGCGCTCGATGAGCCCGATCACGGAGGAGTTCTTCATGGCTTCGAGGCGGCGGCGGACCGTCTCCTTGTATGCCTCGGGCCATTTCGCCGGGACCTCGCTGATCATCTTCGACTTGTGGCGCCGGAACCACTCCGTCTTGACGCCCTGCTCCTTGACCCGCTTACCGAGGTCGATCTCGAAGGCTCGTTGACCAAGGGCGAGGCCTTCGGCAGGGAGGGCGTTCTCAGGTGCGGTGAGGTCGTCGTGCAGGCCGTAGATGCCGTAGACCTCCCAGTCCAGTTCTTCCTGAACTGCGATCATCCGGGCACGGATTCGGTGCCATTCCGTTTTTGCCTGTGCCAGGGATTCGGCCGTGGGCGGCTTCTCCGGGTCGGCTGCGACGGTGGAGGGGGTTACGGCGGCGAGCTGTTGGGCGAGGGTGTCTAGCTCGGTTGCGCGGGCAATCGGATAAGCATACGGGAGAGGAAACTCGGAAACATTTTTCCCGTTGAACTCATAGAAGTCTTCGAATGGGATTGTATTTTGCCTGGCCCCCTGCGAGTCCACCGTACTGCCCTTACAGTGACACATCTGCTTGAGCCAGAAGCATGCCGCCGATGAATTGAGAATTCCTGCAATTTCAAAAAAATCGCCCGGTTTTGCATCTTTGTGCAATTTAACTACAAGTGCACTGTTTTTAAACGCGCCGCCATCCCTCTCGATGCTTGCATGATTGTGGGTGGCTACAAACGAGAGAGATATAGCCCAGTCATGGGCCTCCAAGTCCTGTGGCACTTGGCTCCACTCGTACCACTTCCTACCATCCTTGAAGTAACTCCGCTTTGAGAAAGTTGCCCGATTACCCAGAGTGGTCCGTGTAGGCCATAGCCATTTATATGCGGCGCTACCCGCATGCAGACCCAAGAGCTCCCTTGATTCGTCGTAGGGGAAGAACCCGGAGACCCCTCCGGTCAAACCCCAGTCCCGCACTTGATCGCCTAGGTAAAGATGGACGACTAGACCGTCACTACAATTTCTGCGCTTCCACGCTGAACTCTCGGCGACCATAGCTTCATCAGCGTTCGTCTTCCCGAACGTACCAACCCGGTAAGATCGCTGCTTTAGCTTCTTTCCTTCAGTTGCCTCAATTTCTTGGACCGCTTCCAGTCCCCCGTCCGCGAGAATCCATGGATGCTTTCCAAAATATCGGTCGCGACTGAGATCTCCCACCGACACCCATTCGCTTCTCGACCTCGGCTGGTCAATTTGATCGACGATTGCGCGCCAAACCACTCCCTGGGTTGGATCTTTCGGCGTTCCCGGCTCCCCCTGCACACTACGCACCGTCCGAACAGTTGTTGCGCCGAGCTTTGCCGCACGCCTCCTACCCACCATAATCACGGTAGGGGTTCCGTGATGCGGGATATATGAACCTGAAGTGTCAATCACCTCGGTCAGATCTACTTCACTAGCCAGATACTGTTCAACGATCTTCTCGCCGAACTCTCGCTTCATAAATCCGTTGGAAACAATTTGCCCAACCCAGCCTGCCCCAACTCCGTACTCATCTCCTCTTTTCGCGAGCTCAAAGAAACGCTCAATAAAGGGTACTGTCAGCTGATACAGACCCGAGCAGTATTTGTACATTTCTCGGTACGATAGGTTCAACTCCTTATCCTTCACTTGAATATAAGGAGGATTTCCTACTACTACGTGATAGCGGCCGGGAGTTAGAATATCGAGATATGCAGACTCATCCTCTGTCGAGAAGACAAAAGACTCACCTTCACCCCCGCCGGAGCGAATGTCAAAAATCTTCTCCTGCCTCCTCTTAAGTAGAGAATCACCTACAGCGATATTGATTGGCCATTCATAATTCGCCGCTTCGCTGAGCCTCTTGAGTTCCGCTGCTTTGAGTCCAGCAATCAGAAGTCGGAACCTAGCAATCGCAACGGCGAATGGGTTGATATCGACTCCATGCACTGACTCCATCGCCCTGCGCACCCGGTCGTGCAGATCGACACTTGGAGCATTACGCTCCCACTCGCCAAGGATCCGATGAAAGGCTCCCAGCACGAAATGCCCTGAACCACATGCTGGGTCAATGATCTTAATCGACTCGTATCCGAACTCCCGAGTAGCAGGAGTCAGCGAGCGATCCAGGATGAATTCCTCCACAAATTCAGGGGTCTGGAACAGAGCATACCGCTTGCGCGCATCCGCAGATAGGAACTGATAAAGATCCCCTAGGAATCGGGTATCCCAGTCAGGGTCTTCGAAATCATGGACAATGCGCATATATCCATCCGAGGACTCCTCATGAAGGCGCCAAAAGTCGATTACCTTCTTTGCGCCCTCGTGAGACAGCGGAATCTGATACAGCGGGTTAGTGCTCTCGTCAAAGAGAAGCCGCCCAGCCTGCGAAGAAGCAATATCATTAAAGGAAGTGAGCAACCAGTCCCTATGAGTATGGGCGGCATTTTCAGCAATAAATACACTATGGCTTTCCTGTGCATGAGTCAGACGCTCCGCCGATGGGGCTGAAATATATGGTTCAGCTAGGAGCTGATTATCCTCGCAAAATCGAACAAATACTGTCCCAAGCAACCACGCCACCGCTGCTTGCGTTACTCTCTCTCCAATCCATTCGGTAACTGACGCGCCTGTCCGCTTCGCCCTGAACGCGCTCTTGTACTCGGTACGTAGACGTTCGGCAACTTGAGGGAACCTTCCAATCTGGTCTTGGAGGTCTCTCTCAATGTCAACGAGCTGCTTCTGCAGGTCTTCACGCAGTCGCTTGCGATCAATCACTGATTCCACCAACAGTCGAGTTGTTTGGTCATGGAAGGCGCTCTTTTGGCGCACGGCCTCTATTGGACCACGGCGAAGCCCCGTCTCTCAGGTGAGTGACGGGGCTAGCGCAGGCTGTGAAGGGGTACTCAGCGCTAACCGACCATCCCCTTCTTGACGGCTGACACGAAGGACGCCCAGCCCTCGACCTCAAAAATGATGGCTGGTCCTTGAGGGCGCTTGCTGTCACGGACAGGCATCAAGCCAGGGAAGCCTTCTGCGATCTCGACGCAGTTCCCCCCTTCACCATTGGTGTATGACGACTTGCGCCATACCGCGTTACTCAGGTCGAGCGGGGTGGTCATGGTTTCGGCAAGTCCTCCGCCACCGATTCGATCAGAGTGAGGGACGCCTCCGGTGGCAATGCGGCAGCCCTGGCCAGATCGTATGACGTTTGGTATCGCTCAACCAGTACCGGATCGTCGACGAGTTGGCCACTGTGTGGCCCCTCTACGTAGGCGACGGGTGGTGCGTCCCTGAAGGTCATGAGAGATACCACCCCCATCATGAAGGTGTGAGGCCCTGCCTCGTATGGATGGACCTGGATCAACACGCCACGGGTACCAGCGAGCTCTGCAAGCCAGGCCAACTGCTCAGCCATGACATCCGCTCCTCCAACTGGCACGCGCAGGGCTGCCTCATGAACGATCTCCCACAGCAGAGGTCCTGCGGAATCGTCCAGAATCTGTTGCCGCTCGACGCGGGCGCGCACGTACCCCTCCACCTCGTCCGTTGACGCGTAAGGCAAGGTGGCCCGCGTCAACGCCCGCGCATACGCCTCCGTCTGCAACAACCCCGGCACCAGCATCGGCGCGTACTCGCTGATCGTCTTGGCCCGGGTCTCCAGCTCCGCCGCGTCCGCGAAGTAGTCGGCGTGCTTGGACTTGCGGGCCAGTTCGCACAGGCGCTGGAAGTGCTCACCCGTGCCGAGGACCTCGTCCAGGAGCCGGGACAGGTCCGGCTGTGGACGCCTGGTCGCTGACTCGAACTGGCCGATGTACGTGCCCGAGCAGAAGACCCGCTCGCCGAGCTGGTCCTGCGAGAGGCCGGCGGCCTCGCGGGCCCGGCGGAGTTCACTGCCGAAGAAGGTCCTCGGCGAGGTGAACGGGTCCATGTCCTGGTTGCGGTTCTGTCGGCCGGCCATCGGCTGTGCCCCCTTGCGGTGTCCGTGTGCGCACCCGCCAACTCCGCGGGGCCAAGTGCCGCTCACTGCCCGCAACTCCGTTGCTGGCACGCGACCTCTACCGAGAGTAGCCCCACATCAGCACGCTGTAGGCATGAACAGCAACAATCACCCCTTCCCCACCCGGACCGAACACCCCCTCCCGACCGTCCCCTTCGCCTATCCGTTCCCGGACAACCCCCTCGCCTCCGCGCTCGCCGTCTCCGACGAGCTCAGTGCCGCCCTCGCCCTGCACGGCATCACCCTGCCGTCCCTGGGACCGGATCTGGCGTCCTGCACGACGTCCACCGTGCACCGCCCGCTTCTGGAACTGGGCCGGGTGAACCTGTCCACGGCCCACCGCCTGACCGCCGTACTCACCGACGCGGCGGACGCGCGCAAGGCGGCGGCCCGCCCGAGCACTGGCGACGGCAACGGAACCGGCGGCGGCACGGACCGGTGACCGCATCCCCACCCGGCCCCCTCCCGGGCCCGGACACGGCCGCCCTGCCTCCGCCGCCGGCCGCCGGAACGGTCGTCGTCGACGAGCGGACGGGTCGGACCGGGGTGGTCATGGACCACGTCGGTCCCTACCTCCAGCTCCGGCCGGTCGGCGGCGGCCGGGAGTGGGACGCGGCCCCGGCACGGGTCCGCGTCGCCTCCTCCGCCGAGCGGCTGCGTGCCTCCGTGGCCGCCGCCAACGCCCGGAGCCGGGCCCTTCCGCCCGACCCGGCAGGGCGGGGCTGACCCAGGGCACGGGCAGGAGCAGGCGGTTACGCCGCCTGCTCCTCCCCCGGGTCGTTGACGACCCATGCGTGGTTGAGGCTGATCCACTCCTCGCGGTCCTCGATCGACACGGTCGCGGCGTCCAGCCGTGGCCCGAGGGTCGGGTCCGTGAGCGGGCTGAGCAGCCAGAGGCCACGCCCGTCCGGGCCGCCCCGCCGTGCCAGGTCGGCGAGCCGCTGGAGGACGCCCATGCCGCCGTAGCGGGCCATGACATAGGCGTCGTGCAGGAGCAGCGGGCGGCGGCCCGCCGCTGCGCCGTCCTCCCCCGCCCTCGCCGTGCCGGGGCCCGCCGGAACCTTCAGGGAGGCCAGGATGTCCTTCTCCACATCGCGCCACGCGGCGGCCGTGTACTCACCGAACTTCATCGCGTCCCGCGAGCCCGGTTCGGCGTTGTCCGCCTCCAGGATGGTCTCCCAGGTGGGCCGGGGGCGGGCCTCGACGAGGCGGCGCAGGGACGCCAGGAAGAGTGCGCTGACGTCGACGGGCTCGGCCTGCCACTCGCGCCCCTGCTCGATGAGGGTCCGCAGGGCGAGGCGCTGGTCGTCGAAGCGGACGGTGAGGACCCGGAAGCCGGGACGGCCGCCGGACTCCAGCAGCTGGGCCCTGGCCTTGAGCCGGGCGCGCTGCTCCGGGTCGCGTGCCGTCCAGTGGTCGGTGTGGCTGACCCGGCTGACCCGGCTGGGGCGTCGCTGCGTGACGACCGAGGTGACGTCGCCGCCGCCGGCGGTCTCCCGCCTGGGGACGAACCAGCCGCGCGGGCGCTTCCGGTTCGTCCGCCACTCCAGCTCGAAGCCGGCCTGCCGCAGCAGGCGGCCGAGCAGGACGCGGTCGTCCGGGAGGCGGCCGGACAAGTCGGGGAAGCGGGCGCGGACCCGGTCGTGGATCTGCTCGACGGTCAGGCCGTCCTGCTCGTCGTCCGGCGTGCCCGCGAGCGGCAGCAGCAGGCCGGCCTGGGCGAGGCGGAGGGCGCGCACCGGTTCCAGGGACCGGGCGTAGATTTCCAGACGGGCGTTGGCGGCCGCGTCCTGGGAGGCCGCGGCGGCCAGGGTGACCATGCGGGCCTCGTCCATGGTGATCTGTGCCTCGGGCCAGCGGGTCCGGAAGGCGGCGTCGGCGGCGACGATCACTTCCAGCACGGTGCCGGGGCCGGCGAGGGTGTCGCGTGCGGCCAGGGTGTCGGCCGCCTTGCCGAGTCGGTCGGCGTAGTTGAGGAGGGCGGGGGCCGAGGGCGTGTCCGGGGCGTCCCTGTCCTCGTCGACCTCCAGGGCCAGCATCATCCGGTTGTCGCCGGTCTCGCCGTGGCGGCGGCTGCGCATACGGCGCGGGGTCATCCCCCAGTCGACCTCCCAGGCTGCTCGTACGGCGGCCGTGCCGAGGGCGCGCCGCACCGCGGGGTCGGACTGGGAGGTGCCGCGGCGGCCGATCAGGGCTTCGGCGAGTTCGGTCGCCGAAGCGACCCGGCCCAGGGTGGCGAGTATCTCGACGACCTCGTCGCGCAGGGCGACGAGTGCCGGGTCCTTGGCCCAGCGTTTGCGCTGGGCGCCGAGGATCTGAGCGATGCGGCCCTCGGTGACCTGGTCGGTGGTGAGCGGGGCGACCGACTTGTTCAGGGGCCAGCTGGGCAGTCCCTCGGGCAGTCGGCCCTCCTCGTCGGGGAGGCGCAGCAGTAGCCGTACCGTCTCCACCTCGGTGGCGTTGCGCCCCCGGGGTGCCGGTTTGGGCACCATGAGGGTGACCAGGGCGTCGAGGGAGAGGCGGCGCAGGGGGAGGTCGCTGCCCTCTTCGCGCTGCTCGGAGCGTGCCTCGGCGATCTCCTCCGCGGAGTCGCCGCGCTCGGCCGGGGAGAGCGGGGAGGGCTGGCGGACGTC
Organism: Streptomyces sp. NPDC053426; assembly: GCF_055585405.1. Lineage (NCBI taxonomy): Bacteria > Bacillati > Actinomycetota > Actinomycetes > Kitasatosporales > Streptomycetaceae > Streptomyces > Streptomyces sp. NPDC053426. The sequence continues at coordinate 215,704 of NZ_JBVJKE010000009.1, read as the reverse complement.
GAGGGCGAGGCGCCACTGCTTGATGCGGCGGTTGATCTCGTCGCGGGTGCGGGCGCCGAGGCCGGGGCGGTTGACGAGTCGGCGGGTCGAGTAGTCGAGGAGGTCGCCGACGGTGTGGACGTCCAGGCCGTTGAGGAAGGAGACCGCGCGGAGGGACAGTCCCGCCACGAGGAGTGCGGTGTCGCGGCCGGCCTTGGCCGCGGCCTCCTCCCGGGCGTCCTCGTCCGCCGCGGGGTCGAGGGGCGGTAGCTCGCCGACGGGCAGCGCGGCGGCCGAGGAGGTGGTGTCCTCGGGGTGACCGCCGGATCGGCCCTGGACGGGCAGGTCGGCGAGAGCGAAGACGCGCTGCCAGGCGCGCTGCATCTCCTTCAGGTCGGGGAACCGCTTGCGGTGGTCGCGGTGCAGGGCACGCTCAAAGAACTCGGTGAGACCGTCCCGGAGGGCCGAGTCGAAGGCCTCGGAGGCGATCCTGGGGTGCGGCCACTGCTTGGGGTCGGTCTGGCGTGGGAGGACGGAGCCGTCGCCCCACTGGGGCAGCTCCCCGGAGGCCATCTCGTGGAGGGTGACGGCCAGGGCGTACCACTCGGCGTGGGCGTCGTAGCGGCCCCGGGTGATGTTCTCGACGAACGGGTCGAGGTAGCCCTCGGTGCCGGCCCGGACGGCGTCCACGTCGAGGCCGGCGAGGGAGAAGTCGAAGAGGACCAGTTGCCGGGTGCCGTTGGGGCGGACCCGGATGGCGATGTTGTCGGGCTTGAGGTCGCGGTGCCACACGCCTTCGCCGTCGAGGAAGTCGACGGCGGCGAAGAGGTAGGTGGAGTACGTCTCCAGCTGGTCGGTGAGAAGCGGGCCCCGCTCGCGCAGCTGGCGGGCGACGGTGCGGTCGCCCGCGTGGTCGAGGACGAGGACGGTGCGCGGGCCGATGCGGATCGGTTCGGGCAGGGCGGGGTGGATGACCTTGGAGTCGTTGCGCAGCTTGGACAGGACGTCGGCCTCGCGGCGCAGTGCCTCGGCGTACTTGTCCTTGCGGGCGATCTTGAGGACGACCGGTGCCTTGTCGCGTTCGAGGTCCTCGGCGAGCAGGGCGCGGGAGGTGGAACCCTGGCCCAGGCTGCGCTTGATGCGGAAGCGGCGGCCGACGACGTCGCCCGGGGTGGCCTCCAGCGGGTCGCCCTCCTCGCCCTGGGTTTCGAGGGCCGGTTGCGGCTCGGGCTTCGTGGGCCTGAGTCCCTGTTCGACGACGTCGAGCCACTCCAGGAACTCCGCGGCGGTGCGGATGCGGCGGTGCGGGTCGAAGGCCGTGGCGTCCAGGATGATCTGGTCGACGTCCTTGGTCAGGCCGTCGGCCACGGCGGAGGGCACGAGCCCGCGGCCCTGTTCCAGCCTGGCGCCCAGTTCGGCCTGGCTGCTCGCGGGCGGCCTGCCGGTGAAGATCAGGTAGCCGAGTACTCCGAGCCCGAAGACGTCCAGGGCGGTGGGATCCGGGGACTTGGCGGTCACCTCGGGGGCGAGGTAGGGGTCGGCGACCTCGGAGACGTATGCGGCGAGGTTGTTCGACGGGATTATCTCGTGTCCGCTGCTCAGGCTGGAGCCGGAGCCTCCCGCGGCGCCCTTGGTGCGGGGACGGCGGACCGCCGTCTGCCATTCGGCGATCTGGAGGACCGGGTTGAGCCAGCGGTCCTCCTCGTTGCCGGTGCCGGTGCGCGGGCCGGGCAGGACGTGGACGGCGCGGGCGTGCAGGGCGCGATGGAAGAGGAGGTGCCGGTGCGCGTAGTGGACCGTTTCGGCCAGTCGGCGCAGGAGGGCGGCCCGTGCCTGGGCGTCCAGCTTCGCACCGTACTGGAGGAGGTAGTCGTCCAGGCGGAGCGTGCGCGGGTCGTAGGCGTACAGGAGGGCGGGACCGGCGCTGTGGCCGTTCTCGTCGAAGTTCTCCAGGGCGACCAGGCCCGGGTGCCTGAGGCCTTCCAGCGCTCGCGCCTCGCGTTCGGCGGTGTGGCTGATGGACTCGCGGGCCTGCCGGTCCGCTCCGCGTTCGCGCAGGTAGATGCGTACGCGGCGGGTCTTGCTCAGGGAGTCGTGGCGGCCGAGGTAGTCGGCCCAGTTCGGCCCGGTGTCGAAAGGAGTGCGGTCCAGACGGTAGGTGCCGACGTGGAACTCCGCGTCGGAACGGCCGACGCCCACCTCGGCCAGGAGCTTGCCCAGCCCGCGGGAGAACTCGCGGTCGATACCCGACTTGACGTCACGCGCGGGGCGCTGGAGCTCGGCAAGGACGTCGTCGAGCCCACTGTGCCCGGCCTTGCCGAAGACGCCCGCCCGGTCGTTCGGAGCGAGGCGGATGCGCAGTCCGGGATCGGTGAAGAAGATCAGTTCCTGGATGTACGGGACATGGCGCCGGGGGTCGGTCTTCTGCAGGGCGTCCTTGAGCAGGCCCTTGAGTTCCTTCGCCTTCTGGTTGGCGAGGTGACGGGGGTTGCGGTGGATGCGGGTGCGGTCGCCGGGGAGGGTCTGCACCCAGCTCGCTCCCGAGGAGGTGACCGTGCCCTGCCAGTTCTTCAGTTCCACCAGGAAGAGACCGGCCGGGGCGGCGACCAGCAGGTCGACCTCACGGACATGGCCGCTGTGCGCGGTGAAGGTGAAGTTCGACCAGGCGCGGTAGGGCTCGTTGTCCGGGAGCCTCTCCTTGAGATACAGCAGTCCGCTGCGTTCGTGCTGGAACTGCGACTCGGTGACAGTCGTCCACCTGCCGTCTCGCATGACCGCGACGCCCCTTTCCGTATCTCGTCGTCTCGCCTGTTTCCTGCCGGTGGCCGGATCACAGCAGGTGGTCCAGCCTATCGGCCACTGCCGACGGGCCAGAAGCATGTACGGCAGGCTGTGGACAACAAGCGCAACAGATCATCTGTTGGCCGGCTGCTCCGCATGGGCCCGGGTCCCTGACCTAGGGTTGTGGCCATGCCGTCGTACAAGCTCTCAGAGGTGACCTTCGAGGGGTATGCCTCCATCCGATCCAGCACGTTGGAGCTGGGCGATGGCGTGACCGTGCTGGTGGGCGCCAACGGGGCGGGCAAGAGCAACGTCGTCGGCGCGCTCGAACTGCTGGGGTGGATGGCGGACGGTGACCTGGCGCTCCAGGTGGGTATCCACGGCGGCGCCCAGGCCCTGCAGTTCGCTGGGCGCGGCACCGACAAAGGCATTCGGCTGAAAGTCAGCGCCCCTCCCTACCGCTATGAGGCGCATCTCGTTCCCGCGGCGAACGACAGCTTCGTCTTCGCCGAGGAAAAGGGGCACTTCCACGAGCCGGGCCCCGGCCTTCCGATGGAGGAGAGCTTCGGCCGCGGACACCGCGAATCGCTGCTGCGGCAGAAGGAGGAGGAGCAGCTCTCCCGCCTGGCGGGCCCGGTGAGGCGTATCCTCGCCGGCTGCCGTGTCTTCCATTTCCAGGACACCAGCCGTGAGGCGCCGGTCAAGCAGTTCGGGTACGCGGCGGACAACGAGGCGCTGCGGCCGGATGCGGCGAACCTCGCGGCCTTCCTGTTGCGGCTGCGCGAGGGCGAACCGAAGTCCTACCGGCGCATCGTGCGGGCCATCAAATCCGTGGCGCCGTTCTTCCGGGACTTCCTGTTGAACGAGGAGCCGGGCGGGAGGATCCGCCTGCGCTGGATGCAGGAGGGGGTCGACGCGGTGTTTCCCGCGGAAGCACTGTCGGACGGCACCTTGCGGTACATCTGCCTGTGCGTCCTGCTCCTCCAGCCCGACCCTCCGGCCCTCTTCACACTCGACGAGCCGGAGCTCGGGCTGCACCCGTACGCGATCGTCCAGCTGTCGGACATGCTCCGGTCGGCCGCCGTGCGCAGTCAGATCGTGATTGCCACGCAGTCCGTGACGCTTCTGAACCAGTTCTCGCTCGCTGACATCGTGGTGGTGGAGCGTGAGGAAGGAGCGACGGAACTGAGACGTCCGGCTCCCGAAGAACTTCAGGGGTGGCTGGACGACTACTCCCTCGGGGAACTGTGGGAGAAGAACGTACTGGGTGGCAGGCCGTCGCCGGAGCTGCCGTTGCGGGGCCGCCCGGAATGATCATGGTGGGGGTGCTGTGCGAGGGGCAGACCGAAGAGAACATGGTCAACGACTTCCTCGCGCGCGAACTGGCGGAGTACGGCATCTGCCTGGTGCCGACCATCCTGACGACCCGGATGCCGGCGGGTGGTGCCGCGGGCAAGGGCGGAGTCAGCAAGTGGGCAAAGATCGAGAGGGACTTGCACAAGCTGCTGGCCTCCACTCACTGGGCGGCGGTCACCACTCTCCTCGACTACTACGGCCTGCCTCAGGACAGTCCGGGAATGTCGGACCGGCCGGCGGGCTCGGCCGTGGACAAGGTGACCCATGTCGAGCGGCGCCTCGCGGAGCACATGGGTCATCCCCGCTTCCTTCCCCATGTCGTCCTGCACGAGACGGAGACCTGGGTCTTCGCCGCGGCGGAGCAACTCGGGGACTGGGCCGATGATCCCGCCCTGGCCCATGAGCTCAGACGTCAGGCCGATCTGGCCGGAGGGCCCGAGAATGTGAACGACAGGCCTGAGACCGCACCCTCCAAGCGGATCCTCAAGCTGTACCCGAGGTATGTGAAGACGCAGGATGGCCCGGTGGCGGTCATGGAGCTGGGCCTGGCCGCTCTGCGAGCCGCCTGTCCCCACTTCGACGAGTGGATCGCCAAGTTGCTGGGCCTCACGCCACGCTGACTTCACGGGGCACAGGTCAATTCGCCATCCGTCCGAGTTGACCGACCGCGAGGTCATGGCCAAGGATCTCGGCCATGTCTCCCGCTGCCCGTTCCTCCCGTGGTTCCTCCGCCCTGCGGTTCGGCCGGTTCGCGGCGATGGGTACGGTCGCCGCGCTGATCCTGATCGCGGGTGTGTGGGCGTCGTGGGGTACGGCGCAGCACGCGATGCTGACGAAGGGGCGTGAGCGCGGCACGGTGGAGGTGACGCGGTGCGGCGCGGAGACGTGCACGGGGCCGTACACGCCGTTGTCGCCGGGGTCGCAGCCGCGTGCGGAGGTCGTGCTGGAGGACTCGGTGGCCGTGGCGGAGGGGCGGACGTACCCGGTGGTGCTGAAGCCGGGCGGTACGGACGCCGTGCATGCGGGTCCCGCCGGGATCCTCCACGCGTGGGTTCCGCTGGGCGGTGCGCTGCTGCTGACGTCGGTCGTCGTGGCGGGCGGTCTGCTGCGGACACGGGCGGCGTGGGTGCTGGCGCTGTCGGGGACGGCGCTGCTGACGGCGGCTTTCCTGACCGTGTAGGACGAAGCCGTACAGGACGAAGCCGCGCAGAACAAACGGAACAAAGGGGTGCCCCCGGCCGTACGAGGCCGGGGGCACCCCTTCCTTCCGGCGGGTCAGCCGGTGTTGCGCAGGCCGGCCGCGACACCGTTGACGGTGAGCAGCAGGGCGCGGGAGAGCAGCGGGTCGGGCTCCTCGTCGGCGCCGACGGCGTCGCGCTGGCGCTTGAGGAGGGCCACCTGGAGGTAGGAGATCGGGTCCAGGTAGGCGTCGCGGATGGTGAAGGTCTGCTTGAGGACGGGGTCGGCGTCGAGGAGTTCCTGTTCGCCGGTGACGCGCAGGACCTCGGCGACGGTGAGCTCGTGTTCGGCCTTGATGGTGTCGAAGACGTGCTTGAGCTCGTCGGGGACGAGGGTGTCGACGTAGTGCTGGGCGATGCGCAGGTCGGTCTTGGCGAGGGTCATCTCGACGTTGGAGATGAAGTTGCGGAAGAAGTGCCACTGCTGGTGCATCTCGTCCAGGACGGTGTCGAGGCCGGCCTCGCGCAGGGCCTTGAGGCCGGAGCCGACGCCGTACCAGCCGGGGACGATCTGCCGGGACTGGGTCCAGCCGAACACCCAGGGGATGGCGCGCAGTCCGTCGAGGGAGACGCCCGAGCCGGGGCGGCGGGAGGGCCGCGAGCCCAGGTGCAGGTCGGCGAGCTGGTCGACGGGTGTGGAGGCCAGGAAGTACGTCGGCAGGTCGGGGTCCTCGACGAGCCTCCGGTAGGCCGTGTGGGCGGCGTCGGAGACGACGTCCATGGCGGCGTCCCAGCGGGCGAGGGCCTCGACGGACTGGCGGGGCGCGGTGTGCAGGGCGGACGCCTGGAGGGTGGCGGCGACGGACAGTTCGAGGTTCTCGCGGGCGAGGGCGGGGATGAGGTACTTGTCGGAGATGACCTCGCCCTGTTCGGTGACCTTGATCTCGCCTTCCAGGGTGCCCCAGGGCTGGGCGAGGATGGCGTCGTGGGTGGGGCCGCCGCCGCGGCCGACGGTGCCGCCGCGGCCGTGGAAGAGGCGCAGGCGTACGCCGTAGCGGTGGGCGACGTCGCGCAGGCGCCGCTGGGCGCGGTGGATCTCCCACTGGCTGGTGGTGATGCCGCCGAACTTGGAGGAGTCGGAGTAGCCGAGCATGACCTCCTGGACGTCGCCCCTGAGGGCGACGAGGCGCCGGTAGGAGGGGTCGGCGAGCATGTCCTCGAGGATGGTGTCGGCGGCCTTGAGTTCGTCGGTGGTCTCGAGGAGCGGGACGATGCCGATCTTCGCCCAGCCGGCGTGCAGGTCGACGAGTCCGGCCTCGCGGGCGAGGACGGCGGCGGCGAAGACGTCGTCGGCGCCCTGGCACATGGAGATGATGTACGACTCGACGACCTCGGGTCCGAAGACATCCAGGGCCCGCTTGACGGTCTGGAACACGCCGAGGGTCTTCTCGCCGGCGGCGTCGACGGGTGCCGGGGTGGGGGCGAGCGGCCTTCTGCTGCGCAGTTCCTTGGCGAGGAGCTTGGACCGGTACTCGCGGGGCATGTCGGCGTAGCGCCAGGACTCCTCGCCGAGCCGGTCGAAGAGCTGGCCGAGGGCGTGGTGGTGGGCGTCGGCGTGTTCGCGTACGTCCATGGTGGCGAGCTGGAGGCCGAAGGCGGCCAGGGTGCGGATCGTACGGGCGAGGCGGCCGTCGGCGAAGAGGCCGCCGCGGTGTTCGCGCAGGGAGGCCTGGATGATGCGCAGGTCGGAGAGGAGTTCGCCGGTGCCGAGGTAGTCGCGGCCGGTCTCGTGGGGGGTGCCCTTGGCGAGGCGGAGCTTGGTGTTCTCCAGCTTCTGCCGGATGCAGGTGGCCTTGAGCCGGTAGGGCTCCTCGGCGTTGAGCCGCTTGTAGCGGGGGCTGATCTCGGGGAGGGCGTCGAGGTCGGCCTGGAGGGAGGCGAGCAGTTCCTCCGTGGCGCCCGTGTAGCGGATGGAGTTGGAGAGGAGGCCGCGCAGTTCGTCGATCATCTCCAGGGCGTCGTTGATGCCGTGTTCGTGCTGGAGGATGAGGACGTCCCAGGTGACCTGGGGGGTGACGTTGGGGTTGCCGTCGCGGTCGCCGCCGATCCAGGTGCCGAAGGTGAGGGGGCGGGTGTCGTCGGGGAGGTGGACGCCGACGCGCTCCAGTTCGGCGGTGAGGTCCTCCAGGACGTCGCCGACGGCGCCGGCGTGCAGTTCGTCGAGGTAGTAGATGGCGTTGCGGGCCTCGTCGGCGGGTTCGGGGCGGACCACGCGCAGTTCGTCGGTCTGCCAGACGAGGTCGATGTTCTCGGCGAGCCGGGTGTCCAGGCGGCGCCGGTCGGAGGCGATGACCGGGGTGTCGAGGAGGGCGGCGATCCGGCGGAGCTTGTTGAGGACCGAGCGGCGGGCGGCCTCGGTGGGGTGGGCGGTGAAGACGGGCCGGATGTTGAGGTTGCGGACCGTTTCGCGCAGGTGCTCGGGGTCGGCGTCCTTGAGGCGGTCGGCGGTGCGGGAGAGCAGTCCGCCCTCGGCGGCGCGGCGGGCGCGCAGTTCGCGGCCGCGGTGCACCTGCTCGGTGACGTTGGCGAGGTGGAAGTAGGTGGAGAAGGCGCGGACCAGCTTGGCCGCGGTCTGCAGTTCGGTGCCCCGCAGCAGCTCGGCGGCGGCCTCGCCGTCCTCACGGGTGAGTCGGCGCACCTTCTCGACGAGGTCGAGCAGCTCCGGGCCCTCCTGCCGCACCAGGGTCTCGCCCAGGAGATCGCCCAGTCGGCGGATGTCGGCACGCAGCTCGCTGCTCGTCGTGGTGGTCTGGTCGTCGGCACTGCTCACAGGTGCGGCTCCTTGCAGTGTTGAAGCTCGTCTGGGAGGGAACCCGGGCGAACGTCTCGCGCGGCGTGCGCCGCTTGCGGGCCGGACGTCCGGGAAGAAATCAGAGCGGACCGCGCTGTCCGACCGACTTCAAGGATAGGTGTCGACCCGGACGCGCAGGCCGACGGGCTCTTGCCGACGGGCTACGCACTGCCATACTTACGTTGCCGTAGGTTACGGAAGCGTAGGAATGCAGTGCGTTTCCGGCGGCCCGGCACCCACCCTCAGTCCACATACCCCACAGGGGACACGCATGACCTCAGGCTCCGACGTGCTGCACGAAGCTCCGAAACAACCCGATTCCGGCGGCGCCGCGCCCTCCGCCACGCTGGGCGGTGAGCGCAAGCGCTCCATCGAGCAGATCACGCTGCTGCTCTTCATCACCGTCCCCTTCCTGGCGCTGGTGGCGGCGGTGCCGTTGGCGTGGGGGTGGGGGGTGAGCTGGCTGGACCTCGGTCTGCTGGTCTTCTTCTACTACCTCGGCTGCCACGGCATCACCATCGGCTTCCACCGTCACTTCACGCACGGTTCGTTCAAGGCGAAGCGGCCGTTGAGGATCGCGCTGGCGATCGCCGGGTCGATGGCGGTGGAGGGCCCGCTGGTGCGGTGGGTGGCCGACCACCGCAAGCACCACAAGTTCTCCGACGCCGAGGGCGACCCGCATTCGCCGTGGCGGTACGGGGAGACGGTCCCGGCGCTGATGAAGGGCCTGTGGTGGGCGCACATCGGCTGGATGTTCGACGAGGAGCAGACGCCGCAGGACAAGTACGCGCCGGACCTGATCAAGGACAGGACCCTGCGGGCGATCTCCCGGCAGTTCGTCTTCTGGACGGCGCTGTCGCTGGCGCTGCCCGCGCTGATCGGCGGTCTGGTCACCATGTCCTGGTGGGGCGCGTTCACCGGTTTCTTCTGGGGGTCGCTCGTCCGGGTGGCGCTGCTGCACCATGTGACGTGGTCGATCAACTCGATCTGCCACGCGGTCGGCAAGCGTCCGTTCAAGTCGCGGGACCGTTCGGGCAACGTGTGGTGGCTGGCGGTCCTGTCCTGCGGTGAGTCCTGGCACAACCTGCACCACGCCGACCCGACGTCCGCGCGGCACGGTGTGGAGCGCGGGCAGCTCGATTCCTCCGCCCGTCTGATCCGCTGGTTCGAGCAGCTCGGCTGGGCCCATGACGTGCGGTGGCCGTCACGCTCGCGTATCGATTCGCGCCGCAACACCTCGGAAGGCGGCGCCCGGCGCGGGAAGGAACCCGTCGAGGCGGCATGATGGTCGGCGTGGCGACCGACTCCAGCAGCACCCCGAGCAACGAGAAACCGCGGCGCACCCGCCGTACCCGGATGACCGGTGCGGAGCGCCGCCAGCAGCTGCTGGAGATCGGCCGCACCCTGTTCGCGGCGAAGGGCTTCGAGGCCACGTCGGTGGAGGAGATCGCGGCGAAGGCCGGGGTCTCCAAGCCGGTGGTGTACGAGCACTTCGGCGGCAAGGAGGGCCTGTACGCGGTGGTGGTGGACCGCGAGATGCGGCGGCTGCTGGACATGGTGACCGGCTCGCTGACGGCCGGCCACCCCCGCGAGCTGTGCGAGCAGGCGGCGTTCGCGCTCCTGGACTACATCGAGGAGTACACGGACGGCTTCCGCATCCTGGTCCGCGACTCCCCCATCCCCCAGTCGACGGGCTCCTTCGCCTCGTTGATCTCGGACATCGCCACCCAGGTGGAGGACATCCTGGGCCGCGAGTTCAAGAGCCGCGGCTTCGATCCCAAGCTGGCCCCGCTGTACGCGCAGGCCCTGGTCGGGATGGTGGCGCTGACGGGCCAGTGGTGGCTGGACGTCCGCAAGCCGAAGAAGGCGGAGGTGGCGGCCCACCTGGTCAACCTGGCGTGGCACGGCCTGGACGGCCTGGAGCCGAAGCCCCGGCTGATAGGCCACCGCAAGTCCTAGCGGGGCTCCAGGAACTCCAGGCGGTTGCCCACCGGGTCCTCGGAGTAGAAGCGTCGGTGGCCCGGCAGGTCGTCGTCCCAGGTGACCGGGGCGCCGTGGGCGGCCAGTCGGGCGGCGTACGCGTCGATGCCGGTCACCCTCAGGCCGGGGTGGGCCTTCCTCGCGGGCCGGAAGCCGTCCTCGACGCCCAGGTGGAGGCGTACGTCTCCGGCCTCGAACCAGCAGCCGCCGCGCGCGGCCAGGGCCGGTGGCTTCGGCGTCTCGGTCATGCCGAGGACATCGGCGTAGTACGCGCGCAGCCGCTCCTCGGAGCCGGGCGGGGCGGCGAGCTGCACATGGTCGACGGCGGTGAGCATCACGCCTCCTTGACGGCGACCGCGAAGACGCGGCGGAACGGGAACGGGGTGCCGTGCGGGCCGGCCGGGTAGGCGGTCCGCAGGGCGGTGCGGTACTCGGCGACGAAGGCTTCCCGCGCCTCGGGCTCGTCCGCCAGAGCCGTCAGGACGGGTCGCAGGCCCGTGCCCTTGACCCAGTCGAGGACGGGGTCCTCCCCCTGCAGCAGATGCGCGTACGTCGTCTCCCAGGCGTCGGTCGTGCAGCCGAGGGCGGTCAGGCGCTCCAGGTAGGCCTCGGGCCGGAGTACGGCGTCGTCGTGGCGCAGGACGCCGGCCAGACGGCCCCGCCAGCGCGGGGAGGCGGCGATGTCGCGCAGCAGGGTGTGGCTGGGGGCGTCGAAGTTGCCGGGCACCTGGAAGGCGAGGGTGCCGCCGGGGGCGAGCCCTTCGATCCAGTCGCGGAACCGTTCCGCGTGCCCGGGAACCCATTGCAGCGTGGCGTTGCTGACGATCAGGTCGTACGGCCCGTCCGGCACCCAGGTACGGACGTCGGCGTGGGCGAAGTCGAGCCCGTCGCCCTCGTGGTCGGCGCGGGCCCTGTCGAGCATCTCGGGCGAGTTGTCGTAGCCGGTGATGCGGGCGGCGGGCCAGCGGTCGGCGAGGAGCGCCGTGACGTTTCCGGCGCCGCAGCCGAGGTCGGCGATGCGGGGCGGTTCCCCCGGAGGCTCCGGGACGCGGGCGAGCAGGTCGGTGAAGGGCCGGGTGCGGTGACCGGCGTGACGCAGGTACTGGGCGGGGTCCCAGACAGGGGTCGCTGCGGACATGGCGCCTCCCGATGGCTGGTGGACGGGTACCCAGCGTCACCCGCCACTCGTCTCGACGTCAAGAGACTCGACATCAAGAGACTTCACATCGACACAACCACTACACTGATCGTCATGGAGGACGAGGTCGATCGGCTGGTCGCAGCGTGGCGCCGGGAGCGCCCGGACCTCGACGTGGAACCGCTCGAGGTGCTCAGCCGGGTGAGCAGACTGGCCCGGCACCTGGACCGGGCACGCCGGCTCGCCTTCGCCGAGCACGGTCTGGAGTCCTGGGAGTTCGACGTCCTGACCGCGCTGCGCCGCGCGGGCACCCCGTACCAGCTCTCGCCGGGCCAGCTCCTCACGCAGACGCTGGTCACGTCGGGCACGATGACCAACCGCATCGACCGCCTCACCAAGAAGGGCCTGGTGGAGCGGCTGCCCGACCCCAGTGACCGGCGCGGTGTCCTGGTCCGGCTCACGGACGAGGGCCGCGACCGCGCCGACCAGGCACTGGCCGGGCTGCTGGCGCAGGAGCGGGCGATCCTCGGGGAGCTCACCCGCGCCCAGCGCAGCGAACTGGCCGGGCTGCTACGCCAGTTGACCGCCCCGTTCGACAACATCCCCGGTTAGGTCGACGGGTCCGACACCCGCCCGCCGGGCGAGGGCCACCGCGGCGAGGGTGGAGTGCACGCCCAGCTTCCCGAGGACGTTCTGCATATGGGTCCGCACGGTGTGCGGGGACAGGAACAGGCGCTCGGCGACCGCCTTGCGCCCCAGCCCCGCGACCATGCACCGCAGCACCTCCCGCTCGCGCGGGGTCAGGGACTCCACGAGCCGTTCGCTCTCGGTGCGGTGCCGCCGGGCGGCGGTCAGCTCCCGCAGTACGCCGGTCAGCAGCGCGGGCGGCAGATGCGTCTCGTCGCGCAGCACCCCCCGGATGACGGTGAGCAGCCGGTTCAGCGAGCAGTCCTTGGCCACCCACCCGGAGGCTCCGGCCTGGAGGGCGAGCGCGGCCCGGGCCGGGTCGTCCTTCTCGGCGAGGACCACGATCCGTACCTGCGGCTGCGCCGTACGCACCCCGGTGACCAGCGCTATCCCGTCGACGAGCCCGTCCTCGTCACCGGCCTGCACGGGCACGGCGGGCCGGCCGCCCGGCACCTTGCCGCCCAGGTCGGCGTCGACGAGCAGCACGTCGAACCGCCGTCCCTCGGCGGCCGCCCGCTCCAGACAGCGCAGCGCGGCCGGGCCGCTGCCCGCCGCGGACACGTCGACGTCCGGCTCCGCGGCCAGGGCCGCGGCCAGTGACTCGGCGAAGATGCGATGGTCGTCGACGACCAGGACTCGAATGCGAACCACGAAACCCCCTTCCCCTCGCCCTTCCCAGAGCAGGGGACTACCCCATCGTCGGAGGACGACACCGGCGCGGGTACGACGCCGAGGCCCTGTCACCTCAACTCACCGGACGCGGGACGGGCCGTCGCAGCCGCACGGCCGCCGCCGTGCGACAACCGCCACCCCACCCCGGACGCCGTACCCGACCGTCTCGCCCCCTGAACGGCGCCGGCCCCCACCGGCGCTGTTCATCAGGGTACGGGCGAGGGCCGGGAGCGGAAGGTTATTTGCAGAACTGGCGGCCTTACGCGTTTATGGTGAGCCGCATGTTTCGTCTTGAGACAGAAGTCGACAAGGCCCGACGTGATCTGCTCCACCGGCGGCTGAAGGACACGAACACCGCGGCCTCCCCGGTCCTGCGCGCCCTGCGCGGAACCCCGGGCGAACGTGAAACGCCTTTGCACGTGTGGGCATTGGACGCGAGCGGTGATCTCGCGGGCGGCCTGGTCGGCCACACCTGGACCACCTGGCTGCACGTGACCTATCTCTGGGTCGACGCCCGCCACCGGAAAGCGGGCCTGGGCTCCCGCCTGCTGACGGAGGCGGAACACCTCGCCGCCCGACGCGCCTGCACGGCCTCCCGCGTGGAGACCTGGGACTTCCAGGCCCCGGCCTTCTACCGGAAGCACGGCTACGAGGTGGTGTGCGTGATCCCCGACTACCCGCCGGGGATCACGGAGTACACCCTGACCAAGCGGCTGGGCTGAGACCGCCGGGCCGGGACTCAGCGCACCCGCCGCGCCCCCGCCGCCGGGACCGCCTCGAAGACGCGGGGGGCCGTGAAGCCGGCCGCCGCGAAGGCCTCCTCCACCGCCTTGGTGATCGTCGGGACGTCGGCCTCCTCCGCCAGGACGATGGCCGAGCCGCCGAAGCCGCCGCCGGTCATGCGGGCGCCGAGGGCGCCGGAGGTGACGGCGGTCTCCACCACCAGGTCGAGTTCGGGGCAGGAGACGCGGAAGTCGTCGCGCAGGGAGGCGTGACCCTCGACCAGGACGGGGCCGATGGCCCGGGTCTCGCCCGACTCCAGCAGGGAGACGACCCGTTCGACCCGCTCGTCCTCCGTCACCACGTGGCGGACCAGCCGGCGGACCTCCTCCTCGTCGCCGAGCCGCTCCAGCGCCGCGTCCAGTTCTCCGTACGGAACGTCCCGCAGCGCGTCGACGCCCAGCAGGGCCGCGCCCTTCTCGCAGCCGGCGCGGCGCTTGCCGTACTCGCCCTCGCTGTGGCTGTGCTTGACCTGGGTGTCGACGACGAGCAGGCGCATGCCCTCGGCGGCCAGGTCGAAGGGGATCTGGCGCTGGGAGAGGTCGCGGGTGTCGAGGAACAGGGCGTGGCCGGTCTCGCAGCAGGCGGAGGCCGTCTGGTCCATGATGCCGACGGGGGCGCCGACGTAGACGTTCTCGGCGCGCTGGCACAGCCGTGCCAGCTGCCAGCCGCGCAGGCCGAGGCCGAACAGGTCGTTCAGCGCGAGCGCGACCACGACCTCCAGGGCCGCCGAGGACGACAGGCCCGCCCCCGCCGGGACGCTGGAGGCGAGGTGGACGTCGGCGCCGGTGACGGTGTGTCCGGCCTCGCGCAGCGCCCACACCACGCCCGCCGGGTAGGCGGTCCACCGCTTGTCGGACTCGGGGACGAGGCCGTCCACCGTCAGCTCCACCACCGGCCCGTCCACGTCGGCGGAGTGCAGCCGCAGTACGCCGTCGTCGCGCCGGGACACCGCCGCGACCGCGGTGTGCGGCAGGGCGAACGGCATGACGAAGCCGTCGTTGTAGTCGGTGTGCTCGCCGATGAGGTTGACCCGGCCCGGTGCCGCCCACACCCCGTCCGGCGCGGCCCCGTACAGCTCCTCGAACCGCTCGGCGACGGACCCCGCGACGGCCTCGCTGGACTCGCTCATGCCCTGACCCCTGACCCTTCGTGACGTTCTTCTCGGCCTACTTGGCCTGCTCGGCGCGCTGCTGCGCGAACTCCCACGCGTCCGCGACGATCCCCGCGAGGTCGGCGCGCGACGGGTTCCAGCCCAGCTTCTCGCGGGCGGTGGCGGCCGACGCCACCAGGACCGCCGGGTCGCCGCCCCGGCGGGGTGCCACGACCTCGGGGATCGGATGGCCGGTGACCTGACGGACCGTCTCGACGACCTCGCGGACGGAGAAGCCGTTGCCGTTGCCGAGGTTGCAGATCAGGTGCTCGCCGGGCGCGGCGGCCTTCAGCGCGAGCAGGTGGGCCTCGGCCAGGTCGGCGACGTGGATGTAGTCGCGTACGCAGGTGCCGTCGGGCGTCGGGTAGTCGTCGCCGTAGACGGAGATCGCGTCGCGCCGCCCCTGGGCCACCTGGAGCACGAGCGGGATGAGGTGCGACTCGGGGTCGTGCCGCTCGCCGTACCGCCCGTAGGCGCCGGCCACGTTGAAGTAGCGCAGGGAGACCGCGCCCAGCCCGTGGGCGGCCGCCTCGCCGGTGATCATGTGGTCGACGGCGAGCTTGGAGGCGCCGTACGGGTTGGTGGGGCGGGTCGGCGCGGTCTCGACGATCGGGACCTGCTCGGGCTCGCCGTACGTCGCGGCCGTGGAGGAGAACACGAGCCGGCGCACTCCCGCCTCGCGCATCGCGCCGAGCAGCGCCATGGTGCCGCCGACGTTGTTGTCCCAGTACTTCTCGGGCTTCACCACCGACTCGCCGACCTGGGAGGAGGCGGCGAAGTGCAGCACGCCGTCGAACGACGCGTCCAGCCACTTCGCGGCGTCGCGGATGTCGCCCTCGACGAACGAAGCGCCCGCGGGAACACCTTCCCGGAACCCGGTGGAGAGGTTGTCGAGGACGACGACCTCGTGGCTGGCCTCCAGCAGATGCTGGGCGACGACACCGCCGACGTAACCGGCCCCGCCCGTCACCAGGTACTTCCCGCTCATGAACTCGCTACCTCTCGCAGTCGCTCGGCCGCGCGCTCCGGCGGCACGTCGTTGATGAACACGTTCATGCCGGACTCGGAACCCGCGAGGAACTTCAGCTTGCCGGACGTACGGCGGATGGTGAAAAGCTCGAGGTGGAGCGCGAAGTCGTCACGCGTGACGCCCTCGAAGTCCTCCAACTGCCCGAACGGGGCCTGGTGCCAGGCCGCGATGTACGGCGTCGGAGGCTCACCCTCCCCGAAGATCCGGTCGAAGCGCTTCAAGAGTTCCAGATACACCTGGGGGAACTCTGTGCGCGCCGCCTCGTCCAGTGCGAGCAGGTCGGGCACCCGGCGCTTGGGGTAGAGGTGGACCTCGTAGGGCCAGTGCGCCGCGTACGGCACGAAGGCCACCCAGTGTTCACCCTCAAGGACGATCCGCTCGTCGGCCCGTTCCCGCTCCAGCACGGCGTCGAACAGGTTCTCGCCGCCCGTCGCCTCCTTGTGTGCGGCCACTTGGCGCAGCATCAGGGCGGTGCGGGGGGTGGTGAAGGGGTAGGCGTAGATCTGCCCGTGCGGGTGCTGGAGGGTGACACCGATCTCGGCCCCCCGGTTCTCGAAGCAGAAGACCTGTTCGACGGAGGGCAGATGCGACAGCTCGGAGGTCCGGTCGGTCCAGGCGTCGAGCACCAGGCGCGCCTGCCGCTCGCTCAGGCCGGCGAAGGACGAGTGGTGGTCGGAGGTGAAGCAGACGACCTCGCACCGGCCCGAGTCCCCGGCCAGCGAGGGGAAACGGTTCTCGAAGACGACCACGTCGTACGACGAGTCCGGGATCTCGCTCAGCCGGTCGCCCTCGGAGGGGCACAGCGGGCACTCGTCGGCCGGCGGGTGGTACGTACGCCCCTGGCGGTGCGAGGCGACGGCGACGGAGTCGCCCAGCAGCGGGTCGTGGCGGATCTCGGACGTGGTGACGGTGGCGTCCAGCGGACGGCGGTCGACGGCATCGCGGACGGTGTCGTCGGCCAGGTCGTAGTAGACGAGCTCGCGGCCGTCGGCCAGCCGGGTCGAGGTCTTCTTCACTGCCGTACTCCTCTGCACCCGCCAATCACTCAACACAATCGAACATAACACATCACAACCCACCAGCGAACCCCACTCATCACAACCAAACAAAGAACGCCACGGGAAGTGTTCATTCGCTGAACACGGAGGCATGGGTTCCGCACCGGATCAGTTCGCGACCGAAGCGAGTGTGTATGCAAACCCCCACATACCTAGCCGCAGAGCTTCGACTCCCCACCAACTGGCTGGACTACACGATCCTCGGGATCTACTTCGTCGTCGTGCTGGGCATCGGCCTCGCCGCCCGCCGCTCGGTCAAGACCAGCCTCGACTTCTTCCTCTCCGGCCGCTCCCTGCCCGCCTGGGTCACCGGTCTCGCCTTCATCGCGGCCAACCTCGGCGCCACCGAGATCCTCGGCATGGCGGCCAACAGCGCCCAGTACGGCGTCTACACGACCCACTGGTACTGGATCGGCGCCATCCCCGCGATGGTCTTCCTGGGCCTGGTGATGATGCCGTTCTACTACGGCAGCAAGGTCCGCTCGGTCCCCGAGTTCCTGCTGCTGCGCTTCGACAAGGCGGCCCACCTGCTCAGCGCGATCCTCTTCGCGGCGGCCGCCATCCTCATCGCCGGAGTGAACCTCTACGCCCTCGCGATCGTCGTCGAGGCCCTCCTCGGCTGGCCGCAGTGGGTGGCCATCGTCGTCGCCGGCTTCTTCGTCCTGGCCTACATCACCCTCGGCGGCCTGTCCTCGGCGATCTACAACGAGGTCCTGCAGTTCTTCGTCATCCTCGCCGCGCTCATCCCCATCACCGTGCTCGGCCTGAAGAGCGTCGGCGGCTGGGACGGGCTGTCCGACTCCCTGACCAAGTCACGCGGCGACGACTTCATGACCGCCTGGGGCGGCACCGGCATCGGCAGCGACAACCCGCTCGGCGCCAACTGGCTGACCATCGTCCTCGGCCTCGGCTTCGTCCTCTCCTTCGGCTACTGGACGACGAACTTCGCCGAGGTGCAGCGCGCCCTGTCCGCCAAGAACCTCTCGGCGGCCCAGCGCACCCCGCTCATCGCCGCGTTCCCGAAGATCTTCATCGTGTTCCTGGTGATGATCCCGGGCCTGGTCGCCGCCGTGATGGTCCCCGCGATCGGCACGGGCGACTCGGACCTGCAGTACAACGACGCGATCCCGTACCTGATGCAGCAGCTCCTGCCCAACGGCGTCCTGGGCATCGCCGTCACCGGCCTGCTGGCGGCGTTCATGGCCGGCATGGCGGCCAACGTCTCCTCCTTCAACACCGTCTTCACCACCGACATCTGGGCGAAGTACGTGGTGAAGCACCGCGAGGACGGGTACTACGTCCGCTTCGGCCGCCTGATCACCGCAATCGGCGTCCTCGCCTCCATCGGCACGGCGTTCCTGGCCAGCTCCTTCTCCAACATCATGAGCTACCTCCAGACGCTGTTCTCCTTCTTCAACGTGCCGATGTTCGTGGTCTTCATCATCGGCATGTTCTGGAAGCGGGCGTCCATGAAGTCCGGCTTCTGGGGCCTGATCGCCGGCACCACCGCCGCGATGGTCAACTACTTCGTCATCTACAAGCAGGGCATCATCGACATCCCCTCCGACCAGGGTGCCAACTTCGTCTCCGCGATCGCCGGCTTCGTCGCGGGCGCGGTGGTCATGGTCGCCGTGTCGCTCTTCACCGCGCCCAAGCCGACGGAGGAACTCCAGGGCCTGGTCTACGGCACACGCTCCCCCGGCATGGCGGAGCCGCCCGCGGAGGGCGACGACGCGTGGTACCGGAAGCCGGCGCTGCTGGGCTGGGGAGCGGTGATTCTGGCCGCCGCCTGCTACATCCCGTTCTCGTTCTGATCGCGGGAGGATGGAGAGACCATGTCCGAGCACTTTTCCGAGCGTGAGCTCCAGCAGGAGGTCTCCGAGCTGGAGACCAGGTCCGCGACGGCCGCGCGGTTGTTCGACATCCGGCGGATCATCGGTGGGCTGTTCGTCGTGTACGGCGTGATCGTCACGATCGCGGGGTTCACCGCGTCCGATGCGGACATCGACAAGGCCGAGGGGGTCAACATCAACCTCTGGACGGGGCTGGGGATGCTGATCCTGGGCCTGCTGTTCCTCCTCTGGCTGAAGCTGAGGCCGACGGCTCCGCCGCCGCCGGATGTCGTTCCGGGGGAACGGGAGGAGTAGGGGGCGCCGTACGGGGCTGTGCGGTCCGGTGTCGTGTGGGGTGCGGGCCGGGGGTCGCACGGCCCGGCGCGCTTTACGGGGTGCCCCGCGTTGCTGTGGCCCGGGGGTGTTCGCGCGGCCCGGCGCTTGCGGGGTGCCTCCCCCACTCTCGGCTTCGCTCGAGCGGGAGGTACCCCCACCGCCCACCCGTGCCGCCCTGGGGGTACCTCCCAGGCCCTTGAGGCACTGGGGGAGGCACGACTGCCCGCGGATTGCGGAGGGCGGCTGCCCGCGGATCGCGGCGCGCAGGGCACGGAATGCGGGGCGTGGGCGCGTACGGTCCGGAGCGCGTGCCACGGTGGGCGCACCGCAGTCGCCCGTGGCGGGAAGGGGACGGGGCGGGGGTGGCCGCCCGCAGCGGCTGGCGCGTCCGCACCCCGCACCCCCTCCAAGGAACCCATTTCGCGCCAGTCCGAGGACGGACACCCCCGACGCGGCCCCGACCCACCCACCGACCGTGGGCGCTACACCAGCCCCCACCGAAGCCGCACAGGCGCCGCAGGCATCCCCCCACCGGGCCGAAAGCCGCGCCGCGGGCATGTCCCCCACGGGGTCGAACCCCGCACCACAGGCATCCCCCACCGGACCGAACCCCGCGCCGCAACCATCCCGCCCACCGGGCCGCAGGGGGGCTAGGATCCGCCCCCCACCGGCCCCGCGCGGTCCAGTAGGCCCGTTCGGGCGGCCAGGGCCGCTGCCTCCAGGCGGGAGCCCACGCCCAGTTTCATCAGGACCCGCTGGACATGCGTCCGGGCCGTGGACGGTGCGATGCCCATGCCCGCCGCGATCAGCCGGGTGTCCTCCCCGTCGGCGACCCGCACCAGCACCTCCACCTCCCGAGGCGTCAGCATCCGCAACAACCGCGCGCCCTCGTCATCCGGCTGCGCCGCAGGATTCAGCAGCTCCCCGAACGCCCCCTGCAACAACTGCGGCGCCACCGCCGCCTCCCCCGCCCGCGCCTTCATGATCGCCCGCTCGACCCCCTCGATGCGCTCGTCGTGCCGCACGTACCCCGACGCCCCCGCCGCGAACGCCGCCGCGATACCCCGCGGCGACGGCACCGGCCCCAGCACGACCACCGCCACCTGCGGCCGCTCCCGCTTGATCTTCACCACCGGGTCGAAGGCCCCCGCCTCCGCCGGCGCCGCCGTCCCCAGCAGACACACCTCGGGCGCCCTGCTGATCACCAGATCCGCCGCCCCGGAGGCCGGCGCCGCGGCGGCCAGCACCCGGTGCCCCCGCAGCTTCAACGCCGAGGCCAGCGCCTCGGCGAGCAACCGGTGGTCGTCGACCACCATCAGCCGCACTCCCATCGAACAACCAACCCCCCACGACAACGCACCCCCGGATGCCCCCGGAAGCTACACGCTTGTTCGACATCGCGCTCCCCCTACCGGCGAGAATCGCCCCGGATCACCGAAATTCTCGCATTCGACGGCGATGAGCACATGATGTGCGATACGCCCGCGGCCCCGTCCCTGACCAGGGACGGGGCCGCGAAAAGCAAGAATCCGAACGATCAGCTCGTACCGAAAGCGATCACGAGATACTCCTTCTCGTCCGAAGCCGACGAGAAATCACTGGCGTACACCTCGGACATGTACAGACCGCCCTGCGAGAACAGGATCTCCGAGTATTCCGGAGACATCCGCGCCTCCACGTCCCGCACGGTCTCCGTCGCCGGGTTCTCCATCAGCGTCGTCTGCTTGAAGGTCCCCCCGTCGATGCTGACGATCTGCCCGCCCTTGTCGTACGGCGGGCTCTTGTACGCCAGGATGTTGCCGCCGTCCATCCGCAGCGGGACGATCGTGTAGTCCTCACCCGCGTCGGCCCGCTGACCGGTCTGCTTGCCGGTCGCCAGGTCGAAGGCGACGATCTCGTTGGTCTGGCTGTACGACTCCCCGCCGATCTCGTGCTCCTCGGTGGCGATGTACAGCTTGTCGTCGCCGACCGCCAGCCCGCTGCACTTGTCGGGCTTGTAGATGCCGTCGCAGCGGGCCGCGAACTCGTCGCCCGGCGCGGAGATGCGCGCACGCAGCTTGCCGGTCTTGTTGTCGATGGAGAAGAAGTCCGAGATCCCGCTGCCGTCACCCGCGGACTCGTTGACGTCGGCCGCCACGACCAGCGGGTCGGTGGAGACGACGGAGGCGTACTCGATGCCCTCGTCCATCTTGTACTCGGCGATCACCTTCCCGCTCTTCGGGTCGATGTTCTGGATGTGCAGCTGCCGCTGGTCGTACGAGCCGCACTTGCGCACCGCGACGAGCTTCTCGCCGCCGCCGTACCCGGAGTCGTAGCAGGAGTCGGACGTCTTGGGCGCCCACAGCTGCTTGCCGGAGGCGATCTCCCAGGCGGCGCCGCCGCTGGTGCTGCCCGCCGCGACGGTACCGCCGCTGATGGTGATGTTGCTGAAGTTGATCGGCATGGTGCCGGACTTGGCGGTCTTGGTCCACAGCTCCTTGCCCGCCTCCAGGTCGATCGCCGCGACCTGCGTGCAGGCCTGCGGGTTCCCCTTGGTCGGCATGGCGGGCTTGAAGGTGATCGCCGTCTTGTTGTCCTCGGTGACGCGGTTGGTGGCCTCGCACACCGGTCCGGGCAGCTCGATCGTCCACTTCTCGGTGCCCTTGGCGCGGTCGTAGCCGACGATCTCGGCGATGCCGCTCTTGGCGTACACCGTGTCGGTCAGCCAGGAGCCGGAGGTGGAGATGGTCGTGACGTCCTTGGGGGTCTTGGGCGCGGGCACCTGGAACAGCACCTTGGAGTTGGTGTCGGCCGGCGCCTTCTCCTTCGCTTCGGAGGAACTGTCCCCTCCGCCTCCGCCTCCGCCGCCGCCGTTCGTCTTGTTCTTGC
This sequence comes from Streptomyces sp. NPDC053426, assembly GCF_055585405.1. Classification (NCBI taxonomy): domain Bacteria; kingdom Bacillati; phylum Actinomycetota; class Actinomycetes; order Kitasatosporales; family Streptomycetaceae; genus Streptomyces; species Streptomyces sp. NPDC053426. The sequence goes on along the minus strand of NZ_JBVJKE010000009.1, from coordinate 194,025 downwards.
CGTCACCGGAATTCGCGGTGGTCTCCTTGTCGTCGCCCTTGTCGGACGAGGACGCGTACCAGACACCGCCACCGACGATCAGTGCGATGGCCACGACCGCCGAGACGATGATGGCGGCCTGCGCGTTGAACTTCCTCCCGCCGCCCCCCGGCTGCGGCTGCATCGGCATGGTCGGCGGCTGCGGATACCCGTACCCGGGCTGCTGCTGCCCCGGGTACCCGTACCCACCGGCCGGCGGCTGCTGCGGGTATCCGTACCCGCCGGCCGGCGGCTGCTGCGGATACCCGTACCCGGGCCCCTGCGGGGCGGCCGGAGGAGCCACCGGAGTCTGCGGGGCCTGCGGGTACCCGTACCCCGGCTCCGGAGCCTTGTTGGGATCGGGCCCACCAGGAGTGGGCGACGGCTGCGGCGGCCCGAACCCCGGCTGCTGCGGAGGCTGGTTGGGCGGCGGTGGCGGCTGGGTCATGGCGTGAGTACCTCGAAGAAAAGGGAACGACGGACGACGGGAAGAACGGGAAGGAGACGAACCGCGACCCTCACTTGCCGTAGGCGAGCATCAACTTCTCCTTCGAGTCGTCATTGCCGGTCAGCCGCGTGGTCGAGATGTAGAAGCGTCCGTCGACCCAGTCGATCGACTTGCTGAAGAAGCTGTTCTCGATGTCCGCGACGCCCTGCGGGTTCTGCATCAGCCCGGCCGGCTTGTGGTCGCCGCCGCCGACGGGGATGGCCACGATCTGCCCGCCCGCGTCGTACGACGGCTCGACGTAGGCGATGAGCTTGCCGCCCTCGATCTTCATGGGCTGCATGGACTCCTCGACGGGGGACTTGACCCGCCACCGCTCCTTGCCGTTGTCGAGGCTGACGGCGACGATCTCGTTGGCCCCGGTGGTCGCCTTGGTGGGCAGGTAGAGGGTGTTCCCGTCGACGACGACGCCCTCACAGCCCTGGAGGTCGCGCGCGAGGATGGCCCAGCCGCAGCCGGGGGCGAAGTCCTCGTCGACGGTGACCTCGGAGCGGAACTTGCCGCTGCCGCCGGTGAAGACGGATATGTTCCAGGCCTTCTTCTCCTCGTTGGTGCTGTAGACGACCACCGGGTCGACGGAGTAGGTGCGCTCGATGCGCCACCCCTTGTCGAACTTCTGGGTCCACTTCACCTTGCCGGTCTTCGGGTCGAGCTCCTGGAGCTCGTCGTGCTCGTTGGTGCCGCCGGCGCCGCAGGACGCGACCTGGAGCAGCCGCTCACCGCCCGCGAAGGCGGCGGGGAAGCAGGGGGCGTCGCCGTACTTCTTCGCGTCGAACAGCTTCTTGCCGCTGGTCACGTCGTACGCCGTGCCGGACTGCGAGCGGCCCACCATCAGCGTGTTGCCGGTGAGGGACATCTCGATGGAGAGCGAGGAGTCGAACAGCGCGCCGTCGGCGACCTCCTGCTTCCAGCCCTTCTCGCCGGTGTTGAGGTCGACGAGCTGGAGCTGGTTGCACTCGGCGCTGTCGCTCTTGCCGCTCTTGTAGGCGATGACGACCTTGTCGTCGGCCGTCTTCTCCGGTGTGACCGCGCAGATCTCCTGCGGGAAGGCGATGGTGTCCCAGGTGGGATCGCCGTCACCGACGTTGTAGGCGAAGAGTTCCTTGTAGGCGGCCTTCACGGCCGTCTTGTCGGTGACCCACATGCCGGGGGCGTCGGCGCCGGAACCGGGCGCGTCGGGCGCCTCCTTGTACCAGAGCACCTTGGACTCACCGGCCTTGCGGCCCTCGTTGAGGTTCTCCGGGTCCTCGCCGCCGTCGCCGCTGCCGTCGCCCGGGTTGACCGGGGCGCCGGAGGAGCCGCCCGGCTTGGGGTCGTCGGTCTGCTTGGCGACGGGCTTCTTGTCCTTCTTGCCGTCGTCACCGGAGACGGCCCACACGGTGCCGCCGATCACCAGCAGCGCGGCCACCGCGGCACCGATGATCATGGCGGGCTTGCCCTTGAAGGGGCTCCGGGAGCCGGGCTCGCCGGGCGGCGGCGTGCCGGGCGCCCCGGGGAACTGCGGCTGCGACGGGTATCCGTACCCGGGCTGCTGCCCGTACGGCCCCGGCTGCTGCGGCTGTCCGTAGGGCCCGGAGGCGTACGGCCCGGAGTTGTACGGCCCCGGCTGCTGCGGAGGCTGCTGCGGATACCCGTATCCGGGCTGCGGCGCACCGGCCGGCGGCCCCTGCGGGGGCGTGGGGGGCGTCTGCGGAGCCCCGAAGCCACCCCCCGGCGGTGGATCCTGCGGTGCTCCGAAGCCTCCCTGCGGCGGCTGGTTCGGCGGCTGCGTCATCAGCGCGTTCCCCCTTGCTCACTGATTTTTAGCCACGCCCTGAGGTGCGCGATGAACCCAGAGCCGTATTCAGACGTTTCTCAGACTGGGCCCTTTCTATCACCCGCCGCGGACAGGCCACCGGGCCGTATCCGCCCCTGTTCCCAAGGGAGGACCGGCCCGTGATGCCCCTGTTACGCGCCCTCACGCCCTCTTCACACCACGCGCGCCCCCGCGCGCGGACGGGCGGGGCGGCTCAGGCGTCCTCCGCCAGTTCCAGCCAGCGCAGCTCCAGCTCGTCCCGCTGTCCGGCCAGTTCCCGCAGCTCGGCGTCGAGTTCGGCGACCTTCGCGAAGTCGGTGGCGTGCTCGGCGATGGCGGCGTGCAGTTTGGTCTCCTTCTCGGAGACCTTGTCGAGCTGGCGCTCGATCTTCTGCAGCTCCTTCTTGGCTGCGCGCTGGTCGGCGGCGCTCTTCTCCGGCGTGGCCCCCTGAGTCGCCGCGACCGGGACGGCGGCCACCGAGGCGGCGGCGGCCTCCTCCATCCGCTTGCGGCGCTCCAGGTACTCGTCGATCCCGCGCGGCAGCATCCGCAGGGCGCCGTCGCCGAGGAGGGCGAACACGCGGTCGGTGGTGCGCTCGACGAAGAACCGGTCGTGGGAGATGACGATCATCGAGCCGGGCCAGCCGTCGAGGACGTCCTCGAGCTGGGTGAGGGTCTCGATGTCGAGGTCGTTGGTGGGCTCGTCGAGGAAGAGGACGTTGGGCTCGTCCATCAGCAGCCGCAGCAGTTGCAGCCGCCGCCGCTCACCGCCCGACAGATCGCCGACCGGCGTCCACTGCTTCTCCTTGTTGAACCCGAAGGTCTCGCACAGCTGCCCGGCGGTCATCTCGCGCCCCTTGCCGAGGTCGACGCGCTCGCGCACCTGCTGCACGGCCTGGAGGACCCGCCAGGTGGGGTCGAGCTCGGCGACCTCCTGCGAGAGGTAGGCGAGCTTGACCGTCTTGCCGACGCGGACATGGCCGCCGGCGGGCTGCACCTCCCCCTCGCTCCGGGCGGCCTGGGCCAGCGCCCGCAGCAGGGACGTCTTGCCGGCGCCGTTGACCCCGACCAGACCGATGCGGTCCCCGGGTCCGAGCTGCCAGGTGACGTGCTTGAGCAGCACCTTGGGACCGGCCTGGACGGTGACGTCCTCCAGGTCGAACACCGTCTTGCCGAGCCGCGAGGAGGCGAACTTCATCAGCTCGCTGCTGTCGCGGGGCGGCGGAACGTCCTTGATCAGCTCGTTCGCGGCCTCGACGCGGAACCGCGGCTTGGAGGTCCGCGCGGGAGCGCCGCGCCGCAGCCAGGCCAGCTCCTTGCGGACCAGGTTCTGCCGCTTGACCTCCTCGGTGGCGGCGATGCGCTCACGCTCCGCGCGGGCGAAGACGTAGTCGGAGTAGCCGCCCTCGTACTCGTACACGTCACCGCGCTGCACGTCCCACATGCGGGTGCAGACCTGGTCGAGGAACCAGCGGTCGTGGGTGACGCAGACGAGCGCGGACCGCCGCGCCCGCAGGTGCTCGGCGAGCCAGGCGATGCCCTCGACGTCGAGGTGGTTGGTCGGCTCGTCGAGGACGATCAGGTCCTGCTCCTCGATGAGCAGCTTGGCGAGCGCGATCCGGCGCCGCTCACCGCCGGACAGCGGCCCGATGACCGTGTCGAGGCCCTTGGGGAACCCCGGCAGGTCCAGCCCGCCGAACAGCCCGGTCAGTACGTCCCTGACCTTGGCGTTCCCGGCCCACTCGTGGTCGGCCATGTCCCCGATGACCTCGTGCCGCACGGTGGCGGCCGGGTCGAGCGAGTCGTGCTGGGTCAGCACCCCGAGCCGCAGCCCGCCGGAGTGCGTCACCCGCCCGGTGTCGGCCTCCTCCAGCCGGGCCAGCATCCGGATGAGCGTGGTCTTGCCGTCCCCGTTCCTCCCCACGACCCCGATCCGGTCCCCTTCGGAGACGCCGAGGGAGATCCCGTCGAGCAGCGCACGCGTCCCGTACACCTTGCTGACGTTCTCGACATTGACCAGATTGACGGCCATTTCTCTCCTGCCCGGTGGGTCGATCAGGCTTTCAAGCGTAGGCCCTGACGGAACGCGCCCGGGACGTGAGGAGACGGCCGCTCCCGGACCGGCGGGCCTTCCGGGAGACGGCCGGAACGCGGCCCCGGTCCTCAGAGGACCGTCGCCCCCGGCGCCGGCCCCGCCGCCCTGCGCACCGTGCGGCAGGTGCCGGAGGCCCTCAGGGATCCCGCGATCACGTCAGCCGCCTCCGCGTCCCGGGCGAGGAACGCCGTGGTCGGTCCCGAACCCGAGACCAGGGTGGCCAGTGCCCCCGCCGCCCGCCCCGCCGCGAGCGTGTCCGCCAGTTCCGGGAACAGCGACAGCGCCGCCGGCTGGAGATCGTTGGAGCCGGGGACGGCGGCGGCGAGCGCGTCGACGTCCCCCTTGGCCAGGGCGTCGAGCAGTTCCCGCGAGGCCACGGGCTCGGGGATCTCCCGTCCCTCCCCCAGCCGGTCGAACTCCCGGAACACCGCCGGTGTCGACAGCCCCCGCGAGGCCATCGCGAACACCCAGTGGAAGGTCCCCCCGACCTCCAGCTCCGTCAGCCTCTCGCCCCGTCCGGTGCCGAGCGCCGCCCCTCCCACCAGGCTGAACGGCACATCGCTGCCCAGCTCGGCGCAGATGTCGAGGAGCTCCTCGCGCGAGGCGCCCGTGCCCCACAGCGCGTCGCACGCCAGCAGGGCGCCCGCGCCGTCCGCGCTGCCGCCCGCCATGCCCCCGGCGACGGGGATGTCCTTGGCGATGTGGATGTGGACGTCCGCGTCCCGGCCGTACCGCTCGGCGAGCACCAGGGCGGCGCGGGCGGCGAGGTTCGTACGGTCCAGGGGGACCTGGCCGGCGTCGGGGCCGGCGCAGGTCACCCGCAGCCCGTCGGCCGCCGTGACGGTGACCTCGTCGTACAGGCCCACCGCGAGGAAGACGTTGGCCAGGTCGTGGAAGCCGTCGGGGCGGGCCGCGCCGACCGCGAGCTGGACGTTGACCTTGGCGGGGACGCGGACGGTGACGCTCACTGCTGGCCCTGCTCCTTGCTCGTGGCGTGCTCGGCGATGCGCGCGAACTCCTCGACGGTCAGGGACTCCCCGCGTGCCTGCGGCGAGACCCCCGCCGCGACCAGGGCGGCCTCGGCCGCGGCCGCCGAACCCGCCCATCCGGCGAGCGCGGCCCGCAGCGTCTTGCGGCGCTGGGCGAAGGCGGCGTCGACGACGGCGAACACCTCGCGCCGGGAGGCGGTGGTCTTCGGCGGCTCCGTGCGGCGGACCAGCGAGACCAGTCCGCTGTCGACGTTGGGCGCGGGCCAGAAGACGTTCCGCCCGATGGCCCCGGCCCGCTTGACCTCCGCGTACCAGTTGGCCTTGACCGAGGGCACGCCGTACACCTTCGAGCCGGGGGCGGCGGCGAGCCGGTCGGCGACCTCCGACTGGACCATGACGAGGGTGCGCTCGATGCTGGGGAAGGTCTCGAGCATGTGCAGCAGCACCGGGACGGCCACGTTGTAGGGCAGGTTCGCGACCAGCGCGGTCGGGGCGGGTCCGGGCAGCTCGGTGACGTGCATCGCGTCGGAGTGGACCAGCGCGAACCGCTCGGCCCGCCCGGGCATGCGGGCGGCGACGGTGGCGGGCAGCGCGGCGGCGAGGACGTCGTCGATCTCGACGGCGGTGACCCGGTCGGCGGCCTCGAGGAGCGCCAGCGTGAGCGAGCCGAGCCCCGGGCCGACCTCGACGACCACGTCGTCGGGGCGGACCTCGGCGGTGCGCACGATACGGCGGACCGTGTTGGCGTCGATGACGAAGTTCTGGCCGCGCTGCTTGGTGGGGCGTACGCCGAGGGCGGCCGCCAGTTCACGGATGTCGGCGGGGCCCAGGAGGGCGTCGGGGGTGGGGCTGGTCACGGGACAAGGGTACGGGGCGCGGCGACCGGGCAGGTCACGCCTGTGGACAACCGAAGGCGCGGGCCGTGTTCGCCCCGAGGGCGGTGGCGAGGGTGTCCTCGTCGATGCCCCGTACGGCCGCCATCGCCCGCACGGTCACCGGCACCAGGTACGGGGCGTTCGGCCGCCCCCGGTACGGCGCCGGCGTCAGGAACGGCGCGTCGGTCTCCACCAGGACCAGCTCCAGCGGGGCCACGGCGAGGGCGTCCCGCAGGTTCTGCGCGTTCTTGAAGGTGACGTTGCCGGCGAACGACATGTAGTACCCGGCGCCCGCGCAGATCTCCGCCATCTCGGCGTCCCCGGAGTAGCAGTGGAAGACGGTGCGCTCGGGGGCGCCCTCCTCCTTCAGGACGCGCAGGACGTCGGCGTGGGCGTCGCGGTCGTGGATGACGAGGGTCTTGCCGTGGCGCTTGGCGATCTCGATGTGGGCGCGGAAGGACCGCTCCTGCGCCTCCTTGCCCTCGGGGCCGGTGCGGAAGTAGTCGAGGCCGGTCTCGCCGACGCCCTTGACCTGGGGCAGCGCGGCCAGCCGGTCGATCTCGGCGAGCGCCTCGTCCAGTCCCGCGTTCCCGCCGGGCTCGCGGGCGCCCTGCCGGGACCAGCCGTCGGGGTCCCCGTGGACGATGCGCGGGGCCTCGTTGGGGTGCAGCGCGACCGTCGCGTGGACGGCGTCGTACGCCGCCGCGGTCCGGGCCGCCCACCGGGACCCCTCGATGTCGCAGCCGACCTGCACGACCGTCGTCACACCCACCGACGCGGCCTTGGCGAGACCCTCCTCCACCGTGCCGGACTGCATGTCGAGGTGGGTGTGCGAGTCCGCGACCGGCACCCGCAGGGGCTCCGGGAGCGGCGGGGCGGCGTTCTTGTCGGGGGCGTTCGAAGGCATGCCCCCGATCCTACGGAAGCGGCGCGGTCCCCTCATCGGGCTCCCACGGCGCCTCGACCGGCCCGGCGGGCGGCACCCGGCGTTCGCGGTGGGCGGCGTTCCGTGCGGAGGCGACCCGGCCCGGCCGCAGGATCCGTACGACGTGACCGTCGCAGTTCCGGCACGTGGGCCGGGTCAGCGGGGAGGGGACGATCCGGCCGTCCGCCACGTACATCACGAACTCGTGGCCGTCGGCGTCGATGTGGTGCTCTATCTCGTACGACTGTTCCCAGCCGTACCCGCAGCGCATGCAGGCGAACGAGTACGACTCGCCGACCACGGCGGTGGCCCCCGCCCGCAGCGCGCTGTGCCCCGAGATCTCGGTCATGCCGGCTCCTGTCGGTCCGCTGGCAGAACGGATCGGATCCGATCCTTCTCCTCCAGTGGACTCCTCACCGGACGTGAACGCAGGAGGGGCAGCCGAGTATTGGCGACGATTTGGCCGTTGCTTGCCAAATCGCCCCGACCCTTTTACCGCCGCCTGGGCTTCACCCCCCGAAGGGGCGCGAGGAACTGCGCGACCAGCCCCCACGACCGTCAGGCCGCGACGTACCACACCCCGCTAACGGCGCTCCCCGGAACCGGGAGCATCAGCGGCGTTCTTGAACGCCACCACCGCGTCGAACACCTGCCTCTTGGGGAGCCCCGCTTCCGAGGCGACCGCGGCGATCGCCTCCTTGCGCCGCTCCCCCGCCTCCTCCCGCACCCGCACCCGCCGCACCAGCTCGGCCGCGTCGACTTCCTCGGCCCCCTTCTCCGGCGCCCCCTCGACCACCACCGTGATCTCCCCGCGCACGCCCTCCGCCGCCCACGCGGCCAGCTCCGCCAGCGGACCGCGCTTGACCTCCTCGTACGTCTTGGTCAGCTCGCGGCAGACGGCGGCCCGCCGATCCCCGCCGAACACCTCGGCCATCGCGGCGAGGGTGTCGTCGAGGCGGTGCGGGGCCTCGAAGTAGACGAGGGTGCGCCGCTCCTCGGCCACCTCCCGCAGCCGTCCCAGCCGTTCCCCCGCCTTCCGGGGCAGGAACCCCTCGAAGCAGAACCGGTCCACGGGCAGCCCGGACAGGGCGAGCGCGGTGAGCACGGCGGACGGTCCCGGCACGGCGGTGACCTTGACGTCCCGCTCGACGGCCGCGGCGACCAGCCGGTAGCCGGGGTCGGACACGGACGGCATCCCGGCGTCCGTCACCAGCAGCACGCGCGCGCCGCCCGCCAGCTCCTCGACCAGCTCGGGCGTGCGGGCGGACTCGTTGCCCTCGAAGTACGACACGACCCGCCCCCTGGGCGTGACGCCGAGCGCCTGGGTGAGGCGCCGCAGCCGCCGCGTGTCCTCGGCGGCGACGACGTCGGCGCCCGCGAGTTCCTCCGCGAGCCGGGGCGGGGCGTCGGAGATGTCGCCGATGGGGGTGCCTGCGAGTACGAGGATTCCGGTCACGCCCCCATCCTCCCAGTACGGAACAGAGCCGGGGCATACCGGTCATGCGCGGGACTCACACAGCCCTGTTCCCTACGATGGCGCGGTGACCAGTACCGCGTCCTCCACGGACACCCGGCAGGATTGGCCGCCGTACGAAGAACGGCCGTCGTGGCAGCAGCGGCTGCGCCATTTCGGCTACCGGGCGCCGGGCCCGGCCAGAGGCGACGTCCGCGGGGCCGGCGTCCGTGAGGGTGACGTCCGCGACCGCCTGGTGCCGCCGTACACGGAGCCGTCGAAGCGGCTGTGGGACACGCTCGGGGTGCCTCCGGTGCTCGCCGGGCACATCGCCCGCTGGTCGGGGTGGGGCGGCCCGCTGCTGGTCACGCTGCTGGCGGGGGTGCTCCGGTTCTGGAACCTGGGCAGCCCGAAGGCGGTCATATTCGACGAGACGTACTACGCCAAGGACGCGTGGGCGCTGGTCCATCGCGGGTTCGAGGTCAACTGGGACAAGAACGCCAACGATCTGATCCTCTCGGGCGGTGCCGTCCCCATCCCGACGGACGCGGCGTACGTCGTGCATCCGCCGGTCGGCAAGTACATGATCGGACTGGGCGAGCTGATGTTCGGCTTCGACCCGTTCGGCTGGCGGTTCATGACGGCCCTGCTCGGCACGCTCTCCGTGCTGATGCTGTGCCGGATCGGCCGGCGCCTGTTCCGCTCCACATTCCTCGGCTGTCTCGCGGGCGCGCTGATGGCGGTGGACGGGCTGCACTTCGTGATGAGCCGGACCTCGCTGCTCGACGGCGTGCTGATGTTCTTCGTGCTGGCGGCGTTCGGCTGTCTGGTGGTCGACCGGGACCGGGCGCGCGAGAGGCTCGCCGCCGCGCTGCCCGTGGACGCGGACGGCCGGGTCCGCCCGGACGCGTACGTCGCCGAGCACACCCGGATCGGCTTCCGTCCCTGGCGGCTGGCGGCGGGCCTGATGCTGGGTCTGGCCATCGGCACGAAGTGGAACGGCCTCTACATCATGGCCGCGTTCTGTGTGATGGCGGTGCTGTGGGACGTCGGCGCGCGCAGGGTCGCCGGCGCGCACCGGCCCCGCCTCGCGGTGCTGAGGCGCGACCTGGGCTGGGCGTTCCTGTCGACCGTGCCGGTGGCGGTGGTCACCTACTTCGCCTCCTGGATCGGCTGGATCCTCTCCCCTGCCGACGGCACCGGCGGCTACTACCGCGACTGGGCGGCCAAGGACGGCAAGGACAGCGACTGGTCGTGGCTGCTGCCCGACTGGTGGCGCAGCCTGTGGCACTACGAGAACCAGGTCTACGACTTCCACGTGGGCCTGTCCTCGCCGCACACCTACGAGTCCAACCCGTGGAGCTGGATCGTCACCGGCCGCCCGGTCTCCTACTTCTACGAGTCCCCGGCCCCCGGCACGAACGGCTGCCCGGTCGACGCGGGCGAGAAGTGCGCCCAGGAGGTGCTGGCGCTCGGCACCCCGATGCTGTGGTGGGCGGCCTGCTTCGCGATCCTCTACGTCCTGTGGCGCTGGCTCTTCCGCCGCGACTGGCGGGCCGGCGCGATCGCCTGCGGCATCGCGGCCGGCTACGCCCCCTGGTTCCTCTACCAGGAGCGCACGATCTTCTTCTTCTACGCCGTCGTCTTCCTCCCCTTCCTCTGTCTGGCCGTGGCGATGCTCCTGGGCGCCCTCGTCGGCCCGCCCCGCTCCACCGACGCCCGCCGCGTCGCGGGCGCGACGGCGGCGGGCGTACTGACCCTGCTGATCGCCTGGAACTTCATCTACTTCTGGCCGATCTACACGGGCACGACGATCCCGATCGACGACTGGCGGGCGCGGATGTGGCTGGACACGTGGGTCTAGCTGGACGGACACACCACGAGGGCGCGGCGGTCTGCCGCGCCCTCGTGGTCGTTGTTGGTCGTTAGCGGCCGTCGTTGGTCCCCCTCGGACGGCCCGGAGACGGCCCGTCGGTGGCCCCACAAATTCACAGCGGGCTCCCCTCAGCCACTGTCCCCGCATGATTGGCGCGTACCTGGATACACCAGCCGCTTCCTCAACGCCGTCCGCCTTGCATGGTGGTCATCTGGTGCCATCTGATACGGAATCATCAGATTGGACTCCAACTGTCAGTCCAGCGCTCTAGCCTTCCAAGCGACACGAGTCGATCTCTGAAGGAGCTGCACGTGGCCCCGCATGCTGGAAGCCATCCGAAGTCCTGGCGTGACCGCGCCAATACGCTTGGCTACATCTCTGGAGGCATCGAATCGCAGGCTTCCATGCTTCGGCAAATCCTTGTTCAATTGCCGTGCAGTGGCAAAACTTCTCTGATTTGGAAAAACCTGAAGGGGAAAGAAGTCTCGGCCCGTTGCGAGGACCTATGCCGCAGTCAACTTTCCACTGCCGGTCTGGTCGTACGCCGCGAGAAAGAAGGTCAATGGGCAGCGAGTGATTTTGCAGCGCAGTGGCTCGAAAATCCCGAACCAGAATCCTTGGTGATCCATTTCCATAACAATGTGAAGTTCATTGGTGAGCTCCTTGGAGGTATTGGAACGAACACTTCACAAACAGATCTTCTCGACCTTGCGCGGGATACTTATGGTTTGCCGTGGTCTAGCCTCGATCAAATCCGCCGACGCACGGGTTGGCTCCGGAGCCTAGGCATGGTGGAACTCTGGGGAACGCAGGTGGTGCGTACTCCAGCAGGAGAAACCCTGCTGAACCAAATCGATTTGTGTCCGCCTGAAGAGGCTAAAGGAGATGTGGCATCTTCCGAAGAGGCCGCATCCGTAGATCCGGAGGTCGTGCAGTACCTCTCTGACGCCTCAGAAATGGACCAGGATGCACTCCGTGGGCGGCGTCCCCTGATTGGATATATCCCGAGAGGCACAAAATCGGCAAGCCGGGATAGCGATGAATCTTCGCTGTCTGCGTCTGAAGCCGTTCGGAACCTGATATCACTTCTTGGTAACGGAATCACCACTGAGGACTTCCGTAACGCATGCGCCGAGCAATTGGGGATCACCCATTCATCCTTCCAGTCAACTTTGCATACATTGCGGCACATGGGTCTGATTGAACAGGTGGCGTTCAATGTGTTTGCGCCGACCGCGGACGCTAATTGGTTGACCGATGTCGGGAATGAGCAAGTCCTCGTTGCGTACCTGCATTCGCGGTACTCGTTCTTTGGTGAGATTCTGAAGGTGATCGACGAGCCATCGACAACGACTAGCCTCACTACGCAAGCAAAGGAGCGTTTCGGGTACGCGCAAGCTTCCAATGGGGAGATTCGACTGAGGTTGGGTTTCCTGCAAGATGCTGGCCTTGTAGAGCGCGTGGACTGGCAGAGGTTCCGCGTAACGTCCGTCGGCAAGGCATTTGCTGATCTCCTGAGCTTGCAAATCGAATCAGCCACGACAGAGGAGCACGTTAATAATCTGGCCCCTGAACATGAAGAACCCCAGAGTTCTTCGATCCGTGAGATTGTTCATGACCTGCAAGAGTACGGAAAGGATGGAAACGAGAGCAAGGCGTTTGAAGAGGCGATCGCACGAGCTTTTCAGTTTCTTGGATTCCATGCTGAACACCTCGGTGGTCCGGGAAGAACAGACGTCCTCGCTGTAGCTCAACTGGCTCCTGGCGATGACTACCGCGTTATCATCGACGCTAAAAGCTCCGGCAGTGGGATCGTGGCTGAATCGAGTGTCAAATTCGATGCACTACGTGACCATAAGCGGAAACATAAAGCAGATTACGCAGTAGTTATCGGGCCTGATTTCGCGACCCGCTTGAAGGACTGGGCGGTGGAAAACGGTGTCATCATGCTTCAAGTGGACGATCTTGTATCCGCCTTGAAGCGTCATGCGCTTAATCCAATTTCTCTGCGCGACATGCGGAGTGTATTGAGTCGAGCTGACGCCCATAGGGACGAGATGGGTGATCAGTACGACGCTTCAGAGCGTCGATCTTTGCTAATCGGAAAAATCTTGGCGCTTGCCTTCCAGGAAGCAGTCGACAACGACCCAATCGCATCTGGGTTCATCAGCATAGAGAACTTTATCTATGCACTCCGAAAGGAGGTTACCCCTCGCCCAACAGCAGAATCTGTGCGAGAGTGCTTGGACTTCCTTTCCAGTCCACTGGTTTCCGCCCTGGAGGAGAATAAAGGTCGTTATAAACTAGCCGACTCGCCTCACAATGCAGCCACCAGGTTGCGCGGAATCGGCGCTTCTCTAGTCTCAGAGTCAAGAGATATTATGGGCAAGTAGCCACCGTTTTACTGCCGTGCAAAGTCGGTTGAACGAGGAGGTGGCTAAAGTCGTCAAGTCGACCGCCCAAGCCACGACATACCCCCTTTCTGACATCAGGTGGTCGATTGCTGCGGGCGTGACGCGGGCGCCGGGTTGGAGCGAGGCAGAGACAGGAGCGCAGGCCCGGCCGGGGTCCGGGCCTGCGCTCGTGAGCAGAGCAAGCCACCTTGTCGCAGTAGAGAAAGGCTTATCCCGCCGGGAGCGCAACGGTCTCAAGACCAGCCAATTTCCCGCAGATCCATCCCGCGTTACCTGTGCTGATCACCAGGCATAGCGTTCGTGGCGCCCCAGATGGACGGGGGCGCCATAGCATGCCTCCCAGGGCTCCCGCAGAGCCGTTACCTCCGCGCTGCGGTATCTACCACAAGTCGGCTTGTGAACCCGGCGCCACGCAGGCGCTCATACGCTGCGACCACGTCCCCGGGTACGCGCTGCTCGATCATGAATCCTTGCTGCGGGTAGATCATGAGCCGCTGCTGTGCGCCGGCCAACATGTCGATGACCAGGCGTGCGTCTCCGATCGAGTCGACGTAGTCAGCCAGGGCCATGGGTGTGGAAGCGCTGACCCACTCGACTTCGGGCCATAGTTTGCTAGCGGTCGCATAGGCCCGTCGTTCCTCGTACGGCTTGCTGACCAGCAGGACGGAGGACACGGCGGCCTGGTGCTCTTCGAGGAGTGCACGGGAGAAGCGGATGTTCTCCCCTGTGTTCCGGGCCTGCGGCTCAACGAGGATTGCATCAGCCGGCACCCCCAGTTCCATCGCCCGCTCGCGGTAGTGCTCAGCCTCGCCCCGCGGCATGCGGTCGCGTGTGGTGCGGCTGGTCGCCCCGGTGAAGACGATCAGCGGCATCATGCCCCGGTGGTAGAGATCGGCGGTCGTGTCCGCGACTCCGAGGTCATGACTGCCGAGTCCGATCGCGACAGAGCATGGGCGCAGCTCGTGCCCCATCTGCTGGAAGTCCCAGAGCCGTTGAGCGTCGGCCCATGCCTGTGCTGAGATCACTTGCTCTCGCCCTCCGCTTTCGCTGAGTCGGGGACCTTGAAGTCGTACGTCCAGGTGAAGCGCGTCGCCGCGTGAACGCCGATGGCGAACTCCACCACGGTGCCGTCGGCCGTGTACGTCGTCCGGTGCAGCTCCACCACCCATTCGCCCGGCGCGAGCTGGAGGAGCTGGACTTCGTCCGCCGTGGGGATGCGCGCGAACAGCGTCTCCTGCATGTGGTCGATCTCGTACCCGGCGTCGTACAGGACACGGAGACCACCGCCCCGGTCGGCGGGCCCCGGCGTCGGGTCGACGATGCGGGCCCCTTCCACGTGCTCGGGGCGGTAGTAGCTCGTCAGCGTGTGTGTCGGCTGCGAGCCCTTCTTGACCACGCGCGCACGTGCGTAGACTTCCGTGCCTTCCGGCAGACCGTGCGCCTGGGCGACGACGGCCGGCGCCGAAACGCGGCTGACGGTCTGGGTCTGTTCGTTCCGCTTGTACGTGCGTCCGGACGCCACGCGGTCCGCGATGAACGCCACTTCATCGCCGTCCCGCCACTTGGCCTTGTCGTAGCGCGCGATGCCGAGCCGTTTGAGCGGGGCTCGCTCGCGGACGACCGTGCCGTGTCCGCGCGACGACGTGACCAGCCCTTCGGCCTCCAACGCCTTGTAGGCCGCATGAACCGTGGACTTCGAGCCTTCGCCCGCTTCCACCAGGTCCCTGATCTGCGGCAACTGGGCACCGGGCGCGTACTCGCCGTTCCTGATCTGTTCGGCCAGTCGGTCTGCCAGTTCCCGCCACTTGGGCGCCATGCAGCACCCTTCTCTCCATCGACCATGAAGCACAGTCCTGGGACCGTACTTCATGGTCTTGCTGAACGGTTCGCAGTCCTAGCAGCGAACTCGGGGCGTGGTGTGCCTATTGAACTACTCCCATGCCGCCCGAAAGGCCCCATAAAACAGGCTTGAAGGAACGCCCCGCAGGATCAAAGGCAGTAGGCAAGTACAGGGTCAAGCGCAACGACGTACTCAACTGCCCTTGGTTCTAGGGTCAAGAGAAACTATTGAAGTTGAACTCGTGATGTTGGTGCATCTGGCTCTTTGAGGTGCCGGCCGGCCCACTCCTCTGCTTGTCAGTCCTGATCGGTAGTCTCCGGCAGGAGTTCACGGGGCAGAGGAGGATGGTTCGTATAGGGGCGAAGACAGCGGTGCTGGCCTACGCGGATGTCGCTGTGGCGGACATCCTCCAGGACTCACCAGAGAGTGACCACGATCGCGCTGCCGCTCTGGTGGCTCGGGTTCGCCCAGGTCAGTGCATCGAGGAGGATGGCGAGGAGCTCTGGGAGTTGGCGGAAGCCGTGTACCCGCCGAAGGGGACGGTGTGCGCTCTGTCCGTCCCGGGACTCGACTTGGTCTGTGACCAGGAGTTCATGATCGATCGCCCGTCGCAGCTCGCTGGGTACCTCGTTGTCGCCAGCCGGGGTCGACGCCTCTACTTCCATGCGATGCACAGTGTCGTTGACTGGCTGGCCTTCGCCATCTGGGAAGACGGTCGGCTGGTGCGTTCGCTGAGTCTGTCCCCGGACACCGGCATCATCGAGGACATCGGCCAAAGGCTGCCGTTCGAGCTGCCCTACTGGGAGAGCCGGCACCGGGGCCCCTCCGAGGACAAAGGGCCGTATTCGCTGCCGTTCCATCCACTTGAGCTGGGTGAACGGGCGATGCTGGAGTTCTTCGGCTTCTACGCCGAAGGCTGCATGGCTGGGGATGAGGTTGCCGAGCCGGTGGTCGACGTCTGGGCTGTCGAACTGCAGGGCTTTCGGGTGACACCACCTGACGAAAAGATCGGCCACGAAAACCCCTGGTCAGGATGAGTCACGTCTGGCCAGAGGGAGACTTCATCCACTTTCTGACCGATCTGCACCAGCACCACGATCCCGATCGACGACTGGCGGGCGCGGATGTGGCTGGACACCTGGGTCTGAGCCGTTCCGGACTCCGCCGGTCTCTGTTCGGACAACAAACGGAAACAGCCGCCCCGGTTGTCACCCTCTGCGCATAGAGTGCTCACTCACCGGGCTTTTTGAACACGTTCATAAGGCGTGGGGGGTCCGGCGGAGGGGGAGCGCCCGATGGGCAAGGGGGTCAAGGCCGCCGTCGTCGGCGGTGTGTTCGCGGTGATGCTGGGCGGGGCCGGGTACGGCGCCTACAACATCGTGTCGGCCGTGAGCGGCGGGGGCAGTGGTTCGAGCGCCGCGGGGTCGAAGGAGACCGGGCCGCCGGACGAGGGGGAGGTCGAGGAGACCAGCAGGAGTTTCTTCGCGGCCTGGGAGAAGGGGGAGGCCGCGCAGGCGGCGTCGTACACGAACAACGCGCAGGAGGCCGGCGCGCTGCTGACGGCGTACGGCGACGACGCGCACATAGGCGAGGTCGGCATCACGCCCGGCAGGGCCACCGGCGCCACCGTGCCCTTCACGGTGAAGGCGACCGTCACCTTCGACGGGAAGTCCGAGGAGCTGAGCTACGAGAGCAAGCTGACCGTCGTGCGCGGGAAGACCACCGGGCGGGCGCTGGTCGACTGGCAGCCGTCCGTCGTCCACCCGGATCTGAAGGAGGGCGACACCCTCGTCACCGAGAAGTCCACGCAGCCGCCCATCGAGGCGGTGGGCCGGGACGGCACGGTGCTGACGAAGGAGGAGTACCCCTCGCTCGGGCCGATCCTGGACACCCTGCGCCAGAAGTACGGCGAGAAGGTGGGCGGCACCTCCGGCGTCGAGCTGGTGATCAGGCACGCCGAGGGCACCACGGGCGAGGCCGCCGCCGACACCCCGCTGCTGACCCTCGCCGAGGGCGAGCCGGGCAGGTTGCGCACCACCCTCAGCGCCACGGCGCAGGCCGCGGCCGAGAAGGCGGTGCGGCAGTACCCCGAGTCGTCGGTGGTGGCGGTGAAGCCCAGCACCGGTGAGGTGCTGGCGGTGGCCAACCACCGCGGCGACGGGTACAACGCGGCCTTCCAGGGCCAGGTCGCCCCCGGCTCCACCATGAAGATCATCACCGCCGCCATGCTCATCGACAACGGCGTGACCTCGATGAACGGCCCGGCGCCCTGCCCGCCCAGCGCCATGTGGAAGGGCCAGACCTTCAAGAACCTCCCCGGCATGGAGCCGAACGAGGGCGCCACCCTCGCCAACAGCTTCCTGCGGTCCTGCAACACGGGCTTCATCAAGCTCATCGACGAGGAGCCGCTCAGCGAAGCCTCGCTCACCCAGGAGGCGCAGGAGCGGTTCGGGCTCGGCCGCAACGACTGGAAGACGGGCATCGCCTCCTTCGACGGCAGTGTTCCCGCCGTCAGCGGACCGGACCAGGCGGCGAACGCCATCGGCCAGGGCCAGGTGCAGATGAACCCGCTGAACATGGCCTCCGTGACGGCCACCGCCATCACCGGCACCTTCCGCCAGCCGTACCTGGTCCCCTCCGACCTGGACGGCCGGCAGTTCGCGCAGGCCAAGGGGCTCCCGGCGGGCACCGCGTCCCAGCTCAAGCAGATGATGTGGCTCACCGCCACCCAGGGCACCGCCCGGGAGGCCATGGCGGGGCTCGAAGGCGACATCGGCGCGAAGACCGGTTCCGCCGAGGTCGACGGCAAGACCACCTCCGACAGCTGGTTCACCGGCTTCCGCGAGGACGTCGCGGCGGCGGCCATGGTCCAGCAGGGCGGCCACGGCGGCGACGCGGCCGGGCCGATTGTCGCAGCCGTGCTACGAGCGGCCGGCTGACCGCGCCGGGCACGCGGCGGGACTCTAGTGTGGTGGCCGTCGTTGGCACACGTGAGCGCCACGAGGGCCACGGGGAGCCCGGCGGACAGCGGAGGAACGGGAAGCAGTGGGGAACAGAAGGAACGCCGCCGAGGGGCGGAAGACGCGGCCCGTCGTGCTCGGCGGGGTGATCGCCGTGGTGGTCGGCGGCGCCGGGTTCGGCGCCTACGCACTCCTCGGCGGCGGTGCCGCGGCCGAGGACGGCACGCGGACGTCGTCCGCCGCGCAGGCGGAGGACGTCAGGACCGGGCCCCTGTCCGCCGCCGAGGTCACCGGCACGGCCGAACGCTTCCTCACCGCCTGGCAGTCCGGGAAGGTGAAGGAGGCCGCCGCCGTCACCGACGACCCGAAGGCCGCGACCGCCCTGCTCACCGCCTACGCCGAGGACGCCCGGATCAAGGACGTCACCCTCACCGCCGGCACCCGCACCGGCGGCAAGGTCCCCTTCGCCGTCAAGGGCACGGTCTCGGCCGAGGACGTCAGCAAGCCGCTGGCGTACGACAGCGCGCTGACCGTCGTACGCCGGGCCGGGGACGGTCAGCCGCGGGTGGCCTGGCAGCCGGCCGTCGTGCACCCCGAGCTGAAGGAGGGCGACGCACTCGTCACCGGCGAGGCGGGCACCCCGCCCGTCAAGGCGCTGGACCGGGACGGCAACGAGCTGACCACCGCCGCGTACCCGTCCCTGGGGTCGGTGCTGGACGGGCTGCGCGAGAAGTACGGCGAGAAGGCGGGCGGCGAGGCCGGCGTCGAGCTGCGGATCGTGCGCGGCAAGGAGTCGAAGAAGGCCGAGCTGTCCGACAAGACGCTGCTGGAGCTGAGCGAGGGCACGCCCGGCACGGTGAAGACCACGCTGAGCCCGTCCCTGCAGGCCGCCGCCGAGGAGCAGGTGGCGAAGAAGGAGCAGGCGTCGGTGGTGGTGCTGCGGCCGTCGACCGGCGAGATCCTGGCGGTGGCGAACTCCTCGCACGGGTTCAACACCGCGTTCTCGGGTTCGCTGGCCCCGGGCTCCACGATGAAGGTGATCACCGCCTCGATGCTGATCGAGAAGGGCCTCGCCTCGATGGACGAGCAACACCCGTGCCCGAAGTACTTCACCTACGGCGGCTGGAAGTTCCAGAACGACGACAAGTTCGAGATCAAGGACGGCACGTTCAAGGCGAGCTTCGCCCGCTCCTGCAACACGGCCTTCATCAGCCAGGCGCCCGAGCTGGCGGACGACGACCTGACGAAGCAGGCCCAGCAGGTCTTCGGGCTGTCGATGAACAACTGGCAGGTCGGCGTGCCGACCTTCGACGGCTCGGTGCCGGTGCAGACGAAGGCCCCGATGGGGGCCTCCCTGATCGGCCAGGGCGGGGTGCGGATGAACCCGCTGAACATGGCGTCGGTGTCGGCGACGGTCCAGTCGGGCGTCTTCCGCCAGCCGTACCTGGTCTCCCCCGAGGTCGACGGGCGCAAGCTCGCGACGGCCTCGCGCACCATGTCGGCCGGCACGCTGGCGCAGCTTCGGGAGCTGATGTCGTACACCGCCTCCTACGGCACGGCGGCGGAGGCGATGGCCGGGGTGAGCGGGCAGAAGGGCGCGAAGACCGGGTCTGCCGAGGTCGACGGGCAGAAGCAGCCCAACGGCTGGTTCACCGCGTACCGCGGGGACCTGGCGGCCGCAGGTGTGGTGCAGAAGGGCGGTCACGGCGGCTCGACGGCCGGACCGATCGTGGCGGAGCTGCTGAAGAGCGCCGGCTGAGGGGTCGCCGAGAGGTCAGTGCGGGAGGGGTTCGGCGGCGGCCGCGTAGGTCCGCCGCAGGAACCGGGTCAGGGTCTTGGTCTCGAACTGCACCACCGACACGCCCTGCGCGGTGTGGAACTCGACCACGGCCTGGACCCGGCCGCACGGCCACACCCGTATCTCGCCCCGGCCCGCGGGGGCGCGCAGGCCCTGCTCCAGCAGTTCCCGCGCGACGGCCCATTCGCGGGGCGCGGCGCCCGGAAGCGCCACGTGGACGCGGCGGGGGTCCTGTTCGGAGTCGTAGCGCAGTACCACGGGTACCGCTCCGCGGTCCTCTTCCAGGACGTCGGTGACGATGTGGGCTCGCGCGTACTGCTCGACCACGGACATCGGGTGCCCCTTACGCTGCGTCGATCTGCATGAAAGGCGTGCAATCCGTATACCCACCCCCCGTTCAATCGTGCACCCGATCCGGAATTCGCGCGTCCGAGAGGCGCATATCACAGCCAGGGTGTGCGTGAGGTAAAACAAGCAGCTCGCTCTTGCGCAAGGTTTGCAACAGGCCACATCATCGAGTCCGTGCACGCACCTGACGGATTCATCAACGCCCCCGTGTCCGCCGCGGCCGGAGTCGTCGCCGCCGGCGCGATCGCCGTGAGCCTGCGCGGCGCCCGCCGTGAACTCGACGAGCGGACGGCTCCGCTGGCCGGACTGGTGGCGGCGTTCATCTTCGCCGTGCAGATGCTGAACTTCCCCGTCGCGGCGGGAACCAGCGGCCATCTGCTCGGCGGCGCCCTCGCCGCGATCCTCGTCGGCCCCTTCACCGGGGTCCTGTGTGTCTCCGTCGTCCTGCTGATGCAGGCCGTCCTCTTCGCCGACGGCGGGCTGACCGCGCTCGGCGTGAACATCACCACCATGGCGATCACCACGGCGATCGTCGCGTACGCGCTCTTCCGCGGCCTGGTGAAGGTGCTGCCGCGCACCCGCCGCTCGGTGACCGCCGCGTCCTTCGTCTCCGCCCTGGTCTCCGTCCCGGCCTCCGCCGCCGTCTTCACGCTGCTCTACGCGATCGGCGGCACCGCCGACGTCTCCCTCGGCAAGGTCGCCGGCGCCATGGTGGGCGTGCACGTCCTCATCGGCATCGGCGAGGCCGTGATCACCGCCCTGACCGTCGGCGCGGTCATCGCCGTCCGCCCGGACCTGGTGCACGGGGCGCGCGGCCTGACGCGGAAGCTCAAGCTGCGGGTGAACGGCGAACTGGTCGACGCACCGGACGCCTCGGGGACCGAGCCGGAGCCCGTCCCCGCCCGCTCCCCGCGGAAGGTCTGGATCACCGGTCTGGTCACCTCGCTGGTCCTCGCCGGGTTCGTCAGCTTCTACGCCTCCGCCGACCCGGACGGCCTGGAGAAGGTCGCCACCGACCACGGCATCGACGAGAAGGCCGAGGAGCACGCGATCGCCGACTCCCCGCTCGCCGACTACGGCGTCGAGGACGTCGACGACGCCCGCCTCTCCGGCGGTCTGGCCGGTGTGATCGGCGTGGGCGTGACCGTCGTCGCGGGCACCGGCGTGTTCTGGGCGGTCCGCAGGCGCCATACCGGCGAGGAGACCGAGGCCGCCTCCCCCACCGGTACGAGCGTCTGACGTGGGGGCCGGCCACGCGCACAGGCTCTACCGGCACGGGCACTCCCCCGTGCACGCCCTGCCGCCGCACACCAAGCTCACCGCGGTCTTCGCCTTCGTCCTGGTCGTGGTCTCCACCCCGCGCGAGGCGATGTGGGCGTTCGCGGCGTACGCCGGACTGCTCGCCCTCGTCGCGTACGCCGCCCGCGTACCGGCCGGCTTCCTGCTCAAGCGGCTGCTGATCGAGGTCCCGTTCGTGGCCTTCGCCGTCCTCCTGCCGTTCGTCGCGGAGGGCGAACGGACCGACGTCCTCGGGCTGTCGCTGAGCGTGAACGGACTGTGGGGCGCCTGGAACGTACTGGCCAAGGGCACCCTGGGCGTGGCCGCCTCGGTCCTCCTCGCCTCCACCACCGAGCTGCGCGAACTCCTGCTCGGCCTCCAGCGGCTGAGGCTCCCGCCGCTGCTGGTGCAGATCGCCTCCTTCATGGTCCGCTACGGCGACGTCATCACCGACGAGATGCGGCGCATGCGGATCGCCCGCGAGTCCCGCGGCTTCGAGGCGCGCGGGGTGAAGCACTGGGGCGTGCTCGCCAAGTCGGCGGGCGCGCTGTTCATCCGCTCCTACGAACGCGGCGAACGCGTGCACCTGGCCATGGTGAGCCGCGGTTACGCCGGTTCGATGCCGGTGATCGACGAGGCGACCGCGGACCGGGCGCAGTGGTCGTACGCTTCACTGCTCCCGGGCGCGGCTCTCGTCGTGTGCTTGCTGGGATGGACCCTTTGAATCCTCCCCCTTGCGTCATAAGGGGGATTCCTGGCTCACGCTGCACGGCTGCCCAGCGGGCAACCGAGACTGACACGATCGACACCAGCCGGGTTGAAACCAGCCCGGTTGACAGCAGTGACACAGAGGCGGTGCAAGCTTGGCTCTCGCATGCACCGGCCGTTGACAACGATACTCACCCGCAAGCTGGGAAGTGGGCGTTTCCTATGACACCGTCCCTGGAGGTCTCCGGCCTCGCCTTCGCCTACCCCGACGGCCACCAGGCCCTGTTCGGCGTCGACTTCTCCATCGCGCGCGGCGAGCGGGTCGCGCTGCTCGGCCCGAACGGCGCCGGCAAGACGACCCTCGTCCTCCACCTCAACGGCATCCTGACCGGCGGCACCGGCACGGTGACGGTGGCCGGCCTGGAGGTCGGCAAGAAGCACATGGCGGAGATCCGGCGCCGGGTCGGCATCGTCTTCCAGGACCCCGACGACCAGCTCTTCATGCCGACGGTGCGCGAGGACGTGGCGTTCGGTCCGGCGGCGGCCGGACTCAAGGGACCCGAGCTGGAGGAGCGGGTGGACCGGGCGCTGGGCCTGGTCGGCATGGCGGAGTTCAAGGACCGCCCGCCGCACCACCTCTCCTTCGGCCAGCGGCGCCGGGTGGCCGTGGCGACCGTGCTCGCGATGGAGCCGGAGATCCTGGTCCTGGACGAGCCGTCCTCCAACCTGGACCCCGCCTCCCGCCGCGAACTCGCCGACATCCTGCGCTCCCTGGACGTCACCGTCCTGATGGTCACGCACGACCTGCCCTACGCCCTCGAACTGTGCCCGCGCTCGCTGATCCTCAGCGACGGCGTGATCGCGGCCGACGGCACCACGGCCGACCTGCTCGCCGACGACGCGCTGATGCGCGCCCACCGGCTGGAGCTGCCGTACGGCTTCGATCCGCGCTCGGTGCCGGCAACGTCGGCGTAACGATCGTGCCCGGCCGCCCGCGCCCAGGAATCGCAGGCGGACCGGCGCTGTTGCACGCACTGTCACAGGCGAGTGGCACAGGCGAGTGGAAGGACCGAGGGACGTGGACGTGCACGGCACGGTGGCCGGGGGCTTCGAGCCGGTCCGGGAGGCGTTCGCGCGGAACTTCGAGGCGCTCGGGGACCGGGGCGCGGCCGTCGCCGTGTACCGGGACGGACGCAAGGTCGTCGACCTGTGGGCCGGGGTGAAGGACGTCGACGGCACCGAACCCTGGCAGCGGGACACCGCGCAGGTCGTGCGCTCGGCGACCAAGGGCGTCGCCGCCGCCGCACTCCTGCTGCTGCACCAGCGCGGCGAGCTGGACCTGGACGCGCCGGTCGGCCACTACTGGCCGGAGTTCAAGGCGCACGGCAAGGAACGGGTGCTGGTCCGGCACGTGCTGAACCACCGCGCGGGACTCCCCGTCCTGGACCGTCCGCTCACCCCGGAGGAGGCGGCCGACCCCGTGCGGGCCGCCGAGGCGGTCGCCGCGCAGGCCCCCGCGTGGGAGCCGGGCACCGACCACGGCTATCACGCGCTGACCTACGGCTGGCTGGTCGACGAGCTGGTACGCCGCGTGACCGGCCGGGGTTCCGGTGAGTGGATCGCGTCGGAGATCGCCGGCCCGCTGGGCCTGGACCTGTGGGTGGGGCTGCCGGACGCGCGGGCCCACCGCGTCGGCACGGTCGGCAGGATCGAGGGCCCCGAGCCGTCCGGGACGCTCCGCGCCCGCCCCAAGCGCTCGGTCACCGACGCCTACGCCGACCCGTCCTCCCTCACCCGCCGCGCCTTCGCCGCGATCACCCCCTTCCCGGACCAGAACGACCCGGTGTTCCGCGCGGCGGCCCTGCCCGCCGCCAACGGGATCGCGACGGCGGACGGACTGGCGCGCTTCTACGCGTCACTGACCGGCCCGGTCGACGGCGTACGCCTCCTCGAGGCGGCCACCGTGGAACTCGCCCGCGCCGAGGAGTCGGCCGGCCCCGACCGGGTGCTGGTCGTCAACACCCGCTTCGGGCTCGGCTACATGCTGCACGGCGGCGCCTCCCCCCTGCTGGCCCCGGGCTCCTTCGGCCACCCCGGCCGCGGCGGCTCCCTCGGCTTCGCCGACCCGGAGTCGGGCGTCGCCTTCGGCTACGTCACCAACGGCTTCCGCAGGACGGTGACGGCGGACCCCAGGGCCCAGGCACTGATACGGGCGGTGCGCCAGGCCCTGACGGACTGACGGACTGACGGACTAGACGTGGATCGGGTGCGAGATACGGCCCGACGCGTCGTCGATCTCGCCGTGCGCCTTGGTCAGCATCTGCATGGCGAGTTCGTTCAGCGCGCGTGCGCCGGCGATCTCCTCCCCGACCCGTGGCTGATTGGAGTCGGTGTGGTGCCGGTTCGCGTGGCCGTGGGCCCGCACCTCGGTCCCGTCGGGCAGCCGGACCAGCGCGGCGGCGCGCGTCTGCCGGTCGTCCTCCTCGAACTCCAGGTCCACGTGCCATCCCACTGCGGTGTGCATCATGAGGATCACCTCCGGAATTCCTCTCATTCCAGGGTGCCCCTCACACCGCGCCTACGCACCCGCCCGTACGGCGGCGCGTGCCGCGCTACCCCGCGCGGAGCATCAGCCCGATCCCGGCGACCAGCAGCCCGGCCGCGACGATCCGCGGGGCCCCGAACCGCTCCTTGAAGAACAACGCGCCGATGGCCGCGCCGACGATGATCGACGACTCCCTCAGGGCCGCGATCGGGGCGAGTTCGGCGCGGGTCTGGGCCCACAGGACGAGTGCGTACGCGGCGACGGACATCGCGGCGCCGAGCAGTCCGAGGCCCGCGTGCGGGCGGAGCCGGGCGGCCGTCTCCCGCCGCCAGCGCCAGAGGGCGTACGCCGGGATCATCGTGCCCTGGACCGCCATCAGCCAGGCGATGTAGCCGAGGGAGGAGCCGGAGGCCCGGACGCCGAGCCCGTCCACGACCGTGTACACCGCGATGGTCAGGCCGGTCGCCAGGGCCGCCCCGATCGCCGCCCAGTCGGGCCGGCGCCCGCGCAGCCCCCACAGGGCGACGCCGGTCAGGCCCGCGCAGGACAAGGCGATCCCGGCGGCGGCCCAGGCGTCGGGCACCTCGTGCGCGAAGACGGCGGCCAGCACCGTGACCACGAGGGGCGCGCTGCCCCGGGCGATCGGGTACGCCTGGCCGAAGTCGCCCAGCCGGAAGGACTTCATCAGCAGGGCGTAGTACGCCATGTGGATCGCGGCCGAGCCCAAGAGGTACGGCCACGCCCCGCCCGCCGGGAACGGCACGAACGGCACCATCGCCAGCCCGATCAGCAGCCCACCGCCGGAGATCAGCGTGAACCCGACCAGCTTGTCGGTGATCCGGTGCGCGATGGCGTTCCAGCCGGCGTGCGTGACCGCGGCGAGCAGCACGGCCGCGGTGACGACTGGGGTCACTCGGTGTGCTCGCGCACGTCCACCACGGTGGCGCCGGCGTGGGCCACGAGGTCGGCGGGCGCCATGGGGAAGACCGTGTGCGGGGTGCCCGCGGCGGCCCACACCACGTCGTGCGCGAGCAGCGACCGGTCGGCGAGCACCCTCGTCCTCGTACGGTGCCCGAAGGGCGGTACGCCCCCGATGGCGTACCCGGTCGTCTCCCGTACGACGTCGGCCTTGGCCCGCGTCACCTTCTCGGCGCCGAGTTCCTTGCGGACCAGCTCCACGTCGACCCGCGACGCCCCGTCCATCAGCACCAGCACCGGTACCCCGTCCGCCGCGAAGATCAGTGACTTGCAGATCTCACTGAGCTCGCACCCGAGCGCGGCGGCGGCCTCGGCGGCGGTACGGGTCGCGTCCGGGAACCGGCGGATCCGGGTGTGCAGGTCGATCAGCCCGAGCTCACGCAGAGCCTCGGCGAAACGGGGGTGGGCATGAGATTCCGAGGACGTCATGCCCGGCAGGCTAGCGGTCGGATAGGTGGCCCACGAACGAATTCCGACCACCTTTGTGTACACATGGAGCACTATGTACCGTTGGTGCATGACCCAGATGCCCATAGAGTCCATCCGTGACGTGCGCGCCCATCTGGCCGAGGTGGTCGAGCGGGCCGACCGCGATGACACGCCGACGGTCATCACCCGGCGCGGCAAGCAGGTGGCCGCGGTCGTGTCGATGGAGGTCCTTCGCAAGTACCAGGAATGGGAAGAGCGCGAGATCAACCGGATCATCGACGAACGCATGGCGAATCCGGCAGCCGGCATCCCCGTCGAGGACGTCATGAGGGAGACGCTGGAGCGCAGTGAGTAACACATACCGCACCGTGTTCCGGCCGGAGGCTCAGGCCGAGCTTCGCAAGATTCCCCGGGACATGGCGCTCCGGATCCTGGTCAAACTGACGGAACTGGAAACCGACCCTCTGGGCTTCAACACCACGGCACTCGTCTCCCAGCCGGACCGGCGCCGACTCCGCGTCGGCGATCACCGCGTCATCTACACGATCGACAACGGAGAGCTGACGGTCCGGGTCGTTCAGGTCGGACACCGTGGAGCGGTGTCCGACACCTGACACAGGGCCCGAAGTCCCCGATGACAGAAGCCGGTGAGGGCGCCCCGTCCCCACGGAGCCCTCACCGGCCGGTACTGCGTTCGTCCGGGGCGTCAGGCCCGGACGAGTTCCCTGTCCTCGTCCTTCCTGTCGTCCACCGTGCGCAGGCCCTCGCCCTCGACGTCCACGTTGGGCAGGATCCGGTCCAGCCACTTCGGCAGCCACCAGGCCCGCTTGCCGAGCAGGGCCAGGACCGCCGGGACGATCGCCATGCGGACGACGAACGCGTCGAAGAGGACGGCGACCGCGAGGCCGAAGCCGATCATCTTGACCATCGAGTCGCTGGAGCCGATGAAGCCGGCGAAGACCGCCATCATGATGACCGCCGCCGCGGTCACCACCCGCGCGCTGTACTTGAAGCCGGTCACCACGGCCTGGGAGGGCTTCTCGCCGTGGACGTAGGCCTCCCGCATCCGGGTCACGAGGAACACCTCGTAGTCCATGGCCAGTCCGAAGACCACGCCGACCATGAAGATCGGCATCATCGACATGATCGGGCCGGTCTCCTCGACGCCCATCAGGCCTGACAGCCAGCCCCACTGGAAGACCGCGACGACCGCGCCGAAGGCCGCGAGGACCGACAGGAGGAAGCCGAGGGCCGCCTTCAGCGGGACCAGGATCGAGCGGAAGACCACGATCAGCAGCAGGAAGGCCAGGCCGACCACCAGGACCAGGTACGGCACCAGCGCGTCGTTGAGCTTCTGCGAGACGTCGATGTTCATGGCCGTGGCGCCGGTGACGAGGACGTCGGCCTCGGTGTCGGCCTTGATGTCCGCGCCGGTGTCACGGATGTCGTGCACCAGGTCCTCGGTGGTCACCGAGGAGGGCTTGGCGTCGGGGACGACGGTGATCGTCGCCGTGTCGCCGGCCTTGTTCGGGGCCGCCGGGCTGACGTTCACGACGTTGTCGAGGCCCTTGATGTCGTCGCCGGCCTGCTTGAACACGGCCTGCGGGTCGTCGCTGTTCTTCGCGTCGACCACGACCACGAGCGGGCCGTTGAAGCCGGGGCCGAAGCCCTCGGAGAGCAGGTCGTAGGCGCGGCGCTGGGTGGTGGACGTCGGCTGGGAGCCGTCGTCGGGCAGGCCCAGCTCCAGCGAGGCGGCCGGGACGGCCGCGGCGCCCAGGCCGACCACGCCGAGCAGCAGCACGGCCAGCGGACGGCGTACGACGAAGCTGGCCCAGCGGGTGCCCATGTTCGGGCGCTGCGGCTTCTTCGCGGCGCGGCCCCCGCCGAGCAGCTTGCTCTTCTCGCCGGCGGGGCGGACCCGGCGGCCCGCGTAGCCGAGCAGGGCGGGGATCAGGGTGAGGGCGATCAGGACCGCGATGGCGACCGTGCCGGCGGCGGCGATGCCCATCTTCGTCAGCATCGGGATGTTGACGACGGACAGACCGACCAGGGCGATCACGACGGTGAGGCCGGCGAAGACCACGGCGGAGCCCGAGGTGCCGACGGCCCGGCCGGCCGCTTCCTCGCGCCCGCGGCCCTCGGCCAGTTCGGCCCGGTAGCGGGAGACGACGAACAGCGCGTAGTCGATACCGACCGCGAGGCCGATCATCGAGGCCAGGATGGAGGTGGTGGAGCCGAGGTCCAGGGTGCTGGCCAGGGCGGTGATGCTGGAGACGCCGATGCCCACGCCGATGATCGCGGTGAGCAGCGGCAGCCCGGCCGCGAGCAGCGAGCCGAAGGTGATGACGAGGACGACCGCGGCGACGCCGATGCCGATGATCTCGGCGGTGCCGGTGTGCGGGACGGCCTGGAGGGCGTCACCGCCGATCTCCACGGTCAGCCCGGAGTCGCGGGCGTCCTCGGCGGCGCCTTCCAGGGCGTCGCGGGAGGAGTCCTCCAGCTCCATGCCGGAGACCTTGTAGCTCACCGAGGCGTAGGCGATGGTGCCGTCCTGGCTGACGCCGCCGCCCTGGTACGGGTCGGTGACGCGGGCGACCTCGGAGCCGTCGGAGAGCTCGTCGACGGTCTTCTGGACGGTCGCCTTGTTGTCGGCGTCGGTCATCTTCTCGCCGGCGGGCGCCTTGAAGACGACGCGTGCGGTCGCTCCGTCGGCGCTGGAGCCGGGGAAGCGTTCTTCCAGCAGGTCGAAGGCCTTCTGGGCCTCGGTGCCGGGTATGGAGAAGGACGAGTTGCCGGCCGCCGGGGCGCCGGCCGCGCCGACGCCCGCGAGCGCCAGCAGAGCCACCCAGATGAGGGCTACGAGGTGCCGTCGCCTGAAGGCGAACCGGCCGAGTCGATAGAGGAAAGTGGCCACGAGGGCGTACTCCCGGTCAGGTCGTGGTTGCTTCGGGGCAGGTGTGATCAGCCCGACGACGTGAGCGGTGACGTCAGGTGGTGGCTGACTTGCGGTGGCTGACCCGGGGACGGTCAGTGAGTGGTCACGCCGAGGGCGGGGAGCACCACGGCGTCGATGTACGAGGTGAGGAATTCCCGCGTGGGCGGCAGGTCGTCGATCAGCGTCCGCGTGGCGAACGCGCCGACGAGCATGTGCACCATGTAGTCCAGCGCCGGGTTGTCGGGGCTGATCTCGCCCCGGTCGACCGCGCGCCGGATCATCTTCTGGAACTCCTCCATCTCCGGTTCGACCAGGAGTTCCTTGAACGCCTGGCGGAGATCGTGGTTCATGTGCACGGCCATGGCGAGCGCGCGCATCAGGGCGGCGTTCTGCTCCATGACGCAGTCGTCCTCACGGCCGACGATGGCGTGCAGGTCGCCCCGCAGGGTCCCGGTGTCGATGTCGGCGATGCCGCCCGGCTTCTGGCTGCGCATCGCTCTCACCACCAGCTCGGCCTTGCCGCCCCACTGGCGGTAGAGGGTGGCCTTGC
Organism: Streptomyces sp. NPDC053426; assembly: GCF_055585405.1. Classification (NCBI taxonomy): domain Bacteria; kingdom Bacillati; phylum Actinomycetota; class Actinomycetes; order Kitasatosporales; family Streptomycetaceae; genus Streptomyces; species Streptomyces sp. NPDC053426. The sequence goes on along the minus strand of NZ_JBVJKE010000009.1, from coordinate 164,711 downwards.
TGGACCGGGTGCGGGCGGCCACGGCGTCCATGGTGACGGCGTCGTAGCCGACCTCACGGAGCAGGTCGAGCACGGCCCCGTACAGCTCGGCCTCGCGCTCGGGGGTGATCCGGCTGCGACGCGTCGTCGCGACTTCACTCATACCGCTCACCCTTCCGCTCCGGTTCACTCCGTTGTCCACCGCACCGAACGGTACGGTTTCGTACACCACGAGAGTACTCCGCCTTCCCGGCATCTTCTAGCGAAACGAAACGGTTTCGTTCGTGGTCTGCGTCACGGTTGTCGGTTACCCATAAGTTGCCGGGGCCCGGGCCCCGGCAAAGCATGGGAAGGGTGAGCTATCTGCGTCTGCCCCACCTCAAGGACGACCTGCTGTGCTTCGTGGCCGAGGACGACCTCTGGCTCGCCCCGCTCGACGGACCGGGCCGCGCCTGGCGGCTCACCGTCGACCGCACCAAGCTCGGCCACCCCCGCTTCTCCCCCGACGGCAGCCACATCGCGTACACGAGCTGGCGCAGCCTCGACCCCGAGGTGCACCTCGTCCCGGTGGACGGCGGGCCGGGCCGGCGCCTCACCTACTGGGGCAGCTCCGACACCCGGGTCTGCGGCTGGGCGCCCCCCGACGAGGACGGCCGGGCCGAGATCCTCGCCGTCGCCTCGCACGGTGAGCCCTTCTCCTACTTCACCTGGGCCTACAAGCTCACCTGCGACGGCAGCCCCGGCCGCAAGCTGCCCTGGGGCCCGGTCTCCGACATCCAGGTCGCCGACATCGCCGGGGAGCGCAAGTCGCTGCTGCTCACCGGCACCCCGCCGCACGAACCGGCCTCCTGGAAGCGCTACCGGGGCGGCGCCACGGGCAGGCTCTGGCTGCACGGGCACCGGCTCCTCGACGGCCTCGACGGCCATCTGCACTCCCCCATGTTCGTCGCCGGCCGGATCGCCTTCCTCTCCGACCACGAGGGCGTCGGCAACCTGTACTCGTGCGCCTACGACGGCTCCGACCTGCGCCGCCACACCGACCACGACGCCTTCTACGCCCGGCACGCCGCCAGCGACGGCACCCGGGTCGTCTACCAGTGCGCCGGCGACCTGTGGCTCGTGGACGACCTGTCCCCCGGCGCCGCCCCGCGCCGGCTCGACGTGACGCTGAGCGGGCCGCGCTCCGGGCGGCGCCCCTACCAGGTGCCCGCCGCCCGCCACCTCGACGGCATCTCGGTCGACGAGACCGGCCGCGCGAGCGCCGTCGTCGTACGCGGCAGCCTGTACTGGCTCACTCACCGCGACGGTCCCGCGCGCACCCTCACCGACACCCCGGGCGTACGGGTCCGGCTGCCGGAGATGCTCGGCGCGGGCGACCAGGTGGCGTACGTGACGGACGCCGAGGGCGAGGACGCCGTCGAGATCGCCTCCCTGCCCCGAGCGACCGGCCAGCGCGCCCCCCGGCGGCTGGCCGCCGGGAAGCTGGGCCGGGTGCTGGAGATGGTGGCCGACCCCGACGGGCAGCGGCTGGCCGTCGCCGCGCACGACGGACGGCTGCTGCTGGTCGACACCGACGAGGAGAGCCAGGGCGAGGTCACCGAGCTGATCCACTCCGGCAACGGGCCGGTGCGCGACCTCGCCTTCTCCCCCGACGGGGCCTGGCTGGCCTGGTCCCATCCGGTGATCGGGCGGTCGCTGCGGCAGATCAAACTCGCCCGGATCAAGGACCGGCTGGTGCTCGACGTCACCAACGGCCGCTTCGAGGACGAGAACCCGGTCTTCACCCTCGACGGCCGCTATCTCGCCTTCCTGTCCTGGCGCGGCTTCGACCCGGTGTACGACGTGCACACCGGCGACCTGTCGTTCCCGCTGGGCTGCCGCCCGTACCTGGTGCCGCTGTCGTCGGCGACCCCCTCCCCGTTCGCCCTGAACCCCGAGGGCCGCCCCGCCGCCGGCGGGCTGGACCCGGTCGAGCGCGAGGAGGCCGAGGAGGGCGGCGAGGCCGGCACGGTGACCGTCGAGGCGGAGGGCCTGGAGAGCAGGGTCACCCCCTTCCCGGTCTCCGCCTCCAAGTACTCGGGGCTGTACCCGGTCGCGGGCTGCGGTCTCGTCTGGCTGCGCTGGCCGATCTCCGGCGCGCTCGGCGAGACCTTCGCCAACCCCAGCGACGTCAGCGGCCGCCCGACCCTGGAACACTTCAACATCGGCAAGGCGAAGAGGTCCGAACTCGTCGCGGACCTGGACTTCTTCGCGGTCAGCGGCGACGGCACCCGGCTGGTCGTGGTCGACGAGGGCGAGCTGCGCGCGGTGCCCGCCACCGAGCCCGGCGACAGCGACTCCACGGTGTGGATCGACGCCCGCCGCATCCTGCACGAGGCCGACCCGGCCGCCGAGTGGCGCCAGGCGTACGCGGAGGCCGGGCGGCTGATCCGCGCCTACTTCTGGGAACCCGGCATGGGCGGCATCGACTGGGACGCGATCCTGGAGCAGTACCGCCCGCTCGTCGAACGGGTCGCCTCCCCCGACGACTTCGCGGACCTGCTGCGCGAGGTCCTCGGCGAACTCGGCACCTCCCACGCCTACGTCACCGCCGCCCGCCGCAACGAGGGCCCCCCGCACTACCAGCGCCGCCAGGGCCTGCTCGGCGCCAACCTCGTTCCCCGCGAGGAGGGCTGGACCGTCAAGCGGATCCTGCCCGGCGACTCCTCCGACTCCCGCGCCCGCTCCCCGCTGGCCGGCACCGGCATCCGCGAGGGCGCGGTCCTCACCCACGTCGACGGCCGCCCGGTGGACCCGGTCACCGGCCCCTACCCGCTGCTCGCGGGCGCGGGCGGTACGACCGTGGAACTCACCTTCCGCCCACCCGTCGCCCACCACCGCCCTTCCGCGGGAGGCCCTTCGGGCTCCTCCGATCCGGAGGGCGCGGGCCCGCCCCGCCGGGTCGCCGTCGTCCCCCTCATCGACGAGACGCCGCTGCGCTACCAGGACTGGGTCGCCAAACGCCGCGCGGTGGTGCGGGAGTTGAGCGGTGGCCGCTGCGGCTACCTGCACATCCCCGACATGGGCGGCTCCGGCTGGGCCCAGTTCAACCGCGACGTGCGCATGGAGATGTCCCGCCCCGCGCTGATCGTGGACGTGCGCGGCAACGCGGGCGGCCACATCAGCGAACTCGTCGTGGAGAAGCTGACCCGCACCATCATCGGCTGGGACCTCACCCGTGACGCCCAGCCCGTGTCGTACGCCTCCAACGCCCCGCGCGGACCGCTCGTGGCGCTCGCGGACGAGGCGACCAGCTCCGACGGCGACATGATCACCGCCGCGTTCAAACTGCTGGAGCTGGGCCCGGTGGTGGGCCAGCGCACCTGGGGCGGGGTGGTCGGCATGACCGGCCGGCACCGGCTCGGCGACGGCACGGTGATCACGGTGCCGATGAACGCGGCCTGGTTCGACGCGTACGGCTGGTCCGTGGAGAACAAGGGTGTCGAACCCGACCTGGAGGCGCTGCGCACCCCGTTGGACTGGGCCGAGGGCCGGTACGCGGTGCTCGACGACGCGGTGCGGCTCGCCTTGGAGCTGCTGGAGGCCAAACCCCCGGCGACACCCCCGACTTACCGCGACGTACCCGACCGCTCCCGGCCGAAGCTGCCGCCCCGGACGTGAGGAAGGGGTGCCCCCTTCGCCATGGGGCACCCCTTCCGCTTCAGCGCACGACGCGTTCAGACGTCCTCAAGCGTCTTCCGACGTCCCGTGACGTCTTCGCCGCTCGACGTCAGGCGTCGTAGTCCTGGTCGAAGCGCTCCTCGGACTCCCGGGGCTCCCGCTGACGCTGCGGCTCGTCCATGCCCTCGTCCCGTCGGCGGCCGCGGCCCTGCATCTGCTCCTTGCCCTGCTGGGCACGCTGCCTGGCCTGCTGCTGGAACTGCTCGGACTTCTCCTGGAACTGATCCTTCATACCCATGTGGGTTCACTCCCGTTGTGGGGTGGGGGGAACTTGCCCGATCAGATTCACACGCCCCGTCACCCTGCGCATGTCGATCAGTCACGGACCGTGTTCCGGTGCTGCTCATCGGCGTTGCCGCCCGCTCCGACCAACCCCGTGCGCACGCCCGCGAGCCGGTCGCCGAAGCGCCGCATCTCCCGCTGCCCCACCGTCCCGATGACCGCGGGCAGATACCCGCGCACGCCCTGCATCCCGCGCAGCCACCACTGCCCGTACACATGGCTCGCCCGCCGCTCGATGCCGGCCACCAGCCGGTCCACCGCGGGCCCCAGCGGGTACGTCTTGTTCGACGGCCACGGCAGCCGCTGCCGCAACTCCCGCATCACGTCGTCCTGATCGGCCCCGCGCACCATGTCGGTGTCGGTCCACGACAGATACCCGACGCCCACCTTCACGCCCCGGTACCCGACTTCGGCGCGCAGACTGTGCGCGTACGCCTCCACACCGGACTTGGACGCGCAGTACGCCGTCATCATCGGCGCCGGGGTGATCGCGGCGAGGGAGGCTATCTGGAGCAGATAGCCCCGGCTCTCGGCGAGCAGCGGCAGGAACGCCCGCGCGGTGACCGCCGATCCGATCAGGTTCACCTCTATCACCCGCCGCCAGGACTCCGGATCGGAGTCGGCGAACGGACCGCCCGTCGCCACACCGGCGTTGGCGACCACGATGTCGACCCGGCCGAACCGCTCCCGGACCTCCTCGGCGACCTTGGCCATCGCCTCGTGGTCGGTGACGTCCGCGTACCAGTGGTCGCTGTCGCTGTGCAGCCGCGCGGAGACGTCCTTGAGCGCGTCCGGCTCCAGCCCGACCAGCGCCACCTTCACCCCGCGCGCGGACAGCTTGCGGGCCAGCAGCTCCCCGACGCCGCGCGCCGCTCCGGTGACGACGGCGACCCTTCCTTCGAGACTCACCCTGTTCATGCGCTCTCCTCGACGGCGGGTACGGCGTTGATGTGGGCGGCGGCCAGGGCGCGGATCCTCCCGGTGACCAGGTCGGGCGCCTCGACGGGTGTCATGTGCCCGATGCCGGGCAGCTCGGTGACGCCGAGGCAGTTCGGCAGCGCGGCGGCGAGCGACCGGGCGTGCACCGGCGGGGTGAGCCGGTCCGCGCCACCGGCGACGATCTCGACCGGTACGCGCAACTCGGCGAGCCCGTGGTCGAGATCGAGCCCGTCGAGCACGCGTGACCAGGCGTGGCGCACCGCGCGCGGACAGGCGTGCACGATACGGGCGCACGCCTCGACCATGTCCGGGGCGGAGGCGGGGCCCATCGTCGCGTACTTGAGGATCCGGCGGGCGAGCGGCGTGACCGGCCCGAGCGGGGCCCGGAAGCCGAGGATGTGCCCGGTCAGCCGGCTCCGCAGCCCGCCCGCCCGTATCGGCACCACCGTCGACTCGGCGACCAGCCGCGAGCTGCCGGTGCTGCACAGCAGGACGGCGGCCACGTGCGCGCGGAACGCGGGCCTCGTGGCGGCGGCCATCACCGTCATCCCGCCCATGGAGTGCCCGGCGACCACGGCCTGCTCACCGGGCGCGAGGGTGGCGGTGAGCACGGCCTCGAGGTCGTCGGCGAGCGCGTCGGTGCTGCACGCCGGGCTCGCGGGGGTGCGTCCGTGGCCGCGCTGGTCGTAGGCGATGACCCGGTGGTCGGCGGCCAGTTCACGGATCTGCGCCGCCCAGAAGGCGGTCGAGCAGGTCCAGCCGTGGGCGAGGACGACCGCCGGCGCCTCCTCGGGGCCGTGCACCTCCACGTGCAGCCGGGCGCCGTCGGCGGAGCGGGCGGTCAGTTCACGGGCGGCGACGGGCGGGGCGTACGGCCCGGAGGTGACGTGGGTGAGGCGGCTCACGCGGTCACCTCGGCGTTCTCCTGGGCGACCTCGGCGTTCTCCTGGGCGACCTTGGTGTTGGGGTGCGCCCGCAGGACGGCGTACTCGGCGAGGTCGACCCGCCGGGTCTCACGCCGGAACTCACTCGTCGTACCGGGCCAGATGGTGGTGTTGCGCCCGCTCTCGTCGAGGTACCAACTGGTGCAGCCACCGGTGTTCCACACCGTGCGCTTCATCCGCTCCTGCACCCGGTGGTTCCAGGCGCGTACGGCGCTGGGGCGGGCGTCGAGGGCGACCCGGCCTCCGAGGACGTCCAACTGCCGCATGTAGTCGGCCAGGTAGTTCAGCTGGGACTCGATCATCAGGATCATGGAGGAGTTCCCGAGGCCGGTGTTGGGCCCGATGATCGTCATCCAGTTGGGGAACCCGGCGGCGGCCGCACCGCGCAGGGACTGCATCCCGCCCGCCCAGCTCTCGGCGAGGGTCTTCCCCTCCGCCCCGACGACCCGCTCCGCGATGGGCATGTCGGTGACGTGGAACCCGGTCCCGAACACGATCGCGTCGACCTCGGCCTCGCTCCCGTCGGCACCGACGACGGTCGACCCGCGCACCTCGCTCAGCCCACTGGCCACGACGTCGACATTGGGCCGCGCGAGCGCCGGATAGTAGGTGCTCGACAGCAGGATCCGCTTGCAGCCGATGCGGTAGTCGGGGGTCAGCCTGGCGCGCAGGGCCGGGTCCTTGATGGCGCGGCCCATGTTCCGCTTGGCGAGCTGCTCGACGAAGCCGAGCTCGCCGGGGTGCTTGGTGAACGCCTGGACCTGCAACTCCCTGATGCCCCAGAGCAGTCCGCGGCGCAGCTTGGTGGTGACGGGCAGCGCCCGGTGCAGGGCGCGCTCGGCGCCGCTGATGGGCCGGTCGACACGGGGCAGGACCCAGGCGGGGGTGCGCTGGAAGAGGGTGAGCCGTGAGACGAGCGGCTGGATGGAGGGCACGATCTGGATCGCGGACGCCCCGGTGCCGACCATGGCGACCCGCTTGCCGCGCAGGTCGTAGTCGTGGTCCCACTGGGCGGAGTGGAAGACCTTGCCGGGGAAGGAGTCGAGCCCGGGGATGTCGGGCAGCTTCGGCTCGGACAGCGGCCCGGTGGCGGAGACGACGACGTCCGCGCTGAGATTCCCGCTGCTCGTCTCGATCTCCCACCGCATCCGCTCGCCGTCCCACACCATCCGCTTCACCTCCGAGTCGAGGCGGATGTGGGGCCGCAGCCCGAAGACGTCGGTGACGTGCTCCAGGTAGGCGCGGATGTGCCGCTGCCCGGAGAAGGAGCGGGGCCAGTCGGGATTGGGCGCGAAGGAGAACGAGTACAGGTGCGACGGCACGTCACAGGCGCAGCCGGGGTAGCTGTTGTCGCGCCAGGTGCCGCCGACGCTGCCCGCCCGTTCCAGGACGACGAAGTCGGTGATCCCCTCGCGCCGCAGCCGCACGGCGGCCCCGAGCCCGCCGAATCCCGACCCGATCACCGCCACCCGTACGTGTTCGTGCCCTTGTCCGTGCTCGTGCTCGGCCATCCCGAAGCCTCCACGCATCGCTCAGAACCCTGCCAGTGAACACTGGCGCAATGGGGAGCGTAGAGCAGCTCCGTACTGATGGGTAGGGGGCACGCGAGGAAAGTTACCGCTGGTACGCCCTAGGCTTCAGGCGTGGCAGAAGAGAGCGAAGGACCCGGTGAGCGGCGCGAGTACCGCATGGACGAGCTGGCCCGGCTGGCCGGCATCACGGTGCGCACGCTGCGCTTCTACCGCGAGCGCAAGCTGATCCCGCCACCGCGCCGCGAGGGCCGCATCGCCTGGTACGACGACCACCACCTGGCCCGTCTGCGCACGATCACGGCGCTCCTGGAACGCGGCCACACCCTGAACGGCATAGCGGAACTCGCCGAGGCCTTCGACCACGGCCGTGACGTCGGCGAACTCCTCGGCATGGACATCCCCACCGACGAGGTCCCCGTCCGCCTCACCCCCGAGGAACTCGCCGACCACTTCGCCGGCGAGGTCACCCCGGAGAACCTGGCCGCCGCCCTGGACCTCGGCTACCTCGGCGTCGACGGCGAGGAGATCGTCCACATCAGCCGGCGCCTGCTGGACGTGTCGTCGGCCCTGGTCCGCGAGGGCATCCCGCTCGCGGAGGTGCTCCGCGCCGGCGCGGAGGTCCGCACCCACGCCGACACCCTGGCCGACCTCTTCGCCACCCTGATCCTCCGCCACGCCCCCGAGGAGTCCCTCCACCGCCTGCGCCCACTGGCCCGCAGCGTGGTCGACGCGGAACTGTCCCTGGCGCTGGACCGGCGGCTGCGCAAGCAGGACTAGCGGTTCTCCACGAACCCGAGATCGACGGGCTCCGCCGGCGGCCCGTCCCGCCGCACACGCGCCAGCAGCTCCGGCAACTGCGGCGGCCACAACGGCTCCGTGTCCCCCGCCAGCTCCTCCGGCGACCACCAGCGCCACCGCAGGATCCGGTCCTCGGCATGCGCGGCGGCGAGGTCTCCCGTGAGGTCGCGCCGGGGACCGTGGGCGAGGAAGATGTGCTCGCTCTGCCGCACCGGAACACCGGCCCGGGTGAAGTCGTGCTCCCACAGACACAGCACGGTGCCGTCGAGCACCACGTCGTCCCACCCGGTCTCCTCGCGCAGCTCCCGCCGCGCGGCCTGCTCGGGCGTCTCCCCCGGCTCCACGCCGCCACCGGGCATCGCCCAGTGGACACCGACCTCGTCGTTGTCGTACCGGAACATGAAGACGGCCCCGTCCGGATCCAGCACGGCGACCCGGGCGGCCTGCCTGGGCGTCCGCATCAGCTCACGCCCTGCTCGTAGACCACCGTCACGGGCGCGTGGTCCGACCACCGCTCGGCGTGCGTGGCCGCGCGCTCGACGCGGGCGTCGACCGCCCGTCCCGCGAGCCCCGGGGTCGCCATCTGGTAGTCGATCCTCCACCCGGTGTCGTTGTCGAAGGCCCGCCCCCGGTAGGACCACCAGGAGTACGGCCCGTCCACGTCCGGATGCAGCGCCCGTACGACGTCGACGTACCCGCCGTCCGCCGGGTCGAGCACCCGGGACAGCCACTCCCGCTCCTCCGGCAGGAACCCGGAACTCTTGGTGTTCCCACGCCAGTTCCTCAGGTCGGTCTTCTCGTGGGCGATGTTCCAGTCCCCGCAGACGACGACCTCCCGCCCGCCTGCGGCGGCCCGCTCCCGCAGCCCCTTGAGGTAGACGAGGAACTGCCCCATGAACCGAACCTTCTCCTCCTGCCGCTCGGTCCCGACGTCCCCGGACGGCAGATAGAGCGAGGCGACGGTCACACCGGGCAGATCGACCTCCGCATACCGCCCGCTGTCATCGAACTCGTCCGACCCGAAACCGATCTGTGTGCGCTCGGGTTCACGCCGGGAGTACAGGGACACCCCCGCACGCCCCTTGGCGGCGGCGGGCGCGTGCGTCACGTACCACCCCTCGGGCTCCCGCACCTGCTCCGGCAGCTGCTTCGCCTCCGCCCGCACCTCCTGCAGACACAGCACATCGGCGGAGGTCCCGGCCAGCCACTCCACGAAGCCCTTCTTGGCGGCGGCCCGCAGTCCATTGACGTTGACGGAGGTCACAGTGAGCATCAGGGCACGATACGACACTCCAGGTCCGGGCGTGTTTTACGGTAATCGGCATGGATATCCGCCCGGTCCCCTACGACCACCCCGACGCCGTGAAACTGGACGCCGAGGTCCAGGCCGAGTACCACGTCCGCTACGGCGACGGAGGCGACTCCACCCCCATGCACCCGGCGGACTTCAGGCCCCCGAACGGCACCTACCTGATCGCCTACGACGAGGCGGGCGTCCCCGTGGCCTCCGGCGGCTGGCGCGTCCAGGACGCCAACGACGAGGGCAACCGCGACGGCGACGCGGAGCTCAAGCGCATGTACGTGACCGAGCAGATGCGCGGCCGGGGTCTGGCCCGCCGCATCCTGGCCGCCCTGGAGGAGAACGCCCGCGCGGCCGGCCGCACCCGCATGGTCCTGGAAACCGGCACCAAGCAGCCGGAGGCCATCGCCCTGTACACCTCCAGCGGCTACGAGCCCTGCGAGAAGTTCGGCTACTACCGCTTCCACGAGGACAGCCGCTGCTACGCGAAGGCGCTGTAGGCGCATCCCGGACGGGCGACGGCCACCGACCGGGCTACGTCACCTCGGCTGCTCGCCGTCGGCGGCGCCACAGGGCTCGTCGGTGACACCGGCACCCGGCGAGGGCAGGCGCCGGCCGCGGGACTCCGCGACGCGCAGTGCGTCCGCCAGGCACTCGGCGAGCCGGACGGCGGTGTAGCGCACCTCGACGTTCGGGGACAGGGGATCGTCCAGCACCCGTCGAGCACGGCCTAGCGTTTCCAGACCGTCGGCGAGTTGCCGGGCCTCCGTCTCGTCCGCCAGCCGCGAGACGTACCCGCCCTCGTCGCCGTTGACGAGGAAGCAGGGCTTGCCCTGCGACGACGACCAGGGCAGCAGCCGCAGCGAGGGGGTCGACTCCATCACGCGGCCGCCTTCCCCGCCCCGACGACGTACCGGTCGGGGCCCAGGTACGGACGAACGAGCCTGGACTCGGCTCCGTCGAGCGGAAGGTGCCGGCAGTAGGGGGAACGGTGGAGGGGAAGGCGGACGGAGTCGGTGGGGCGGAGGATGACGTACGCGGGGCGGGCCTCGCCCGCACGATGGGTTCCGGTCCCAGGACCGAGGAGAAGGCCCGTCCACCGGACGATACGGCGGATAAGGTCATGCATGTCGACGCTCCGATTCAGCGTTGGCCGCGCCCCGGGAGGTCTGGCCACCTCGCCGGGGTTTTACATGACCGACGCTACAGCGGACCACATCCCTCTACATACAAGTGCAGAGGGATCCACTCGATCGTGGATATGGGCATACGCCTACGTTGGACATATGAGCGATACGGAGGAGCCCAAGTCGACCTTGGACCCGATGAGCGCGAGGCCGCTCTACGTCCAACTGGCCGACGTGATCACGAAAAAGATCGAGTCAGGTGACTTGGCCCCGGACAGGCCGATCCCTTCGGAGAATCACCTGGCCGACGAGTACGGCGTGGCACGGCTCACCGCCCGGCGAGCCGCACAGGAGCTCCGCGAGCGGGGACTCATCGTGACCGTGCGCGGCAAGGGATCCTTCGTGGTGGACCAGCCGCCGACCGCCGCACCCGGGAACGAGACCGCCGACTGACGGCCCGCCCAACACGAAGAAGCCCCCGCCGATTTCTCGGCGGGGGCTTCCAACTGTGCAGTGGACCTGAGGGGATTTGAACCCCTGGCCCCCTCGATGCGAACGAGGTGCGCTACCGGACTGCGCCACAGGCCCTTGCAACGAGTGAAACTCTAGCATCCCCATCCGGGTGCTCGGAAATCCGTTGGCCTGGCACTACTCGTTGGCGGCCTTCGGGCGGTCGCCGTCCTCGTACTGGTCGAAGAGGGGGGTGCGGCCGCGTTCGCGGGAGCGGCGGGCCGAGGCGGCCCGGCGGGCGTCGCTGCGGTCGTCGGCGGGGGCGGCCGGGTCCGGGTCCGCTTCGTCGGCCGGAGCCTGCGCCTCGTCCGCCGGTACGGCGCTGGAGCGGGCCGAGCTCCAGGTGTCCGGGGCGCCCAGGTCCACGTCGCCCGTGGCGCGGGGGGCGACCGGGGCGGTCACGTACGTCGGGAGCGGCACCGGGACCGGGTCCCAGCTGTCGCCGCCCTGGCCGGGCCGCCGCTGCCGCTCGCGCTGCTGGTCGACCCACTCGGCGTGGTCGGTCTGCTCGACGAGCGCACGCCGGTCCGCGGCGAGCGCGGTCATGCCCGGATCGACGTCGACTCCCGCTTCCGGGCCCTCCGGTTCGTCGGGGTCGGCGTCCTCGACGGACGGGCGGCGGCGCGGCTGGCGCTCCCGCTCGCGCAGCCGCTGCGCGGCGACCTCGGCCTGGCGGCGGTCCATCTGGTAGGCGAAGCGGCGGCGCTCCTGGGAGCGGAGGTAGGCGATGTACGCGCTCAGCAGCACGGCCGGCACGCCGGGCGCCCAGAGGAACGCCAGTCCGCCGACCGCCGCGACGATCGCGCCGAGCGTGAAGGCGGCGAAGAGCATCGTGGTGGTGCGCCGGCGGCGGGCGAGCGCCTTGGAGCGCTGGGCGCGCGCGGCGGCGGCCTGCGCCGCCCGTGCCCGCTGGGCGTCCGGTCCGCGGCGGGCGGCCGGGACGCGTCCCCGCGCGGCGGCCGGTTCGGGCGCCCGTCCGTCCACGCGCTCGCGCGGAGGCCGGGCAGGTGCCGGTTCCGCCCGCTCCTCGGGGAGCGGCGGCAGGGGTGCCTGGGTCTGCGGACGGGTCTGGGACACGGCGAAGGCCCGGACGTCCACCGTGTCGGTGACCGCGTCCGGGTCGTGGACGTCGTACTCCCCCTCGTCGGAGGAGCGCGCCCGCAGGTCCTTGGCGTACCGGCGCTCCATGCCCGCCCGTCCGGACAGCAATCGGATGGCGGTGCTGAAGCGTTCCGTCGGACGGGCCTCGTTCAGCTCGTCCTGCCTACGGAGCCACATCGGCACCAAGTAGGCGGCCCAGGCCCCGACGATGACTGCGTAGATGAGGCCGCTGCTGCTCACATCTCACACGGTAGAGGGGTTTGCACGGGGCCATCCGCCAATTGGGCCGGTGTGTCGCACGATCTGGCTGATATTTCGAACTTTTCTTGTGACCGGCACGATCAGGGATCCCCTCAAAGCGGGAATTCCACGCCTGAAGGCGGTCATCTTCCACTCAAATTCGAACGTTTATTCAATTTCCGGGGCCGTGCGGGATTCCCGGATTACGCCGCTCGTGGCCGGACCGCCCCTCGGAGCGTGCCCGGCGCCACCGGGCGAGCAAACCGTCGGGGACCTCCTCCGCCGTGAGCGCGAAGACGAGGTGGTCGCGCCATGCGCCGTCGATGTGCAGATATCGCGGGCGCAGGCCCTCCTCGCGGAATCCGAGTTTCTCCACGACCCTGCGGCTCGGCCCGTTCTCGGGGCGAATGCAGACCTCGACGCGGTGCAGTCCGACAGCGCGGAAACAGTGGTCCACGACCATGGCCACGGCCGTCGGCATCACTCCGCGGCCGGCCACCGACTCGTCCACCCAGTAGCCGACGTGGCCCGAGCACATCGAGCCCCAGGTGATCCCGGCGACCGTCAACTGGCCGACGAGACGGCCCTGGTACTCGATGACGAACGGCAGCATCCGGCCCGCGTTGGCCTCGGAGCGCAGATGGCGGACCATCTGACGGTAGGTCGGCCGGTGGGTGACCGGGCCGCCGGCCGTGGGCGGCGGGATCGTCGCCTCCCAGGGCCGCAGCCAGTCGCGGTTGCGGCGGTTGACCTCGCGCCAGGCCTTCTGGTCGCGCAGCCTTATCGGCCGGAGGACGATGTCGCCGTCCACCAGCTCGACCGGCCAGTGTGGGCTGTTCAGCTCGCACCCCCGCCCGTGACGTCCGGTCTCGGGTGGTCCCCGCCGCGGAGCTGGTCCACGGCGTGCTTCAGCAGCGGCTCCAGGACGGCGAGACCGTCCTTCACCCCGCCGCCGGACCCCGGCAGGTTGACGATCAGCGTGCCGCCCGCGACTCCCGCGAGGCCCCGGGAGAGGGCGGCCGTGGGCACCTTGTCGCGGCCGTACGCCCGGATGGCCTCCGCGATGCCGGGGATCTCGTGGTCGATGACCCGGCGGGTCGCCTCGGGGGTGCGGTCGGTGGGCGAGATGCCGGTGCCGCCGGTGGTGACGATGACGTCGTAGCCGGCGTCGGCGCCCGCGCGGAGAACCGCCTCCACGGGGTCGCCGTCGGGGACGACCTGGGGGCCGTCGACGGCGAAACCGAAGCGCCGCAGCCCCTCCGCGATCAGCGGGCCGCCCTTGTCCTCGTAGACGCCGGCGGCGGCCCGGTTGGAGGCGGTGACCACCAGCGCGCTGTACGGCGCGAGCAGTGCGCCTCCGACGGTCGCGTCGAGTGTCATGCCCGGCTCCAGTCGCCCGACTTGCCGCCCGTCTTCTCCTCGACCCGTACGTCCGTGATGACCGCCTCCTTGTCGACCGCCTTGACCATGTCGATCACGGTGAGCGCGGCGACGGACACCGCGGTGAGCGCCTCCATCTCGACGCCCGTGCGGTCCGTGGTCCTCACGGTCGCCGCGATCTCCACGGCGTCGTCCGCCACCGACAGGTCCAGTTTCACACCGGACACCGACAACGGGTGACAGAGCGGGATCAGATCGGGGGTGCGTTTGGCGCCCATGATGCCCGCGATGCGCGCGGTGGCCAGCGCGTCGCCCTTGGGGACGCCCTCGCCGCGCAGCAGCTCGATCACGCGCGGTGAGACGAGAACCCGGCCGGTGGCCCGCGCGGTGCGCGCGGTGACGTCCTTGGCGGACACGTCGACCATGCGGGCGGCGCCCGCCTCGTCGATGTGGGTCAGACGGGACCGCTCGGCGGGTCCGGAGGATGCGGAGGAATCGGAGGGTCCGGGGGTCTCCCCCCGGGAAGGCACGGTCATGATCGTGTGGCGCTCCCGGTCCTGGCCCGTCGCGGTGCGGCGCACGGGCCTGCTGTGCGCGACACGGTACCGCCAACCGGTCGCGCTCAGCCGAGCAGGACCACCTCGACCTCGGTGCCGGGCGCGACGGACTCGGCGTCCTCGGGGACGACGATCAGCGCGTTCGCCTGCGCGAGGGCCGCCACGAGGTGGGAGCCGGCACCGCCGACCGGGGCCACCGTGCCGTCGGCGTACCGGCCGCGCAGGAACTGGCGGCGGCCCCCCGGTGAGGTCAGCGCCCGGTCCGCGGTGAGCTTCGCGCGGACCCTCGGCCGGTGGACGTCCGTCAGGCCCATCAGGGTGCGGATGGCGGGACGGACGAACAGCTCGAAGGAGACGTAACTGGAGACCGGGTTGCCGGGCAGGGCCAGCAGCGGGGTGTGGTCGGGGCCGATGGAGCCGAAGCCCTGGGGTTTGCCCGGCTGCATGGCGAGCTTGCGGAACTCGACGCCGCTGCCGGGCTCGTCCTCGTCCCCGGCGTACGACAGCGCCTCCTTGACGACGTCGTACGCCCCGACGCTCACGCCTCCGGTGGTGACCATCAGGTCGGCGCGCACCAGCTGGTCCTCGATGGTGTCCCGCAGGGTCGTGGCGTCGTCGGCGACGGCGCCCACCCGGTAGGCGATCGCGCCGGCGTCCCGCGCGGCGGCGGTGAGGGCGAAGCTGTTGGAGTCGTAGATCTGACCGGGGCGCAGTTCCTCGTCGGGCTGGACGAGTTCGCTGCCGGTGGAGAGCACCACCACGCGCGGGCGCGGGCGCACCCGTACCGTGCCGCGGCCGATCGCGGCCAGCAGGGAGATCTGCGGCGGGCCGAGGACGGTGCCGGCCGCCAGGGCGCGGTCACCGGCCTTGACGTCGCTGCCCTGGGCGCGCACGTGCGCGCGTGCCTCGGCCGGGCGGTACACGTTCACCTGTCCGGTGGCGCCCTCGGGGGCGAGGCTGCGGGCGCGCATCCCGGTGGCCGGGCCCTCGCCGAGCCCGCCGTCGGTCCACTCGACGGGGACGACGGTCTCGGCGCCGGGCGGGAGCGGGGCGCCGGTCATGATGCGGGCGGCCTGGCCGGGGCCGACGTGGAGGAGGCCGGCCGCGCCGGCGGCGACGTCCCCGACGACCTCCAGGGCCGCCGGGTACCGCTCGCTCGCGCCCGCGACGTCCGCGACCCGCACCGCGTACCCGTCCATGGAGCTGTTGTCGAACGGGGGCAGGGAGACGGGCACCGTGACGTCCTCGACCAGGACGCAGCCCTGGGCGTCGAGGAGGTGCAGCTCGATGGGTTCGAGGGGCCGGACGGTCGCGAGGATGTCGTCCAGGTGCTCGTCCACCGACCAGAGGTGGTCCGGGCCTGCGGTGCGGGGCGCGGCGGTGCTCAACGTTGCTGCATCTCCTCGGTGACGTATCGCTGGAGCCAGGTCCGGAAGTCCGGTCCCAGGTCCTCACGTTCGCACGCCAGTCGGACAATGGCACGCAGGTAGTCGCCGCGGTCGCCGGTGTCATAGCGGCGGCCCTCGAAGACGACGCCGTGCACCGGGCCGCCGGCCTTCTCGTCCTCGGCGAGCTGCTGGAGGGCGTCGGTGAGCTGGATCTCGCCGCCGCGTCCGGGCTCGGTCTTGCGCAGTATGCCGAACACGGCGGGGTCGAGGACGTAGCGGCCGATGATGGCGTAGTTGGACGGCGCGTCCTCGGCGGCGGGCTTCTCGACCAGGCCGGTGACCTTGACGACGTCGGCGTCCGCGGTGGTCTCGACCGCGGCGGAGCCGTAGAGGTGGATCTGCTCGGGGGCCACCTCCATGAGCGCGACGACGCTGCCGCCGTGCTGCTGCTGGACGTCGATCATGCGCTGGAGCAGGGGGTCGCGCGGGTCGATCAGGTCGTCGCCGAGGAGGACGGCGAAGGGCTCGTCGCCGACGTGCGGGGCGGCGCACAGCACGGCGTGGCCGAGGCCCTTGGGGTCGCCCTGGCGGACGTAGTGCATGGTGGCCAGGTCGCTGGACTCCTGGACCTTGGCGAGACGGCCGGCGTCGCCCTTCTTCTGGAGGGCGGACTCCAGCTCGTAGTTGCGGTCGAAGTGGTCCTCCAGGGGGCGCTTGTTGCGGCCCGTCACCATGAGGACGTCGTCGAGGCCGGCGGAGACGGCCTCTTCGACCACGTACTGGATCGCCGGCTTGTCGACGACCGGCAGCATCTCCTTGGGAGTGGCCTTGGTGGCCGGCAGGAACCGGGTGCCGAGACCGGCTGCGGGGATGACAGCCTTGCTGATCCGAGGGTGTGACTGAGACATGCCCGCCACCATATCGGGCCCCTTTGCAGTGAATCTGAGGCTCCGGTTAATTACTGCTCATATGAGCATATTGGAACGGTACGGGGACGGATTTGAAACACGCAGAAGGCCCGAGCGATCTTGACAAGCGGGCGTGGCGTCGAGAACTCCTCAGGGTGAGGAACGGGTTGACGGCGGATGACGTGCGGGAATCCGCCACCGCGCTGGCCCGGCAGGCGCTCGGACTGCCCGAACTGGCGCACGCGCGCACGGTGGCGGCGTACGTCTCCGTGGGGAGCGAGCCCGGCACGCTCGCGCTGCTCGACGCGCTGCGCGCGCGGGGCGCACGCGTACTGCTGCCCGCGCTGCTGCCCGACAACGACCTGGACTGGGGGGCGTACGGGGGTGAGAGCTCGCTCACACGGGTGCGACACGGCGCGAAGATGGCGCTTTTCGAACCCTCGGGGCCGCTTCTCGGACCGGACGCCGTCACGGAGGCGGACGTCGTGCTGCTGCCGGGCCTCGCCGTCGACGCGCGCGGGATGCGCCTGGGACGCGGCGGCGGCTCCTACGACCGGGTCCTCGCCCGGCTGGACCGCGCGGGCGCGCGTCCGGCGCTGGTGGTGCTGCTGTACGACACGGAGGTCGTCGCGCGGGTCCCCGCCGAGCCGCACGACCGGCCGGTGCACGCGGTGGTGACGCCGTCCGGGGTACGCCGGTTCGGCTGAGCCCCCGCACACGCGGAAGCGGCCTCACGCATGTGCGTGAGGCCGCTTCCGACGACGGGACCGGGGTCGGTCAGGGCTTCAGCAGCAGGGTGTCGCTGGTGCTGTCCTCGACCGCCTTCTCCGAGTACGACCACTCCAGCAGCTCGCCCTCGGCCCACTTGTCCGTCTGGTCGACGTAGTGGGCGTTGTAGGCGTGCCCGGAGGCGCCGGTGAGGTTGATCCACCGGGACTTGTCGAGGTCGCCGAGGTTGACCACCATCCGCATGGACGGCACCCACACGACGCCGTAGCCCCCGGCGGCGTTCCAGCCGGTCGCGTTGACGGTGGCCTCGCCGCCGCCGAGCTTCCACGGGCCGCGGTTGAGGAGGTACTGCAGGAAGTCCGGGCCCTCGGTGCCGAGGGTCTGGTTGTTCAGGAACAGGCGGTGCAGCCGGCCCCAGCTCCAGGTGTCGATGTCCTTGCCGAGCTTGGCGGTCAGCTCCCAGCGGGCGTCGATCATGGCGCGCTTGAACAGCTCGTCACGGTTGTCCGCGGCGGGGCGGGTGCCCGACTTGGGGGTCTTCCACCAGGAGCTGTCCTCCTTGTCCATCAGCTTGCGGACCACCTCGAACCAGCGGTCGCCGCCGTCGGGCTGCGCCTGGTCGGCGTCGCGCTGACCGCACTCGCGGACCTTGCCCGCCTCGTCGGCGGGCCCGGTGGTGTTGACCGGGTCGACCCACACGCACTGGCCCTTGACCCGCAGCTCCTTGGGCAGCTTGTGGCCGAAGGCGAGCTTGAGGATGTTGCGCCACACGGAGTTGAAGTAGGCGGCGGCCGCCGAGTCGGCGTCCTGGGTGTAGTCCCAGCCCTCCAGCAGCTTCTGCGCCTCGCGGACGTCCGCGTCCCCGGTGTCGATCTTGAGCAGGTGCGGCACCAGCAGCTTGGCGATGGTGCTGGAGTTGTCGAGCTGCATCTGCCGCATGTCGTCGGTGGAGATCTTGCCGCCGTCCTTGATCTTCGACTTGATCAGTTCGGTGATCCGCTGGCTGCGGGCGCCGTAACCCCAGTCGGTGGTCAGCGTGTACGGGTACTCCTCGTCGACGACGGCCTGGTTGGCGGTGACGATGTAGCCGCGGTCCGGGTTGTACTCGTAGGGCAGCGCCTCCTGCTCGATCCAGCCGGTCCACTCGTAGTCGGCGTCCCAGCCCGGGGCGGGGACGGAGCCGTCGTGCTTCTCCGCGCGGGTGGGGATCTTTCCGGGGAGCGTGTAGCCGATGCTGCCCTCGGTGTCCGCGTAGATCAGGTTCTGCGAGGGCACCTCGAACAGGGCGGCCGCCTCGCGGAAGTCGTCCCAGTCCTTCGCGCGGTTCATCGCGAAGATGGAGTCCATGGTGCGGCCGGCGTCCAGGGCGGTCCAGCGCAGCGCGACGCCGTAGCCGTCGCCCCGGTCGGGGGCGGCGCTGTCGACGGTGGCCTTCTTGCCGGTCTTCACCAGGTCGTCGGAACGGTCGGAGAGCAGGGGGCCGTTGTTGGTCTCACGGACGACGATCTTCTGCGCCTTGCCGCCGGCGACCTTGATGGTCTCCTCGCGCGTCTCGAACGGCACCACCTTGCCGTCGTACTGGTAGCCGTCGCCGGTGATCTTCTCCAGGTAGAGGTCGGTGACGTCGACACCGGAGTTGGTCAGGCCCCAGGCGATGTCCTGGTTGTGGCCGATTATCACGCCCGGCATGCCCGCGAAGGTGTAGCCGGTGACGTCGTACCGGCACTCGGCGGAGACGTCGCGGCAGTGCAGGCCCATCTGGTACCAGACGGACGGCAGCGAGGCCGACAGGTGCGGGTCGTTGGCGAGCAGCGGCTTGCCGGTGATGGTGTGCTCACCGCCGACCACCCAGGAGTTGGAGCCGATGCCGTCGCCGTTGACGCCGACGGCGGTGGGGAGGTCCTGCAGGACCTCCTGGAGGCCGGTGAGCTGGCTCTCCAGGCTGGAACCGCTGGTGCCCGTGCCGGTGCCGGTGCCCGTACCTGTCCCGGTGCCCATACCTGTCCCGGTGCCCGTGCCGGTACCTGTCCCGGTGCCGGTGCCCGTACCTGTGCCGGTCCCCGTGCCCGTCCCGGTGCCGGTCCCCGTGCCCGTGCTCTCGCCCTGCTCGTACGCCCCGGTGAGCTGGTTGTACTGGCCCTCCTGGACCACCGGCTTGTTCCGGCTGTACGGGTACGCCGGGTACAGGTCGGCGATCTGCTTCGGGCCGAGGCGGCTGGTCATCAGCGCGCGGTCGATCTCGTCCTGCATGTTGCCGCGCAGGTCCCAGGCCATCGCCTTCAGCCAGGCCACGGAGTCGACCGGGGTCCACTTCCCGGGCTTGTAGTCGTTCTCGAAGCCCAGCGCGGCGTACTCGAGGGAGATCTCCTTGCCCTCCTTGCCCTCCAAGTAGGCGTTGACGCCCTTGGCGTACGCCTGGAGGTACTTCTTGGTGGCGGGGGAGAGCTTCTTCTCGTACTCCTCCTCGGCGATCCGGTCCCAGCCCAGGGTGCGCAGGAACTCGTCGTTGTCGATCTGGCTCTCGCCGAACATCTCCGACAGGCGCCCGGCGGTCATGTGCCGGCGCACGTCCATCTCGTAGAACCGGTCCTGCGCCTGGACGTAGCCCTGCGCCATGAACAGGTCCTCGTCGGAGGAGGCGTAGATCTGCGGGATGCCGTAGCCGTCCCGCTTGACGTCGACGGTTCCCGTCAGGCCCTTGAGCGTGATCGAGCCCTTGGTCTGCGGGAAGGAGGCGCGCACGGTGCTGACCGACCAGTACCCGCCGTAGGCGACAGCTCCGATCAGGGCCAGCACCAGGACGAGCACGATCAGTCGGCCTCTGCGTCCCTTCTTCCTGCCGGACTTGCCGGGCTGCTGCCCCGCGGAGGCGCCGGCCTGCTGACCCGTGGAGGCGGTGGTGTCGGTGGGCATCGCTGTCCTTGCTGTCCTAACGCGAGCGGCAGGTCGGGCTGTGCTTTTAACTGAGCGCTGGAGCAACGATAGGCGCAGGGCCCCGCGGCACTTGACGCGGAGTGGGGAACCAGCCCGGACGGACGTTCGATCATGCCGTCCCGAGCGTCAAGAAAGCGTCAAGAGTTAGGTAAGGTAACGAAGTAGTTTGCCGCGGAAGCGGTGGCTCGTATGCGATGTACGTGAGCTCACGCGCGGGTGCGCCTGAGTCAGGGAAGGGAACGGCCGCTGACTGTCCACCACCTCAACCAGCTCCTGCTCGTCTGCTCGATCGTCCTGCTCGTCGCCGTCGCAGCGGTCCGGATCTCCTCGCGCAGCGGGCTCCCCAGCCTGCTCGTCTACCTGGGCATCGGCATCGCCATGGGCCAGGACGGCATCGGCGACATCCACTTCGACAACGCCGAGCTGACCCAGGTCATCGGATACGCGGCCCTGGTCGTGATCCTGGCCGAGGGCGGCCTGGGCACGAAGTGGACGGAGGTGAGACCCGTCCTGCCCGCCGCCTCCGCGCTCGCGCTGACCGGCGTCGCGGTGAGCGTCGGCGTCACGGCGTCGGCCGCGCACTTCCTGGTCGGGCTGGAGTGGCGGCAGGCGCTGATCATCGGTGCGGTGGTGTCGTCGACCGACGCGGCGGCCGTCTTCTCGGTGCTGCGGAAAATACCGCTCCCCGCGCGGGTGACGGGAGCTCTGGAGGCGGAGTCCGGCTTCAACGACGCTCCCGTCGTCATCCTGGTCGTCGCCTTCTCCTCGGCCGGACCGGTCGAGCACTGGTACGTCCTGGTCGGCGAGATAGTGCTGGAGCTGGCCATCGGCGCCGCCATCGGGCTCGCGGTGGGCTGGCTGGGTGCCTGGGGACTGCGGCACGTGGCGCTGCCCGCCTCCGGCCTCTACCCGATCGCCGTCATGGCCATCGCGGTCGCCGCCTACGCGGCCGGCGCCATCGCCCACGGCAGCGGCTTCCTCGCCGTCTACCTCGCCTCGATGGTGCTGGGCAACGCCAAACTGCCGCACTGGCCCGCCACGCGCGGCTTCGCCGAAGGGCTCGGCTGGCTCGCCCAGATCGGCATGTTCGTCCTGCTCGGCCTGCTCGTCACCCCGCACGAACTGGGCGACGACATCGTGCCCGCGCTGGTCATCGGACTGGCGCTCACCATGGTGGCCCGCCCGCTGAGCGTCGTCGTCTGCCTGCTGCCGTTCCGGGTGCCCTGGCAGGAGCAGACACTGATGTCATGGGCGGGGCTGCGCGGCGCCGTGCCCATCATCCTGGCGACGATCCCGATGGTGGAGGGCGTCGAGGCGAGCGAGAAGATCTTCAACATCGTCTTCGTCCTGGTCGTCGTCTACACCCTCGTCCAGGGCCCGACGCTGCCCTGGCTGGCCCGCAAACTGCGCCTGGGCGGAGAACCCGCCGCCGACCTCGGCATCGAGTCGGCGCCCCTGGAGCGGCTGCGCGGACACCTGCTGTCGGTCGCCATCCCGGCCGGGTCGAGGATGCACGGCGTGGAGGTCGCCGAGCTGCGGCTGCCGAACGGGTCCGCCGTCACCCTCGTCGTGCGCGAGGGGAAGTCCTTCGTGCCGCTGCCGTCGACGGTGCTGCGCCGCGGGGACGAACTGCTCGTCGTCGCCACGGACCCGGTACGGGACGCCGCCGAACGGCGCCTGCGCGCGGTCGGCCGGGGCGGCAAGCTGGCCGGCTGGCTGGGCGCCGACGGACCGCAGGCGGGCCGCTGACGGACCGCGGACGGGATGCCGCCGGACCGCCGGCGGGTCTCCGACGGACCGCGGACGGGACTCCGACGGACCGCCGGCGGCGTGCCCGGCTTCACAGCGGACGACAGGTGATCCCTGTACGATGCAAGCGACCCCCAGATCGAACCAACTCTGCCTGACGCAGAGCTGGCGCGACCGTATGGCGGCCGGGACGCCCTGAGCTGTGGCGCCGGTATCTACCGCAGTCAGCGCAAGAGGACAGCTCTCGGCGCCCCCGCACGACCCGCGCGGGCCGCTACCAGGTGGCGGAAAGGCACGGGCCGTGGCATCCACGGTCACCACGTCGAAGGACTCGACGGCCACCTCCCGACCGGGATACGGCCGGCTGCTGCGCACGCGCGGCGCGTGGACGTTCCTGCTCCCCGGCTTCGCGGCCCGCCAGCCGTTCGCGATGCTCACCCTCTCCATCGTGCTGCTGGTGCAGCACACCACCGGCTCGTACGGCGCGGCCGGCGCCGTCGCGGCCGTCACCGGCGTCTCCATGGCGCTGTTCGCCCCCTACAGCGGCCGTCTCGCCGACCGCCACGGCCAGCGCGCCGTCCTCGTGCCCGGCGTCCTCGTCCACACGGCGGCCGGAGTGGCCCTCACCGCGCTGGCGCTGGCCGACGCGCCCCTGTGGGCGCTGTTCGCCGCCGCCGTGCCCACGGGTGCCTCGGTGCCGCAGATCGGGCCCATGGTGCGGGCCCGCTGGGGCGTGCGGCTCAAGGGCTCCCCGCTGCTGACCACCGCGGCGGCCTTCGAGTCCGTCACCGACGAGTTCACCTTCGTCGTCGGACCGCTGCTGGCCACGGCCCTGTGCACGGCCGTCGACCCGGCCGCGGGCCTGCTCGCCGAGGCCACGCTGACCCTGGTCGGCGGCCTGCTGTTCGCCGCGCAGAAGAGCACACAGCCCGAGACGAACCACGACGGGCACGCGCGCGTGGAGCACGTCTCCGCGCTGCGCGTCCCCGGTGTGCGCGTGCTGATCGTGACGTTCCTGGGCATCGGCTCCGTCTTCGGCGGCATGCAGGTCTCGCTGGCCGCGTTCACCGAGTCGATCGGCGAGCCCGGACTGAACGGCGTCCTCTACGGCGTCTTCGCCGCGGGCAACATGCTCTCCGGCGTCGCCTGCGGCGCGATCGCCTGGAAGGCCGCCCCGCAGCAGCGCCTGGTGATCGGCTACACGGCGCTCGCGCTGACCGCCTCCGCCCTGTGGACCGCCCACTCGGCCCTGCTGCTGGCCGGGCTCGGCCTGCTGGTCGGCATGTGCATCGCACCGGCCCTGATCACCGGCTACACCCTGGTGGAGAACCTGGTCCCGGCGGGCGCCCGCACCGAGGCCTTCACCTGGCTGACCGGCGCCGTCGCGCTCGGCCAGGCGGCGGCCGTCACGGTCGCGGGACAGCTGGAGGACCGCCTGTGGGGCGGCGCCGGCTTCCTGGTCCCGATGGCCGGTACGGTGCTGGCCCTCGCGACGCTGCTGGCGCTGCGGTCGCGGCTGGCCGCGCCCCCGCGCGGGCGCACCGTCGCACGTGGCGTCGGTCACCGCGAGTCCGTCGCAGTGGACTGAACCCGCGGAATGCGTCAAGATGGACCGTCGTTAGCACTCATCGAGTGAGAGTGCCAGGAGGAAGACAGTGCCGACCTACCAGTACCAGTGCACCGAGTGCGGCGAGGGCCTCGAGGCGGTGCAGAAGTTCACCGACGACGCCCTGACCGAGTGCCCCAACTGCCAGGGCCGCCTGAAGAAGGTGTTCTCGGCGGTCGGCATCGTCTTCAAGGGCTCCGGCTTCTACCGCAACGACAGCCGCGGCTCCTCGTCGAGCAGCTCGCCGGCGTCGTCGAAGTCGTCGAGCACCTCGTCGTCGACGTCTTCCTCCTCCTCGGACTCGGGTTCGAGCTCGTCGTCCGGTTCCGCCGGCTCGTCCGGCTCCTCCGGTTCGAGCAGCACCGCCGGCACCACCGCCGCGTAGGGCCGCTTCTCACGGATTCTTACGGAACCCCGTCGTCCGCCGACGACGGGGTCTTCGGCGTTTCCGGGTGCGGTTAGGGTGCGGGGCATGGCGAACATGGCGAAGGCCGGCATCGGCGTGATCGGCGGCTCCGGTTTCTACTCCTTCCTCGACGACGTGACCGAGGTCCAGGTGGACACCCCGTACGGGGCGCCCAGCGACTCCCTCTTCCTCGGCGAGGTGGCCGGCCGGCGGGTCGCCTTCCTGCCCCGGCACGGACGCGGCCACCATCTGCCGCCGCACCGCATCAACTACCGGGCCAACCTGTGGGCGCTGAGGTCGGTCGGCGTGCGCCAGGTCCTCGGGCCGTGCGCGGTCGGCGGCCTGCGCCCCGAGTACGGGCCGGGCACGCTGCTGGTGCCGGACCAGCTCGTGGACCGTACGAAGTCCCGGGCGGGCACCTACTTCGACGGGCTGCCGCTGCCCGACGGCACGGTGCCGAACGTGGTCCATGTGTCGCTGGCCGACCCCTACTGCCCCACCGGGCGGGCCGCCGCACTGAAGGCGGCACGGGGCCGGGACTGGGAGCCGGTGGACGGCGGCACGCTGGTCGTGGTCGAGGGGCCGCGCTTCTCCACCCGCGCCGAGTCGCTGTGGCACCAGGCGCAGGGCTGGTCGGTGGTGGGCATGACCGGCCACCCCGAGGCGGCGCTCGCCCGTGAGATGGAGCTCTGCTACACCTCCCTGACCCTGGTCACCGACCTGGACGCCGGCGCCGAGACCGGTGAGGGCGTCTCCCACGACGAGGTGCTGCGGGTGTTCGCCGCCAACGTGGACCGGCTGCGGGGCGTGCTCTTCGACACGGTGGCCGCGCTGCCGGCGGCGGAGGAGCGGGACTGTCTCTGCACGTCCGCGCTGGGCGGGATGGACCCGGGGTTCGCGCTGCCGTAGCCGGCGGCGGGGCGGAACGTCCCGTTCGGGTGGGGGAGTTATCCACAGGGTCGTGGCACGTCCACAGGGCCCGGCGGGGCGCGGCGCGAGGCCTCATCGTGGGAGTCGCAAGCCGGTCCCTCGTCTCAGGTGGTGGTATCCGTGTCCCGTCTTCCCTCCTCGCTCCGCTCCCCCTCCTCCCCCCGTCCGCCCGGCCCCGAGGTCCCTCCCCCGTGCGAGGTGCCGCACTTCGCCCCGGTGCGGGTGCGCGGCGGCCTGCCGCTCCCGGGCGGGCTCGTACGGCACCGGAGGCGGGCCATGGCGCTCGGTCTCGCGGTCACGGCGGCGGCGCTGGTGGCGGCGGGGCCGCGGGACGCGGACCGGTCCCGTGGCCGTCCCGACGGATCCCCGGCGGCCCGTGCCGCCTCGGTCCCCTCCGGGGACCGTGCCGTACGGGCGCGGGGCGCGGGCCCGGCGGTCACGACGGCGGTGCGGATCGCCGACGCAGCCACGGTACGGCTGCTGCGGCCGGGCGACCGGGTGGACGTGATCGCCGCCGAGGAGGCGGTGTCCGGGGGCGAGGCCCGCGTGGTCGCGCGCGGGGCACGGGTGACCGAGGTGCCGGAACCGGCGGACGGAGCGGACGGAGCAGGCGGAACGGGCGACGGCGGGGCGCTGGTCGTGCTGTCGGTGCCGCGTTCCACGGCGGCCGGGCTGGCCGGCGCGAGCGCCACGGCCCGGCTGGCGGTGGCGGTGTGGTGACCAGCGCTTCTCCGGTCCTCGTCCGCGCGTCCTGCCCTCACGCCGGGCGGTCCGATTGGACAGGCCGGCACCGGCGTGACGTAGGTTGCGGAGCGCTTTCCTCCGTACCCTTCGCACGAGAAATGAGGCCTCGAAGTGAGCGACCAGGAGAAGACGGGCATTCTGCAGGGCTTCAAGGCCTTCCTGATGCGGGGCAACGTCGTCGATCTGGCCGTGGCGGTGGTCATCGGTGCCGCCTTCACGAACATCGTCAACTCGGTCGTGAAGGGCGTCATCAACCCGCTGGTGGGTGCGTTCGGCACGAAGAACCTGGACAGCTACAGCTCGTGCCTGAAGGGCCCCTGCGAGGGCACCGGGGACGCCGCGACCGGTGTCAGGATCCTGTGGGGCTCGGTCCTCGGGGCGACGCTGCAGTTCGTGATCACCGCGGCGGTCGTCTACTTCCTGATGGTGCTGCCCATGGCGAAGTACCTGGCCCGGGTGGAGGCCCGCCGGAAGGCGAAGGAGGGCGCGCACGAGGTCGTCGAGATCACCGAGCTGGAGGTGCTCAAGGAGATCCGCGACACCCTCGTCGCGCAGCGCGGCACGGGGCACGGCGAGCGGTAGGGGCGGCCCGCCGGCGGGCGGGTCAGATGTGGTGGGGCGGCTTCTCGTCGAGGAAGCGCTTCAGATCGGCCGCGCTGTCACCGGACGGGCGCTCGCCCCAGCCGCGGTCCGTGTCGTCCGAGGACTGCTGGTCCAGCGGGTCGTCGAAGACCAGTGCCGGCTTGGGCCCGCTCGGGCGGGGATCGGGGGCGGTGCTCATACGTCCAGGGTACGGCCGCCCCCGACCGGGCAGTACTGGCCCCATGAAAGCTGACGCTCTGACGGATGTGGCCGGCCTGCGCGTGGGGCACGCGACGTGTACCGGCGACGGATGGCTCACGGGTACCACGGTCGTGCTCGCGCCCGAGGGCGGGGCCGTGGCCGCGGTGGACGTGCGCGGCGGCGGGCCCGGCACCAAGGAGACCGACGCGCTCGATCCGCGCAACCTGGTACGGACGGTCGAGGCGGTGGTGCTGACCGGGGGCAGCGCGTACGGGCTGGACGCGGCGTCCGGGGTGATGGCCTGGCTGGAGGAGCGGGGACGCGGGGTGCGCGTCGGGCCGGATCCCGCGCATGTGGTGCCGGTGGTGCCGGCCGCCTGTGTCTTCGACCTGGGCCGGGGCGGCGACTTCCGGGCCCGGCCGGACGCGGCCACCGGCCGGGCCGCGGTCGAGGCCGCGGCGGCGACCGGTCCGGGCGCGCCGGTTCCGCAGGGGTGTGTGGGCGCCGGTACGGGCGCGGTGGTCGGGCAGGTGAAGGGCGGGGTCGGCACCGCGAGCGCGGTGCTGGAGTCGGGCATCACGGTGGCCGCTCTGGTGGTGGCCAACGCGGCGGGGTCGGCGGTGGATCCGGGGACGGGGGTGCTGTACGGGGAGTTGTTCCGGGGCCGGGTGCGCTACCCGGAGCCGGAGGTGCACGAGGCCGCGCTGCGGCGGCTCGCGGAGGTGGCCGGGCGGAACGCGGCTCCGCCGCTGAACACCACGCTCGCGGTGGTCGCCACCGACGCCGAACTGTCCAAGGCGCAGGCGCAGAAGCTGGCCGGCACCGCGCACGACGGCATCGCGCGGGCCGTACGGCCGGTGCATCTGCTCAGCGACGGCGACACCGTCTTCGCCCTGGCCACGGGCGCCCGCCCGCTGGACGCGTCGGATCCGCTGGCCCTGAACGAGGTTCTCGCGGCGGGCGCGGACCTGGTGACCCGCGCGATCGTACGAGCGGTCCTGGCCGCCGGTCCGGTGGACGGTCCGGGCGGTTCGTGGCCGTCGTACGGGGAGTTGTACGGCGAGCGGTGAGGGGGTGCCGGCGAGCGGCTGCGGAAGTACCGTTTGACCAGGAGCAATTGATGTCCGTACCGGTCTGGTCGGGAACTTCTCTTGCGCTCCGGCCGTTTTTCGGCCATACGTTTTCTCAGTTCCCGGACACGACGTCCGACCGAGGGGCTACGGTATGCACCCACAAGGTGACATGCAGCAACGCCGGGAGAAACCTTGAGCGTTCCGTACGAGACGGCAGCGTACGAACCACCCGACTCGCACGAGTCTCCGGAGGAGCACCTCGCGCGCCTCCTCGGCCGCGCCCTGAACTCCTTCGAGCTGCCGGACGAGACGATCCGGCGGCTGGACTGCGCGCTGGCGCACGACGGTTCGCTGCACTCCGCGCACCACAGCGCCGGTCTGCACCGGGAGACGTACCGGCACACCTGGCTGCTCGCCGACGGTTCGGCGCTGACGCTCTGGGAGCTCGTGCACAACACGGCGCCGGGGGACGAGCCGCAGCACGAGGTGTATGTGGACGAGGAGGAGCTGCGGACGGCCACGGCCCGGCTGCCGTTGCCGCCGGACACGCCGGACTTCGAGCTGCCGGTGACGGTGGAGCTGCCGCCGCCTCCCACG
Source organism: Streptomyces sp. NPDC053426 (assembly GCF_055585405.1). NCBI lineage: Bacteria > Bacillati > Actinomycetota > Actinomycetes > Kitasatosporales > Streptomycetaceae > Streptomyces > Streptomyces sp. NPDC053426. The sequence goes on along the minus strand of NZ_JBVJKE010000009.1, from coordinate 136,455 downwards.
CTGCGGCAGGTGTACGTTCCGGACGGTTCCGCGGATCACGCGCGGCGCTTACTGCGCCGGGCGGAGAACACGGACCGGCCGGACGCGGAGACGGCCGCGCTGCTGGCCACGGCGTGCGCGCACCGGATCACGCAGGCCTTCGGCCGCCCGTCCCGCGCGGGGCGTCCGGGGCTGTCCTTCTCGCTCTACGAGCACGCGTTCCTGCTGGGTGACGGCTCGGAGATGTCCGTGTGGGAGGTCGAGCACACGGTCACGCCGGACGGACGGCACATGTGCGAGGTGTACGCCAGCGAGGACGCGGCGCGGGACGCGATGGAGCGCCGGGCGGCACAGGTCTCCTGAGCCGGCGGCCGGGGCCGCGGGTCGGTCCCGCCCGGTCCCGCTCAGTCCCCTTCGCCGAAGCGCCGTACCAGCCCGGCGAACGCGTCGCGCTCCGCCGGGGTGAGCCGTACGGCTTCCGTGTGGGGGCCGGTCCGCCGCTGGCGTGGGATCACCGGGACGCCGTGAGGGGCGTGAGGGATGTGCTGCCGGCGGGCCGCCTCGTCGAGTTCGCGTGCGCGCGTCCGTCCGCGACGGCGCCGCAGGGCGTCGGCCAGACCCGCCGCACAGGCCACGGCCACCAGGGTGAGGACGGTGGCGCCCGTCGTCCGCGAGAGTGTCGTGTACTCAGGCATGCGGCCCAGTACACACCAAGATCCGGGGCTTTGACCCCGGATCGTGATGATCGTGATCTATATCGCAGTAGGCATGAACCGCCCACACCTACCCAAACGGACGCACCGTCGTAACGCTACGCGGCCACCGGCTGCTTGGTTCCCGCCGACGGTACCGGGGTGGTGCCCTCGCCCGCGCCCGTGGTGGCCGGGGCCGGCTTGCGCAGGCCCTTGAGGACGATCACCAGGGCCGCCGTGACGCACACGCCCGCGGCGATGGCGACCAGGTAGAGGAACGGGTTGCCGATCAGCGGGACGACGAAGATGCCGCCGTGCGGGGCGCGCAGGGTGGCGCCGAAGGTCATCGACAGGGCGCCGGTGACCGCGCCGCCCACCATGGAGGCGGGGATCACCCGCAGCGGGTCGGCGGCGGCGAACGGGATCGCGCCCTCGGAGATGAAGGAGGCGCCCAGGACCCAGGCGGCCTTGCCGTTCTCGCGTTCGGTGCGGTTGAAGAGCTTGCCGCGCACGGTGGTGGCCAGGGCCATCGCCAGCGGCGGCACCATGCCGGCGGCCATCACCGCGGCCATGATCTTCATCGCGGAGTCGCTGGGGCTCGCGACGGCGATCCCGGCGGTGGCGAAGGTGTAGGCGACCTTGTTGACGGGTCCGCCGAGGTCGAAGCACATCATCAGGCCGAGGAGGGCGCCGAGCAGGACGGCGTTGGTGCCGGTGAGGCCGTTCAGCCAGTCCGTCATGCCCTTCTGGGCCTCGGCGATGGGCTTGCCGATGACGACGAACATCAGGAAGCCGACGACCGCCGCGGAGATCAGCGGGATCACCACCACCGGCATGATGCCGCGCAGGGCCGCCGGGATGCGCACCTTCTGGATCGCGATCACCACGCCACCGGCGATCAGACCGGCCGCGAGACCGCCGAGGAACCCGGCGTTGATGGTGAGCGAGATCGCGCCGCCGACGAAGCCGGGCACGAGGCCGGGCCGGTCGGCCATGCCGTAGGCGATGTAGCCGGCCAGGACGGGGACGAGGAAGCCGAAGGCGACGCCGCCGATCTGGAAGAGCAGGGCGCCCCAGCTGTCGGCCTGGGTCCACACGAAGTGGTCCATCACCGAGGGCGCCTCGTTGATCTCGTAGCCGCCGATCGCGAAGCCGAGGGCGATGAGCAGACCGCCCGCCGCGACGAACGGCACCATGTAGCTGACGCCCGACATCAGCCACTTGCGCAGCTTGGTGCCGTAGCCCTCGCCGCTGTCGCCGGCCCGCTCGACGGGCGTACCGCCGGACGCGCCGGACGTGGCCGCCGCGGTGACCTCGCCGCGCTCCGCCCTGCCTCTCACCTCGGTGATCAGCTCGGCGGGCCGGTTGATGGCCGCCTTGACGCCGGTGTCGACGGTCGGCTTGCCCGCGAAGCGGTCCTTCTCCCGCACGGGCACGTCGTGGGCGAAGATCACGCCGTCCGCCGCCGCGATCACGGCCGGGTCGAGCCGGGTGAAGCCGGCGGAGCCCTGGGGCTCGACGACGATCTCGACCCCGGCGTCCCGGCCTGCGTTCTCCAGCGACTCGGCGGCCATGTAGGTGTGGGCGATGCCGGTGGGGCAGGAGGTGACGGCGACGACCCGGAACGGGCGCTCCTCCTCCTCGGCGGCGGCGGTGTCCGTGGCGGCACCGGCGGAGGCCGCCGCCGGTGCCACCACGGAGTCCTCGGAGCCCGAGGAGCCCTCGGAGGCGGCCGCTTCACCCCGGATGAGCGCGGCCGCCGCCCCCGCGTCGCCCACCGACCGCAGCGCGTCGGTGAACTCGGCGTTCATCAGCTGCCGGGCCAGCGACGACAGGATCGTCAGATGGGCGTCGTCGGCGCCGGCCGGGGCGGCGATGAGGAAGATCAGGTCGGCGGGCCCGTCCGCCGCTCCGAAGTCGATCCCGGCGGCGCTGCGTCCGAAGGCGAGCGTGGGCTCGGTGACGTGCTCACTGCGGCAGTGCGGGATGCCGATGCCGCCGTCGAGGCCGGTCGGCATCTGCGCCTCGCGGGCGGCGACGTCGGCGAGGAAGCCGTCCAGGTCGGTCACCCGGCCCAGGGCCACCATGCGCTCGGCGAGGGCGCGCGCCGCCGCCTCCTTGGTGTCGGCGGACAGGCCGAGATCGACCAGTTCCGCGGTGATCATGTCACTCATCGCGGGCTCCTTCGCACGCGTATCGCCCGTGCAGCGGGGTGGGCGGAAGGGGGGACGGGGGTGAGGAGGGGGTGGTTCATGACACCGGCTCCCGCAGTACGCGGTCGGCGGGTACGTCGGCCGTGACGGTCACCGCGGCCGGGTCCAGGTCGGCCGGGGCCGGCATCACGCTGCCGGGGAGCCGGACGGCCGCCGCGCCGTGGGCGACGGCGGAGGCGAGCGCCTCCGGTCCGCGCCCGCCGGCGACGAGGAACCCGGCCAGCGAGGAGTCACCCGCGCCCACGTTGCTGCGGACGGCGTCCACCTGCGCGGTGCCGAACCAGGCGCCGTCGTCGTCCACGAGCAGCTGCCCGTCGGCGCCGAGGCTCGCCAGGACCGCCCGGGCGCCCATCCCCCGCAGCTCCTCGGCCGCCTTCAGCGCGTCGCCCACGGTGGCCAGGGGCCGCCCCACGGCCTCGGCCAGCTCCCCCGCGTTCGGCTTCACCACGTCGGGCCGCTCGCGCAGGGCCGCGAGCAGTGCGGGCCCTGAGGTGTCCAGCGCGACGCGTACGCCGGCGGCGTGCACCCGGGCGACCAGTTCGGCGTACCAGGAGGGGGCGAGTCCGCGCGGCAGGCTGCCGCAGCAGGCGATCCAGTCGGCGCCCGGGGACTGCCGGCGCACGGTGCCCAGGAGCAGTTCCCGCTCGGCCGCCGTCAGTTCCGGACCCGGTGCGTTGATCTTCGTCAGTACGCCGTCGGCCTCGGCGAGCGCGATGTTGGAACGGGTGGCGCCGGCGACCGGGACCGGAGCGACCTCGATGCCCTGCGCGTCGAGCAGGTCGGCGACCAGGGCGCCCGGTGCGCCGCCCAGGGGCAGTACGGCGACCGTGCGCCGGCCGGCCGCGGTGACGGCGCGGGAGACGTTGACGCCCTTGCCGCCGGGGTCGACGCGTTCGCCGGTGGCCCGGACGACCTCGCCGCGGTCCAGCGAGGGGACCTCGTAGGTGCGGTCCAGGGACGGGTTGGGGGTGACGGTGAGGATCATGCGCGTACCACTTCCGTGCCGCCGTGCTCGATCGCGGCGGCGTCGTCCGGGCCGAGCCCGCTGTCGGTGATCAGCAGGTCCACGTCGCTCAGGTCGCCGAAGCGGGCGAAGTGCTCCTGGCCGTGCTTGGAGGAGTCGGCGAGCAGCACCACCCGGCGGGCGGCGGCCATGGCCGCGCGCTTCACGGCGGCCTCGGCGAGGTCGGGCGTGGTCAGCCCGTGTTCGGCGGAGAACCCGTTGGCGGCCACGAAGAGCACGTCCGCGCGGATCTCGGCGTACGCGCGCAGCGCCCAGGCGTCCACGGCGGCGCGCGTACGGTGCCGTACGCGCCCCCCGACGAGGTGGAGCTGGATGCCGGGGTGGTCGGCGAGGCGGGCCGCGATGGGCAGGCTGTGGGTGACGACGGTGAGGGAGGCCTCCGCCGGCAGGATCCCGGCGAGCCGCGCGGCCGTCGAACCGGCGTCCACGATCAGCGTGCCGTCGGCCGGGAGTTCGGCGAGGGCGGCCCTGGCGATGCGGTCCTTCTCGTCGGCCGCGGTCGTCTCCCGCTCGGCGAGGTCAGGCTCGAAGTCGAGGCGTCCGGCGGGGATGGCCCCGCCGTGCACCCTGCGGACCAGGCCGGCGCGGTCGAGGGCCTTGAGGTCCCGGCGGATGGTCTCGGCGGTCACCTGGAACTCCTCGGCCAGCGAGACCACGTCCACCCGGCCGCCGTCGCGGGCGAGCCGCAGGATCTCCTGCTGGCGTTCCGGTGCGTACATGGGGCGTGCCTCCGAGTCTGTTCATGCCCGAACGTGTGGTTTCGCTCGCAGAGTACGTCCACACGTCCAGGAAGTAAACAGATGTGGGCATGTTCGGGCATGAACGGGCTTCCGTTCGCGCCCGCTCGTACACACGCCGAGGGCCCGGCACCCCCACGGGGTACCGGGCCCTTCCCGTCGGCCCGCTCAGGCCACGAGCTCCCGCTCCTTCTCCACCGCCACCGGGGCCTCCCCCGCTCCCTCCACGTGCTGGGCGGGGCGCTTGGGCAGGGCGAACATCAGCAGGAAGATCACGCCCATCACCGCGGCCACGTAGCCCAGCGCGTGCTGGAAGCCGTCCGCGAAGGCCGGGCCCACCTCGGCCGGGGCGAGCCGCTCGTCGATCACCCCGAAGAACACCACCGACACCAGGCCGAGCCCCAGCGCGTTCCCCATCTGCTGCACGGTGTTGATCAGCCCCGACGCCGAGCCGGCGTGCTCATGGGGCACCTCGGACAGCACCGCGTCGGTCAGCGGGGCCACGATCAGACCCATGCCGACGCCCATGACCACCAGCGGGAGCGCCATCTGCCAGGAGGCGATGTCCATGCCGTAGCGCTCGGACTCCCAGATGTAGAGCAGGACGCCCGCCGCCATCACCAGCGCGCCCGCCTGGAGCACCTTGCGTCCGAAGCGCGGGACCAGCAGCTGTACCGACATCCCGGCCGCCGCGGAGACCGCGACGGAGAACGGCACCCCGGTCAGCCCCGCCCGCAGCGCGCTCCAGCCCAGGCCCATCTGCATGTACATCGTCCACACCAGGAAGAAGATGCCGAGGCCGATGCCGAACACCGTCTGCACCGCGATGCCCGCCGCGAAGCTCTTCACCTTGAACAGCGACAGCTCGATCAGCGGGGAGCCGTCCCGCGCGCCCTTGACCCTCTCGTACGCCACCAGCGCCCCGAAGACCACCAGCGCGCCGGCCATCGACACGTACCCCCACAGCGGCCAGCCCAGCTCACGGCCACGGGTCAGCGGGTAGAGCAGCATCAGCAGCCCCAGCGTGACCAGCGCGACGCCCACCAGGTCCAGCTTCAGGGCGCGCGGCGCCTTCGACTCGGTGATGAAGCGGCTGCCGAGGACCAGGCCCGCGATGCCGACCGGCAGGTTGATCAGGAAGATCGGCCGCCATTCCAGGCCGAACAGGTTCCACTCGGTCAGCAGCGCGCCGAGCAGCGGCCCGGACACCGCGCCCAGGCCGACGATCGCGCCGAACAGCCCGAACACCTTGCCGCGCTCGTGCGGCGGGAAGGTCGCGTGCACGATCGACAGCACCTGCGGCACCATCAGCGCCGCCATGGCGCCCTGGAGGATGCGGGAGGCGACCAGCATCTCCGGGTTCACGGCGAAGCCGCACAGCGCGGAGGCGAGGGTGAAGCCGCCGATGCCGATGAGGAAGATCCGCTTGCGGCCGTGGATGTCGCCGAGCCGGCCGCCGGTGACGAGCCCGGCGGCGAAGGCCAGTGCGTAACCGGCGGTGATCCACTGGATCTGGCTGAAGGTCGCGCCCTCGTCGCGCTGGATCGACGGGATCGCGATGTTGACGATCGTGACGTCGACGAGGTCCATGAAGGCCGCGGTCATCACGATCGCCAGCGCGAACCAGCGGCGACGGTCGCCCTCGACGGGCTGTGGTGCCTGCGGGGTGTCGGTGGAGTTCATGCATCGAAAGCTATGACCCGTGTAGGTCAGATCAGGTCCTACTTCTCCGGCATCCTCGTTCTCATGACGACGGACACTCCGGCCCGGCTCCTTCAACTCCTCTCCCTCCTCCAGACGCCCCGCGAATGGCCCGGCGGCGAACTGGCCGACCGGCTCGGGGTCTCCCGGCGCACGGTCCGGCGGGACATCGACCGGCTGCGCGAGCTCGGCTATCCCGTACAGGCGACCATGGGCGCGGACGGCGGCTACCGGCTCGTCGCCGGCAAGGCGATGCCGCCGCTGGTGCTCGACGACGAGGAGGCGGTGGCCATCGCGGTCGGCCTGCGGGCCGGCGCCGGGCACGCGCTGGAGGGCGTGGACGAGGCGTCGGTGCGGGCGCTGGCCAAGCTCGAACAGGTGCTGCCCGGCAGGCTGCGCCACCGCGTCAGCACGCTCCAGGCCGCGACCACCCCGCTGACCAGCGGCGACGGTGCGACGATCGCGCCGGAGACGCTCACCGTCATGGCCTCCACGGTGGCCGGGCGCGAACGGCTGCGGTTCGCCTACCGGGCCGCCGACGGCACGGAGTCCCGGCGGGTGACCGAGCCGTACCGGCTGGTGTCGACCGGGCGGCGCTGGTACCTCGTGGCGTACGACCTCGACCGCGCGGACTGGCGGACGTTCCGCGTCGACCGGGTGAGCGACCCCTTCGCGACCGGGGCGCGGTTCACACCGAGGGAGCTGCCGACGGGGAGCGCGGCGGAGTTCCTGCGCCGGTCCATGCAGCGCGCGCGGGAGTCGTACGAGATGGTCGTCACCTTCGCCGCACCGGCCGGGGCGGTCGCGGCCCGCCTGCCGGGCTGGCTGGGCCCGCCCGAGCCGCTGGACGAGAACAGCTGCCGGCTGCGCGCGACGGTGAGCGACGCCAAGGACTGGATGGCGGTACGGCTGGCGATGCTGGGCCACGAGTTCACGGTGCGGGAACCCGCGGAGCTGGTGGAGGCGGTACGGGAGTTGGGCGCGCGGATGAGCCGGGCGGCGGGCGGTGGTCCGGAGTCAGCCTCTTCCTGAAGGGCCGTGAGCCCGCGTCAGGTCCACGCGAAGTCCCGTAGCGCCGCGAGGTTGGTGACCGCCAGTTCGGCCGGGCCGCGGGGGCCCTCGGCGGGGCCGTCGCCGGCCGCCCAGCTCTCCATGGCCGTGCGGACGGCCGCGCTCGCGACGGCGGCGGTGAAGCACAGCCGGGTGCGGGCGGCAACGTTGTCGGCTTCGTACGGGGCCTGAGCCGCCGTCAGCCGCTCCGCCAGCGCCTCCGCCAGGCTCCGCTCCGACGCCCGGCACGCCTCGGCCCACACCCGGCGCAGGGCGGGGTTCGCCTCGGCCAGCCGGATCAGGGTGCGCACCCAGTCCCAGGAGGCCGCCGACACCCCGAGCCCGGGGGTGAGCGTGTGACGCACGGCGTCCTCCAGGACCTGCGGCAGGGGCACCTCGGCGGGCGCGGCGCGCACCGCCGCCACCCAGCGCTGGGCGCCGATGGCGTAGAGCGGGCCGATGGCCTCCTCCTTGCTGGCGAAGTACCGGTAGAAGGTGCGCGGGGCGATGCCGGCCGCCTGGGCGATGTCCTCGGCACGGGTGGCCCGCAGGCCCTGCCGGACGAAGAGACCGGCCGCCGCGCGGGCGATCTCCATACGGGTCTCGGCCTTGCGCCGTTCGGTCAGCGAGACCGCGGGAGGCGGAGGAGAGGACGGCGTCGGGGTGGTGCTGCTCACGCCCGGCAGGCTATGCCCATGTGGCACAATCTGCCATCTGGCGGGCCACCCCGGGGTTCAGGTCCGGGGTGACCCGCCGGCCGACGGCGCACACGAGGAAGCCGGGTCCGGCGCCCGGGGGGAGGGCGCCGAACCCGGCTTTGGGAAGTCCCGGCGCCGGGGGGGGTTGTGCGTCGGGACGTGGCTCGGTGGGTCCAGGATCTCAGGAGCCCGAAGTACCAACTCCTGGTCCTTGCATTCTTGTTCCCGGGGTCCAGCGGGTTGAAGCGGCGGGGAACGGCCATGTTTTGCGCGGTCTTTCGCCACCCGGCGTACGCGGCCGGGGTCCCGCACGGACCCCGTCGCTCCCCCGGACTCCGCACGGCGGCATCAACACCCCCGCGCCGAACCCGGCGACAGCACCGCCACGTTCACCTCCGACAGCCCACCCGCCACGCTACCGCGCCGCTCGGATCCTCACGCCACCGCGTCCGATCCGACCGTCACGCCGCCGCGCCGGGAACCCGGAACCGGCCGGATGTCACGCTCCCGCGTCCGGCCCGGCGGTCACTCCACCATGCCGGACCCGGTCCGCTCTCACGCCGCCGCGTCGAACCCGGTGTCGCGGGCCAGCTTCTTCAGCTCCAGCAGGGCGTGCTTCTCGATCTGGCGGATGCGCTCGCGGGTCAGGCCGTGCTCCTTGCCGACCTCGGTCAGCGTGCGCTCGCGGCCGTCCTCGATGCCGTACCGCATCTTGATGATGGAGGCCGTGCGCTGGTCGAGGCGGCCGATCAGGTCGTCCAGCTCCTCGCTGCGCAGCAGCGTCAGCACCGACTGCTCCGGCGACACCGCCGAGGTGTCCTCCAGCAGGTCACCGAACTGGGTCTCGCCCTCGTCGTCCACCGACATGTTCAGCGAGACCGGGTCACGGGCCCAGTCGAGTACGTCGACGACGCGCTCCGGCGTGGAGCCGAGCTCGGCGGCGACCTCCGCGGGCTCCGGCTCCCGGCCGTGCTCACGGTTGAACTCGCGCTGCACGCGCCGTATCCGGCCCAGCTCCTCCACCAGGTGGACGGGCAGGCGGATGGTGCGCGACTGGTCGGCTATCGACCGGGTGATGGCCTGACGGATCCACCAGGTCGCGTACGTCGAGAACTTGAAGCCCTTGCGGTAGTCGAACTTCTCGACCGCGCGGACCAGACCGGCGTTGCCCTCCTGGATCAGGTCGAGCAGCGGCAGACCGCTGCGGGGGTAGCGGCGGGCCACGGCGACGACCAGGCGCAGGTTGGAACGGATGAAGACGTCCTTGGCCCGCTCACTGGCGTCGTACAGGGCTTCGAGCTCCTCGGTGGTGGCCCCGGCCTTGTTCTCCTCGAGGCCGTCGAGGATCTGTCGCGCGAACACACCCGCTTCGATGATCTGGGACAGCTCGACCTCCTTGGCGGCGTCGAGCAGCGGCGTGCGCGCGATCTCGTCCAGGTACATGCCGACCAGGTCGCGGTCGGCGATCTCGCCGCCATGGGCGCGGACACTGCGTGCCGAGTCGGCCGTCTCGCCGGTGGCGGACTGACGACGGGCGACGGCGCGGGTTGCCATGCGTGCTCCCTTGCGATGATGAGGTCAGCGGGTGGTCCTGCGGACGCCTGACACGTCTCTCAGGTCCCTCCGGACTCTGGTCGAGTGCCCTGCATCCAATGGAAACAACGACTGGAATCCGGACAGAATTCCCAACCCGCCCCCCGATTTTTCTGATCATGCAGTACCCTGTCGGGCCACGCGAGGAGGACCGAGGCCGTCGGAGCACGAAGAGGTCCAGGTCAGGCCGGGCGCGGAGGGCGATCCGACGGCCCTCACCGACCTGTACGACCACTACGCACGTGAGACGGCGATCACATTCGACACGGCGCCTTTCACTCGGGAGGAGCACCTCTCCCGACCGCCCTCCCACCCTGTAGACGGCCCGTGCCGCCTGATGGTTGCCACGGGCGCCGGTTCGCGGCGGATCCCGGGGTACGCCACCTCCAGCCCCTTCCGCCCCGAGCCCGCCTGCGCGACCTCGGTGGAGACACCGGCCCGCGTCACCCCCGACACCGGCCGGCGTCGCCCGGCCGGACGACGCCTCGGCACGGCTGCACGAGCGTTTCGGATCCCGGCACGTCGGCACGTGCCCCGGGGGGTGGGCCGCCGGTGGGACGTGACCTGGCACGGGAAGCCCCTGTAGCCGCCGGGGAGGTCAGCCGAACTGCACCGACCGCTTGGCCAGCCCCAGCCAGAACCCGTCGATCACGGACTTCTGTTCCCCGAGTTCCCCGGCGGCGTCCGCCGCGCCCATGGTCACGAAGAGCGGGGCGAAGTGCTCGGTGCGCGGGTGGGCCAGCAGGCCGGCCGGGGACTTGCGGGTGAAGTCGAGCAGCGCGTCCACGTCACCCGTCTCCAGGGCCTCCCGCCCCCAGGCGTCGAACTCCGCCGACCAGGCGGGGATGCCGCCCTGCCGCAGTGCGGCGAGGTTGTGGGTGAAGAACCCGGAGCCGACGATCAGTACGCCCTCGTCGCGCAGCGGGGCGAGCCTGCGCCCGATCTCCATCAGCTTCACCGGGTCCAGGGTCGGCATGGAGACCTGGAGCACCGGGATGTCGGCCTCCGGGTACATCTCGACCAGCGGGACGTAGGCGCCGTGGTCCAGGCCCCGGTCGGGGACGTCCTGGACGGGCGTGCCGGGCGCGCGCAGCAGCTTGCGCACGGACTCGGCGAGCGCGGGGGCGCCGGGGGCGCCGTAGGTGACCTGGTAGTAGTGCTCGGGGAAGCCCCAGAAGTCGTAGACCAGGGGGACGGTCTCGGTGGCGCCGAGGGCGAGCGGGGCCTCCTCCCAGTGGGCGGAGACGACCAGGATCGCCTTCGGGCGGGGCAGTCCGGCCGACCAGGCGGCCAGTTCGCCGGGCCAGACGGGGTCGTCGGCCAGGGGCGGGGCGCCGTGGCTGAGGTAGAGAGCGGGCATGCGTTCCTGGGTGGCGGCGGTCATGACGGCGGCTCCCTTCCGAAGCGGCGAACTTACTTGAAGTCTCAACTTCCACCATCGACTGTACGGTGAATTTGTTTAACCTTCAAGAACAGCGGCCGTACAGTGGAGTACATGAACACGGCACCCGCAGCATCATCGGCGTCCGCCGACGGACCCCGCTGGCTCACCGACGAGGAACAGCGCGTCTGGCGCTCCTACATCGAGGCCGCCACCCTCCTGGAGGACCACCTCGACCGTCAGCTCCAGCGTGACGCGGGAATGCCGCACGTCTACTACGGCCTGCTGGTCAAGCTCGCCGAGTCCCCGCGCCGCCGGCTGCGGATGACGGAACTGGCGATGTCCGCGAAGATCACCCGCTCCCGCCTCTCGCACGCCGTCGCGCGCCTGGAGAAGAACGGCTGGGTACGCCGTGAGGACTGCCCCTCCGACAAGCGGGGCCAGTTCGCCGTACTGACGGAGGAGGGCCAGGAGGTGCTGCGCCGGCACGCGCCCGGCCATGTGGACGCCGTACGCCAGGCGGTCTTCGACCGGCTCACTCCGGAACAGCAGAAGTCCCTCGGCGAGATCATGCGGATCGTCGCCGAGGGACTTCAGCCGAGCGGCACGGGCGCGGACCTGCCCTGGCTCCGCTGACGGGGCGGGAGCCGGGGCAGGTCCGGGAAGCCGTACGGAGGAGGCGTCCCCTCCTCTTCCGTACGGGCGGTGAGGGATGGACGGAACGGGTGGTGCGGGTGGTACGGGACGGGCGGACCGTCAGTGCATGACCACCGGCACCGCCCTCTCGTCCTCGACGGCCTCGCCGTTCTCTCCGGCGGACCCGGCGACCGCGGTGCCGCCCGGCCGGCCGGCGTTGATCAGGGTCAGGGCGATGGCCGCGGCCGCCACCAGGATCCCGACGGCGAACCAGATCGCGCTGGTGTAGCCCTGCACCTGCCCCTGGAGCTGGACGAGCTGCTGCTGGGACCGGCTCGTGGCGCCGCCGATGTGGTCGGCGACGTAGGACGTGGTGGCCGAGGCCGCGATCGTGTTCAGCAGGGCCGTACCGATGGCGCCGCCCACCTGCTGCGAGGTGTTGACCATCGCGGAGGCGACACCGGAGTCACGCGGCTCGACGCCCAGCGTGGCCAGCGACATGGCCGGCATGAACGCCGTACCCATGCCGAGGCCGAGCAGCAGCATGCCGGGCAGCAGGACGGCCGCGTACGAGGTGTCGATCTCCATCTGGGTCAGGAAGAGCATGCCGAGCGCGGCGACCAGGAAGCCGGGGCCCATCAGCAGCCGGGGCGCGACCCGGGTCATCAGCCGGGTGCCGATCTGGGTGGAGCCCGTGATCATGCCCGCGATCATCGGCAGGAAGGCGAACCCGGTCTTGACCGGCGAGTACCCCTTCACGACCTGGAGGTAGTAGGTGAGGAAGAGGAACAGGCCGAACATCGCGATGATCGCCAGGCCCAGCGAGAGGTAGACCCCGCCGCGGTTGCGCTCGGTGATCACGCGCAGCGGCAGCAGCGGCGCCTTGACCTTGGCCTCGACCACCACGAAGGCGGCGAGCAGCACGGCGGAGGCGACGAACATGCCGACGGTCAGCGAGTCGCTCCAGCCCTCGGACTCCGCGCGGGTGAAGCCGTAGACCAGCGCGACCAGGCCCACCGTGGACAGCAGCACACCGGGGACGTCGAGCGGCGAGCGGTTGCGGCCGCCCTCGGGCTCACGGATGACGAAGTACGCGCCGGCCGCGGCGACCACGGCGAACGGGATGTTCACGAAGAACGTCCAGCGCCAGTCCAGGTACTCGGTGAGGAAACCGCCGAGGATCAGACCCACGGCGCCGCCGCCACCGGCGATCGCGCCGTAGATGCCGAACGCCTTGGCGCGCTCCTTGCCGTCGGTGAACATCACCGCGAGCAGGGACAGCGCGGCGGGCGCGAGCAGCGCGCCGAACACACCCTGGAGGGCGCGGGCGCCGAACATCATGGCCTCGTTGGTGGCCGCGCCGCCGAGCGCGGAGGCCAGCGCGAACCCGCCCAGACCGAGCACGAAGGCCCGCTTGCGCCCCCACAGGTCGGCTATCCGGCCGCCGAACAGCAGCAGTCCGCCGAAGGCGAGGGCGTAGGCGGTGACCACCCACTGGCGGTTGCCGTCCGAGATGCCCAGGTCCTGCTGGGCGGAGGGCAGGGCGATGTTCACGATGGTGGCGTCCAGGACGACCATCAGCTGGGCGAGCGCGATGAAGACGAGCGCTTTCCAGCGGTTGGCGTCCGGGCCGTCCGGAGCGCTCCGGGCCTTTCCGGCCGCTGAGGCTGTTGCAGACATGGGGGTACCCACTTCGGAAGTTCGTGACGGAAATTTTGAAAAATGAGATGAAAAAACGGTGTCGTCAAGGGAACGACTCGCCCCGGGGGCGGCCGCTGGCACGGGTCTTGCTCTGGTACGGATCTCGTTCCGGTAGGGAGATCCCGCTCTGGTACGGGGATCCCACTCCGGTACGGAGATCCTGCTCGCGTCAGAGATCGCTCAGCGGCGCAGATCCTCCACGGTCACGGCCGAACCCGGCAGGACGGTCGGGGCCGGGGCCCGCATCCCGTCCAGGAACAGCTGCAGATGGCGGTGGACGAAACGGTCGGCGTTGTCGCAGCCGGTACCGGCCGGGGGCCGGCTCAGCTGGGCGACGCCCACCATCAGATCGCCGTACTCCACGTCACCGCGGAGCTGACCGGCCGCCTTGGCGCGGTCCATGAGCTGCGCGACGAGGCCCTCGGCGCGCCGGCGTGCGTCCTCCAGGTCGGGGTGGTGCTGGTCGAAGGTGCTGGAGACCATCGGGCACAGCGCGCTGATCCGCTCGTCGGCGGCCGTGTGCGCGAAGCGCTCCAGCGCCTCGAAGGCGTCCCCGGTCTCGCTGAGCGCCTGCTCGGCCGCCCGCACCGTACGGTCCATCACGGAGCAGACGACCTCGCGCACCAGCGCGTCGCGGTCGGGGAAGTTGCGGTACACCGTGGCGTTGCCGACGCCGGCCCGGCGGGCGACGTCGTCGAGCGGCACCTCGGGCCCGAACTCGACGAACATCTCCCGGGCGGCGGTGACGATCCGCTCCCGGTTGCGCAGGGCGTCGGCGCGGGGCCGGGGTGCCTTGCGCGGTACGGGGATGGCGGTCTGCACGGTGCACTCCTGGTCTGGTCGTAGTGGCTTGATCTTTGTGTCATGTCCGCGATCCGGGGAGCGAGTCCCCGTTTCGCTCGGACACAGGTCTAAACGGGGAAACGATCCCCGCTTATTTCCCGTTCCCGCCCCCTTCTCCTGTGACCCGCCTCACAACGCACCGGCCGTACGGCCCCACGATCGGACCTCCCAGCAGGCGCCCGCCCACCCTGCGACGCAGGGTGATCGGGAGGGTGCAGTCGGAGACCGGCGGCTGCCGTGTGGAGCGGAGGTCCCCGCATGCAGCCGCAGCCGAGCCGACGCCGGATATCCCCGCGCCGGCTGGCCGCCCTGGCATCGGTGACCGCCTTGACCCTCGCGGTCAGCACCTCGGCCGGCAACAGCGGCCTCTCCCCCGGCACCTCCACCGCCGGCGCCGGACCCAGCACCCTCTCCCGCACCTCCGTGCACGGCCCCTGCATGATCAGCGCGGAGGGCGAGGTCCAGATGTCCGAGGGCATCCCCACGGCCCCCGGCTACACCCGCTCCACCGGCACGGTCCGCGCCCTCACCCTGATGATCGACTTCTCCGACGCGCCCGGCGAGGGAGACGCCCTCGACCGCTACCGCGAGTTCTTCCCCGAGACCAGCGAGTGGTTCGCCACCAGCTCCTACGGCCGCCTCGACTACCGCCCCGAACTCCCCGTCCCCGACTGGCTCCGGATGCCCAAGTCGTTCCGCGCGTACGGCATAGAGCGCGGCGCCCCCTTCGACCCCGGCTACCGCGAACTGGTCCGCGACATCGTGGCCGAGGCCGATCCCGAGGTGGACTTCCAGTCGTACGACCTGCTGAACGTACTGGTGACCCCCAACGCGGGCCCCGCCGCCCTCGACACGGTCCTGTCCGTCACCTTCGCCGGCAACAAGGAGGCCCCGAGCGCGGACGGCGTCCCCGTCTCCAACGCGTCCTTCGTCTACTCCCGCCAGGACGACGGCTCCGGCTCCTACGACCGCACCGGCTACCGCGTGCTGCCGCACGAGAACGGCCACGTCTTCGGCCTGCCCGACCTGTACACCGCCGAGGGCGGCGGCGCGGTCGGCCACTGGGACATCATGAGCGAGGACTGGGGCGCCAACAACGACCTCCTCGCCTGGCACAAGTGGAAGCTGGGCTGGCTGGACGCGTCCCAGGTCGGCTGCGCGGCGGACCCGGGCACCCGGGAGTACGCACTCACCCCCCTGGCACGGGCGGGCGGCCCGAAACTCGTCTTCATCCCCCTGGACGACCACTCCGGCTACGCCGTCGAACTGCGCACCCGCGCCGGCAACGACGAGGCCGTGTGCCGCCCCGGCGTCCTCATCTACCGCGTCGACGCGAACGTGGACACGGGCATGGGCCCGATCACCGTCTACGACTCCCGCCACGACAGCGGCGGCTGCACCCGCTCCCCCAACGTCCACGCGGAACTCTCGGACGCGACGTTCGTACCGGGCGAGAGCTTCGTGGACCGCCGGGCGGGCATCCGGGTGGCGGTGACGGCGGCGGAAGCGGAGGAGTACCGGGTACGGGTGACCCGTACGCCACCGGACTGACCCCCGACGACGAAGCTGGTGCGACACGGCACGATCGACGACAATCACCGGGCCGGTCCCTCGACCCGGCGTCAACTGGAACGCCCCGCACGGCGGTTACGGATCGACAGGTGAGCTCATGACGGAGACACAGCGGGCAACCGCGAACGCCGGCGGGCCGGCAAAGGCACCCCGGGGACGTACCCGGTGGGGGGTGCTCACCGCGATCCTCGGCCTCCCGGCACTGGCGGTGACCGGATTCCTGGCCCTCATGGCCCTCTGGGTACTGTTCGGCGAATCCTGACGGAAAGCCGCCGCGGCTGCCGCCGAGGGAGGACGCCTCCGCAACAGGCGAGACGACGACACCGGCCGACGCCCCACACCAACCCCCGCCGCAGCACCGATCCGGTACCCTGTGGACCGAGCACCCTGGCAGGCACCCCAGCCACCGACCCAGGACGCTCAGGGCTTGACGGAGACACCCGACCAGGACCGTCCCACGATCAAGCCCCGCCTTCGTAGCTCAGGGGATAGAGCACCGCTCTCCTAAAGCGGGTGTCGCAGGTTCGAATCCTGCCGGGGGCACAGGGAAACACCTGGTCAGAGGCCCTTCCGTCCGACGGACGGGAGGGTCTTCTTCCTCGCAGCACGCATATGGCACACATGCTGCTGCGGGCAGAGGTGGGGAGCTGTGCGAGATGCCCGCGAAGGACGAGCCGGCCCGGCGCCGGTACGAGAAGCTGGTCGACCGGCTTGAGTCGCTGATGCGGGCCGCGCTGAAGCCGGAGTACGAGGGGTACTGCGGGCATCTGATCCTTGGCGCTGACGATCTTGCGGAGATGGGCGAGTTCAAGGACGTCCGGCGTGCCGCCAGGGAGGCGGGACGGCGTCTCGGCTGGAATACGACCACCCGTCTCATCGGTGAACGGCTCTTTCTCCTCGACGAGCGGGAGGCCCCCGAGGA
The DNA here is from genome assembly GCF_055585405.1 of Streptomyces sp. NPDC053426. Taxonomy (NCBI): domain Bacteria; kingdom Bacillati; phylum Actinomycetota; class Actinomycetes; order Kitasatosporales; family Streptomycetaceae; genus Streptomyces; species Streptomyces sp. NPDC053426. The sequence continues at coordinate 119,713 of NZ_JBVJKE010000009.1, read as the reverse complement.
GATCGAGCGGCTGGCCGGAGATACAGCCGCTGTCGCGATCGATCGGGCCCGGCAGGAAAGCCACCGACCACTCGGCTGACCTGATCCGAGGGAGACGCACCACCAGGTCAACACCGGCACTATGCACGGCGGCCAGGCTCAGACGACCCCGACCAACGACGCTACGGCGAAAGGATGACGACGGGCACCTGGCGAGGGCGACGCGACACGAGTGGCGGAGGCGTGCACATCACAGGCAGCGGCAACCAGATCAACACGGGGCGGGTCGGCGGAGACCAGCGGCAGATCCACATCAGCGGCAGCACCCCCGAGGCTGCCCAGCACCTGGCCACCGCACAGGCGAAGTTGGAGGAGATGACCGCCGCCCTGGAGGAACACGCGACGGAACTGAGCAACCCGGACCTTGCCCGCCGCAGTAAAGACACGGGTGAAGGGCAAGGATGGACCCCGGCGACCGGAGGTACGGTTCCCGGGACCTCGGTCTGTTGAGAGAGCGGGGACCGCGGGCGCGGGCTTCGTCTGTCGCCGAGCTTCGTCGGAGCGAAGGAAGGCGCCCGCCCCGTCTGTCCTGGCGCTCAACAGGGGGACCACGTCCCGTCCGCCTGCCGGCAGAGCGCCTGGCCGTCCCGGAAAGTGACGGTCCGCCCCATGACTCTGCCGGACAGGCGCGGATCCGCCGTTCCCGAGGGGTCGACGACGGCCGTTCCGGCCCCCTGGAAGTTGCCGGTGCTCAGGCTGTACACACCGCACTTCCCTGGAGCGCTCCACCAGGTGTCGCCGGGCGCGATGTAGATCTTCCGCTGGGGTTCGGCAAGGTTGGGGCAGGTTTTCTGCTCCCCGCTGTCGTAGTACCAGACCGCCGCAGTCACCGTGGCGCCCTCCGCGCCCTCGTTCTTCACCTGCACGCCGAAGGCGGCGTACTCCTCGGCGGCGTTCGGCAGGACACAGGCGCTCACCTTCACGGAGGGTGACCCTGTGCTGCGGAAGTCGCCGCAGACGGTCGAGGTCCCCCGGAAGTCCACGCTCGGCGTCGTCTTCTCCTTGGCCGGCTGCTTCTCGGGAGGGGCATCGTCGCCGGTGTCGTCACCGGTGCCGGTGACGGCGTCGGGTGACGCCGGACGGGAGTCCTTGGACGAGGGACTCGCGGTGGCGGTGGAGCTGGCGCTCGCGGCGGTGGTGGGCGTGGGGGAGAGGGATGGCCCTGCGGCGGAGTCGGAGGGGGGCTGCTGGGCGGAATCGTTGAGCTGGGACCACCAGATACCGCCCACGCCCAGGGTGACGGCGGCGACGGCGGCAGTGACGGTGAGAGCGGTAGGGCGGCGGCCGGGTTGGTCCTTGCGGCGGGATGCGCGGGTCCCGCCAGTGGGCGGGGAGCCGGGGGCCGGTGATGCCGGGCCGGGGCCTGGGCCGGCTGCGGCACCGACGGTGGACGCGGTGGCCAGGGCGGCAGCACCAGGGTCCGCGCGGGCCGTCGGAACCGCGGAGGCCGTCGGGTCCGCCGGCGCGTCGGGCCGGGCATGAGTCGCGATCGCCTCTTGCTTCTCCTCCTCCACGGCGACCGGGGCGGAAGAGGCGGCGTCCTGGAGCAGGGCGCCGGTCGACTCGCCCACCCGTTGGGCGGCCAGCGCCGCGACGGGGCCCGGCATCCACGCGTCGGTGCCGAGCACAGTCTCCAGGTCGTCCGTGGGTTCGACCAGCCACCGCAGCAGCTCGCCCGTGCCCGGCCGGCCGGCGGGATCCTTCGCCAGACACGCGGCGACGACTGCGCGCAGCTCGGACGGCACGGCGTCGAGGTTTGGCGCCTCGTGGACGGTCCGGTAGAAGACGATGTTCCGGTCGGTGGTTTGCTGCGCGAACGGGCTCCGGCCGCCGGCGGCGTGGGCGAGCAGGACGCCCAGGGAGAACACGTCGGACGGCGGGCCCACGGGCAGCCCCTGGATCTGTTCCGGGGAAGCGAAACCGGCAGTGCCGCCGGGAAAGGTTCCGGTGGCGGTCATGGTGGTGGCGTCCACGACGGCCGAGATGCCGAAGTCGATGACCCGGGGGCCGTTCGCAGTGAGGATGACGTTCGACGGCTTGAGGTCGCGGTGGACGACTCCCGCGGCGTGAATGGCGGCGAGTGCCTCCGCCAGACCCGCGCCCAGGGCCCGCGCCGAGGACACGGGCCACGGCCCGTACTCCCTCAGCGCTTGGGTGAGGGAGACGCCGGCCACGTGGATGGTGGCCAGCCAGGGCTGTTCCGCGTCCGGATCGGCGTCCACCACCGCGGCCGTGTAGGCACTGTTGACCTGCCGGGCGGCACGCACCTCGCGGGCGAACCGGCGGCGGAACTCCGGGTCATCCGTATGCTGACGGTGGATCACCTTGACCGCCACCTTCATGCCGCCCGGGGTGCGGCCGATGTACACCTCGCCCATGCCTCCGCGGCCGAGCCGGCCGACGATCCGGTACTGCCCTATGCGCCGCGGAAGCGGAGCGTCGTCCCAGCTCACCAGCTGGCCCCCGTCAACTCTCGTGCCCCACCGAGTCCGGTGCGGGTCTTCGCGACTGGGAGTCTGCCAAGGAGGTTTCGGCGCTGTCCATTCCGGTTTTGAAACTGTTCTGTCATGGGCCGGGCCGGGGTGCTCGTCGGTCGCGCATCCGCAAGCGGTCCGGGCCCGCGGGTACTTCCCGAACGAGGCCGCCGCGCTCAAGTGCGACAAGCCCGCCTGAAGGTGCGCGCTGACGAAGAAGTTCAGACCGGCGGTGGGTCGGCCGTGGAGCCGGTGGGAGCCAGCACTCTGAATCCGGCGGGACTGGGCCCGCCGCACAGTGTCTGGGAGGTGCGTGATGGCCGCCGAGATGGCGGCCCCCTCGTGGATACATGAGCAGATCACGGCGGAGGAGTACGCCTCCTGGTCCGAGGAGCAGTGCGCCGCTATCGAGATCGCGGACGGCATGGTCGTCGTGAGTCTGAGCGCGTCCAAGCGGCACAACCGGCTGGCCAGGACCCTGGCGAACGCCCTGGATGCCGCCGCCGGTCCCGAATGGAACGCCGACACGGACTTCGACGTACGGCTCCAGAACGTGCCCCTCACCAAACGAGCAGGGCTCGTAGCAGCGTGGTGGCGCAATGGGCGTTCATGCGGTTGCCGGCTGCGCATGTGGGTGACGTGCCCCGTCGGACAAGATGGCGCCCGCCCCGAAGTCGTAGCGGGTCTTCCGCAGATCCCGATGTGCTCAAAACCCGGTGAACCAATTCACGACCGACTTCGTCTAGACGGTTGAGATCCGTAGACGCTGTTATCCGGGTGTGCTCTTACCGTCAAGCTGCAATCCTTCCGTAGAGGTAGATATGCCCCTTTCCGTAATCCTGCTCTTCCTTGTCGCAGCCGTCACGCTTTCTGTACACAGGTTCGTGCGGCGCCGACTGACCACCGGCGCGGCGTTGGGAGTGGCGGTTGGCGCTCTGGGGCTCCAGCTCTTCGGTCTTTGGGGCATGGCCGAGCTCACATTCGCCAGCATGGGCTGAGCTCGGCTCTGTCGGGGATCTTGGAGTCTTCCGGTGCGTCGCGGTGGCCGGTGGGCATGCTCGGGGTGTTCCTGGAGTCCGTGCAGTTGTCGAGGTGTCCGTAGTCGCTCCGTCCTCGTTCCGGTGAGGAAGTTCCGCCTCTGACCGCGCAGATCGCGCGGGCGGGCAGCCCGGGCGGCACGGCGGCGATGTGGGTGAGAGGCCGTCTGAACGGGCTCTGGCGTGACGAGGACTTCGCGGACCGGTATCCGCGGGATGGACGTCCGGGCCTCTCGCCCGCCCATCCGGCCACCGTGTACGTGCTGCAGTTCGTGCTCGGCCTGTCGGACCGGCAAGCCGCCCGAGGACTTCCAGGACCCAGCGGCGCACGGTGGAGGCGGCGACGGCGTTGCCGCTGGTCGTGACGGAGCGCGGCGAGCACGACGATCACCTGGGTCCCCGGGGTGACCTTGCGCCAGCGGGTGCCGAGCTGCTTGCGCCGCCCGCGTATCAGGCTGGCGACGAGTTCGATGGTCCGCTTCGACACGGGGAGCCGAACCTGGTAGACAGCATCGCGAGTGCCCTCGGCGGGGCGGTGAGTCTTCAGACGCGAACCAACTCCCGCCGAAGGCCCTCACGTTACGGCGAGAACCGGCCGGTCAGCGCGGCAGGCAGCGCCCTGATCCGGTCCGCTTCAGCCAGCCCCGGTCGGCGAGTTTGCGCAGCTGGCCGCGGACCGGCTCGACCTTGCCCGGTGTGAGTTCCCGGCCCGGTGCCAATCGCATCCCGCCCGCACCCGGACCAGCCGCGACGCGCTCCGAATCCACGATGCCCGACGGCCGCCGTCCCCCGTCGGTCGCCTCGGCCCACTGACCGAACACCACCTCGGCAGCCTCCAGCCGGCCCAGCTCGGCGTCAATCTCCGCCAGCTCTTTGCGCAGCAGCTCGGCATGCTCAGTCAGTCGCATCCGCTGCTCGATCGTCCACGTCAGCACGTCCACCATGCGCCTTCCTCCCACTGCGGAACCTACGAGACGCCTCCGGCGGACCACCCCAGAACCCGCGAACCGGCACGAGCGCGTCGATCCCCGCCCACACCAACGGTCCGACCTGCGAGTTCAAGATGAAACGGTCTCAGTGCGTCTGTGTCTTGGTACACCCGCGTGCCGGAGCGGTTGCCTCGTCCGGCAGTTCGGCGATCACACGAACCCCGGTTGCCGTTCAGCGGTCAAATGCAGCAACGGGCAAAGCCTTATTCGGTTTCCATCGAGGTCTATACGACCTCCCGGCTGATCCGCATAGAACTACGGATCAGAAGGTCGCTGACATCAACGGCTGACATCAACGACTCCGGACGGGGACGTACGCCGGCGTCCCTGTCCGGCTGCCGCACCAGCCGACGATCGCAGCCGGAGCGGGCCCGGATCGAACTCCTAAAGGCGGGTGTCGCAGGTTCGAATCCTGCCGGGGGGACAGAAGGAGGGCACCCAAGGAGGGCACCTGCGAACTCTCGTAGGTGCCCTCCGGGATTTGTGGCCGACGGCTCGCCCGCTGGGGCGTGTTGCGGAAATGTGTGCGGCGGCGGACGTGCCGTAGTACTCCTGGAGAGTCCCGGAGTCAGGTTCGTTCTCGCTTGGAGTCGTCGATGGCCGTTCGTCGTGTCGTGCCCAACATCCGGTCGGAGGCCGTACAGGAGAGCCGGGAGTTCTATGGCCTGTTGGGCTTCGAGGAGGTCATGGACCTCGGCTGGATCACGACGCTCGCCTCCCCCTCCGCTCCGGCGGCGCAAGTCAGCGTCATGACCAGCGACAAGACCGCCCCGGTCACCCCTGACATGAGCGTCGAGGTGGACGACGTGGACGCCGCCTATGCGGTCATGCGGGGCAGCGGCGCGGAGATCGTTCACCCCTTGCAGGACGAGGAGTGGGGCGTGCGGCGGTTCTTCGTCCGCGATCCCAGCGGCCGAGTGGTCAACGTGCTGGGCCACCGCTGACACCGTCCCTCACGTCACGACCTGGGAAGGTGCCGTCACAGCTACCCGTCACAGCCGGTCGTCACAGCCACTCGTCACAGCCGGTCGTCGATGGCCGCGACCAGCACGGTCGCTTCGTGGCGGGCCGCGGGCTTGTCGTACCGCGTGCCGCTCGCGGCAGTCGTTCTTGTCGAAGGAGCTCCTACGCCGAAGACGGTCGGGTACCGGGCCGGCCCGCCAAGCCGTCGGAGCCGTCGGACGCCGGCGCCTGACGGGCTGCCTCCTGCGGCGAGTCGTAGAACTCGTAGACGTCCCGCAACCCGCCGCACTCGAAGAGGCGGAGCAGTTGGGGAGAGGGGCAGGCGATCCGCAGGGAACCCGCCAGTGCCCGGATGCGTCTGGTGATCGCCACGACGGCGCCCAAGCCCATCGAGTCCAGGAACGACGCGGGACACAGATCCAGCACGAAGCAGCGGTGTCCCTCGCCGAGCAGCCGGTCGACTGCCTCGCGCATCCCGGCGTGTGTGTATACGTCTACTTCACCGTCGACCTCAAGAACGGTCCAGCCGTTCATCACCTCATAACTGACAGTGATGGGATCGCTGCGGACAATGGCTGTTCGCACGGCCGTCACACCTCCCACCCTGACGGCATCGGGCTCTTCGACACGCGTTCCACGACGGCCCCGTCGTCATGTCCCGGATGCGGATCTGTCTCAGGTGATTTCGGCAGCCGCTTCCGATCCTGCCCGGCGTGCCCCGAATGGCGGTGTGCGGTGGCTTCCGCCACGGCCTTGGCGGAGCGTGGAGGGGCCGAGTCCCGAGCGCGCTCCGTCACCGTGAGGAAGACCCGCCATGGCCGAGATCAGCAGGCCCAAAGCCGCAGAGAGCAGCGTCGCGGCGGGCAACGCCGAGGTCCGTGAACGCTACTCCTTCGACGACACCCAGGACTTCGAGGACGCGCGCCGTGGCTTCGTCGGCACCGTCGAGGACACCGTGGTGCGCGACGGTGACGGCAGCAGCGTGTGGGACCTGAACGCGTACGACTTCCTCGATCAGGACTGCCCGGACACCGCCAACGCCAGCCTGTGGCGCCAGAGCCGCCTGGTGGCCCTGCACGGCCTGTTCGAGGTGGTCGAGGGCATCTACCAGGTACGGGGCTTCGACCTGTCGAACATGACGATCGTCGAGGGCGATCGCGGCGTCCTCGTGATCGACCCCCTCATCAGCGCGGAGACGGCCGCGGCGGCCCTCGCGCTGTACCGGCGCCACCGCGGGGAGCGGCCGGTGACCGGCGTGCTGTACACCCACAGCCACGTCGACCACTTCGGTGGCGTCAAGGGCGTGGTGAGCCAGGAGGACGTCGACGGCGGGGTGCCGGTCATCGCCCCGGAGGGCTTCCTGGAGCACGCGGTCAGCGAGAACGTCTACGCCGGGACGGCGATGAACCGCCGCGCCGCCTACATGTACGGGGCCGCCCTGCCCGCGGGCGAGCGCGGACGGATCGGTGCCGGGCTCGGGCAGACCACGTCCACCGGCTCCATCGGGCTGATCCCGCCCACCCTGGACGTCACCCGCACCGGGCAGAGCGAGACCGTCGACGGCATCCGCATGGTCTTCCACCTCACCCCCGGTACCGAGGCCCCGGCCGAACTGAACATCCACTTCCCCGACCACTCCGCGCTGTGCATGGCCGAGAACGCCACCCACAACCTCCACAACCTGCTCACCCTGCGCGGCGCCCAGGTCCGCAACCCGCACGTGTGGGCCCACTACCTCACCGAGGCCATCCAGCTCTTCGCCGACCGTGTGGAGGTGGCCTTCGCCTCCCACCACTGGCCGACCTGGGGCCGCGAACGCATCCTGGCCTTCCTGTCCGAGCAGCGGGACCTGTACGCCTACCTGCACGACCAGACCCTGCGCATGCTCAACCAGGGCCTGACCCCCCTGGAGATCGCCGAGACCATCCAGATGCCGCCGGCCCTGGAACGCGCCTGGCACACCCACGGCTACTACGGCTCGGTCAGCCACAACACCAAGGCGGTCTACCAGCACTACCTGGGCTGGTTCGACGGCAACCCGGCCCACCTGTGGGAGCACCCTCCGGTCGAAGCCGCCACCCGCTACGTCGACTTCATGGGCGGCGCCGACGCCGTCCTGCGCCGCGCCCGCGACTCCTACGCCGCCGGCGACTTCCGCTGGGTCGCCCAGGTCGTCAACCACGTGCTGTTCGCCGACCCCGACAACACCGAAGCACGAACCCTGCAGGCGGACGCCCTCGAACAGCTCGGCTACGGCAGCGAGAACGGCCCCTGGCGCAACTTCTACCTCACCGGCGCCCTGGAACTGCGCCAGGGCCCGGTCGGCACCCCGACCGTCTCCGTCTCCCCGGACTTCCTGCGCGCCCTGACCCTCGGCCAGCTCTTCGACTCCCTGGCCATCCGCGTCGACGGCCCCCGCAGCTGGCACGCCGACCTCTCGATCCGCTTCCGGGTACGCGACGCCGCCCCCATCACACTGCGGCTGCGCAACGGCGTCCTGGTCCACTCCACCGGAGCGGCACCCGACGGACGCGACCCCGACGTCGACGTCACCCTGACCGAAGCCGATCTGCGCGCCCTCCTCCTCGGCGGCGCCGACCTCACCGACCTCGCCCGCCAGGGCCGCGCCGAGGTCTCGGGCGACCCCGGCGCCCTCGCCGAACTCCTCGGCTACCTCACCGATCCCGATCCCGACTTCGCCATCGTCACTCCCTGACCCCCTCGTCCCGACAGGAGGGAGCCGCAGATGCCCCAGGACGGCGTACCTCCGGCCCGGGACGGACCGCTCGGGAACGGCACACCGTCGGACGGCGGTTCACGACAGCGGGAACCGGACGACCGGACCACCCTGGCCAACGAACGCACCCTGCTGGCGTGGCTGCGCACCGCGCTGGCCCTGCTGGCCGCGTCGTTCGCCGTCGTCAAGCTCACCGACCTCACCCCGCGTGGTCTGCGCCTGGCGCTGGGCGTCTACCTCAACACGCTGGCCACGGCCATGGTGATCGCCAGCTTCGTGCAGTGGCGCGCCCGTCAGCGCCGCATCAGCGGACCGGAACCACCGGGCCGGCGCCCGGGCGCCCCGCTCCTCACCCTCGCGCTGCTGGTCCTCGCCGGCTTCGTCGTCGCCGTCACGGCCCTGGCACCCTGAACGGCCGGCCGACGAGGAGGCGAGCAGCGGGTGATGTGCGGCAGCCCGTGCGCCCCGGCCCGCCGACGCGACAGGAGTGACCACGCCCATGCCGCACCCCCGGCCCACGGCACGCCATCGCCGCCCCGGAGCGACCTGGCCCAACCGCGGCCTGGCGGTCGCACTCGCCGGTGGCGGCGCACTGCTGGGCTGGTGGCTGCCGCACGCGGAGCGCTCCCGCTCCCTCGGAGGGCTGTCCTACGACCCGGCCGCGGCCCAGGCCACCCTCGGCGCCATCGCCGCCGGCGTCATCACCCTCACCGGATTCGTGCTCACCGCCGTCACCCTCGTCGTCCAGTCCGTGCAGAGCATGTCGCCCAGGCTGGCAGGGGTCCTGGGCTACTTCGAACGCTCGCTGGTGCTCTTCGGCGCGCTGACCGGCACAGCCGTCTACGCCCTGGTCGTCCTCGCCCAGGTCCGCGAAGACCACGCGCCCCGTCTGTCCGTCACCCTGGCCATCGTCTTCGTCGTCCTGTCCACCGGGGCGATCCTGCGCAGCCTCGCCGGACTGCGCGAACTGGTCACCGGCGGCGGCCTCGTACGGGCGGTCGGCCAACTCCTGCACGCCGCGCTCGACCACGAGTGGCACGATCCGGGACGTCCGCCCTCCGCGACCGGTCCCACGCCCGGCCCTCACACCGACACGGCCGAGATCCCCACGCCGCACGGCGGCATCGTCCAGCACATCGACACCCACACCCTCATGGCGGTCGCCGCCCGCCTCGACCTCCGCGTGACCTGCCTCGTCGCCGTCGGCAGCTTCGTCGAACCCGGCGCGCCACTGCTCCGCGTCTCCCCCGCGCCCACCCCCGGCACCACCGTGCGCTCTCTGACCCGTGCCGTGCGTCTCGGGCCGGCCCGCCGCATCGACCACGACCCCGCCTACGGCCTCCGTCTCCTCGTCGACGTCGCCGTCAGAGCGCTCTCCCCCGCGGTCAACGACCCCACCACCGCCGTCCAGGCACTCGACCAGATCGAATCCGCCCTGCTGCGCCTCGCCCCCCGTACCCTCGGCACCACCGTCTTCCGGGACCCGGGTGACAACGCCCGCCTCACCGTGCCCCGCCCCGACTGGACCGCCCTGCTCGACCTCGCCCTCGCCGAGATCGTCCTCTACGGCGCGGACTCGCTCCAGGTCCACCGCCGCCTGCGCGCTCTCCTCGCCGCCCTGGCCCCCGCCCTGCCCCCGCACCGCGCGACCACTCTGGCCCCGTTCCACGCCGTCCTCGACCACATGGCCCGCGCACTGCCCGCTCCGTCCCTGACCGGCACCGCCACGATCGCGGACCCCCAGGGGCTGGGCGGCCCGGCCTGACCTGCGGGCACCCAGCAGCCGACCCGGACGGAACCGGCCGGACCGTCAACGCCGTTCTCTGGACGACCTCCGGCAGGACCTCGGCCTCTCGTCGGGAGACAGCCGGTCGAAGCAGTCGGCCTTCTGGACCATGCTCACGCCGTCCGCCGTGATCGCGGAGGGCGGCATCCCGACGGACTCCACCGCCACCGTCATCGGCGCGATGATCGTCGCCCCGCTCTCCACCCCCATCATGGGCATCGCCCTCGGTGCCGTACGGCGCCGGGCCTCCCCGGAACCGCTGGACCTGGTCTCCGCCCTGGCCACGGGCTTCGCCGGCATGGCCGTCCTGCTCCCTCTGGGCGCCGGCACGGTCGTCACCGTCCTGCTCAACACCTGGCCCCTCCGTGCGCGGTGGCTCACGCGAAGCCCCGGCGCGATGGTCACCAGCGTCGACGCACAGCCCGGCCCCCGTACATCAACGTGCGCAGCCCCATAGAACCGCGGAGCGTGTTTCCCCGGCCATCCGTGGCATGAACGGCGTTACCGCTCCGACCTGGGGTCTCTCCCTCGGGGAGGGCTCCTGTCCGGCCTCGGACTCCTCGTCCGGACCGTTCCTCGCGGGCCACGCCGTGCGGGTCGAGGAGGTCTGACGAGATACCCACGCCTCGCTCCGGCCGTCGGAGAACGGCTCGCGTTCCGGGAGGGCGGGCAGTCGGTTCCGCCTCTTCGGGCACTCATCGTGCCCCGTGGGTTCCTGACTTGGCGCCATCGCCGCGTTTAACGTCCGGGAGTGAGCCTCTGGACATCCCTCGAGCCCGCCTCCGCGACCGTGGACCCGGGCGGTAGTACGACCGTGCGGCTGCGGCTGCGCAACACCGGTGACGTGGTGGACGAGTACCGCTTCGAGGTGGTGGGTCCTCTCGCACCCTGGGCCGTCGTGGAGCCGCAGGCGCTGCGGTTGTATCCGGGGACGACGGGGACGGTGGAGCTGACGTTCGCTCCGCCGCGTACGCCGGACGCGACGGCGGGGCCGAATCCCTACGCGGTGCGGATCACGCCGACGGAGCATCCGGAGGCGACGACGGTTCCGGAGGGGAACATCACCGTCACCCCGTTCACGGAGGTGCGGGCGGAGTTGGTGCCTGCGACGGTGAAGGGCCGTCTCCGCGGCCGTCCGAGACTGGCCGTGGACAACCTGGGCAATACGAAGCTGACGGCGTCGGTGAGCGGCAGCGACAACGGTGACCAGTTGTCGTACGACATCCATCCGAGCAATGTGCAGATCGAGCCGGGCCGTGCGGCGTTCGTGAAGACGACGCTGAAGCCGCGGCAGATCATCTGGTTCGGGTCGGCGGAGAGCCGGCCCTACACCCTGGCGGTGCAGCGGTCGGGGGTGGCGCCGCTGGACGTGGAGGGCACGTACGTGCAGCGGGGTTTCCTGCCGCGCTGGCTGGCGGCCTTCCTCAGTGTCTCGCTGGCGCTGGCGGTCGCGTTCGTGATGCTGTGGATCGCCTACCAGCCCCAGGTCCGCAGCGCCGCCACCGAAAGGGTCCAGGAGGCCGGTGTCAGCACGCTGCCGCCCGCTCCCTCACCGTCCCTCGACGCGCCGAAGGCCCCGTCCGCCGGTGCCACGGCGCCCCCGGCCGCGGCCGGGACACAGCAGCCCGGCGGCGCCGGGGACGGGGCCGGAGCGGGGGGTGGCGGTTCCGAGGAGAAGGAGGCCGAGGCGCCGGAGAGGACCGCGGCGACCGCCGTCCGGCGACTGGCCGCGGAGGATCCGGGCGGACGGCACATCTGCTACCGGGCCTACGTGGCGGGCCAGGGCTGGACCGACCCCGTGTGCGACGGCGAGACAACGGGCACGGCGGGCTCGGGGACGCCGCTCACGGCCGTCAACATCGCCGTGTCCGGAACCAAGGGCACGGCCGGCAACGCCTTCGTCCCCAACCCCGGGTCGGCCGATGACACGGGGCACTACCCCGAGGCGTGGAGCAGTGTCGCCGACGGCATCGACAACTACGTCGGCAGTACCGAGGAGGACGCCCCGAAGATGCTGGGGTTCGGCATCAACGTCGACGGTGGCAACGGCAACGTCTGCCACTCCACCTACGTCCACGGCGACGCCTGGCTCGGCCTGCTGTGCGACAAGCCCGGGGACGCGCTCGACCTCACCTACGCCGGCGCCTACGACAACGACTCGTGGATCGAAGCGTTCAGTCTCACGGTGTGAGCCGGGCCGTACGGGTCCGCTGACCGCCCGGCGCGATCGGCGGCCCGCCCGTCGGCCGGCTCACGCCGACGGGTGTCCGCCGTGGTGGGCGACCGTGATGTGGTGGTCGGGGCCGGGGGTCTCGAGTTCGTCGACCACGGCGACGGCCAGGTCCTCGGCGCTGATCCGGGACCGGCCGTCGGCGTCGACGAGCAAGGTGTCGGTGCCGCGCCGGTAGCGGCCGGTCCGTTCGCCGGGCTCGAGCAGGGCCGGCGGGCTCAGGTAGACGTAATCGGCGTCGGCGTGGGACCGGCAGGTCCGCAGCTGGGCGATTCCGGCGGCGGCGACGGCCTTGAACTCGGCGGGCACGTACGCCGGGTTGTCGGCGACCGGCAGATCGCGGTCACCGGGGCTGCGCAACGCGCCGGCGCCGCCGACCACGAGGACGCGGATCCCGAGCCGTGCGGCGATGTCCAGCACCGTACGGGTGGTGCCGACCAGGAACTCCTCGTCGACCGGCATGGTCCGCACGGTCAGTACGACGGCGTCCGCGGCGCCGCCCGTGAGCGTCTCGCGCAGGGTGTGTGGGTCGTTCGCGTCGACCGCGATCGGTGTCACGTTCGGGCTCTTCGGGTTCCCCGGGTCCTCACTCCCGGGTTTCCGGGAGAGGGCGAGCACCCGGTGTCCGCGTGCGCTCGCCTCGTCGACCACCCGGCGGCCGACCGTCCCGGTGGCGCCCAGTACGGCGATCGTCATGCCTGTCCTCATCGGGTCCGTCCTTCTCGTATGCGGTCGTCGTGCGTCCGGTCTTCTCGGGTCCGGGCCTCCGCCGGTCCGCCGCGTGCCGGATCGAGCTGCGCCGCGAGCAGCGCGGCGAGAGCCAGGGCGAAGCCGCAGGTCTGCGGCGGGCTCCACGCCTCGCCCAGCGCGACGCCGATGACGGTCGCGACCAGCGGGGACAGCAGGACCAGCGGTGCGGACGCTCCGACCGGCAGCTTTCCGATCCCGCGGAACCACAGCGTGGACGCGATCAGTCCGCCCACGCCGCCGAGCCACAGGTATCCGGCGGCGGCTGAGGCGTCGATGTGCGGCGGCGCCCCCTCGATCACGAGGGTGAGCGGGAGCAGGAGCAGGCCGCCCGCCGTCAGCTGCCAGCCGGTCAGGGTCAGTGGACCGACACCCGCGGGAAGGCCCCACCGCTTGGTGAGGACGATTCCGGCGGCCATGGCGGCCGTACCGCCGAGGCCCGCGGCGACCCCGACGGCGTCCAGCCGGGCCTGCGGCCCCAGTACGACGAGTCCGACGCCGACCGCGCCGAGCACGCCCCAGGTCAACCGCCAGGCCGTCGGCCGGTCGTGGAGCAGCGCGACGGCCAGCCCGGCGACCAGCAGCGGCTGGGTGGCACCGAGGGTGGCGGCGACACCGCCGGGGAGTCGCTCGGCCGCCACGAACAAGAGGGGGTACAGGGCACCGATGTTGAGCGCGCCGAGGACGGTGGCCTTCCACCACCAGTCCCCGCGCGGGAGCACGCGGGTGACCGCCAGCGCGAGCAGCCCGCCGGGCAGGGCGCGCAGCATCCCGGCGAACAGCGGATGCCCGGGCGGGAGCAGTTCCGTGGTGACGACGTACGTGGTGCCCCAGGACGCGGGGGCGAGGGCGGTCAGTGCGACGGTGGCCGCCCGCCTCCCGTGCGGGATGCGTGGCGGGTCCGGTGCCCGCCCGGTCGAGGTGTGCATGGGACGAAGTCTCGGAACGAGCCCCGTCATGAGTCCAACACATGCTTGTCATCACAGCCATGAACCAGAACGATGACGGCGTGGATCTCCAGCAGATGCGCTACGTCGTCGCCGTGGCCGAAACCCGTAACTTCACCCGTGCCGCCGAGCGTTGCTTCGTGGTGCAGTCGTCGCTCAGTCACCGGATCGCCGGCCTGGAACGGGAGCTCGGGGTCAAGCTGTTCGCCCGGTCCAGCCGTCGCGTCGAACTGACCCCTGCGGGAGTGGCGTTCGTCGCCGGCGCACGCGAGTGCCTGGCCGCCGCCGACCGCGCCGCCGCCGACGCCGCCGCCGCGACCGGCCTGGTGCGCGGCCGGCTCGCCGTCGGCGTGATCGTGACGACGGCCGCCGTGGACGTACCGGAGCTGCTGCAGCGGTACCGCGTCCGGCACCCGGACGTCCAGGTCGCCTTCCGTTCCGGACGCAGCGACGAACTGGCGGCGGCGGTCCGGGACGGCGACCTGGACATCGCCTTCCTCGGGATGCCGGAGAGCGAACGGCCTTCCGGTGTGGAGTGTGTCGTTCTCGCTCATGACGAGCATGTGCTGGTGGTGCCGGCCGGGCACCGGCTGGCGGGCGTTCCCCGGGTCACGCTGCGGGAGATCGCCGAGGAGACGTTCGTGGACTTCGTGAGCGGGACGCCCGCGCGGGCCCAGTCCGATCAGGCGTTCGCCGCCGCGGGTCTGGTCCGCCGGGTCGCGTACGAAGCCGGTGTCGTGGAGCTGATCACCCGGCTGATCGGGCGCGGGCTCGGCATCGCGCTGCTGCCGTCGGCGTTCATCCGGCCGCGGGCCGCCGACGTCCCCGGACTGGCGCTGGTCCCGGTGGTCGACGGGCCGCGTCGCGTCGAGTACCTGGTGTGGAACCGCTTCAACCCGAGCCCGGCCACCCGGGCGATGCTCGGCCTCCTCGGGGTCGGCCCGCCCTCGCCGGAACGGACGCGGCACACGTGACGCCGCTCCGTGCCCTCGGCGGCCCCGTCGCCGGGCCGGCCCGGCGACGGGGCCGCCGGCATGGGAGCGCCCGGAAGGGGCATTCGGAACGAGCAAGTCAAGTGTGAGGAAACAGCGGCCCGTTCGGTCCGTGCAACCGACAACCGGGAGTATCCAATGACGAGTTACGGCAGCTCATCTGCCGCGTCCTCCGGCTCGCGCACCAATGGCCTGGCGGTGGCGAGCCTGTGCTGCGGCATCGTCGGACTGTTCGTCCTGAACATCGTCCTCGGCCCCTTGGCCATCGTCTTCGGTGCCGTCGCCCGCCGTCAGGCAGCCGTCAGGAACGGTGCCGGGATGGCGAAGGCCGGCATCGTCCTCGGTGTCGTCGACATCGTCCTGTGGCTGGCACTGCTGGCCTTCGCCGCCGGCAACGGCGGATTCGGCTGGTACGTGGGCGGCTAGTGGCCCCGTCGCGGGTCGGGCGGGCCGGTTCCGGAGCGAGCCGGCCCGCACCGGCGCGCCCAGCCGTGCGGCGAGCGGCGAGCCGAGACCGGGCCGCGGCGGCGCGGCGCCCCCGCTTCCGTCAACTCCCGGTGCGCCAAGGCCGGTTCGCATAGGTTGAGGGGAGCCTGTCACCGCCCACCCCAGGAGGCTCGCCCGTGTCCGAGGACACCACCCAGGACAGTTCCGGTTTCGCGATACGTGCCCGGATCGACACGACCAAGCCGCACTCGGCGCGGTTCTGGAACTACTTCGTCGGCGGGAAGGACCACTACGAGGTCGACCGGGAGATAGGCGACCAGATCAAGGGGATCTTCCCCGGGCTGGTCGACGTGGCGCACACCAGCCGGCGGTTCCTGGGGCGGGCCGTCCGGTACCTCGCCGGTGAGCAGGGCATACGGCAGTTCCTGGACGTCGGCACGGGGCTGCCGACCGCCGACAACACGCACGAGGTGGCCCAGCGCGTCGCCCCGGACTCCCGGATCGTGTACGTCGACAACGACCCGATCGTCCTCACCCACGCGAACGCCCTGCTCACCAGCACGCCCGAGGGAAGGACGGCGTACCTCGACGCCGACCTGTACGACCCGGAGGCCGTGCTGCGGGCCGCCGCCGGGACGCTCGACCTGTCCCGGCCGGTCGCCCTGATGATCCTCAACACGCTCGGTCATGTCTCCGACTACGAACAGGCCCGTGACCTGGTGCGCCGGCTCATGGCGGGGCTCCCCCCGGGCAGCCATCTGGTGATCAGCGACAGTACGGCCACCAGCGAGGGCATGATCGCCGCGTCCGAGGCGTACAACTCCAGCGGCGCCGTGCCGTACCACGTGCGCGGCGTCGAGGAGATCGCCGGGTTCTTCGACGGGCTGGAGCTGGCGAAGCCGGGCGTCGTACGGGTGCCGGAGTGGCGGCCGGACGGGGACGAGGACGGGAGCGGGGACGGCGCGGCGGCCGTGGACGCCTACTGCGGTGTGGGCCGCAAGCCCTGAACACCCGGCGGGGTGAATCCGCGGGGCCGGTCCTCCTCGGAGGCCGGTCCCGGATCCGCCCCGCCCGTCCGGCCCCACGCCATGGGATTAGGCTCGCGCTCATGACGACTGCGAAGAACAACGGCGCCTCTCCCCTCGACGTCGAGATCGGCGCGCTGAACGGCGGCTCCGCCTCCCTCGCCCAGTACGCGGGGCGGGCCGTGCTCGTCGTGAACGTGGCCTCCAAGTGCGGGCTGACCCCGCAGTACGCCGGTCTGGAGCGGCTGCACGAGCGGTACGCGGAGCAGGGCTTCACCGTGCTCGGCGTGCCCTGCAACCAGTTCCTCGGACAGGAGCCGGGCAGCGCGGAGGAGATCGCCGAGTTCTGTTCGGCGACGTACGGCGTGACCTTCCCGATGACCGAGAAGGTCGAGGTCAACGGGGACGGGCGGCACGCCCTGTACGAGCGGCTGACCGGGTTCGCCGACGCCGAGGGGCACAGCGGGGACATCCGCTGGAACTTCGAGAAGTTCCTGATCGGGCGGGACGGCGAGGTCGTCGCCCGGTTCTCGCCGCAGACCGAGCCGGAGTCGGCTCAGGTCGTGGCGGCGGTGGAGAAGGCGATCGGCTGACCGTTGACCTTGCCCCTGGGGCAGGGACGAGCGTGTCCGTCGCCGGGCGGAGAGGCCGTCCGGCGACGGAGGATGTCGGCGTGGACGAGGAACTGATCGGCATCGGGGCGTTCGCGGCGCGGGCGCGGCTGTCGGCGAAGGCGCTGCGGCTGTACGACCGGCTGGGGCTGCTGGCCCCGGCGCGGGTCGACGCGGCCACCGGCTACCGGTTCTACCGGCCCGGCCAGGTGGAACGCGCCCGGCTTGTGGCGCTGTTGCGGCAGCTCGACATGCCGCTCGCCCGGATCGCCGAGGTCGTCGACGCGGACGACGGCGCGACGGCCGCCGAACGGCTCACCGCCTACTGGGTGGACGTCGAGGCGCGGCACGCCGGGCAGCGGACGCTCGCGGCGTACCTCCGTGGACGGTTGTCGGGGAGGAGCTCCGAGATGTACGGGAAGTTCGTGGTCGAGACGGTGGACGTGCCGGCGCAGGTGCTGATCACCGAGGTGCGGCACGTGCTGGCGGGCGAGTTGCCGGCGTGGATCGGGGCCTCGCTGGGCCGGCTGGAGGAGGCGGCCCGGGAGTGCGGGGGCGCTGCCGGGGTGCCGTTCGTGGCGTACCACTCCGAGGTGTCCATGGAGAGCGACGGCCCCGCGGAGGCGTGCGTGCCGGTCGCCGACGAGGCGGCGGCGCGGGCCTGGGCGGGGCAAAGCGGCCGGGTCCGGGGGACGGCGGTGCGGGTGGAGCCGGCGCTGCGGCTGGCCCGCACCCGGATCACCAAGGCGCAGGTGGCGCATCCGCAGATCCTGGCCGCCTTCGAGGCGGTCGAGGAGTGGATGAGGGCGGAGGGGGTGACGCCGACGGGCCCCTGCCGGGAGGTGTACTTCGCCGACTGGGACGCCGCGGGCCCGGAGGACCCGGTGTGCGACGTGGCCTTCCCGGTGGCCCGTACGACGGGCTGAGCCGAGAGGGCACGGGCCGAGCCCTCTCGGCTAGGACGGCGAACTGGTCGAGAGGGCCCTGTCGGTGGTGCTCGTGCCGGTCCGGTGTCGCCCGGTGGCCGGTCGTCGCCGGACCGGTCAGCTCTTGACCGAGGCCACGAAGGCGCTCCACGCGTCCGCGGGGAAGGCCAGCTTCGGACCCTCGGGGACCTTGGTGTCCCCGAGTTCCAGCGCCGCCTCGGTGGTCGACCTGACCATCACGCACGCGCCGTTGTTGTTGGTGTAGGAGGACGTCGTCCACGTTTCCGTGGCGCCCAGACGAATTGACATGTTCGCTCCGTAGCCAGATGCTGAGTCGCTGTCACCCGCCTGTGTGTTCCGACGTGAACCCACAGAACGGATCTCGCCAACCCTCGCTGGTGGTTGGCGTGATCGACGCTACTCGCCAACATCTTCTTCCGGAGCAGTCGTTCACTCGACCGGGTGGCATATACCAGGTGATACTTCCAACCTGACATGTCAGCGGTGTATCATCCCGCCGCCTCCCGGCCGACGCTCAGCGCGCGTACTCCTTCGCGAGGCGCTCGACGCGCTGCCGGGACGCCTCCACGTTCAACGACTGGGCCCGCAGGTGCTCGTACATCACCGTGTACTTCTGCACGTCGTGCGGCTTCTCCAGGTACAGGTCGCTGGTGACGCCCTCGATGTAGACGACGCTGGAGTCGGCCGCGTCGGCGAACTCCAGGATCGAGTACTGCCCGTTGATACCGGCGTGCGCGCCGACCTCGAACGGCAGCACCTGCACGGTGATGTGCGGCTGCTGGGACAACTCCATGACGTGCTCCAGCTGTTCCCGCATCACCTGCCGGCTCCCGACGACCCGGTGCAGCGACGCCTCGTCCAGCACCACCCACAGCCGCAGCGGGTCCTTCTCGGCGGTGATCCGGCTCTGCCGGCGCAGCCGCACCTCGACCCGCTTGTCGTTGTCCTGCTCGGACGACTCCGGCGAACCGCCCTGCACGATCGCCTCGGCGTACGCGCGGGTCTGCAACAGCCCGGTGATGATCTGCGGTTCGTAGACCCGGAGCGACTCCGCGTCCGTCTCCAGGCCGATGTAGACGCTGTACGGGATGTCGCCGAAGGCGTGCCACCAGCCCTGCTGGCGCGAGTCCTTGGCCATCTGCATCAGCGACTCGACGATCCGCTGGTCCTCCACCTCGTAGACCCCGCACAGATCGCGGACGTCACGCTGGCTGATGCTGCGCCTGCCGTTCTCCAGACGGCTGATCTTCGACTGCGACACCAGCAGCCGCTCCGCCACCTCCTCGGCGGTCATGCCCTTGACCTCGCGGAGCCGGCGCAGCTCCTGGCCCAGCCGGCGCCGCCTGACGGTGGGATTGACATTGGACGCCACGGGACGTGCACCTCCGGCTGCGTGCCTCGTACTTGCCACTTTGCGTGTCTGCTGATGAGCAGACTGCCACCAAGGTGCTTCCTGCCGCTGGGAAACGGCGGATATACGACGGGTACACGCCACTTCACCGTGTGGTGGCGGGTGTTGGCGCGTGCCGAAGCCCGTCGCGGGTGCGCCGAGCGGGGCGAGGGAGAACCCGTGCGCTCTCCTTCGCCCCGCTCGGACCGCGGCTCCCGTGACCGGGTCTGTCGGCCGTGCCGTGCCGTTCTCTGTGCCTGCGCCCGCGCCTTTGCCGTTGGGCCCTGGGGACGTACGGGCTCAGTGGGCCGCGGCGCGTGCCATGGATCCGTGGTGCGGTTGCGCCGGAACGCCTCGGGCGGGTTCCGGTGCGCCCCGGCCGCCGGCGGGGGCCTGCCGGCCCGCCGGGGCGGAGTTGCGGCGCGGCTGGGCCGCCACGCCGTTCTGGACGTCCATCACGGCGTGCGCGACGAGCCCGCCCATCGGGTCGTGCCGGATCAGATCCCGCAACCGGGAACGCGAGGAGCGTCCCTCGTTCCCCGGGTACAGGTGCTTGCCGAGGCCGACCGCGTGCGCCAGTGCGGCGAGCGCCGCGGTCCGCGGGTCCGGCGGGACGCCGGTGCGGATCGCGGAGTCCAGCCGGGTTCTGATCTCCCGGCTGATCTCGGTGTCCGTCGCCTGGTAGCGAGTCGTCGGCAGCACCCCGCACATCTGTCCGGCCACGGCGTGCACCATGCCGCACCGCTCCAGATGCGAGAGATAGGTCTGGCGCAGCCCGAGACGCGGCCCGCCGATCCAGTGGACCGCCCGTACCGGAGCGCCGCGCCTTCGCAGCAACTCCAACGCGCAGTCCAGTGTTGGGTCTCCAGTCGGCCGTGGCACCACCACGGCGATACGATCCCCGTCTGGGGCTATCCGTCCGGCCAGCGCCAGCTCCACTAGCTGCGCTCCGGCCAGACCGAGGTCGAGCGACTGCGGCTGCGCAGTGGTACCCGTGGTCGGGTCCAATGCCAGCAGCAGAAGCTCCTCCGGAAGTGTTCTGCGGCTCCTGCCCATCCATGCCTCCCCGCGTGGATGTCTGACAGGGTGACCCCTCTCACATTGGTCTGTCGAGGGTGCGTGACCACTTCGTAGTGGAACCAGTAGGTATGTCGTTCTCGTCTACCACGTGGGGGAAGTCCGCACACAGGACACTGGTACATGGTTCGGACAGCGCTGCGGAGTGCTGTCGCGGGCGGGCGGTTCACGGTTCGGTTGGCGCACGCGGGGCGTGCGGCACATGGAGGAGGCATCGGTGGCGGGCGAGTCCCCCGACAGGTCGAAGCAGCGCGAGTCGTCGGAAGAACCGACGTCGGGGAGCGCGGATCCGGTTCCCGGGAAGCGGGATCCCCGGCTGGCGGTGAGCCGCGAGGCCGAGCCCTCGGAGAGCCGCGGGAGCGTCGACACGGCCACCCGCGTGCTGTCGACGTCCTCCGGCGCGGGCGAGGAGTCCGGCCGCCTGCGCGAGGCGGTGGCCGCGTGGGTCCGCTCGGCGGACCCGGACGAATCCGAGGACGCCACCACCGACACCCCGGACCGGACGGCTGACGCCGGGGACCGGAAGGACACCTCCGAGGCCGGTACGGCCGCGAGCACCGTCGGCGGCCAGGACGAGCGCGAGACGGAACCGGAGCCCGGCCGCACGGACGACGCCGACGGCAAGACCGAGGACACCCCCGAACGGACGGCTGACGCCGGGGACCGGAAGGACACCCCCGAGGCCGGTACGGCCGCGAGCGCCACCGGCGGCCAGGACGAGCGCGAGACGGAACCGGAGCCCGGCCGCACGGACGACGCCGACGGCAAGACCGAGGACACCCCCGAACGGACGGCTGACGCC
>NZ_JBVJKE010000009.1:0-98376 GCF_055585405.1 Streptomyces sp. NPDC053426 | reverse complement strand
GCCGGGGAGTCGCGGGGTGGGGCGGACGTCTCCCACGGCCAGGACGAGCCCGAGAGCGCCGCGCACGCCGCCGCCGGGACCGGCACGGGCGCGCCGAAGCCCGCGGTCGGCGCCTCCCGCGACCAGGACGGGTCCGAGAGCGCCGGGACGGACACGGACGCTCCCGGGGCCGCGGGCGACGCGTCCCGCGCCGAGGAGGAGCCCGGGAACGCCGGGACGGACACGGACGCTCCCGAGGCCGCCGCCGCGGGCGACGAGGACGAAGCCGAGGGCACCGGAAAGGGCGCGGACGCGCCCGGCGAGGACGGGTCCGAGGACACCGCGCAGGACGACGTGCCGGGCGCCGGTGCGGCGAAGGCCGCCGCCCCCGCCGGTTCGGGCGAGGGGAACTCCGAGGCGGGTTCGTCCGGAGGCGGTGACGGGAAGCCGGTCGCGAAGGCCCAGGAGGCCACCGAGGACGGCCGGCCCGGTGAGGACGAGCCCGGGGACGACGGGCCGTCGGCGGCCGGCGCCGCCGAGGACGGGCCGCCGAAGGCCGAGGGCCCCGTCGACCAGCCGACCGCCGTGTTCCGGACCGGGCGGCCCTCCGCGCCCGCCGTCGACCAGCCCACCACCATGCTCAAGCTGGGCGACGTGCGCCGCGGGGCCGCCGCCGAGGCCGAGCGGACCAGCAAGTTCGTCGCGCTCAAGCGGGACGACGACCTCGGTGGGCACAAGCCGCCCGCCGCCTCCGCCGCTCCCGTCGCCCCCACCGGGCCCACCACCTCGCTCCCGCAGGTCGGTCCCGAGCGGACCACCCAGCAGCCGCTGCCGCCCAGGCCGCCGCTGGACCTGCTGGCCGAGCTGACCAACACCCCGCCGCCCCCGCAGACCCCGCTGCGGACGGCCGTGCGGCGGATCAAGATCTGGGCGCCGCTGGTCGTGCTCCTCGTGATCGTCTTTGCGATCGCGCAGGCCGTACGCCCGCTGCCGGCCCCCGCCCTGGTGCTCACCGCGGAGGACACCCACGCCTTCGACGGCGACCAGGTGAAGCTGCCCTGGCCGGACGAGGGCCAGGGTTGGATGAGTGGCGACGGCATCGGCACGATGGACCACTTCGGTGAGCAGAAGCCGGTCGCCATCGGCTCGGTCGCCAAGACCATGACGGCGTACATCATCCTGCGCGAGCACCCGCTGAAGCCCGGTGAGGAAGGCCCGAAGATCGAGGTCGACGCGAAGGCGGAGGAGGAGGGCGGCTACGACAAGGACGGCGAGTCCACGCTCAACACCGTCAAGGCCGGCGACTTCCTCACCGAGAAGCAGGCGCTGTCGGCCGTCATGGTCCCCTCCGCGAACAACATCGCGCGTCTGCTGGCGCGCTGGGACGCGGGCTCCGAGGAGGCGTTCGTCAAGAAGATGAACGACACCGCCAAGGAGCTCGGGATGACCGACACGACGTACACCGACCCCTCGGGGCTGAAGGCGACCACCGTCTCCACCGCCGAGGACCAGACGAAGCTCGGCATCGCGGCCATGAGAATCCCGGCCATGGTGGCCATCACCAGCGCGGCCAGCTGGACGGACCCGACCGGGAAGTACTGGACCAACTACAACGAGCTGCCCTACACCATGGGCGCGATCGGCATCAAGACCGGCTCCACCACCAAGGCCGGCGGCAACCTGCTCTTCGCCGGCCGCAAGGAGGTGGACGGTCAGACGGTCATCGTCGTCGGCGCGATCCTCGGCCAGCACAAGGGCCCGTCGATCCTGAAGACGGTCAACGAGGTCAGCAAGCCCGCGCTGCGCGCCGCCCAGGAGGCGCTGACCTCGACGAAGATCCTGAAGAAGGGCGACGTCGTCGGGTACGTGGACGACGGTCTCGGCGGCCGTACGCCCGTCGCCGTCACCGAGGACGTCAAGGCCGTCGGCTGGGCGGGGCTGTCGGTGAAGCTGACGTTCGCCGGGGACGACCTGCCGCACACCGCGAAGGCCGGCGCGAAGGTGGGCACGCTCACCGTCGGTGACGGATCGAGCGGTGCCGTCAAGGTGCCGGTCGCCCTGCAGGAAGACCTCGTGGAGCCCGGCTTCACGGACAGGCTGACGCGTCTCTCCTGACCCGGGGACGTACGAGTCAGGCGGCCGCCGCCCACCCGGGCGACGGCCGCCTGACTGCGTGCTAGCGTCACGAAACGGGCAGGTAACAGGCAAGGAAACGGGACACGGGGAGTGCCTTCAGGTGGCCACAGCGGAGCCGACACGCGCCGACGACGCCGATCCGGACCCGGAATCCGGCCCGCGAATACCGTCGGCCGGGACACGGCGGACACCCGAGGGGCCTGACGACGGCCCGGGCGCCCCCGGCGCCTCCGGCACCCCCGGTGGACTCATGACCGCCGTCCTCGCCGTGCGCGCCCGCATGCTGCGGCACCCGGCGCTCTCCGTCACCGCCCTCGCCGGCCTGCTGCACATCGTCTGGTTCTTCACGTTCGCCAACAGCGGCGGCGACCTCGCCGCGCAGGACGCGTGGGCCGAGTTCGTCGGCCGGCACCCGGACTCCGCGTACAACCTCGCCTGGTACGGCGGCATGCACCCGGTGTCGTACAGCGTGGTGTCGCCGTACCTGATGTCGGTCCTCGGGGTGCGGACCACGATGATGATCGCGGGCACGGTGTCGGCGGGCCTGCTGACGCTGGTGCTGATGCGCAGCCGGGCGGTGCGCAACCCCCTGTGGGCGGCGCTCGCGGGCGTGTTCGCGCTGCTGTGCAACGCCGCCTCGGGCCGGGTGACGTACGGGCTGGGCACGATGTTCGCGCTCGGCGCGGTCGCCGTCGTCTTCTGCTGGCCCCACCGCTGGCGCTACAAGCGCTGGGCGAAGGCCCTGTGCGCGGCCCCGCTGGCGGCGCTGGCGACGATGGCCTCGCCGGTCGCGGGACTGTTCGTGGGCCTGGTGGCGGTGGCGCTGTTCCTGCAGAAGCGCCGGCCGGGGGCGTGGGCGCTGGGTCTCGCGCCCAGTGCGGTGGTGGCGGTGTCGGCGTGGCTGTTCCCGTTCTCGGGGACCCAGCCGATGGGCATCGGCTCGGTGGTCCTGCCGCTGCTGTACTCGGTCCTGGTGTACGTCCTGGTCCCCGTGGAGTGGAGGACCGTACGGATCACGGCCGCGGTGTACGGGCTGGGGCTCGTGCTGGTCTGGCTGATCAGTTCGCAGATCGGGTCGAACATGACCCGGCTGGCGATGCTGTTCGGCGGGGTGGTGCTGGTGGCGGCGCTGCCGTTCACGGTGCCGAAGACCCTCAAGTGGTACGCGATCGTCGTCGCCTTCGTCGGCTTCACCGGCTGGATCGGCTTCAAGACGGTCGACGACGTCGTGCGCACCACGCCGCGGGCGTCCTGGGCGCGCGAGCTGGCGCCGCTGCTGAACGAGCTCCAGGAGGTCGGCGCCGAGCGGGGCCGCGTGGAGGTCGTCCCGGCCCGCTCGCACCGCGAGGCGTCCGCCCTCGCCCCGTACGTCAATCTGGCCCGGGGCTGGAACCGGCAGGCCGACATGGAGCGCAACCCGCTCTTCTACGACGACACCCTCAACTCGGCGAACTACCGCGAGTGGCTGAAGCGCTGGGGCGTGCACTTCGTGGTGCTGCCGAAGGACGAGCCGGACGGTGACGGCGGCCAGCGGGAGCGGGAGCTGGTGCAGCGCGGGCTGCCGTATCTGAGCCAGATCTGGGGCGACGCGAACTGGCAGCTCTTCGCGGTGAACGAGCCGACGCCGCTGGCGGAGCCGAACACGGTCGTGGAGCGGGCCGAGCAGGGCGAGTGGACGCTGCGGGTGGAGAAGGCGGGCCGGGTCCTGATCCGTGTCCCGTACTCGCCGTGGCTGGGCCTCGTCGACTCCGAGGGCAAGGCGCTGGACCCCCCGCAGGAGACGGAGGAGTCGGAGGACCGCCCGGAGGGCGAGCCGAGGACGTACGAGAACGTCCACGGCTGCCTGATGGAGACGGAGGAGGACGAGAACGGCGACAAGTGGACGACGCTGCTCGCGCCCCAGCCAGGGACGTACCGCCTGGCGGCTCCGTACAAGTGGGGGGAGCGGGGCACCGCCTGCCCGGACGAGCTGCGCTGATCCCGGAGTTCCCGCCCCTCCGGCCTCGTTCATGATTATGAACGAGGGTCAGCTAGCCGAACATTTTTACTTCCTCTTGACTCGACGGTTTCTTGTCGTGCCCGCGCCACCCCGCCCACGATGAGCGGGCACTTCGCGGCCTTCCTCGTCCCTACCCCGCTCAGGCGAAGTGCCAACCAGCTGAGTGGAGTTCACAAGGCGGACCCTGGAAGGGGGGACATGAACAGTCTCGACTGGGCGGTGCTCATCGGCTACTTCGCCGTGATGGTCGGTATCGGCATCTGGTCCCACAAGCGCGTGGACAACGTCAGCGACTTCTTCACGGCCGGCGGCAAGATGCCCTGGTGGCTCTCCGGCATCTCCCACCACATGTCCGGGTACAGCGCGGTGATGTTCACCGGCTACGCCGGCATCGCGTACACGTACGGCGTCACGTCCTTCGTCACCTGGTCGTTCCCCATCGCCTTCGGCATCGCCATCGGGTCGAAGCTGTTCGCCCCGCGGATCAACCGGCTGCGCTCCCGGCTCCACGTGGCCTCGCCGCTGGAGTACCTGAAGAACCGCTACGACCTGAAGACGCAGCAGGCGCTGGCCTGGTCCGGCATGCTGCTGAAGATCGTGGACGTGGGCGCGAAGTGGGCGGCCATCGCCACCCTGCTGTCGGTGTTCACCGGTGTCTCGCTCAACCAGGGCATCCTCATCACCGGCGTCGTCACGGCGGTCTACTGCACCATCGGCGGCCTGTGGGCGGACGCGCTGACCGAACTCGGCCAGTTCGTCATCCAGCTCCTCGCCGGTGTCGCGATGTTCGTCGCGGTGGTGGTCGAACTCGGCGACCACGGCGGGTTCTTCGGCGCGTGGGACGAGCCGGAGCTCCAGGGCCACGGGGAGCCGCTGGTCGGACCGTACGGCACGGTCTTCCTGCTGGCGTTCCTGTTCATCAAGCTGTTCGAGTACAACGGCGGCATGCTCAACCAGGCCCAGCGCTACATGGCCACCCCCGACGCCCGCGAGGCGGAGCGCTCGGCGCGGCTGTCGGCGGTGCTGTGGCTGGTCTGGCCGGTGGTCCTGTTCTTCCCGATGTGGATGTCGCCGCTGCTGGTGGAGTCCCAGAAGGCGGACGGCTCCGACTCCTACGCCCTGATGACCGAGCAACTGCTGCCGCACGGCCTGCTGGGCCTGGTCATCGTCGGCTTCTTCTCCCACACGATGGCCATGTGCTCCTCGGACGCCAACGCCATCGCGGCCGTCTTCACCCGTGACGTGGCGCCGGTGCTGTCGAAGCGGGCGCGGCTGTGGGGCGACCGCTCGGGGCTGATCGCGGCCCGCGTGACGACGGTGGTCTTCCTCGGCCTGTCCATGGCCGTCGCGACGCAGGTCAACTCGCCGACCTTCAAGGACATCATCACGGTCGTCATCAAGTGGGTGGCCGGGCTGATGGGCCCGATCGCCATCCCGATGATGCTGGGTCTGCTGCGGCCGTTCCGCCGCTCCGGGCCGACGGCGGCGCTCACGAGCTGGGGGCTGGGGCTGCTGGCCTTCTGGCTGGTGAACTACCCGATCCACTGGGCCGTCGACGGCGGTGTGCCGCTGGAGTACCAGGTCTCCATCCCGCTGGCGGTCTCGCTGGTCCTGTACGTGCTGATCGGGTACGTGAAGCCGGAGGACACGCCGGAGCGGATGGCGATCATCGAGCGTGTGAACACGGACGGCGACGACGACTCGGCTGCCGCGGCAGCGGTGCCGTCTCCTGCACCGGTGCGGGATCAGGCGTAGTTCTCCGCCCCCGCCGCCCCTTCCCTTCCCGTCCCTGGGGGCTTCGCCCCCAGACCCCCACGCGCAGTTCCCCGCGCCCCTGCAGGGGCGCGGGGAACTGCGCGAAAACCCCCAGCTCAGGCCCCCCGCGGATACCGCGCCAGCCAGGCCGCCGAAGACCCCGCGGGCCCGTGCAGCGCAGCGCCCTGCGTCATCTCCATCGCGAAGTCGTCGGCGAGTTCCAGGATCGTGGGGCGGCCCTCCAGCTCGGCCAGCCAGGCCGGCGGGAGGGCCGTCTCGCCGTGCAGCGCCCCGAGCAGCCCGCCGGTCAGCGCCCCGGCGGCGGCACTGGGCCCGTCGTGGTTCACGGCCAGGCACAGCCCCTGCCGTACGTCCTCCCCCACCAGCGCGCAGTACACGGCGGCGGCGAGCAGTCCCTCGGCGGTGGCGTTGCCGACCAGCTCGGTGACCCGTTGCGGGGTGGGCATCCCCTGCCGTACGGCGCCCAGCGCGTGCTGGAGCGCGTCCGACACCGGCTGGTGCCCCGGCCGCGCGGCCAGCAGCGCGAGCGTCCGCTGCACCGCCGTGTCCAGGCTCTCGCCCCGGGCCAGCGCGTGCACGATCGCGGCGTACGCGCCCGCCGCGAGGCAGGCGACCGGATGACCGTGGGTCTGCGCCGCGCACTCCACGGCGAGCTGCGCGACGAGCTGCGGCTCCCAGCCGACGAGCAGCCCGAACGGCGCGGACCGGGCCGCCGCCTCGGGCCCCGCCTCACCGGGGTTCTTGGGCGCCGCCGGCGTCCCCATGGTCTCGTCGCCGAGCCCGAGCAGCAGCGTACGGACGGGCTCCCGGCGGGCGTACAGCCACTCCTCGCGCGCCAGCCAGCCGTCGTCCTCGCGCCGCTCGTCCGGGCCCCAGTCCCGCTGGGTGGTGGCCCAGCGCAGGTACGCACGGTGCAGATCGGTCGGCGGGTGCCAGGCGCCGGTGTCGCGCCGCACCTGGGCGCGGATCAGGCCGTCCACGGAGAAGAGGGTGAGCTGGGTGTGGTGGGTGACGGCACCGCGTCGGCCGTGGGCGGGGGCGAGCCCGGTGAGTCCCTCCGCGCCGTGCGCCTGTCGTATCCCGTCGGCCGTCATCGCGTCCACGGGCGCGCCCAGCGCGTCCCCGAGGGCGACCCCGAGCAGCGTCCCGCGCACCCGGCTGCGGAAGTCCTGCTGCTCGCGCCGCCCCCACACGGGCCCGGCAGTACCGCCCACCCCGACCTCCCGGGACCTCGTCCGTATGTGCGGTGCCAGCACTGTAATCGAACGGGGACGGTCGGTTCAGGGGGCAGATCGGTACGCGGGGTGTGAGGCGTGTGAAGTGAGTGATCGGAAGTGGTCGAGGTGGGGGATTTCAGCCGTCGCGGTGTCGTACGACCGTGTCGCGCTGGGTGCGCGCCCAGGTGTAGGAGGGGTCGAGTTCCAGGGCGCGGTCCAGGTCGGCCAGGGCCTCGGCGGGGTGGCCGAGGTTGAAGCGGGACACGCCCCGGCTCGCGTACGCCGACCGGTACTCGGGGTCGAGGGTCAGGGCGAGGTCGTACGCGACGAGCGCCTCCTCGTCGCGCCCGGCGGTACGGAGCGCGTCGCCGCGTTCGCAGTGCGCCCAGGGCGAGTCGGGCTGCAGGGCGACGGCACGGTCGAGGTCGGCGAGCCGGCGTCCGGGTTCGCCGAGTTCCCGCCACACACGGGCCCGGCGGATCAGCGCCCAGGTGTAGTCCGGTTCGAGTTCCAGGGCGCGGTCCAGGGCGATGAGCGCGGCGGCCGGAGCGCCGAGGGCGAGGCGGGTGGCACCGAGGGAGGCCCAGGCGTAGGCGTGCCCCGGGTCCAGGGTGAGGGCCTCGCGCAGGTCCCGCACCGCCGCCGAGTGGTGGCGCAGGACGCGGCGGTACTCGCCCCTCAGGGCGAAGAGGCCGGCGTCCCGGGGCGCCAGACGGACCGCGTGTCCCAGCTGGGCGACGGCGGCCGGGTAGTCGCCCCGGGCGGCGGCCAGGACGGCTCTGCCCCGGTGCAGCCGGGCCGCCAGGGAGGAGGAGAGCGCGGCGCCGAGGTCCATCTCACCCGTGCCCGGCACGGCCGGCTCGCCGCTCTCGTCGCTCCCGCCGCGCGCCTCCGCCACGCCCGCGTGGGCCCCCGCGTCGACGCCCGTGACGGGTACCCCCGGGCCGGCGGACCCGGGGTCCGGCCGCGGCCACGGGTCACCCAGCAGGTCGGCGTCGTCCTGGAACACCGGCCGCGGCGTCACAGGACGCCACCGTGACGTGAGGCCGCCGCCCGCCGGGTGATCGGCGGGCGGTACGGGCACATGGCTCAGCATCCGGTCCAGTACGGCTCCCGGGCCGCCCTCCCCGAGCGCCTCGGACAGCTCCCGCCACCAGCCGGCCATCATCGCCAGGTCCGCGTCCCGGCCCGCGTCCCCCAGCAGCCGCACCCACCGCTCGGCCGCGGCCTCGCTCTGCTCGCAGGCCTCGGCCAGGTCCCGGATCACCAGCCGCGGCGCCCCGGGATCCCGGGCGCACAGCAGGTGGTACGACTCCGCCAGCCGCAGTTCCCGCCACTCCTCGTCCGCCCACAGTTCCCCGGCGCTCCGCCCGGCCTCGCTCTCCTCACGCCACCGGCGGAACGTCACCGCCAGGTGCCGGTGCCGGTCCGCCCATTCGCGCGGGGAGCGGGTGCGCTGCCACCGCAGCATCGGGGCGCGTACGACGTCGTGGTAGCGCAGCCGGGCCGCGCGTTCGTCGGTGAACGCCAGCCCGGTCAGCCAGTCGTACAGTTCGTCGCGCTGCTCCTCCGGGCAGCCGGCCGCCGCCCGGAACACGTCCGCGTCCAGCCAGCGCGGCAGCGCGCCCCAGACCGCGGCGGCCCTGCGCGCGGGTTCCCGCTCCCACTTCAGGAACCGTTCCAGCGCCGTCGCGCTCGGGTCGTGGACGTCGTCGGGCCCGGTGGGGCGGGTCTCGGCGAGGGTGGAGACCAGGACCGGAAGGCCGCCGGTGAGCCGCAGGACCTCGGTGACGACCGGCTCCGCCGTGACGCCCCGGTCGGCGAGCAGGGCACGCGCCTCCGCGTCGGTGAACGATTCGAGCGGCACCGCGGTCACGAAATCCGCGAAGCCGCCCCAGAGAGCGGTGTCGAAGGGGCGCTGGCCCGCGGTCACGACGACCACGGTGGCGGGCAGGGCGCCGTGCCGGCCGGTCGTCATGACGTCGTGCAGCCAGCCGTCGAGGAACGGACCGGTCCGCTCGTAGGTGTCGAAGAACAGCACGATCCACGGGACCGCGGAGGCGGCGTCGGCGAGCTCCTTCGTCAGCACCGGGGTGAGGACGCTCTCCGGGGAGAGGACGAGCCGCACGTCCTCGTGGCTGCGGAACCGCGCGCCGAGGGCGGTCCGCAACCGGTCGGCTCCCTGGGCGAGCTGGCCCGGATCGACGGCCCCGGTGAAGGCACCGACGCCCGGGATCAGTCCGAGCCCGGCCAGTCCCGCACGGGCGACCGCCATGCTGCCCGCCGACGGTCCTGCCTCCGGGGCCGGGTCCAGGGCGGCGAGGGCGGCGAGCTCCGCCTCGTGGCGCCGTTCGTGGTGCGCGAGCAGGAGCTTGTCCAGCTCCTTGAAGCGGTGCCCCTGGTCGGCGGCCTGACGGCACACCGCGGCCAGCACCTCGGGCACGCTGCCCGCGCTCTCGTCGACGTACGCGGTCAGCGCCCCTCGTTCCCGGGCGATCTGCTCGAACTCCCGGACCAGGAAGGTCTTGCCGACGCCCGCGTCGCCGTGCACGTGGAACAGGAAGCGGTGCCGTTCGTCCTCGGGCGGGAGGTCGAAGTTCCCGCGGAACAGCTCGCGTTCGGCATCGCGGGCGACGAGTCCGGCGCGTCTGCGCCGTTGGGCGATCTGCTGCATGGACAGCCGTGCCTGCGCCACTCGTACGTCCCCTCGCCCGTGTCCCGACCGACCTCATTCTGGCTCAACTCCCCGGGGTACGGGCTGCCGTACGGGGAATGGAACCGCCATGCCCACCACAACCCCACGCGGCGCACTGCCCCTCACCGCCACCCTCCTCACCGCCTCCGTCGCCCTCTACATGGCGCTGGTCGCCTTCGGGAACATCACGGACTTCGGGACGAACCAGGACTTCGTACGGCATGTCCTCGCCATGGACACCACGTTCAAGGACGACGACCTGATGTGGCGCGCGATCACGAACGAGGGCGTGCAGGACGCCGCGTACGTCGCGATCATCGTCTGGGAGACGGCCGCCGCGCTGGTCCTGGCCTACGGCACCTGGCTCTGGACCCGCCCCGACCACGCGCGCGCCCGCCGCGTCTCCACCTACGGCCTGCTGATGGTCATGCTCCTGTTCGGCGCGGGCTTCATGGCGATCGGCGGCGAGTGGTTCGCGATGTGGCAGTCGGAGGACTGGAACGGCCTGGACGCGGCCCTGCGCGTCTTCGTCCTCAGCGGCGTGGTCCTGCTGGTCAACCACCTGCCGGTCCAGCAGGGCGGGCGATCCGGTCACCGCCCCGATTGACTTCGGAACACATTCCGAAGTACCGTCGAGTCGTGTCCACTCCCACGGTTGCCTTTTCCGAGCTCTCGAAGAATTCGAAGCGGGTCGCCGAGACACTCGACCGGACGCAGCGCGTGCACGTCACGCGTCGGGACGGCGAGGACCTCTACCTGACCACCGCCCGCCATGACCAGCAGCGCGAGGAGACGGCGGACATCACCGCCCGTCTCCTGGCCGCCCTCGTGCGCAGTGACGCCGGCGAGCGGGCCATACTGCGCGCGCTGCCGTCGGTCTTCCCGTGGGTCCGCCACTTGAATGCCGAGGAGTCGCAGGAGTTCGTGACCGAACTCATCGACGCCACGCACGACGCGGCCCAGCTGGACGTCCACGGCAATCTTCATCGCCTCGTCGTCGAATGGCGCGCGACGGCCCGCATCCTCGCCGATCCCGAGCTCACGGCACAGCTCACTCGCCCATGGCCCGACGAGGACCACGGCGAGGTGACGGCACCGTGAGCCCGAAGCGCGGTGATGACGTCGCTCCGCCGCCCATGGACGGTGAATGGCGCCTGCGGTTCGCGAGCAACGAGGCAGCAAAGGGGTGGGGCGAACTGGGCGCGGAGGCTCCGGGCAACACACGCCGCTGCTTCGACGCTCTGCGCCGTGATCCCCTGTCCCGAGCGGACCTCGACCGTCAGCACCCGCTCCGCGGCCGGCTGGCCAGGGCCGTCCTCGGAGGCCGGGAATACCCTCAGTGGGAGTACGAGGTGACAGCGGGCGGCCGCGTCCGCTACCTCGTCGACGAGGCGCGCCACACGGTTCATTTCGTGTACGCGTCCACTCGCCACCCGAAGGACACCGAGTAGCCACGCACGTTGTCGCGACCGGTGTTTCGCCCTCCGACGCGGCTACTCGACGACCCGGACCGTCGTGCCCGCCGAGCCGAAGGTCCACAGGGCCTTGCCGTCGGGTTTGGTGATGCGGATGCCGCCCGTCTGCGCGTCCGGTTCGGCGGGCGGGGGCGAGGAGCCGTCGACCGCGTTGGAGAAGGCGATGAAGACGCCGGACTTCTGGGCGAAGTACATGATGTGCTCGACCGGGACGCCGTCGCTGCCGGTGGTGGCCGGGGTGCGCTTGCCGATCGTGTACGTGCCGGGGTCCGGGGCGACCGTGCCCGGCCAGACCGCGAAGGAGCGGCGGGGGGTGTCGCTGGCGTCGACCAGCCAGACCCGCTTCTCGCCGAGGGAGTAGACGATCCGGCGGCCGGCGCCCGAGTCGGCCGGGACCGCCGGTTTCCTCTCCTCCGGCTTCGCGGACGGTTTCGCGTCCGCCGTCGCCGACGCGCTCGGCCGGGTCGTGGCGGCGACGGGCTTCGTCCCCTGGTCCGCCTGGACGGCCAGGACCACCACCGCGGCGATCGCCCCCGTGGTCAGCCCGGTCACCCAGGCCCACGAGGGAAGACGGGCAGGCACCGGTACGCATCTCCTCAG
This sequence comes from Streptomyces sp. NPDC053426, assembly GCF_055585405.1. Taxonomy (NCBI): domain Bacteria; kingdom Bacillati; phylum Actinomycetota; class Actinomycetes; order Kitasatosporales; family Streptomycetaceae; genus Streptomyces; species Streptomyces sp. NPDC053426. Next base: position 86,499 of record NZ_JBVJKE010000009.1, on the reverse strand, counting down.
CTACGGGTCCCGATCGAAGGCCGCGGGCTCCGGTCCGAAGGCCGCGGGTCCCGATCGAACGCGGGTCGGATCATCCTACTGCCAGTACCCGCGCTTCCCCGGTCCGTCTCAGTCCAGTACCGGCAGCAGCTCCGGAAGGTGTCCGTCCGACGCCTCCGCCGCACGACGGCGCTCCTCCGGCACCTCGCCGTACAGGGTCGTACGGGGCTTCGCCGGGCGGCCGGCGGCCTCCGCGACCGCGATCAGGTCCTTGACCGACTTGTAGGAACCGTACGACGAGCCCGCCATCCGCGAGATCGTCTCCTCCATCAGCGTGCCGCCGAGATCGTTCGCGCCGGAGCGCAGCATCTCCGCCGCGCCCTCCGCACCCAGCTTCACCCAGCTCGTCTGGATGTTGGGGATGTGCGGGTGGAGCAGGAGACGGGCCATCGCGGTGACCGCGCGGTTGTCGCGGACCGTCGGTCCCGGGCGGGCGATGCCGGCCAGGTAGACGGGGGCGTTGGTGTGCACGAAGGGGAGGGTCACGAACTCCGTGAAGCCGCCGGTCCGTTGCTGGATGCCGGCCAGGGTGCGCAGGTGGCCCAGCCAGTGGCGGGGCTGGTCGACATGGCCGTACATCATCGTCGAGGAGGAGCGGATGCCCAGCTCGTGGGCGGTGGTGATCACCTCGGTCCAGGTCGCCGCCGGGAGTTTGCCCTTGGTCAGGATCCAGCGGACCTCGTCGTCGAGGATCTCGGCGGCCGTGCCGGGGACGGTGTCCAGGCCGGCTTCCTTCGCCGCCGTGAGCCATTCACGGATGGACATGCCGGTGCGGGTCGCGCCGTTGACGACCTCCATCGGGGAGAAGGCGTGCACGTGCATGCCGGGGACGCGTTCCTTCACCGCCTTCGCGATGTCGAAGTACGCCGTGCCGGGCAGGTCGGGATGGATGCCGCCCTGCATGCAGACCTCCACCGCGCCCACGTCCCAGGCCTGTTGGGCGCGGTCGGCGACCTGGTCGAGCGAGAGCGTGTACGCGTCCGCGTCGGTGCGGCGCTGCGCGAAGGCGCAGAAGCGGCAGCCGGTGTAACAGACGTTGGTGAAGTTGATGTTGCGGGTGACGATGTACGTCACGTCGTCGCCGACCACCGACTTGCGGACGTCGTCCGCGACCCGGCACAGCGCGTCCAGCGCGGGACCGTCGGCGTGCAGCAGCGCCAGCGCCTCCGCGTCGGTCAGCTTCGTCGGGTCGTCGGCGGCCGTGCGCAGGGCCGCGCGGACGTCGGTGTCGATGCGCTCGGGGACCATGCCGGGGGCGGCGGCCTCGCGCAGGGCGTCCCAGTCGCCGTAGACCTCGTCGAAGTCCTCACGGCGGTCGCCGGTGCGGCCCTCGGTGTCGATGGTGCGGTGCAGATCGGTGCGGCCGGTCGCGGTGAACGCCTCGTCCGGCTCCTGCCACGGCCGGCCTTCGACCACGGCGTCCGCACGGGCCAGACCCGTCTCCGGGTCGGCGAGCGCGGCCACGTGCGGGCGCAGCCGCGGGTCCAGCCACGGCTCGCCGCGCCGCACGAACTCGGGGTACACGCAGAGGCGTTCGCGCAGCTCGAAGCCGACGGCCCGGGACCTTTCGGCCAGTTCCTCGATCTGCGGCCACGGCCGCTCGGGGTTGACGTGGTCGATGGTCAGCGGGGAGACCCCGCCCCAGTCGTCGATCCCGGCCGCGATCAGCCGCCCGTACTCGGAGTCGACCAGGTTCGGCGGCGCCTGGAGGCAGGCGGACGGGCCGAGGACGAGCCGGGCGACGGCGACCGTGGCGACCAGTTCGTCGAGTTCCGCGTCCGGCATGCCGCGCATCGCGGTGTCCGGCTTGGCGCGGAAGTTCTGGATGATCAGTTCCTGGATGCCGTGGTGGGCACGGGAGATCTTGCGGAGCGCGAACAGCGACTGGGCGCGCTCCTCGTACGTCTCCCCGATGCCGATGAGGATCCCGGACGTGAAGGGGACCGAGGAGCGGCCCGCGTCCTCCAGGACCCGCAGCCGTACGGCCGGTTCCTTGTCCGGGGAGCCGTGGTGCGGGCCGCCGGGCTCGGACCACAGACGGGTCGCGGTGGTCTCCAGCATCATGCCCATCGACGGCGCGACCGGCTTGAGCCGCTGGAAGTCGGTCCAGGTCATGACGCCCGGGTTGAGGTGCGGGAGGAGTCCCGTCTCCTCCAGGATCCGGATGGAGATCGCGCGGACGTACGCGATCGTGTCGTCGTAGCCGTGCGCGTCGAGCCACTCGCGCGCCTCCGGCCAGCGGTCCTCGGGCTTGTCGCCGAGGGTGATGAGGGCTTCCTTGCAACCGAGCGCGGCACCCTTGCGGGCGATGTCCAGCACCTCGTCCGGCGACATGAACATCCCGTGCCCGGCCCGGCGCAGCTTGCCGGGCACGGTGACGAACGTGCAGTAGTGGCACTTGTCCCGGCACAGCCGGGTCAGCGGGACGAAGACGCTCTTCGAGTACGTGATGACACCGGGCCGCCCCGCCGCCCGGAGCCCCGCGTCCCGCACCCGGGCGGCCGACGCGGACAGGTCCTGAAGGTGCTCACCGCGCGCCTGGAGCAGGACCGCCGCCTCGGAGACGTCCAGGGAGACGCCGTCCCGGGCGCGTCTGAGGGCGCGCCGCAGGGAGTTCTCGGTGGGGCCGCCGGTTCCGGTGGTCGCGGAAGTCGTCATCCTTTGAGCATACGTTCGGCGTGATCAGGACCTTCGCCCGTCCGCGTCAGGCCCCTTCCCCGTCCACGAATGTCTGGAAAGCGTCCAGCGCCCGCAGCACCCCCGCCTCCCCCTCCGGCGGAAGCTGCACCACGACCTCCTCGACGCCCAGCTCCGCGAAGTGGGCCAGCTTGCCCGCGCTGGGACGCACGGCGTACGGCACGACCTGGAGGGCGCCGGGATCGCGGCCCGCGTCGGCCCAGGCGGTACGGAGCACGGGCAGCGCCTCCGTCAGGCCCCGCCCGCCGATCGGCAGCCAGCCGTCGGCGTACTCACAGATGTTCCCGAACAGCTTCGGCCCCGCCGCCCCGCCGACCAGCGTGCGCGGCCCGATCACCGGACCGCGCGGCTTCCGCACCGGCTTGGGGTACGCGAAGCTCGCCCGCACGCTCCCGAACTCCCCTTCGTACGCCGTCGGTTCCTCCGCCCACAGTGCCCGCATCAGCCCCATCCGGTCCCGGACCAGCTCACGCCGGGTGCGCCACCGCACGCCGTGGTCGGCGGCCTCCTCCACGTTCCAGCCGAAGCCGAGCCCGAGCGTGAACCGGCCCCCGGAGAGGTGATCGAGGGTCGCGACCTGCTTGGCCAGGTCGATCGGGTCGTGCTGCGCGGCGAGCGTGATGCCGGTGCCGAGCCCCAGCCGCTCGGTGACGGCGGCGGCCTGGCCGAGCGCGACGAAGGGGTCGAGGGTGCGGCCGTACTCCCTCGGCAGCTCCCCGCCCGCCGGGTACGGGCTGGTCCGCTCGACGGGGATGTGCGTGTGCTCCGGCAGATACAGCCCGGCGAACCCGCGCTGCTCCAGCTCACGGGCGAGCCGGACCGGGGTGATCGTCTCGTCGGTGAGGAAGATCGTGACGGCGATGCGCATGAGCGGCCTTTCGTACGCGGACGGCTGACCCATCAATACCCGTGCGCACCCTCCCTGTCCATACCGACCGGTCGGAACCCTCTCGCGGCTCCGCTTCCCTCCGCTCAGTGGAAGGCCAGCCAGCCGATCCCCGCGACCGCCGTGACACCGCCGACGGCCAGGTCGGCCGGCCGGTGGCGGCGCAGCGCGAAACCGAGCAGCACGGCCGTGAGCAGCACGGCGACCGTTCCGATCGCGCCTTTCAGGAGGCCATGGCTGAAACCGAACTCGTTGATGTGCCGGACGACCCAGACGAACCAGGCGAATCTCATGGTCTGCTGCCGATTCCCTTCTCCCGCACGGCGGTTCGCCGCTCCGTACAAAGGTCGCACAGCACCGGTCCCCTCCTCCCCGGCCGCCGGTAGGCTCACGGCACGATGACTTCTCGTGCCGAACGCAAATACCGGGCGGCCACCGCGTTCCAGCGCCGGATCGGGAATCCGGTCCTGCGCCGGATGCCGTTCCAGACCCTGCTGGAGACCACGGGCCGCGTCTCCGGCCTGCCCCGCCGGACCCCGGTGGGCGGGCGCCGGGTCGGCGGTTCGTTCTGGCTGGTGTCGGAGTTCGGCGAACGGTCGCAGTACGTCCGCAACATCCAGGCGGACCCCCGGGTACGGGTGCGCGTCCGGGGCCGCTGGCACACCGGCACCGCCCGTCTCCTGCCCGACGACGACCCCCTGGCCCGGCTGCGCACCCTGCCCCGCTTCAACAGCGCCGCCGTGCGGGCCTTCGGGGCGGGGCTGCTGACGGTGCGGGTGGACCTGGACGACTGAGGACGAACCGTGTGGGCCCGGTGACGGCCCGCCGCTCCCCGTGTGATCGCCGTCTCGCACGGCTGACGCATCTGCCATGAACAAGGCAAACTGGCGTAGTTGCTCAGGATGCATAGGGGGACTGCATGGACAGTGTGCCGCGAGGACCGGAGCAGCGGCGTCCCGGCTCCTCGACGGAGCCCGGGGCGCTGCGCTTCGGCGTGCTCGGCCCGGTGCGCGCCTGGCGCGACGGCGAGCCCGTCGCCACCGGCAGCCCCCAGCAACGTGCCCTGCTCGCCGCCCTGCTGCTGCGCGAGGGCCGTACGGCCACGGCGGCCGAACTGATCGACGCCCTGTGGGGCGAGGAACCCCCCTCCCAGGCACTGGCGGCGGTGCGTACGTACGCCTCACGGCTGCGGAAGGTGCTGGACCCCGGGGTGCTGGTCAGCGAGTCCGGCGGCTACGCGGTGCGCGGGCTCGGCGAGGGCGCGCTGGACCTCGCGGCGGCGCAGGAGCTGGCGGCGGAGGCGGAGAAGTCCCGCAACACCGGGGACCTGCGCCACGCGCGGAAAGTACTGAGCCGGGCCCTGTCCCTGTGGGACGGCGAGACGCTGGCCGGGGTGCCGGGCCCGTACGCGGAGGCCCAGCGGGTCCGCCTGGAGGAATGGCGGCTCCAACTGCTCGAGTCCCGCCTCGACATGGACCTGGAGCAGGGCTGCCACGCGGAGGCGGTCTCGGAGCTGACGGCCCTGACGGCGGCGCACCCGCTGCGGGAGCGGCTGCGGGAACTGCTGATGCTGGCGCTCTACCGCAGCGGCCGCCAGGCGGAGGCCCTCGCGGTGTACGCGGACACCCGCCGCCTCCTCGCCGACGAACTCGGCGTCGACCCGCGCCCGGACCTGCGGGACCTCCAGCAACGCATCCTCCAGGCCGACCCGGGCCTCGCGGAACCCTCGGCCCCCATGGCGGAACCGGTGACGGCCCCCGTCCGCCCGGCCCAGCTCCCGGCGACGGTGCCGGACTTCACGGGCCGCGCGTCCTTCGTACGGGAGCTGGGCGACGTACTGGCGTCGGCGTCCGGCGCGGAGGGCCGGGTGATGGCGGTGTCGGCGCTGGCCGGCATCGGCGGCGTCGGCAAGACGACGCTGGCGGTGCACGTGGCGCACGGCGCGCGGTCGGCCTTCCCCGACGGCCAGTTGTACGCCGACCTCCAGGGCGCGGGATCCCGTTCCGCGGAGCCGGAGACGGTCCTGGGCTCCTTCCTGCGCGCCCTCGGCACCGCGGACTCGGCGATCCCGGACTCGCTGGAGGAGCGGGCGGCGCTGTACCGCTCGGTCCTGGACGGCCGCAAGGTGCTGGTCCTGCTGGACAACGCGCGTGACGCGGCGCAGGTCAGGCCCCTGCTGCCGGGGACGGCGGGCTGCGCGGCGCTGGTGACGTCGCGGGTGCGGATGGTGGGCCTGGCCGGGGCGCACCTGATCGACCTGGACGTGATGTCACCGGACGAGGCGCTGTCCCTCTTCACGAAGATCGTCGGCGAGGAGCGGGTCGCCTCGGAGCGCGAGGCCGCCCTGGACGTGGTGGCGGCGTGCGGCTTCCTGCCGCTGGCGATCCGCATCGCGGCGTCCCGCCTGGCGGCGAGGCGCACCTGGACGGTCTCGGTCCTGGCGGCGAAACTCGCGGACGAACGCCGCCGCCTGGACGAACTCCAGGCGGGCGACCTGGCGGTCAAGGCCACCTTCGAGCTGGGCTACGGGCAGCTGGAGCCGGCCCAGGCCCGCGCGTTCCGGCTGCTGGGCCTGGCGGACGGCCCGGACATCTCCCTCGCGGCGGCAGCGGCGGTGCTGGACCTGCCCGTGGAGGACACGGAGGACCTGCTGGAGTCCCTGGTGGACACGTCCCTGCTGGAGTCGGCGGCGCCGGGGCGGTACCGGTTCCACGACCTGGTGCGGCTCTACGCGCGTGCGTGCGCGGAGAGGGACGAGCAGCCGCCGAGCGAGCGGGGGGCTGCGCTGTCGCGGTTGCTGGACTTCTATCTGGCGACGGCGGCGGGGGTGTACGCGATCGAACGGCCGGGGGACCGGTTGGTGGACCACTTGGAGGCGACCGAGTATCCGGGGCTGCGGTTCACCGAAGGGACCGCAGCCCTCGACTGGCTGTACACCGAGGCCTCGGCACTGCTGTCCTGCGTACGACAGGCCGCAGGCAGTACCAGGCTGCGACGCGCCGTCGATCTGCTCCTGGCGGCCAAGGACTTGACCGAGTCAGGAGCCAATTCCCACCAGTACGAGACAACCGCCCGGGCGATGTGCGACGCCACACAGTCCGCGGCGGACACACGCGCGGAGGGCAGGGCGCGGACGGCGCTCTCCGATGTCCTCCTGGTCTCAGGCCGCGTTCAGCAAGCGGAGGAGCAGGCCCGGATCGCCATGGGACTGGCGGGCTCCGTGCAGGACGCCACCGCCGTTAGCTGGGTGGCCAACAGCCTCGGGCTGCTCTGCCTTCACCAGGGCCGGTTCGCGGACGGCAAGCCCTTCTTCGAACAGGCCATCGAGGGGTTCCGGGCAGCCGACAACCGCCCCTGCGAAGCGACCAGCCTGGGCAACCTCTCCCGTGCTCACCTGGGCATGGACAACGTCGCGATGGCGGTCGAGATCGCTGAGCGCGGCCTCGCGGTGCACACCGAGATCGGCCGGACAGTGCGCCTCGCGAACGGCCACTTCGCCCTGGGTGTCGCCCTGACGAGGGCCGACCGCCACGCCGAGGCCCTGAGCCAGTTCTCCGATGCCCTCTGCATCTTCAGCGATCACCGACAGCGGCTCTGGGAAGGAGCGACCAACTTCCGGATCGCCGAGGTGCACTTGGCCGCCCATCGCCCGGCACCAGCAGCGCAGCACGCCGAACAGGCTCTCGCGCTGGGCTGCATCGGCGGCGACCGGATGCGGGGCAACGTCCTGACGCTCCTGGGGCGGGCGTTGTCCATGCTGGGGCAGGCGGACCGGGCCACGGCCTGCTGGCGCGAGGCGCTCAGCCTCTACGAGCAGAACGGCGCGGCGGAGGCGGCCGAGGTACGGGCCCTGCTCACGTCGGCCGCTGCGGCGTGACGAGCGCATCTCCTGCCGTGCCACCGGAGCGTTCAGCATTCGTTTATCCCCGCCCGGCATTCTCTTACCCGTCAACCGTCGCGTCGGGGGGCAGACGGTTCGACAGGAGACGCAACCGGCTAATGTGCGGCTCCGAAACGCCCGTTCGGAAGCCTTCGGGGGAAGCTTCCGAACGGGCGTTCCTCCCTCGTTACTACAGAAGAGGAACAAAGCACATGAGCGACAAGAAGGACGCGGACGTCACCACACAGGAGAACGCCATGCCGGCTCCGCCCGCAGAGGGGGCGGAGGTCACCACGCTGGAGAACGCCATGCCCAGCGGGCCGGCCAAGGAGACCATCACGACGATGGAGAACGCCATGCCCGCCCCGCCCGCCCTGGACCTGGACGGCAAGTAGACCTTTTCCCGCACGGGGATCGGCCGCGGCGGCGCGGAGGGGGAGCCGTCGCGGCCGACGTGCGTCTGCACGGGTTTCTGGTCAATCCTTGACTCGAACCGTTCGAATCACTCGAACAACTGGCTGCACTCGTCCTAATGTCACTCCCCGTACGGATCTGCTCTCCCGCGACAGGAGTCCCAGTGACCCGCACCAAGAAGGTTCTCGCCACCATCGCCCTGGCCCTCGGCATCACCGGGATCGTCGCGAGCCCGGCGCTGGCCGACCACCACGCCCCGGTGAGCCCGCAGGACAGCGTCGCAGTGCCGCTCGACAGCCACGCTCCCTGACTCACCGCCCAACCACCGATGGGGCCGAGGGAAACCTCGGCCCCATCGTCGTGCGGCCGTGATCTACGTACCGGCCGGCTCGGCGATCGTGTCGGGTTCGCATGTGGTGATCCGGGTCACGTCCGTGTCGCCGATCTCCACCCGGACCGGCACCGTCCCGGTCCCGGGTACGGCGACGTCCTGGGAACGGGTGAGGACCTCCGCGCCGGTCTCGTCCTCGAACCTCACGGTGACGGTGAAGACGCCGTCCGCGGTGTTCTGGTTGGTGACCTCGACCGTGGCGTACGGGGTCTCCTCCGAGACGCAGTCCACCAGGTTCACCAGGGCGCCCTGCTCGGACGAGGAAGCGCTTCCGCCGCCGTCCCCGCCGCTGCCCGAGGTGTCGTCGTCATCGTCGTGGTCGCGGTACGAGCCGCCGCCCGAGCCCGACGACGAGTCGTGATCCTGGCTCGAGCTGCTGCAACCGCCTCCCCCGTCGTCGCTGCCGCCGCCGTGGCCGCGGCCGGTCGAGAAACCGGTGAGGGTGAGGACGACGAGTGCCGAGACCGCTGTGAGCTTGAGTGTGTTCCCCCGAGGATTCATGGCCCTCAGGCTATCGATCTACGTGTCACGAGCATGTCACCGCCTGGCGACCGTCGCGTACCCGGCGTAGCGTCTGCGGTGGGAGCGGCGGGCCGCCGCTCCCCGCAGCGACGGCCGCCGTCCGACAACCCTTCCGTGCACCCGGTACGACGGCCGTCCGCAGGAGCGGGGTTCACGCCGTCCGCGCCGTCCCCGTCCCCTTCTCCGCGTCCAGCGCGTACACGCAGCGGTCCTTGCTGCACGCGTACACCACGCCGTCCCGGACCACCGGGGAGCCGGTGATCTCGCCGCCGGTCGCCAGCTTCCACCTCAGGCGGCCGTCGTCGGCCTTCAGGGTGTAGAGCAGGTGGTCGCTGGAGCCGAAGTGGATGCGGCCCTCCGCGACCGCGGGCGCGCCCACGATCTCGCCGCCGGACTGGAAGCGCCACTTGGGCGTGCCGGTGACCGCGTCCAGCGTGTACAGGCCCTTGCCGCTGCCCACGTGGACGTGGCCGGCGGCGACCAGGACCGGGTCGACGGAGGCGCGGGACTCGGTGGCGATGCGCCAGCGGTCTCGGCCGTCGGTGGCGTCGAGGGCGTAGACCGTGCCGAGGTAGTCGGCGAGGTAGAGGCCGCCGCCGGTGACCGCCGGGCCGGGGACGAAGGCGGGCGGGGCGAGGAAGACCGCCGGGGCCTCGAAGTGCCAGCGGACGTGGCCGGAGGTGACCTCCAGGGCGAGGACGCGGGTGCCGGCGCAGACGTAGGCGTAGCCGTCGGGGGCGTGCGTCACCCGGACCGGGACGCCGCCGCAGGAGGCCGCGTCGCCGATGGGGTACGACCAGCGCTCGTCGCCGGTGCGGGCGTCGAGGGCGCGCAGGCGGGCGTCCTGCCAGACGTAGACCGTGCCCTCGTGGACGGCGGGGCCGGCCTCGGGGGACTCGAAGTCGGTCTGGCAGCCGCTGATCTCCCACAGCTTCTGGCCGGTGGACGCCTCCCACGCCTGGACGCCACCGCCGCGCGTGCCGGTGACGACGGTGCCGCGGTCGGCCTTGAGGGAGTACACCCAGGCGTCCGTGGACAGCCGCCACAGGTCGCCGCCCTCGCGGGCGTCGAGGGCGAACAGGGTGGGTCCGTCGGAGGCGTGGATACGTCCGTCGGCGACCGCCATCGACCAGGCGACGTCGCGGGTCTTGAAGCGGCGCCGGCCGGTGGCGACGTCGAGGGCGTGCACCTCGAAGGAGGTGACGTAGACGAGGTCGCCGTCGACGGCGGGGGTCCCCCAGACGTCGTTGGACATGCGGAAGCGCCACGGACGCCAGCCGCCGGGCTGGTCCGGCGGCGCGGCGGGCGCGGCGGGTGCCGGTACGGCCGGGTCGGCGCCGTTGACGCCGGGGCGGGGCTTGGACCAGGTGGCGGCCAGGGCGGCGGCCGGCGGGGGTGCCTTGACGGCGGCCGCGCGCGTGTCGGCGACGCGCGGGCCGGGTCCGATGGGCACCATCGCGCCCGCCAGCCGTACGGGACCGGTGTCGGGGGCGCCCGTGGGGGCGCCCACCGGCGCGGGCATCGACGGGGGCGGCGGCGGGACGACCGGGTCGTGCCGGGGCGGCGGAGGGACGTGGGGGCGGGCCCCGCCGCCGGCGCTGCGGCCGGTTCCGTGCGCGGGCCGGACGGTCGTCCGGCCGCCGCGCCGCGTCTCGATCAGGCTCACCGCCCGCTCGGGCAGCCACGCCGACGCCGTACCGCTGTCGTCGGAGCCGGAGCCGAAGAGGTGCGGGGCGAGCTGGGCCTGGAGGTCGGCCGGGTTGGGCCGGGCCGTCGCCTCCATCTGCATGCAGGCCTCGATGAGCGGGCGCAGCTCGTCCGGGAGGCCGTCGAGGTCGGGGCCCTCGCGCAGCAGCATGAAGACGGTCTCGACCGGGTTGGCGCCGTGGAACGGCGGATGTCCCGTGGCGGCGAAGACCAGCATCGAGCCGAGCGAGAACACGTCGCTCGCGCCGGTGACGCTGCGGGAGTCCTTGGCCTGCTCCGGGGACATGTAGGCGGGGGTGCCGACGGCGACGTTCGTCATCGTCAGCCGGGTGTTGGAGACGCCGGAGGCGATACCGAAGTCGATCACCCGGGGGCCGTCCTCGACGACGAGGACGTTGGAGGGTTTCAGGTCGCGGTGGACCAGTCCGGCGCCGTGGATCGACTGGAGCGCCTCCGCGACGCCCGCCGCGAGCCAGCGCACCGCCTGCGCCGGGAGCGGCCCGCACTCGTTCACTATCTCCTCGAGGGAGGGCGCGGGCACGTACGCGGTGGCCAGCCACGGCACGGCGGCGCGCGGGTCGGCGTCCACGACGGCCGCCGTGTAGAAACCGGAGACCGCGCGGGCCGCCTCGACCTCGCGCGTGAAGCGGACCCGGAACAGCTGGTCCTCGGCCAGTTCGGTCCGGACCGTCTTGATCGCCACCCGGCGCCCGGACGCCGAGCGCGCGAGATAGACCAGCCCCATGCCGCCGGCTCCCAGCCGTCCCAGCACCTCGAACGGCCCGATACGCCGCGGATCGTGCTGCGTCAGCTGATCCACCACTTGCCTGCCACCTCCCCGTACGAATCGCGCCACCACCTGTGCCCGCGATCGAAGTGCAGCGTCTCACCACCCCACCGCCGTGGCGGCACGCACCCCGATTCTTCCTGTCCGCGCCCCCGGTTGCGAACCGACCGACAAATAGGGTGTCCAGGTTTTCATACGACACAGAGGGTGGAAACGGCTCGGCGGTTCGGTGGTGCGGTGACTCAGCGGTGCAGCAGTGCGAAGGACGCCCCCTGATTGTCGGTGACCACGGCCGCCGTGCCGTAGGACGTCTCGAAGGGCGGAACCTGGACCCGGCCGCCGAGCCGGACCACCTCCTCCATGGCGGCCCCGGGGTCCTCGACGGCGAAGTGGACGAGGAAGTGCGGCGGCATCTCGGCGGGGAAGACGTCGGAGACCGGCGCGCGGCCGAAGTCGGGGTCGGCGTCCGGGCCGAACAGGGCGTCGTGGAAGAGACCGCCGTAGAAGGTGTTGGCCGCCTGGGTGTCCCGTGTGTAGAGCTGCACCCAGGCGAAGGTGCCCGGCTCGCGGCGGCGCCCGAAGCCGGGGGTCCCGGTGCCCTGCCAGAGGGAGAACACCGCCCCCTCGGAGTCGGTGACGAGCGCGGTGACGCCCAGGTCGCCGAAGGGCACCGGCGGGGAGACGACCTGTCCGCCGGCCGCGCGGATCCGCCGGCACAGCGCCCCGGCGTCCGGGGTGGCGAAGGACACCGTCCACACGGTGGGCAGCCGGCCGTCCGTCTTGTGCGCGAGGGAGGCGACGGGGGCGCCGTCCTTCGACGCCCGCACGGTTCCCTGGGGCTGGTCCTCGAAGGTCCAGCCGAAGAGGTCGCCGTAGAACCGCTTGCCCGCCTCCACGTCGGGAAGCTGCGCGTCCACCCAGCAGGGGGTGCCCTCCGGGTACTCCGACGCCCTGTGCCCCGATGCCCTGTTTTCGGCCATGCCGCCAAAGTAACCGTGTCGCCCGCGGGCCGCAGACCAGGCACACCAGCTTCCACGGACCCGCACACCCCATTTGCAGTCGGCCGAATCGCGCTCGGATCACCCGTCGGTAAGCTGACGGCATGACAGGACAAGTGCGTACCGTCGACGGCCGTGTGGCCGGCCGGCGTGGGCAGGCGACCCGGCAGAAACTGCTCGACTGCCTCAGCGAGATGCTCAGCTCCTCCCCCTACCGGGACGTCAAAGTCATCGATGTCGCACGGAAGGCGGGCACCTCGCCCGCGACCTTCTACCAGTACTTCCCGGACGTCGAGGGCGCCGTCCTGGAGATCGCCGAGCGCACGGCCGCCGAGAGCGCCGGGCTGAGCGAGCTGCTGGAGGGCCGCTCCTGGGCGGGGAAGGCCGGCTGGCAGACGGCGCAGGAACTCGTCGACGGTTTCCTGGAGTTCTGGCGGGACAACGAGGCGATCCTGCGGGTCGTGGACCTCGGTGCGGCCGAGGGGGATAAACGTTTCTACAAGATCCGTATGAAGATCCTGAACTCCGTGAACAACTCGCTGGCGGACTCCGTCGCCGAGCTGCAGGCCAAGGGGCGGATCGACAAGGACGTGAACCCCGCGGCGATCGCCGGCTCGCTGGTGGCCATGCTCGCGGCCGTCGCCTCCCATCAGAAAGGTTTCTCCTCCTGGGGCGTGAAGCAGGCGGAACTCAAACCGAACCTGGCCCTGTTGGTGCACCTGGGGGTCACCGGCAAGAAGCCTGCGAAATAGGTGAAGCGGCTGAAGTAGGCGCCCGGCGGTCCACACCGGTGCGCGGTTCTGCAAGTCCTGTCAGACGGGCGGTGGTTCACTCCGGTGGGCCGCCGCCCGTCGCTTTCCGCGCGGCGCGGGGGAACGGGGAACACGGCACCGTCCGCCCGGCGTTGTGTCCCGGTGAGCCGATCGCAGGCCCGAGCGGCCCCGAGCGACCGAGTGAACGTCCGACGCACACGCCGCAGGAGGAACCCGGAATGGCCCTGACCCGCGAAGAGCGCGAACAGTTCCTGGCCGAGCCGCACGTCGCGGCGCTGGCGGTCGACGCGGGGGACGGCCGCGCCCCGCTCACCGTGCCGATCTGGTACCAGTACGCGCCCGGCGGCGACGTATGGATCATGACCGGTCTGGATTCGCGCAAGAACCTGCTGATCGGCGCGGCGGGGCGGTTCTCCCTCATGGTCGACCGCCTCGAACCCACCATCCGCTACGTCTCGGTCGAGGGGCCGGTGCTCGACACCACCCCGGCCACGATCGAGCAGCTGCGGGAGATCTCCGCGCGCTATCTGCCGGCCGGCAAGGTCGAGGAGTACGTCGACTTCTCCTGGAAGAACCACGGCGAGCAGGTCGTCGTGCGGATGCGGCCCGAGCGGTGGGTGTCGTCGGACCTCGGGTCGGTGTGAGCCCGCCGGGCGCCCGACAATCGGTGCATGGAACCCGATCTTCATGAACTGCTGAGGTCGCTGCGGGTGTGGGACCCGCAGGTCACCGACCTGCCGGCGTTCGACCCGGCCGCCGCGCCCGCCGAACCGCTGCCGCTGTTCACCCGGTGGTTCGCCGAGGCCGTGGCGGCCGGCCAGACCGAGCCGCACACCATGTCCCTGGCCACGGCGGACGCGCGGGGGCTGCCGGACGTACGGATCGTGATGCTGCACGGCGCGGACGACGACGGCTGGTCCTTCGCCACCCACGCGCACAGCCGCAAGGGCGGCCACCTCGCCGCACGCCCGTACGCCGCGCTGGCCTTCTACTGGCCGGTGCTGGGCCGCCAGGTACGGGTACGCGGCCCCGTCGGGACGGCCCCGCCCGAGGAGGCGCAGGCGGACCTGCGCGCCCGCTCCACCGGGGCGCTGGCGGCCGCGCTGACCGGCAGGCAGAGCGAGGTCCTCGGGTCATCGGAGGACCTCGCACGAGCCTCGGAGGCGGCATGGCGACGAGCACGGCACGCACCGGACACCCCGGCCCCGTCCTGGACCCTGTACCGGCTGCGGGCGGACGAGGTGGAGTTCTTCCAGGGCGAGCCCCGACGACGACACGTACGACTCCGCTACCGGCGCGGGGCGGAGGAGGACTGGGTCAGGGAATCGCTGTGGCCGTGAGAACGGGCTCCGGGCCGGTCGCGAGGCGGGTGTCACGGAACGCGTCACGACGGCACGCACGACTCTCCGCACCGGCGGAGAACCCAGACCCGGGGCGGACAGCCCCTGACGCCGTGAACGACGGGCTCCGGACCGGTCGCAAAGCAGGTGTCACGGAACGCGTCACGACGGCACGCACGACTCCGGACCGGCGGAGAGTCCAGGGCCGGGTCAGGGAGTCCCCGTGGTCGGGAAGGCGGGTTCCGGGTCGGTCGCGAGGCGGGCGTGCAGGTGGGCGTCGCGGAAGGCGTCGTGGCGGCCCGCCTCGAAGATCGCGCCGCGCATCGTCCCCTCGTGGCGGAACCCGCAGCGCTCGGCGACCCGGCAGGACGCCTCGTGCCCGACGGCGTGGTCCAGCTCCAGCCGGTGCAGGGCGAGTCCGGTGAGCGCCCAGCGGGCGGTGAGCAGCAGCGCCCGGGTGGCGACGCCCCGGCCGCGCGCCTCGGGGAGCACCCAGTAGCCCGCCGTGCCCCGCCGCAGCGCCGGATGGATGTCGGCGAGGCCGACGTGCCCCAGGACCGTACCGCTGCCGGCGTCGGCTATCCGGAAGGACGCCCCCGTGCCGTCCGCGTCGCGCTGCGCGCCCCGGCGCAGCGACTCCCGGGCACCGTCCAGATCGGTGACCGGCCGGATCGGAGTGTTCCAGCGCTGGAACTCCGGGTCCGTGAGGCCCCGCAGCCACGCCTCCGCATCGGCTCGGGACCCCGGGTCCCAGGGACGCAGCCGCAGGCCGTGGCCGCGCAGTTCGGGAAGTGACCGGGGCGGGGTGTGCTCGCGTGAGGAGGACATGGGGACATTCAAACTCGCGATCCCCTCACGCGTGATCAATCCGCAACCAATTCCGGTCTTGACCGATACCCATCAACCAGGGGCGTGATTACGCTCGCGCTCATGGCCGACTCCTCCGACTCCTCCACGTCCGCGCAGCCCACCGCGCCGAACCGGGCGGACCGCCCCGTCTACGTCATCGGCGGCGGCCCGGGCGGACTCGCCGTCGCGTACGCCCTGCGCGCCCGGGGGGTGCGGGCCGTCGTCCTGGAGCGCTCCGGCCGCGTGGGGGACTCCTGGCGGCGCCACTACGACCGGCTGCGCCTGCACACCACCCGGCGCCTGTCCGCACTGCCCGGGCTGCCGATGCCGCGCCGGTTCGGGCGGTGGGTGGCCCGTGACGACGTGGTCCGGTACCTGGAGAAGTACGCCGAGCACCACCGCCTGGAGATCGTCACCGGTGTCGAGGTCTCCCGGGTCGAGCGCACCCCCGACGGCACCGGCTGGCTGCTGCACGCCACCGGGGGCCGCGAACTGACCGGCGCGGCGGTCGTCGTCGCGACGGGCTTCAACCACACGCCCCGCGTCCCCGACTGGCCCGGCCGGGACACGTACACCGGCGAGTTCCTGCACGCGTCCGAGTACCGCGACGCGAAGCCCTTCGCCGGCCGGGACGTGCTGGTCGTGGGCGTCGGCAACACGGGTGCCGAGATCGCCGTGGACCTGGTGGAGGGGGGCGCCTCCCGGGTGCGCCTCGCGGTGCGCACCCCTCCGCACATCGTGCGCCGCTCGACCGCGGGCTGGCCCGCGCAGTACTCGGGTGTCCTGGTACGCCGGCTGCCGGTCGGCCTCGTCGACCGGCTGTGCCGGGTCCAGGCGAGGGTGGCGCTGCCGGACCTGTCGGACCGGGGGCTTCCGCGTCCCGACTCCGGGCTCTACAGCCGGGTGCGGGAGGGAGCCGTCCCCGTGCAGGACGTCGGTCTCGTCGACGCCGTGCGCAAGGGGGCGGTGGAGGTCGTGGCCGCGGTGGAGGGTTTCGAGGAGGGCGAGGTCGTCCTGGCGGACGGTGACCGTGTCGGTCCGGACGCGGTCGTGGCGGCCACGGGGTACGAGCGTGGTCTGGAGGGGCTGGTCGGCGGGCTCGGCGTCCTCGACGACCGCGGCAGGCCGGTCGTCCACGGCGGCCGTACCCCGGCCGGCGCGCCCGGCCTCTACTTCACGGGGTTCACCAATCCGATCAGCGGCAATCTTCGCGAACTGGCGCTGGACGCGCAGCGGATAGCCCGAGCGGTGGCCCGCACGGGGGGAGCCTCCCGACTCCCCGCCTAGCTGCGGGCAGTCGTGCCTCCCCCAGTGCCTAAAGGGCCTGGGAGGTACCCCCAGGGCGATGGGGGTCCCCCCGCTCGAGCGAAGCCGAGAGTGGGGGAGAAGCCGAGAGTGGGGGAGGCACCCCGCGAACGCCGGGCTGCGCGACACCCCCCGCCCCGCCCCGACCCCTCAGGCGACCGCCGTCGCGAGGGGAGCCGGCCGCCGCCGGATCACCAGCGCCATCAGCGCCGCCGCCGCGCACAACGCCCCCGACGCGATCCAGACCACGTCGTACGACCCGAACCTGTCCCGCGCGACACCCCCGAGGAAGGCGACGACGGCCGCGCCCACCTGGTGCGAGGCCAGCACCCACCCGAACACGATCGGACTGTCCTCGCCGTAGTGCTCACGGCACAGCGCGAGCGTCGGCGGCACGGTGGCGACCCAGTCCAGCCCGTAGAAGACGATGAAGAACAGCATCGGCGGATGCACGCTCGGCGCCAGCAGGATCGGCAGGAACAGCAGCGAGATCCCCCGCAGCGCGTAGTACACCGCGAGCAGCCGGCGCGCGTCGAAGCGGTCCGTGAACCATCCGGACGCCACCGTCCCGACGACGTCGAAGACGCCGATGACGGCCAGCAGGGACGCCGCGGTCGTGATCGGCATACCGTGGTCGTGGGACGCGGGCACGAAGTGGGTCTGGATCAGCCCGTTGGTCGAGGCGCCGCAGATCGCGAAGGTCCCGGCGAGCAACCAGAACGGCCCCGTCCGCACCGCCGAGAACAGTACGGTCAGCGCGCGCCGGGCAGCCCCCGGGACGGGCTCCGGCTTCGGCACGAACTCCTTGGCCCCGTACGGCTTCACCCCCACGTCGGCCGGATGGTCGTGCAGCAGCAGCCAGACGAACGGGACGACGGCCAGCGCGGCGAGCGCCACGGTGACGGCCGCCGGCCGCCATTCGTACCGCGAGACGATCCAGGACAGCAGCGGCAGGAAGATCAGCTGCCCGGAGGCGGACGCGGCGGTGAGGATGCCGGTGACCAGGCCCCGGCGCTCGGTGAACCAGCGGTTGGTGACGGTCGCGGCGAAGGCCAGCGCCATGGAACCGGAGCCGAGCCCCACCAGCAGGCCCCAGCACAGCAGCAGTTGCCAGGGCGCCGTCATCCACACCGTCAGGCCCGAGCCGAGCGCGATCACGCTGAGGGCGACCGCGACCACCTTCCGGATGCCGTAGCGGTCCATCAGCGCCGCCGCGAACGGCGCGGTGAGGCCGTACAGCGCGAGGTTCACGGAGACCGCCGCGCCGATGGTCCCGCGCGACCAGCCGAACTCCTCGTGCAGCGGGTCGATGAACAGGCCCGGTACGGAACGGAAGGCGGCGGCACCGATGATCGTCACGAAGGTGACGGCGGCGACGAACCACGCGCGGTGCACGCGGGTGCGGGTCGGCTTCGGGCCGCTCGCGGGCGGCTCCACGACGGCGGCTGTCTCGCTTGTCTGGGTCACGCCATAGAGCTTCCGGGATCGGGCCCGCCGCAACGAGTGGCCCGAAGGACAGCATTCGTTAGGATCGGGCCATGGATCCGGTCGAGCCCTCCCCAGCATCCGCCGACTTCCGGCCCCACCGCGTCGTCGTCCTCGCCCTCGACGGGCTGCTCCCCTTCGAACTGGGCATCCCGCACCGCATCTTCGGCCGCCCGAAGGACGGGCGGGGGCGGCGCCTGTACGAGGTGATCACCTGCTCGGTCCGGCCGCCCGGGCCGGTGGAGACCGACGCCGACTTCGCCATCCACGTCGCCCACGGCCCCGAGGCCCTGGCCACCGCCGACACGGTGATCGTCCCGGCGTCCTACGAGCTCGGCCCGGTGTTCGAGCGGGGCGAGCTGACCGACGAACTGGCCGCCGCCCTCGCCCGCATCCGCCCCGGCACCCGGCTCGCCTCCATCTGCACCGGCGTGTACGTCCTGGCCGCCGCCGGGTATCTCGACGGCCGGCCCGCCACCACCCACTGGGCCGACTCCGAGCGCCTCCAGCGGCTGTTCCCGCGGATCGAGGTCGACCCGGACGTTTTGTTCGTCGATGACGGAGACATTCTGACGTCGGCGGGCGTCGCGGCCGGGATCGACCTGTGCCTGCACATCGTGCGACGCGACCACGGCACCGTCGTGGCCAACGAGGTGGCCCGCCGTACGGTCGTACCGCCGCACCGGGACGGCGGGCAGGCGCAGTACATCGAGCGGCCGGTGCCCGATCCGCAGCAGTCCTCCACGAGCGGTGCCCGCGCGTGGGCGCTGGGCCGGCTGCACGAGCCGATCCAGTTGCGCGACATGGCCGCGCGGGAGGCGATGTCGGTACGCACCTTCACGCGCCGCTTCCGGGAGGAGTCCGGTGTCAGTCCGGGGCAGTGGCTGACCCGGCAGCGGGTGGAGCGGGCCCGGCATCTGCTGGAGTCCACCGACCTGTCCGTGGACCAGGTGGCCCGCGACGCCGGTTTCGGCACGGCCCAGTCGATGCGGCAGCACCTCCAGGCGGCGCTGGGGGTGACGCCGACGGCGTACCGGCGGACCTTCCGGGCCGGCACGGCCGCGTCCGCCTGAGGGCGGGCGGGAGGTCGCCCACAGGCTGTGGAGAACCGGGGACCCGGCCGGCGGTGGCGGTGCGGCGCCGTCCGCCCCGAGCACGGCGGCGCCGCACCGCTCTTCGGCTTCGGCGCTCCCGCCCGGGTTCCCCCCGGCCCTGAGGGAACCGACGCCGAATCACGACCCACACTCGTCGAGGGCTCCCGTCGTCGAGCCCTCGCCGTCCCCTCGCGGCGAATCGCTGACGAACAGAGTGATCAAACGGTCACGGCACGTCAACACCGATTCGGGCGACAATGACCCGCTTGGGGCATATGCCCTGTCGACCGGCACCGCGCACGGAAGCACACCCGGCGCACCCCACCACACCCCCACCCGCCCGACCGACCCACCGTGCACCTGTGCCCCGCACCCCTGCAGGGGGGCGGGGCCGCGCATTCAGAAGCGCAGGGAACCGCACCAAAAGGGCACGGACAACTCCCCAAGGGGCGCGGGGAACTGCGCAAAGAAAGGGGCGCGGGGAACTGCGCGATCAACCACAACCGACCCGCACCCGCCACACGACCCGGCACCCCGAGCTCTTGCGCGCCCACACAACACGCGCCCCGCGTGCACTACACCGCTTCGTAAGCCAACCCACCACACGCCGGCGCCCCGTCGGAGACCTGGCCGCAGCGATCCAACTCGCACCAGATCCGCTTGCCGGCCCCCTCCGCACTCCACCCCCACCGATCCGCCAGCCCGTCCACCAGCGCGAGCCCGCGCCCGCCCGTCGCCTCGCCGTCCACACAGCGCGGCACCGGCGCCCGCTCGCTGCGGTCGGTCACCTCCAGGCGGACGGTGGCCTCCCCGGCGTCCTCCCCCGGCAGGGAGAGCCGCAGCACGGCCGGACGGCCGGTGTGCACCACGGCGTTGGTGACGAGCTCCGAGACGAGCAGGATCAGGGTCTCGGCGAGCGGTTCGTCGGCCCCTATGCCCGAACCGGCCAGCCGCGAACGGGCCCACCGACGGGCCCGTCCCACCTCAGCGGGGTCGGGCCGGATCTCCAGCTGCACTTGAAGCACCTGCACCGCTCACACCATCCGAACCGGCGGACACTTGGACTCGCGCCTCACGAGGGCCACGATCGTAGCCATTTTCTGCATGGCCAGAACAACGGCCGGGACAGGGGTCACGGAACGTGAATCCCTTGTGGGACAGCTTGGTTGACGTACAGTCACCCCAACAAGCGCTTCGGGCATATTCCAGCGCGAAGGAGTACACGTACGGCATACTGTGCGACGCTCGCCGCGGGAAGTCGAACGGGCGCCGGCGTTTCGCCTGGCCACCCGGCGGGAAGTCGCAGGCACCGGCCGGTACGGAGTCGCCTCGGGGGCGACTCCGGCGCGGTGCGTACGCGGGACCACTCGCATCCCACACAAGGTACCGGAGCGGACGTCCGACTCCGGGCCGTGACGAGTGCCGCACAGGACACAAGCCGGTATCAACCCTCCGTGATCATGAAAATGCCACGATCCGTGACATCCGCGCGGAGGGGTTCCACCGGGGCCGCCAGGGCCACCGCGGCCGCCGGAGCTACTCGGGGACGGTGAAGTAGCGGGCGAAGGACCGGACGATCTCCTCCTCGCCGATCCTGCCGTCGCCGTCCGAGTCCAGCGCGGCGGCGGCCGTACGGGCGAGGTCCTCGGGGACGCCGAGCACCTTGAGGACCCGCGCGGTGTCCTCGACGCCGGCCGTGCCGTCCCCGCCGGTGCCGGCGACGGCGAGCGCCGCGTGCAGGAAGGGGCGGGCGATCTCGGCGAACCGGTCCGGGTTGTCCCGCAACCGCTTGACCGCGCCGTTCACGAACTCCTCGCGCGTGATGCGCTGGTCGCCGTCGCGGTCCGCGATCCCCGCCATGCCCTGCCAGAACGCCTCCGCGCCGATGTACAGGGCCTGGCCCCGGTCGGAGCGGGCCGCGACGTCGAACTCGGCGAGCAGCGCCTTGGCCGCTCCGCTGAAGTCCTCGCGGTCGATGTAGCCGTTGCCGTCCTGGTCGAAGCCCGCGAAGCGGGCCGCGATCCTGCGCTCGTACTCGCTGGTGACCATGTCTCTCAGGCCGCCTTAGGTCAGTGGGTCGTCTCGCTGGGAGCGTACGTGGTGGAGGACCGCCGGGGAGCCGGAAAACGACGCCTGGACCAAGACCGGGGGAATAACGGGACAAGCGTGTGACACGTGCGAGCGCCCGCGCGGGGCGTCACGCCGACAGCGGGCGGGAGTCCTCGTCGACCGCGGAGGGGACGTCCGGGTGGATCTCGAAGAGCCGGCGGACCCCGAGGGCGCCGAGCACCTTGTTGACGTGACTGCCGTCGGCGGCCCCCCGCGCGGGGAGGATCAGCCGCAGGCTGCCCCGGCAGGAGCGGAGCAGCCGGCGGGAGGCTATGAGCACGCCGACCCCGCTGGAGTCGCAGAACCACACCTCGGAGAGGTCGAGGACGAGGCTGTGCCTGCCCTCGGCCACCACGTCGTGCACCCGCTGGCGCAGCACCGGGGACGTCACCAGGTCCAGTTCGCCCGAGACCCGGAGCACGGTCCACTCGCCGTGCTCCCCGTCGGTCACTTTGAAGGTCACCACCACGCCCCTCGCTCGCCGATCGCCCACCGAAACGGAAGAAGTCCCTACGCTTCCTCGCAGCGCGGCTGCCCACCGGCCGTTCCCTGAAACGCGAGCCGAGAAACGGATACCGAACAGAAAGGGCTTATTTTAGTCGCCTTCGATCTGATTCGATCGGTTCCGATCGGTGCGGAGGTGGGCAGGTGCGGCCCGGACGGTGTCCGACGTGGGCGGGCGGCCCCTTACCACCCGCGGCTCCTCCAGGGGCGCACATTGCCATAAAGGGGCGTGCGCCCTCCTGCGCGCCGACTACATTCTTGGGGTCGCAGGCCACACCGGAACCGGGCACCGACCGACCCGGGACCGGGAAGGAACAGGGGGTGAGGGGCCGCATGCCGACAACGGACGTACCGCCCCGCTGGGACCGCAGGATGCAGCAGCGGCTCGCACGCGGGGAGGCGGCGGCGCTCGGTGAGCTCTACGACCGGTTCGCCTCGCTCGTGCACGGCCTCGCCC
Source organism: Streptomyces sp. NPDC053426 (assembly GCF_055585405.1). Lineage (NCBI taxonomy): Bacteria > Bacillati > Actinomycetota > Actinomycetes > Kitasatosporales > Streptomycetaceae > Streptomyces > Streptomyces sp. NPDC053426. Next base: position 64,262 of record NZ_JBVJKE010000009.1, on the reverse strand, counting down.
ACCGCGTCGTCGGCGACGAACACGCCGACGCCGTCACCCGTGACGTCTTCGCCCACGTCTGGGAACACCCGGACTCCTACGACCCCGCGCGGGAACCCCTGCGCACCTGGCTCGCCGAGCTGACCAGCCTGCTGGCCGTACGGCGGCTGCGCACCACGGAGACCGCGGCGCTCGCCCGCGGCGGCCCCGGCACCACGGAGGACCTGGAGCGCACGGTGCGGCACGCCTCGGTGGCGGCCCGCGCCGACTACATCGTCCAGTCCATGCCGGCACCCCTGCGGGCCGCCCTGGAGCTGGCGTACTTCCAGCGCCGGGACTACCGCCAGACCGCCGCCGACCTGGGCGTCACCGACGACGAGGCCCGCCGCCGGCTCCGCCTCGGCCTGCAGTTGCTGGCCACCGCGCACGACACCGGGGCCCCGGGCGCCCCGCCCGGAATCGGGGGCGCCGCGTGAGCGAGCACCGGGCCGGACCGCTCGTGCTGGAACACCACGTGCTGAAGTCGCTGCTGGGTGCCTGGGCGCTGGCCGCCTGCGCGCAGGCGGAGGCGGACGCCGTCGAGGAGCACCTCGGCGCCTGCGGGCCCTGCGCGGACGAGGCGCTGCGGCTGCGCGAGGCGGTCGGCCTGCTCCAGCGGCCCGAGAGCCTGGACCTGGACCCCGGCCTGCGCACCCGCGTCCTGGAGGCCTGTCTGGAACGGCGCCCGCCCCGCGTCCCCGTGCCGGAGTGGGCCGCCGCGTACGACGCCGAGACCGCGCGGCTGGACGCGCTGCTCCAGGACTTCGGCGACTCCGAGTGGCACGCGCCGGTGCGGCTGCGCTGGTACGAGTCCGACGAGGCGAGCAGCCGCCGTACCACCGTCGCCGGGGTCATCGCGCACCTGCTGGCGGTCGACGGGCTGGTCGCGGTCGCCCTCGGCCTCGACGACCCGCTCGGCGACGCCACGGCCGCCCGGCCCACCCCGTCGGACCGCACCGAGGCGTACTGGCGGGCCGCCCGCTTCCCGCCCACCCGGGCGGTGCGGGCGCCCTGGCGGAAGCAGAGCCACGACCTCGTGCGGACGGTGTCCTTCACGGACGACGGCACCGGGCGGCTGCCGGTGTCGTACGGCGACTACGAACTGCCGCTGCACGACGCGATGCTGGACCGGGCCTTCGAGTGCTGGGTGCACGCGGAGGACATCGCCGAGGCGGTGGACTACCCGTACGACCCGCCCTCCGGGCGGCATCTGCACCGCATCGTCGACCTGGCCGCACGGATGCTGCCGGCCGTCCTCGAACACCGCCGGCTGCACGGGCTGGCCTCCCCCGTGGAGCGGCACCTGGTCGCCGCCGGGGAGCCGGGGCGCAGCCTGCGGCTGGAGATCGAGGGGTCCGGCGGAGGCGAGTGGCTGATCCCGCTGGACTCTCCGGCGGCGAAGGGGTCGGCCGAGCACGAGGTGGCGCATGTCGCGCTGGACGGGGCGGAGTTCTGCAGGCTCGCGGCGGGACACGTCCCGCCGCGAGAGGCCGCGGTGGGGCAGGTCGGCGACCGCGAGGCGATCAGGGACGTGCTGTTCGCGGCGGCGAGCATGAGCCGGATGTAGGGGCGGGATTCCGTTTCGTCGGCGGCTGCGGGTGTGTGGGGGCTGGTCGCGCAGTTCCCCGCGCCCCTGTAGGTACGTCCACTGCACGTACCTACAGAGGCGCGGGACTGTATCGACATACGGCTCCGCCGCGCGGGCGCGACCAGCCACAGACCACCCGCGCGGGGAGACGGCGAGATCGCCCCCCCTCCAGGGGCGCGGGGAACTGCGCGAACAACCCCCTGCACACCGCACCCGCCGACGAACCGGGTGAACCGAGCTGTCAGGCGAAAACCACCGTCCGCCGCCCATTGAGCAGAATGCGCCGCTCCGCGTGCCACTTCACCGCCCGCGCCAGCGCCTGGCACTCCACGTCCCGCCCGATCGCGACGAGCCCCTCGGGCGTGACATCGTGCCCCACCCGCTCGACCTCCTGCTCGATGATCGGCCCCTCGTCGAGGTCGGCGGTGACATAGTGCGCGGTCGCGCCGATCAGCTTCACGCCCCGCGCGTGCGCCTGGTGGTACGGCTTCGCGCCCTTGAAGCTCGGCAGGAAGGAGTGGTGGATGTTGATGATCCGCCCCGAGAGCTGCTTGCACAGGTCGTCCGAGAGGACCTGCATGTAGCGGGCGAGGACGACGAGCTCGACGTCGGCCTCGCGCACGATCTCCAGCAGCCGGGCCTCGGCCTCCGGCTTGCCGTCCTTCGGCACCGGGATGTGGTGGAAGGGAATGTTGTACGAAGCCACCAGTTCGGCGAAGTCGGTGTGATTGGACACCACCCCGGCGATCTCCACCGGCAGCGCGCCGGTCCGCGCGCGGAACAGCAGGTCGTTCAGGCAGTGCCCGAACCGGCTGACCATGAGCAGGATGCGCATCTTCTCGTCGGCCCGGTTGATCTGCCAGTCCATGTGGAAGGAGTCACCGATCGCCGCGAAGCTCGCCCGCAGCTTCTCCACGGTCACCGGGGCGTCCGCCGAGAAGTGGACGCGCATGAAGAACAGACCCGTGTCGTGGTCGCCGAACTGCTGGCTGTCCTCGATGTTGCAGCCGGTCATGAAGAGGTAGCTCGACACGGCGTGCACGATGCCCTGCTTGTCGGGGCAGGACAGGGTGAGGACGTACTGGTCGGCGGGGGTTGCGGTTCGGGTGGACTGCTCGCTCATGCGGAAAAGGGTCCCACACGCGCGGTCACGGCCGGCCGACCGTCCCGCTACGCGGACCGCGTCACGATCCGCAGCACCTCGAGGGTGCTCGGCGGCGCGTCGGGGTCGTCGCCGTCGCTCGCCGCCATCCGCACGTGCGCGTCCCGCGCGGCCCGCACCGCCTCCGGCCACCCCTCGTGCTCCAGGTAGGCGGCCACCGGCGCGTCCGGGCCGACCTGGTGCATGATCCGCAGCACGCGCAGCACCGCGGTGTCGACGAGCGCCGCCTCCTGGGAGTCGCGGAAGATCGTGCCGACGTACTTCTCGGCGGACCAGTTGTCCAGCCAGGTGTCCTCGACCAGCCGGTAGACGGCGTCGGTGACGTCGCCGTAGCCGTCGACCCCGGCCAGCCAGACGCCCCGCTGGAAGGCGGGGTCGGAGAGCATGTGCAGCGCGGAGCGCACATTGCTGCGCCAGCGCCACCACGGCATGTCGTTGAGTGGCATGCCGCCCATGGTGGAGGAGCGACGGCCGCGACGGGAAGAGTTCTCCGAACCTTGCACGATCGTCGATCGTACGTTTCCGCGCCACACGAGTCATACGGGACCCCGCAATTCACCTCGGCGTCACCGCCCGTTGACCAAGGGTCACTCCGGGGTTGGCCGTGTGGCGGAATCGTGCGGGGACATGACCGGCAGGCGACGCATCCGCAGCATTCTCCTCCCCCGCCTCCTCCACCGGCCCGTCAGGGCCCGCGCCCTGACCACGGGCGCGCTGGTGGCGTGCGCGTCGCTCGCCGCCGGGTGCGGGATCGTCCCCGGTGCCACGGGGGGCTCCGGGGACGACGGCCCCATCACCGTGATGACGTGGGCGCCCCAGGACACCAAGGCCACCAACAAGCCCGGCATGCCCGCGTTCGCCGAAGCGTACGCCCGCTGGATCAACTCCCAGGGCGGTATCAACGGCCGCCGGCTCACCGTACTGACCTGCAACGACGAGAACGACACCGTGGCCGCCGCGCGGTGCGCCCGGCGCGCGGTGCAGGAGAACGCCGTCGCGGTCGTCGGCTCCTACAGCCAGTACGCCGACTCCTTCATGCCCGCCCTGGAGGGCGCCGGAATCCCGTACATCGGCGGTTACGGCATCACCACCAACGAGTTCACCAGCCCGCTGTCCTACCCCGTCAACGGCGGCCAGCCGGTGCTGCTGGCCGGTCTCGGCCGCACCCTGGCCGACAGCTGCGGGCCGGTCACCCTGATCCGGCCCGACACCATCGTGGGCGACCAGCTCCCCCCGCTGCTCGACTCGGGCCTGGCGGCGGGCGGGCACGCGCGCTCCGGTGACCAGCGGGCGGCGGAGGACGCCACCTCGTACGAGAGCCAGGCACGGCAGGCCCTGGAGCGCGCCACCGCGGACACGGCCGAGCAGGGCTGTGTGGTGCCCGCCCTCGGCGACCGCACGGGCACCTTCATGGACTCCTTCCGGCGGGCCCGCGCCGACTATCCCGAGGTGCGCACCGCGACCGTGCTGGGCAGCGTCGACCAGAGCACGATCGACGCGTCCGGCGGGGCGTCGGGGCCGTACGAGGGGTCGTACGTCACCGGCTGGTACCCGGCGGCGGGCGACCCGCTCTGGGACCCGATGAAGAAGGTGATCGAGAAGGAGGCGTTCGGGGACAACCGGATCGACGCCGCGGACGCCGGGGTGCAGACCACCTGGATCGCCTACACCGTGTTCAAGCAGGTCGTCGAGTCGCTGGGCGACGGCGAGGTGAGCGCCGACACGGTGAGCGGGGCACTGGACGGCGGACTGAAGGTCACCACGGGCGGGCTCACCCCCACCCTGCGGTGGAACTTCCAGGACGAACTCGCCGCCGTCGGCTTCCCCCGCCTGGTCAACGCGAACGTGACCCTGCAGGTGGTCCGGGACGGCCGGCTGGTCGCGGCCCGCAAGGGCTTCACCGATGTGACGAAGACGCTGCGGGACGCGGATCTGGGCTGACACCCGCGGTCACGCCCGGGCGCGACCGCGGGTTCTCAGTGCCCGGTCAGAGCTGGGTCGGCTGGCGCTCGGTCAGGCCGTACTGCCTGGCGATCTCGTTCCACTCCTTGGCGGCCGCCTTCTTCTCGGCGGTCGCCGTGCCACTGGCCCGGTTGCCGGCCTGGGTCTGGCCGGTGGAACGGGCCTGGCCCTTCTTGCACAGCTTCTTGTTGCCGGCGACCTGGTCGGCCCAGGCGGCGTAGTGGTTGTCGGCCGACGCCGACGCCTGCCACGCCTTGGTGAGCGCGGTGGTCAGCGCCTGGTGGTCCGGCAGCTTGTCCACGGCCAGGCCGGAGAGGTCGGTCACGAGCTGGGTGCGCTGCCCGGCCGCCTCCCGCAGGTCCTTGGCCGCCTGGCCGAGGTCGCGGCAGGCCTTCACATCGGCGACCGCGTTGATCACGGCGGTGCGGCTGTTGCCGCTGTGGGCCAGCAGCTTGTCCAGCTCGACGGCCTGCTCACGGGCGGGGTCGACGGAGGGGGAGGCGGAGGCGGAGGCCTCCGCGCTCGCGGGCGCGGTGGCGGACACGTTCTGGTTGTCGTCGCCGCCGTCGTCGCCGCCCGGGCTGCCGATCAGCGCGCCCGCGCCGACGCCGAGCACAGCGATACCGATGCCGACCGCCGCGATGAGCGGCACGCGCGAGCCGGTGCGGCCACCGCCGCGTCCGCCCCGGCCGCCGGTCGGGGCGGCGGGTCCGACCGGGCCGGCCGGACCGCCGGGCGGGGTGTGGGCGGGCGGGCCGTAGTCGACGCGCGGGAGCTGCTGGGTGGATCCGGCCGGTCCCGCGGCGTCGTCGCGGAAGAGGTTGTCGAACTCGGCGGGCGGCTGCCGGTTGCCGTCACCGGGCGGCGGGGTGCCGTAGGGCTGCCCGGGGGGCTGGTCGGTGACGGGGGCGATGTACTGGGTGGCCTCGGCGTCGGGACCGCCTGCGGGCGGCAGGTGTCCCGCGCCGGGCGCGTTCTGCGGGGGCATGCCCGGGTAGCCGCCCGCCTCGGAGCCGTGGGCGGGCATCTCGGGCGGCAGCGCGCCCGGGCTCACCGGGGGTATGAGCTGCGTCGCCCCTTCGTCGCCGCCGGCGGCGGCGGGCACCGGCGGCATGTACTGGGTGACCCCTTCCGACCCGTCGGGCGCGGCGGCCGGCGGGTAGTGGGGGGCGCCGTAGCCGTTCTGGGCGGGAGCGCCGCCGTAGGGCCCGGCGGCGCCGTGCGGAACGTTTCCGTGCGGGTCGGGCGGGGTGTTCCCGCCGTATCCGGCGGCGGAGCCGTACGGGGCGGCCGGGCCGTTCGGTCCCGGGTGGCCGCCGTATCCGGCGGACTCGGGCAGCGGTGCGGCACCGTTCGCGCCGTACGGCGGGTGGCCGCCGTGGGTCTGCGCGCCCTCGGGCGGGAGCGGGCCGGGGCCGCCTCCGTGGGCCGGGGCGGGCGGGTTCTGCGCGCCCCACGGGGACGGCTCCGGGGTGCCCCACTGTCCGTCGGACGGGGACTGCCAGTCCTGGCCGGTCGGTGCGGCCGGGTCCTGCTGCCCGGGACCCCACGGCGTGCCCCAGGTCTGGCCGCCGGGCGGGGCCGAGGCGGGGAACTCTCCGCCGGAGGTCCGGCCGCCCGCGCTGCCGCCGGGGGCGGCCGGTCCGGCCGTCACGCCCGGCAGCAGGGGTTCACCACCGTCGGAGGGCAGCACGATGCCTTCGCGCGCGGGGCGCGCCGAGGGCTCCTCGCCCTGTCCACTCTGCGTCACCGGGACTCCTACCAATGGGGGACCTTGTGAATCGTCGGCTCACGCTACCGGGTCCCCGGAGCCCGGTGCCACGCAGCACAGGACCTGACCTCCTGCCCTGTGAGCGCGGTAACAAAACCGTGTCACCGCAACCCGCTTGCGTCACCCCCTTCGCCCCTGCCCGTCACCTCGTGGACGTCACGCCGCCGTCCGGAGCTCCATCCGCGCCCCGAACTCCCGTACCACCGACTCCTCCCGGTACGGCTCGAGGCGCTGCTGGAGGTCCTCCAGGTACTCGGCGCCCCGGTCGGAGCGGAGCCCGCCCAGCAGCTCCACCGCCTTCAGGCCCGTGCTGCAGGCCTGTTCGATCTCGCGCTGCTGCACCTGCGCGGTGGCCAGCAGCACGAGGCCGATCGCCCGCCGCCGCGCCCGCGACGCCGGGTGTCCGTCCAGCGCCTGGCGGGCGCACCGCGCGGCGGCGTCCGCCTGGCCGAGGTCCCGGTGGCAGTGCGCCAACTCGTCGGCCAGATAGGCCTCGTCGAAGTGCGCGATCCACACCGGGTCGTCGCCCGAGGCCGGGTCGGCGGCCTCCATGGCGCTCACCGCGCGCCCCGCCGCCGTCTGCGCGGCGTGCGCGTCGCCCATCAGCGCGTGCCCGCGCGCCTCCGCCGCGTGGAACATCGCCTCCGCGCGGGGTGTCACGCGCCCCCGCGCGCCCTCCTGCGCCGCGCGCGCCAACTGCGCGATCTCACGCGGGTTTCCGAGCTGCGCGGCCAGGTGGCTCATGGAGGCGGCGAGCACGTACCCGCCGTACCCGCGGTCCCCGGCCGCCTGCGCCAGCCGCAGCGCCTGGATGTAGTAGCGCTGGGCGAGGCCCGGCTGCCCGGTGTCGACGGCCATGTACCCGGCGAGTTCGGTCAGCCGCGCGACCGCCGCGAACAGGTCGCGCCCCACGGCCTCGCGGTACGACCCCGCCAGCAGCCCCGAGACGACGCTGTTGAGGTAGTGGACCACGACCGGGCGCACGTGCCCGCTGCCGTACTGGTGGTCCAGGTCCACCAGCGCCTGCGTCATGGACCGTACGGCCGCCACGTCGGACTGTCCCACGCGGGGCCCGGCGGAGCGCGCCACCTGCCCGTCGGGCGCGGAGATCAGCCAGTCGCGGCTGGGCTCCACCAGCGCGGAGGCGGCGACGGAGGACCCGGACAGGAAGTCCCGCCGGCCCACGTCGCTGCGCCACAGCTCGCAGACCTGCTCGATGGCCCCCAGTACCGTCGGCGAGAACTGGAGGCCGACGCCCGAGGCGAGGTTCTTGCCGTTGGCCATGCCGATCTCGTCGATCGTGACCGTACGGCCCAGTTTGCGGCCCAGTGCCTCCGCGATGATCGCCGGCGCCCGGCCCCGCGGCTGCTGCCCGCGCAGCCAGCGCGCCACCGACGTCTTGTCGTAGCGCAGGTCGAGGCCGTGCTCGGCGCCGCACATGTTGACCCTGCGGGCCAGCCCGGCGTTGGAGCATCCGGCTTCCTGGATGAGCGCCTGCAGCCGTTCGTTCGGCTGCCGCGCGACGAGAGGCCTTGCGGCCATGGCGTACCCCCTGAGGCTGCGGTGCCCTGCCACGCACCGAGTTGACGTGTCTTCCGCGGCCGTACGTCTCGCGTCCCGGCGACACATACGGCCGGGAAGATCAATGCCCCGTCGAAGTACCGACAATGCGGGACATGTGAGGATTGCCGGGGTAACGGCGGATGCCGGCCCCCCTCCTGGTTACCCACCGGGGGACGCGGATCCTCCCGCGCGCCCCCATGGATGCACCCATGCGCCCCGGACACGGAACCGGTGCTCCTCCCCCGCGCATGCGCGCGGGCGTAACCCCTGGTGACGGCCGTAGTTGTGTTCATCATGGAAGAGACGATCGCGGGCGCCGACGCCGTACAGATCCCGAAGCAGCGCGGGGAATCGCTGCTGGACACCGCCGTTCGCTACGCCGAGGAGCGGCACTGGGACGTGTTCCCGGGCACCTGGCTGGAGGCCGTCGAGGGGGTGCAGCGCTGCTCGTGCGGTGACGCCGCGTGCCCCTCGCCCGGCGCGCACCCGGCCCGCCCGGACTGGGCGGCCCAGGCGACCGGCAGCGCGACCGTCGCCCGCCGGATGTGGCAGAAGCAGCCGGACGCGTCGGTCCTGCTGCCCACCGGGCGGACGTTCGACGCGGTGTCCGTGCCGGAGACGGCGGGGTTCCTGGCGCTCGCGCGGATGGAGCGGATGGAGCTGACGCTGGGGCCGGTCACGGTGACGCCGGACCGGCGGATGGAGTTCTTCGTGCTGCCCGGGGCTTCGGCGAAGGTGCCGGAGTTGCTGCGCAAGCTGGGGTGGTCGTTGTCGTCGCTCGACCTGACGGTCCTCGGGGAGGGGGCGTACGTGGCCGCGCCGCCTACGCGGGTCGGGTGCCGGGGGGCCGTGCAGTGGGCCTGCCGGCCCACGGCTGTGAACCGGTGGTTGCCGGATGTGGAGGAGTTGGTCTCGCCGTTGGCGTATGCGTGCGGCCGGGATCGGTAGGGCGCCTATGTGTTGTGCGTGGTTGCTGTTCATTGGCGACTGCGGCGCCGTCGCGGCTGATCGCGCAGTTCCCCGCGCCCCTTCAGGGCGCTGCACTCCCCGTAGGCTTTCGGCTGACGGAGGGAGACGTGGTGGGTGTCAGCGCCGTGCGTGTGCGGGGGCTCTGGAAGCGGTTCGGGGAACAGGTCGCGGTCGGGGGGATCGATCTGGAGCTGCCCGCGGGGCGGTTCGTCGGGCTGGTCGGGCCCAACGGGGCCGGGAAGACCACCACCTTGTCCATGGTGACCGGGCTGCTGCGGCCCGATCAGGGCACCGTCGAGATCGTCGGGCACGACGTGTGGCGGGACCCGGTGGAGGTCAAGGCACGGATCGGGGTGCTGCCGGAGGGTCTGCGGCTGTTCGAGCGGCTGTCGGGGCGTGAACTGCTCGCGTACACGGGGCGGTTGCGGGGGCTGCCCGGTGCCGAGGTCGACAAGCGGGCCACGCAGCTGCTCGACGTCCTCGATCTGGCCGGTGCCCAGCACAAGCTCGTCGTCGACTACTCGACCGGCATGCGCAAGAAGACCGGGCTCGCCGCCGCCCTGCTGCACAATCCCGAAGTCCTCTTCCTGGACGAGCCGTTCGAGGGTGTCGACCCGGTCTCCGCGCAGACCATCCGGGGTGTCCTGGAGCGGTACACGGCGTCCGGCGCCACGGTCGTGTTCTCCTCCCACGTCATGGAGCTCGTCGAGTCGCTGTGCGACTGGGTGGCCGTGATGGCCGCCGGCCGGATCCGCGCCCACGGTCCGCTCGCCGAGGTGCGCGGGGACGCGCCCTCGCTGCAACGGGCGTTCCTGGAGCTGGTCGGCGCGGACAGCCGGGACGCCGGTTCGGATCTGGACTGGCTGGGCGGGGGGTCCCGGTGAGCGCCGTGAGCACTCCCGCCGCCCTCACCTCCGTCTTCGTCCGGCTGAAACTGTCCCTGCTGCGCAACGGGCTGCGGCAGTCCGGCGGGCGGAAGGCCGCGTACATCGCCTCCGCCGTCGTCGTCCTGCTGTTCGCCGCGCTGCAGCTGCTCGGGCTGATCGCGCTGCGCGGCTTCGGCCACGTCGAGTCGCTGGTGGTGCTGCTCGTGGCGGTGCTGGGGCTCGGCTGGGCGGTGATGCCGCTGTTCTTCCCCGGGGGCGACGAGACCCTCGACCCGACCCGGCTGGTGATGCTGCCGCTGCGGCCGCGGCCGCTGGTGCGGGCCCTGCTCGTGTCCTCGCTGGTCGGTATCGGGCCGCTGTTCACGCTGTGCCTGCTCGCCGGTTCCGTGATCGCCGTCGCGCACGGCGGGGCGGCGTTCGCGGTGGGCGTCCTCGCCGTGCCGCTGGCGCTGCTGGTGTGCGTGGCGCTCGCGCGGGCGGTGGCCACCGCCAACGTACGGCTGCTCACCAGCCGCAGGGGCCGGGACCTCGCGGTGCTCAGCGGGCTGGTGATCGCCGTCGGGGCGCAGGTGGTCAACTTCGGGGCGCAGCGGCTGGGTTCCTCCGGCCTGGAGCAGCTCGACCCGGCGGCGGACGTGCTGCGGTGGTTCCCGCCGGCGTCGGCGGTCGCCGCGGTGCACACGGCGGGCGAGGGGGCGTACGGGGTCGCGCTGGCGCAACTGGCGCTGAGCGCGGCGGCGCTGGCGGGGCTGCTCGCGCTGTGGTCGCGGTCCCTGACGCGGCTGATGACCTCGCCGGACGGTTCCACCCTCCAGGCGGCCGGGGACACGGCGGTCCGCGACCGGTCGTCGACGGGCCTGTCCCGGCTGCTGCCGCCGGGCCGCACGGGTACGGCCATGGAGCGCAGCCTGCGCTACGTCTGGCGCGATCCGAAGACGAAGGCCGCGTGGGTGACCTCGCTGGCGATCGGGCTGATCGTGCCGGTGTTCAACGCCTGGCAGGGCACCGGCTCGGTCTACTTCGCCTGTTTCGCCGCCGGGATGCTCGGCCTCCAGATGTACAACCAGTTCGGGCAGGACACCTCGGCGTTCTGGATGGTCGCGATGACGATCTCGTCGACCCGGGACGCGTACGTCGAGCTGCGCGCCCGCGCGCTGGCGCTGCTGCTGGTCACCCTGCCGTACGCCGCGCTCGTCACCGTGCTGACGACGGCGATGCTGGGCGACTGGGCGCGGCTGCCGGAGGCGCTGGGCCTGTCCTTCGCGCTGCTCGGCGCGATGCTCTCGACGGGCGCGTGGACCTCGGCCCGCTTCCCGTACTCCATCCCGCAGGAGGGCCACAAGAACGTCGCCCCGGGGCAGGTGGGGCTGGCCTGGATCTCCATCTTCGGCGGCATGGTCGCGGCGGCGGTGCTGTGCGTCCCGGTCATCGCCCTCACCGTCTGGCTGAACGTCGCCGAGGGTGGCGACGACCGGCTGTGGCTGCTGCTGCCGGTGGGCACGGCGTACGGCGCGGCCCTGACGTTCCTCGGCCTGCGGCTGGCGGCCCCGCAGACGGCCCGCCGGCTGCCGGAGATCCTGACGGCGGTGAGCAAGGGGTGAGCCGGCGGTCAGCGGTCGTCCAGTGAGTCCAGGAAAGGTTCGATCGCCGTGAGCCAGGTCTCCGGCTGGTCGTAGTGGACCAGGTGGCCGGCGTCGGCGACCTCCGCGTACCGGCCGTGGGGCATGACGCGGACCATTTCCTGTGCCTCCGCGCGGCCGAGCTCGCCGTCGAGGCCGCGGACCACCAGGGCGGGGCAGCGCACCTGGGCCAGTTCCTCCCAGTGCGCGTCGAAGACCCAGGTCTCGCGGGAGCGGAGCATCTGGTCCGGGTCGAACACCGGACGCCAGCCGTCCGGGGACTCGGCCATCACCTCGGCGTAGAACGCGCCGCGGGCCGGGTTGGGCCGCTCCACCCAGGGGTCGTCCTCGCCGAACCACTTGCGTACGTCGGCGAGCGTGGCGAACGGGACCGGCCAGGCCTTGAACCACTCCGCCCACTCGCGCTGCGAGGCGGCCCCGAGGGCGGAGGCCCGCATGTCGCAGATGACCAGCCCGCGCACCAGGTCGGGGCGCTTGGCGGCGAGCTGCCAGGCGGTCAGCGCGCCCATCGCGTGGCCGATGAGGACGGCGGGGCCGAGGCCGAGCTGTTCCAGGGCGGCCTCGGCGTCGTCGACGTAGGCGTCACGGGTGAAGGAGGCCTGCGGGGGCTTGTCGCTGCGGCCGTGGCCGCGCTGGTCGAGGGCGACCGCGCGGTACCGCCCGGAGAGCCGGCGGGCGGTGGACGCCCAGTGCGAGGCGCGGCCCATCAGGCCGTGCAGTAACAGCACGCTGGGGGCGTTCTGCGCGGCGCTCTCCGCCGGGTCGGCCCCGTTCTTGGGCGGGTCGCCGAACTCCCAGGCGGCGAGCCGTACGCCGTCCGCCCCGGTCACGTCGATGCGTCGCGCCATGGTCCTGGCACCCCCCAAGCTCGCTGCCTGCCCGCTGCCTGTGTACTGGCCCTGCCTGTTGCCGCCTGTTACCACTGCCCGCAGATTATCGAATGAAGATTCGAAAATGGCTTCTTGCCCGGCAACACCCCTCGTTCGAGTGACCCCCCGCGGGGATTGATCGCCGCGGCCCGGGGGAGATCTTCATCGGGAGGCGGACCGCTCGGGGAAAACGGTCCGAGGGGAATGACCCTGAGAGCTCGGGGCTCCGGGTCAGCACAGGGGAGGACAGGCCCCGGCGCCGTGCGGCGCCGGGGCTCCTCACGTGGTCACGGCACATCGTCCCGCCCCTCCCCTGCCGGGGTGACATCGCTGTCGGCCCGGCCAGAGCCACTCAGGTCATATGCCTCACGCGACAGCCTCGCACGCGAATCCGGTGAGCGCTGCGATTCGCCGCAGTGGATCTCGGATTCGGCGCGTTCACACCTCACACCGGCGGGCGCGAACCGCCCGCCCGGCCCCCGGTGTCCCGCCCCGCCCGCCGGTCGGTCAGGGCTTGGCGACGAACACGTGCGAGGCCACCTCCGACTCCAGCTCGGCCGCCTCGCCGCTGCTGCCCACCAGCACCCCGCCCGCCGACTCCGTCACGCTGACCACCGAGCCGGGCTGCACGCCCGCCCGGCGCAGCGTGTACATGAGCTGCGCGTCCGTCTGGATCGGCTCGCCGATCCGGCGCACCACGACCGTCTTGCCCTCGGCGCCCGGGTCGAGGTCGGCCAGGGACACCATGCCCTCGTCCAGGAACGGGTCGGCCCCGTCCTTCTCGCCCAGCTCCTCCAGGCCCGGGATCGGGTTGCCGTACGGCGACTCGGTGGGGTGCCTCAGCAGCTCCAGCACGCGGCGCTCGACGGCCTCGCTCATCACGTGCTCCCAGCGACAGGCCTCGGCGTGGACCTGCTCCCACTCCAGGCCGATCACGTCGACCAGGAGACACTCGGCGAGGCGGTGCTTGCGCATCACGCGCGTGGCCAGTCGGCGACCCTCGTCGGTGAGCTCCAGGTGCCGGTCGGGGGCGACGGACACCAGGCCGTCGCGCTCCATCCGCGCCACCGTCTGGCTGACCGTCGGGCCGCTCTGGTCGAGCCGCTCGGCGATCCGGGCGCGCATGGGGACCACACCTTCCTCCTCCAGCTCGAGGATGGTGCGGAGATACATCTCCGTGGTGTCGATCAGTCCGGACATACATGCCCCTCGATGAGATCTGCGGATGGCTCTGCCGGAGGCTGGACGGCTCACCGGCGCGTGCGCTGGCCCAGGAACCAATTCTGACGCATAGGACCGACAACCGGGCCGCGCAGTGGAAACGAGGGGCCGCCCGGAGGGGAAACCCCGCCGCCGGGCGCCGTATTGACACGACACTGGTCCAGACCGCACGGTGATCCGCAACACTCCTGCACGAAGTGCCCGAAGGGATGCCGCATGAGCGACCGCACGCCGGCCGACCGGTTCCTCGACGCCGCGATCGACCTGCTGCAGCGGATCCGCGACGAGGAGGCCGAGTCCGTCGCGGCGGCGGGCACGCTGCTCGCCGACACGGTCGCGGACGGCGGCCGGCTCTTCGCCTTCGGCGCCGGGCATTCCTCGCTGGCCGCGCAGGACCTCGTCTACCGGGCCGGCGGACTCGCCCTGATGAACCTGCTCGTCGTCCCGGGGGTCGTCGGCGTCGACGTGATGCCGGCCACGCTGGGCTCCGCCCTGGAGCGGGTCGGCGGCCTCGCGGGCGTCGTGCTCGACTCCTCACCCCTCCGCGCGGGTGACGCGCTGATCATCATCTCGCTGTCCGGGCGCAACGAGCTGCCCGTGGAGATGGCCCTGAAGGCCCGGGAACGGGGCGTACGGGTGATCGGCGTGACGTCGGTGGCGTACGCGGCGCAGACGACGTCCCGGCACCCCTCCGGGACGTTCCTGAAGGACCACTGCGATCTCGTGCTGGACTCCCGGATCGCGGTCGGTGACGCGGAGCTCACCCTCGACAACGTGCCGGCGCCCTTCGCTCCCGCGTCCACGGTGGTCACCACGGCGCTTCTGCAGTCCGTCATGGCCACGGCGGCGGCGGTCCTCGCCGACCGCGGCATCGAGCCTCCGCTCCTGCGCTCCGGCAACGTGGACGGCGGCCACGAATGGAACGCCCGCATCATGGACGAGTACGGCGACCGGATCTTCTACCGCCACTGACCCGGGACGACGGTTTCCTCGCCCCCGCCGCCCCTTCCCGTCCCGAACCCGGGGCTCCGCCCCAGACCCCGCTCCTCAAACGCCGGAGGGGCTGGGATTCAGCCCCTCCGGCGTTTGAGGAGCGGGGGTTCCGGGGGCAGCGCCCCCGGGAGGGGACGGGTAAGGGCGGCGGGGGCGAGAGACACATGTCAGCGGTCGTCGCCGAGAAGCCCCGCCAGATCCAGGGCCGTGGCGATGCGGACCGCCACGTCCTCCGCGTACATCGCGTCGGAGCGCTCGAACGCGCTACGCCCCACCCCCCGCAGAAACGTCACAGCACCAAGCGTCCGCCCCCGGCTGCGCAACACCACGCACAAGGCGTGCACCGCGTCCCCCGGCCACTGCCGGGCCAGCGCCCACGCCCGCGCCTCCTCGGCCCCCATGGACCCGACATCCGCACGCACCGTCCCGACCCGCTCCACACACTGCACCGCCGGATGCCCCTCCCCGTACCGCACCGGCAGCCCCGCCCGCCCGGCGAGCCTGCTCGGCCCCGGCGCACCGGACGGCGTGGCGGCGATCCGCACCAGCCTCACCCGTTCGACGTCCTCCGCGCCGTCGGCCACCCGGTCGATCAGCGCGTGATCGGCGAACCCGGCCAGCGCGAAGTCCAGATGGACCGTCGCCGCCTCCGCCGGATCCTCGCACTCCGCCGCCGCGCGCGCCGCGCGGTGCAGCTGCTGCGCGCGGAACCGCAGCAGCGACGCCTCCTGCTCGCCCTGCCGGGCCTCGGTCACGTCCTGGAACAGCCAGCCGACCCCGAGCGGCACCGGCTCCTCCGCCAGCGGTGACGACAGCCGCACGAACCCGCTCCGCCAGCACCGCCGCCGCTCGCCCTCCGGCGTGCGCACACTCACCCACAGCTCGGCCGGCGCGGGCGGCGCGCCCTCCGCGAGGACATGGGTGAGCGCGCTCTCCAGCTCCTCCACGCCCTGCGCCAGCAGCTCCCCCAGCGGCCGGCCCAGTACCGACGTGCGCCCCGCCCCCAGCGCCCGCGCGGCGTGCGCGTTCACCACCGCGGGCCGCAGGTCCGCGTCGACCAGGACGACACCCCAGCTCGCGTCCTCCAGCAGCGCCTCGCTCAGCGCGATCGACCGCTCCAGGTCGATCTGCGCGTGCACCTCGCTGAACGCGCAGTACACCCCCGCCGGCTTGCCGTCCGGCCCGCGCACGGCCGCGGACTGCGTCCGCACCAGCACCCGGCCGCCGTCCTTCGTCAGCAGCGCGAACTCGTTGACCTGCCGGCCCGGCGCGTCCATGGCCGACATCAGCCGCGCCTCGACCTCCTCGGCGTCCGCGCTGCGCACGGCCCACCCGGCGAACCCGGCCCGGCCCACCGCCTCCTCCGCGCTCCAGCCGAGGATCCGCTCCGCCTCACGGTTCCAGTGCGTGACCGTCCCGTCCGCGTCGAAGGCGCACAGGGCGGCGTCCATGCCGTCGAGCAGCGCGGCGAGGAGGTCGGAGCCGTCCGACCCCTCCCGCGCGGGCTCGGGCTCGTCCGGCCCCAGCTCGTCGGTGGTCCCACTACGCCGGGAAGCACTCACCTGGACCCCCTGCAGGCTGCGTCCGCACGTACGGCACGACGGTTCACTCACTTGCAATCATTCAACTTGAACGTGACTCAGCGCACATCGGGTTCCCGCAAGATTGAGAGAATCGTTGTACGCGGTCGCCTTCCCGCGAAGCGGCCGCTCTCCCTACGCGGCGGAAGCCACCAGCCGCAGGTCGACCCACTCGTCGCGCTCGCCGTCCAGCACGTACCGCTCCCGCTCGACGAAACCCTTCGCCGCGGCGAACCGCAGCCCCTCCGCGTTGGCCGCCAGCACCACGGTCTCGACCGCTCCGGCCCCGAGCCCGCGCGCGTGCGCCAGCCCCTTCTCGTAGAGCGCCGCGCCGATCCCCCTGCCCCGGTGCCCGGGCAGCACCCGCGCGATGACGGTCGCCACGGCCTCCTCGCCCTGCGGGGGCCGCACCGTCGAGCAGCCGACGAGCACGTCACCGTCGTACGCGTTCTCCAGCCGGTACCCGCGCGTGAGCCGCTCCCGCACCTCGTCGGGTGTCATCGCGGCGGGCGGCACGATCACGTTGTGGACGTGCCGCCACTGCTCCAGCATGGCGTCGCCGTCCACGACGTCGATACGAAGATCACTCATCCGGCAAGCCAACCGCGCCCCCGCGCGGGGGTCAACGAAAAAAAGTGGTTGATACGGCGCCGATCGCTTCTTAGGGTGGCAGTACTTCGGAAAGGAGGTGGTTCGGCAGATGTATGACAACCGGACGGAAGAGGTGGCTGCGGGCTAGTGGCCCGCCGTCGTACTCGGTTCGGCGCCGGGCCAGCGTGTGCGAGATACACGCAGCCGGCCTAACCCAACGCAGTCACCCGACCCGCGAGTCGCCGGTAACGTCCGGCCGGCTCCTCCCCAGGGAGGAACCAGACTCGCGGGTCGCCTGCGTTTCGGGGCCTTTCCTCAGCGGGCGATGTCCGTGTACCCCTCGATCTCGCGCGGGTCGCGCGTGCCCGGCCCGACGTAGCGGGCCGAGGGCCGGACCAGGCGGCCCGTGCGCTTCTGCTCCAGGATGTGCGCCGACCAGCCCGCCGTACGGGCGCAGGTGAACATCGAGGTGAACATGTGCGCCGGGACCTCCGCGAAGTCCAGCACGATGGCCGCCCAGAACTCCACGTTGGTGGCGAGCACCCGGTCGGGGCGGCGGGCGTGCAGCTCGGCCAGGGCGGCCTTCTCCAGGGCCTCGGCGACCTCGAAGCGCGGGGCGCCGAGTTCGCGGGCGGTGCGGCGCAGGACGCGGGCGCGGGGGTCCTCCGCGCGGTAGACGCGGTGGCCGAAGCCCATGAGGCGCTCACCCTTGTCGAGGGCCTGCTTCACGTACGCCTCGGCGTCCCCGGTGCGCTCGATCTCCTCGATCATGCCCAGCACGCGCGAGGGGGCGCCGCCGTGCAGCGGCCCCGACATGGCGCCGACGGCTCCCGAGAGGGCCGCCGCGACGTCCGCGCCGGTCGAGGCGATGACCCGGGCGGTGAACGTGGAGGCGTTCATGCCGTGCTCGGCGGCCGACGTCCAGTACGCGTCGACGGCCGCGACGTGCTTGGGGTCGGGCTCACCGCGCCAGCGGATCATGAAGCGTTCGACGATGGACTCGGCCCTGTCTATCTCGCGCTGCGGCACCATGGGCAGGCCCTGGCCGCGCGCGGACTGGGCGACGTAGGACAGGGCCATGACGGCGGCGCGGGCGAGGTCGTCGCGGGCCTGCTCGGCATCGATGTCGAGGAGCGGTTTCAGGCCCCACACGGGCGCCAGCATGGCCAGCGCGGACTGCACGTCGACGCGGATGTCGCCGGAGTGCACGGGGATCGGGAACGGCTCGGCGGGCGGCAGTCCGGGGTTGAACGCCCCGTCGACGAGCAGCCCCCACACGTTGCCGAAGGAGACGTGCCCGACCAGATCCTCGATGTCGACGCCCCGGTACCGCAGGGCGCCGCCCTCCTTGTCGGGTTCGGCGATCTCCGTCTCGAACGCGACGACTCCTTCGAGCCCGGGTACGAAGTCGGACATCTGGCGGCTCCTCGTGAGGTGGGTGACAGATGGTGTTGTGGGGTGGGACGACCATGTGTCGGCAGAAGCGTGGGCGGACGTCCGGTGGATCCACGGTCCGTGTCGAACGGGCTCGCGGTCCGGGACGTCACCCCTGTGATGCCCGGCTGGCGGTCACCCAACCGGATCAGTGGCAGCACGATATCCCCGAGTGCCATCTTTGGGGAGAGTTCGCGGCACTCAGTGCCACCACGTGACGAAGGACACCGCACTCCCGGGGGCCGCGCGCGTACGGCAGGATGGCGGCGTGACCGACCGAGACGCCGTCCCCTTCGATCTCGCCTCGATGCGCAAGCAGTACCGGACCGAGGGGCTCTCCGAGACCGACCTGGCCGCCACCCCCGTCGAACAGTTCGCGCGCTGGTTCAAACAGGCCGCGACGGACGGCGGGCTGTTCGAACCGAACGCCATGATCGTCTCGACGGCGGACGCGGCGGGCCGGCCCAGCTCACGCACGGTGCTGCTGAAGCACTTCGACGACGACGGGTTCGTCTTCTACACGAACTACGACTCCCGCAAGGGCCGCGACCTGGCGGAGAACCCGCACGTCTCGCTCCTCTTCCCCTGGCACCCGATGGCCCGGCAGGTCATCGTCACCGGCACCGCGCGCCGCACCGGCCGCGACGAGACGGCCGCCTACTTCCGCACCCGCCCACACGGCTCCCAGCTCGGCGCGTGGGCCAGCGGCCAGTCGTCGGTGATCGGCGGCCGCGCGGAGCTGGACGCGTCGTACGCCGATCTGACGGCCCGCTACCCGGAGCACGAGCGGGTACCGGTACCGCCTCACTGGGGCGGCTTCCGGGTGGTCCCGGAGTCGGTGGAGTTCTGGCAGGGCAGGGAGAACCGCCTGCACGACCGCCTGCGGTACGTCACCGAGACGGGCGGGACCTGGCGGGTGGAGCGGCTGAGCCCGTGAACGAGCAGGCACCCGGCGGGCCGGGCGAAAAAGCGGCGCTGTCACCGCCCGAGGCGGCGGAAGAGGCCCGGGCCATCGCTGTACGCGCCGAGGTCACGGCGGACGGCGTCGTCGACGCGCTCCGTGAGGTGCGCGAGGCCCGCGAACGAGCGTGAGGCGGGCGGGGCCTCACAGCTTGCCCCACACCAGCCTGGTGCGGTGGCCGCCGAGAGCGCGGGAGAACCGGGACTGGAACTCCGGTGTGAACTCGGGCCAGTTCCAGAACTTGAAGCCGAGGTGGGCGAAGGTGAACCAGTCGTCGGCCCAGCGCCACTCGGGGAGCGGGACGGGCTCGGCGCAGGCCGGGCAGGCGACCTCCGCCGATCCGGTCCGCTGCCACTCGTCCATGGCGTCGCCGAAGGGCTGCCAGATCTCGTCGATCGGCTCCCAGCCGCCGGTGACCAGGGGCGTGGTGACGGCGCAGCGCGGGCAGGTCACCGCCTCCGGTTCGCCCTGGCCGCTGTCGAAGACCGTGCGCCCCACCTCCACGGCCAGTCCGTCCGACGGCTCCCGGTCGGCGTCCTCCTCCGCCACGGCCCGGTGCCAGTTCGGACCGGGCGGATGCCCGAGCGGCTCGCCGAGGACACAGCCGGTGCGCTCGGCGAGGACGATGCCCTCGGCCACCAGCCACGCGACCGCGCGGTCGGCGAGCCGCGCCGCCTCGTCGGCACCGGCGTCGAGGTCGACGATCGTCTGGAAGTGATCACCCATGCGGAAACCGTAGGCCCCGCCACTGACAACGCCCTCAGCCCAGCGCCTCGTCCAGCAGCACCGCCCACTGCGCCACCACCCGTTCCCGGCGGGCCCCGTCGTCGGTCAGGAGGGTGGCGAGGCCCAGGCCCCGGGCCATGTCCAGCAGGCCCTGGACGGTTTCGCGGACGCCGGGGCGGGACTCGTCGGCGCCGAGGAGTTCGACGGCGATGCGGTGGGACTCGCGGCCGACGCGCAGCTCCAGCTCGGTCACGCGCGGGCGCAGCTGTTCCTCGTTGGAGGCGGCGACCCAGAGGTGGAGCGCCGCGCGGAAGACGGGGCCGGTGTAGAGGTCGACCAGCGCCGCGATCACCGCGCGGCGGTCGCCGGCCGCGGCGCCCTCCGGGAAGAGGGCGCGCAGGGCGGTGGAGCGCTCCTCGGCGACGTACTCGACGGCGGCCGTGAAGAGGTCCTCGCGGGTCGGGAAGTGGTGCTGGGCGGCCCCCCGGGAGACGCCCGCGCGTTCGGCGACGACGGAGACCGTGGAGCCCGCCCAGCCGTGCTCGGCGAGGCAGGCCACGGCGGCCTCCAGGAGCCGCTGCCGGGTGGCCCGGCTGCGGTCCTGCTTGGGGACTCGTTCCGCACGGTCGGCCGTGCTCACACCACCCATTCCGGATCCCGTCGTTCGAGGAAGGCCGTCATTCCCTCGCGCGCGTGGGCGGAGGCGAAGAGGCGCGCCGAGAGCGCGGTCAGGTCGGCCGCGTCCCGGTCGAAGGTCTCCAGCACCCTAGCCGTGAGCAGCCGTTTCGTCTCGGCCAGGGCTTCGGGGGCGGATCTGCGCAGGCCGTCGAGGATGGGCGCGAGGACCTCGTCCACGTCGTCGCCTGCGGCGGTGAGCAGGCCGATGCGGGCGGCCTCGGCGGTGTCGAGGCGTTCGCCGGTGAGGTAGTAGCGGGTCAGGGCGCGCGGGTCGGTGCGGGGCAGCAGCGGCAGCGAGATCACGGCGGGCGCGACCCCGATGCGGACCTCGGTGAAGGCGAACGTCGCCGCGCGGGAGGCCACGGCGACGTCACAGGCGGCGAGCAGGCCGAGGCCGCCCGCGCGGACGTGCCCGGTGACCCGCGCGAGGACCGGTTTGGGCAGTTCGACGATCTGCCGCAACAGGCCCACCAGCGCTTCGGGCGCGGGCGGGTCGCGCAGGTCGGCGCCCGCGCTGAAGGTGTTGCCGGTGTGGGTGAGGACCACCGCGCGGACGCCGGTGTCCTCACCGGCGTCGGCGAGCGCGGCGGCCAGTTCGCCGACGAGGGCGGCGGACAGGGCGTTGCGGCGCTCCGGGGCGTCGAGACGGAGCGTCTCGACGCCCCGCGCGCGGGTGCGGCCGATCAGGGTCACGAGGGCTCCTCGTGCGCCGCGCGGAGCTCGCGGCGCAGGATCTTTCCGGAGGCGGCGCGCGGGACGCCGTCGATGAAGGTGACGTGCCGGATGCGCTTGTACGGGGCGACGCGCTCGGCGACGTACACCATGACCTCGCCCGCGGAGAGCTCCGGGGCGGACGGCTGGCGGACGACGTGGGCGTGCGGGACCTCGTTGCCGTTCTCGTCGTAGACGCCGATGACGGCGGCGTCCGCGATGCCGGGGTGGGTGAGGAGCAGCGCCTCCAGTTCGGCGGGGGCGACCTGGAAGCCCTTGTACTTGATCAGTTCCTTCACCCGGTCCACGACGAAGAGCCAGCCCTCGTCGTCGACGTGGCCGACGTCGCCGGTGTGCAGCCAGCCGGCCTCGTCGATCATCGCGGCGGTGGCGTCGGGGCGGCCGAGGTAGCCCTTCATGATCTGCGGCCCGCGGATGAGGATCTCGCCGGACTCGCCGGGGCCGAGGTCCTTGCCGGGGTCGTCGAGGGAGACGATCCGCATCTCGGTGCCGGCGATGAGCTTGCCGACGGTGCCGGGAGGCGCGTCGCTCATGGCGTCCAGGGGGACGACGTGGGTGCCCGGCGACAGTTCCGTCATGCCGTACGCCTGCCCGACGGGCGGCAGCCCGAGCCGCCGCGAGCAGGCGGCGGCGAGGCTCGCGTCCAGGGGTGCGGCGGCGCTGACGACGTACTTCAGGGACGACAGGTCGTACCGGTCGACCAGCGGGTGCTTGGCGAGGGCCAGGACGATCGGCGGGGCCACGTACAGGCCGGTGATGCGGTGGTTCTGGACGGCCGCGAGGAACGTCTCCAGGTCGAAGCGCGGCAGGACGACGACGGTGGCGCCCTGCCGGAGCGGGGCGTTCATCAGGGCCGTCAGGCCGTAGATGTGGAAGAACGGGAGCACGGCGAGGACGCGGTCGCCGGGGCCCGCCGTGATCAGCGGCTGGAGCTGCGCGAGGTTGGTGGCGATCTGCCGGTGGGTGAGCATCACGCCCTTGGGGACACCGGTGGTGCCGGAGGAGTACGGCAGCGCGGCGACGTCCTCGGCCGGGTCGATGCCGACCACCGGCTCGGGCGCGGTGGAGGCCAGCATGTCGATCAGGGAGCGGTGTCCGGGCGCGCTGTCGCAGACGAAGATCTCCTCGATCCCGCCGGCCAGTTCGGCGGCCCTCCGCGCGGTCTCCAGCAGCGGTGAGACGGTGACGATCCAGCGGGCCGCGCAGTCCCCCAGCTGCTTGCCGAACTCCTCGGCGGTCGCGAGCGGGTGCACGGTGGTGACGGAGGCGCCCGCGCGGGTGGCCGCGTAGAACGCGGTGGGGAAGGCGATCGTGTTGGGGCTGTGCAGGGCGAGCACGTCCCCCTTGCGCACGCCCGCCTCGGCGAGGGCGGCGGCGACCCGCCGGTGGAACCGGTCCACCTGCTCATAGGTGAGGGTGGTGCCGTCGGTGCCGTCGATCAGTGCCGGGGCGCCGCCGAACTCGGCGGCCCGCGCGAGCACCGCGTCGTGGATGGGGAGTTCTACGGGGGAGACGTCTGCGTACTCGCTTCGGAACATGGTTCCTCCAGGACGGCCGAGGGGCCATGAGGGCCTAGTACGACTTGGGAAGGCCCAGGGTCTGGTGGGAGACGTAGTTGAGGATCATCTCCCGGCTCACCGGGGCGATACGGGACACGCGCGCGGCGGTGATCAGCGAGGCGAGCCCGTACTCGCGGGTGAGGCCGTTCCCGCCGAGGGTGTGCACGGCCTGGTCGACGGCCTTCACACAGGCCTCGGCCGCCGCGTACTTGGCCATGTTGGCGGCCTCGCCCGCGCCCGTGTCGTCACCGGCGTCGTAGAGGTGGGCGGCCTTCTGCGTCATCAGGCGGGCCAGTTCGAGGTCGATGTGCGCCTGGGCGAGGGGGTGGGCGATCGCCTGGTGGGAGCCGATGGGGGCGTTCCAGACGGTGCGTTCACGCGCGTACTCGACGGCGCGGGCGAGTGCGTGGCGGCCCATGCCGATCGCGAAGGCGGCCGTCATGACGCGTTCGGGGTTGAGGCCGGCGAAGAGCTGGAGCAGACCGGCGTCCTCGTCGCCGACGAGCGCGTCGGCGGGCAGCCGTACGTCGTCGAGGACCAGCTCGAACTGCTTCTCGACGGCGTTGAGTTCCATGTCGATGGGGCGCCGCTGGAAGCCCTCGGCGTCGCGCGGGACGATGAACAGGCAGGGTTTGAGCTTCCCGGTGCGGGCGTCCTCGGTGCGGCCCACGACGAGGGTGGCGTCGGCGATGTCGACCCCGGAGACGAACACCTTGCGGCCGGTGAGGAGCCAGTCGGCGCCGTCGCGGCGTGCCGTCGTGGTGATGCGGTGGCTGTTGGAACCGGCGTCGGGTTCGGTGATGCCGAAGGCCATCAGGCGGCTGCCGTCGGCCAGGGCGGGCAGCCACTCCCGTTTCTGGGCCTCGGTGCCGAAGCGGGAGATGACGGTGCCGCAGATCGCCGGGGAGACGATCATCATCAGCAGGGGGTTGCCGGCGGCGCCCATCTCTTCGAGGACGAGGGAGAGTTCTGCGATGCCGCCGCCTCCGCCGCCGTACGCCTCCGGCAGGTTGACGCCTATGTAGCCGAGCTTGGCGGCTTCCTGCCAGAAGAGGCGGTTGTCGGTGCCGGGGGTTCGGGGGTGGTTGTTCGCGAACGCGGCGACCGCTTCGCGGAGGGCCTTGTGCTCTTCGGATTCGATGAGGGTGGTCATGTGGCTCCTTCGACTGCGGGTTGTGTGTGGCTGGTCGCGCAGTTCCCCGCGCCCCTAAGGGGTTGCTTCCACGACCGCCAGAAGGGTGCCGACCTCCACTTGCTGTCCCGGTGTCACACGGAGGGTGCCGAGGGTTCCCGTGACCGGGGCGGTGATCTTGTGTTGCATCTTCATCGCCTCCAGCCACAGCAGGGGCTGTCCGGCCTCCACCGGTGCTCCCTCGGTCAGGTTCTCCGCGATGCGGACGACCGTGCCGGGCATGGGGGCCAGGAGGGAGCCGGGGGCGTGCTGGGTGGCGGGGGCGGGGAAGCGGGGCAGGGCGGTGAGGGCGGTGGTGCCGACGTGGACGCGGTCGCCGTAGCGGCTGACCTCGTAGCGGCGGCGTACGCCGTCCACGTCCAGGATCACGAGCCCCGCGTCGGCGTGGACGATCTGCACGCCGTCGGCCGCGAGGCCGTCGCGCGTGTGCCGGTAGCGGACCTCGTGTTCCTCGCCGGCCATCGCGTACCGCTTGACCTGCGGCTGCGAGGCGACGTTGCGCCAGCCGCCGAAGCGGGAGCGGCCGTGGGCGTCGGCGAGGGCGGCGGCGAGCGGGGCGTACGGGTCGGGGGCGGGGGTGGTCAGTGCGGGCAGGTGCCGGTCGTAGAACCCGGTGTCCATGCGCCCGTCGGTGAACTCCTCGTGCCGCAGGGAGCGGACGAGGAGGTCCCGGTTGGTGACGGGGCCGTGGATCACCGCGCGGTCCAGGGCGGAGGCCAGCTTGCGGATCGCCTCCGCGCGGGTGGGCGCGTGGGCGACGACCTTGGCGAGCAGGGGGTCGTAGTGGACGCCGATGTCGTCGCCGTCCGTGTAGCCGGTGTCCAGGCGTACGGCGCCGGGGACGGCGAGGCGGTGCAGGCGGCCGGTCTGCGGTGCCCACTCCTGGGACGGGTCCTCGGCGTAGAGGCGGGCTTCGACGGCGTGTCCGCGCGGGAGGGGCGGCCCGTCGCCCAGCGCGTGGCCCTCGGCGACGCGGATCTGCTCGGCGACGAGGTCCACGCCGAACACGGCTTCCGTCACCGGGTGCTCCACCTGGAGGCGGGTGTTCATCTCCAGGAAGTGCGCCCGGCCGTCGGCGACGAGGAACTCGACGGTCCCGGCGCCGACGTAGGCGACGGCACGCGCGGCGCGTACGGCGAGGACGTGGAGTTCCTCGGTGAGCGGGCCGGTGAGGCCGGGCGCCGGAGCCTCCTCGATCACCTTCTGGTGGCGGCGCTGGAGGGAGCAGTCGCGGGTGCCCAGCGCCCACACGGTGCCGTGCGTGTCGGCGAGCACCTGCACCTCGACGTGCCGGCCGCCCTCCACGTACGGCTCGACGAACACCTCGCCGTCGCCGAAGGCGCTCGCGGCCTCCGCGCGGGCGGCGTCCCGTTCGCCGTCCAGGTCCGCGAGGCGCCGTACGACGCGCATCCCGCGTCCGCCGCCGCCCGCCGCCGCCTTCACCAGCACCGGCAGGTCGGACTCGGTGACGTCCCGCAGGGGCTCGACGCCCATCAGCTCCTTGGCGCGCGTCTTGGACGCCATGGCCTCGATCGCCTCCGGGGGCGGCCCGATCCACACCAGGCCCGCGTCCCGGACGGCTCGCGCGAAGTCGGCGTTCTCGGAGAGGAAGCCGTAGCCGGGGTGCACGGCGTCCGCGCCGGCCGCGAGGGCGGCCTTCACGATCAGGTCGCCGCGCAGGTAGGTGTCGGCGGGCGCCGACCCCGGCAGCCGTACGGCGGTGTCCGCCACGCGCGCGTGGCGGGCGTTCGCGTCGGCGTCCGAGTGCACGGCGACGGTTCGGATCCCCAACTCACTGCAGGTGCGGGCGATACGGCAGGCGATCTCGCCCCGGTTCGCGATCAGCAGGGAAGTGATCATCGGTCCCTCACATCCGGAAGACGCCGAAGCCGCCGCGCGCGCCCTCGTAGGGCGCGGTGTGGACGGCCGACAGGCACAGGCCGAGGACGGTGCGGGTGTCGCGCGGGTCGATGACGCCGTCGTCGTAGAGCCGCCCGGACAGGAACATCGGCAGCGACTCGGACTCGATCTGCTGCTCCACCATGGCGCGCAGCGCCGCGTCCGCCTCGTCGTCGTACGGCCGTCCCTTCGCCGCCGCCGACTGCCGCGCGACGATCGACAGCACGCCGGCGAGCTGCTGCGGGCCCATGACGGCGGACTTGGCGCTGGGCCAGGCGAAGAGGAAGCGGGGGTCGTAGGCGCGGCCGCACATGCCGTAGTGGCCGGCGCCGTAGGAGGCGCCCATGAGGACGGACAGGTGGGGGACGCGGGAGTTGGAGACCGCGTTGATCATCATCGCGCCGTGCTTGATGATGCCGCCCTGCTCGTACTCCTTGCCGACCATGTAGCCGGTGGTGTTGTGCAGGAAGATCAGCGGGATGTCGCGCTGGTTGGCGAGCTGGATGAACTGGGCGGCCTTCTGGGACTCCTCGCTGAAGAGGACCCCCTGGGCGTTGGCGAGGATGCCGACGGGATAACCGTGGAGAGCCGCCCAGCCGGTGGTGAGGCTGGTGCCGTAGAGGGGTTTGAACTCGTCGAAGTCGGAGGAGTCGACGATCCGCGCGATGACCTCGCGCGGGTCGAAGGGGATCTTGAGGTCGCCCGGGACGATGCCGAGGAGTTCGTCCTCGTCGTACTCGGGCGGTGCGGCCGGTCCCGGGTCGTCGTGGGCCTTGCGGTGGTTGAGGCGGGCGACGACCCGGCGGGCCTGGCGGAGCGCGTCCGGTTCGTCGACGGCGAAGTGGTCGGCGAGGCCCGACACGCGCGCGTGCATCTCGGCGCCGCCCAGGGACTCGTCGTCGCTCTCCTCCCCGGTGGCCATCTTCACCAGCGGCGGGCCGCCGAGGAACACCTTCGCCCGTTCCTTGACCATGATCACGTGGTCGGACATGCCGGGGACGTACGCCCCTCCGGCGGTGGAGTTGCCGAAGACGACGGCGACGGTGGGGATTCCGGCGGCCGAGAGCCGGGTGAGGTCCCGGAAGATCGCGCCGCCGGGGATGAAGATCTCCTTCTGGGAGGGCAGGTCGGCGCCGCCGGACTCGACGAGGCTGATCACGGGCAGCCGGTTGGCGAGCGCGATGTCGTTGGCGCGCAGGGCCTTCTTCAGCGACCACGGATTGCTCGCGCCGCCGCGCACGGTCGGGTCGTTGGCGGTGATCAGGCACTCCACGCCCTCGACGACCCCGATGCCGGTGACGAGCGAGGCGCCGACGGTGTGGTCGCTCCCCCACGCGGCCAGCGGGGAGAGTTCCAGGAAGGGCGTGTCGGGGTCGAGGAGCAGCTCGATGCGCTCACGGGCGAGCAGCTTGCCGCGCGTGCGGTGCCGTTCGACGTACTTCTCGCCGCCGCCCGCGAGGGCCTTGGCGTGCTCGGCGTCGAGTTCGGCCAGCTTGGCGAGCATGGCGTCGCGGTGCGCGCGGTACTCCGGGTCGGCCGTGTTCAGGGCGGATTCGAGGACCGTCAAAGCAGGGCCTCCGGGATGTCGAGGTGCCGGGAGCGCAGCCATTCGCCGAGCGCCTTGGCCTGCGGATCGAAACGGGCCTGCGCGGCGACGCCCTCGCCGAGGATCCCCTCGACGAGGAAGTTCAGGGCGCGCAGGTGGGGCAGGACGTGCCGGGTGACGGGCAGGTCGCGGGCCTCGGGGATCAGTTCCCGCAGCCGCTCGACGGTCAGCTCGTGCGCGAGCCACCGCCAGGCGTCGTCGGAGCGGACCCAGACGCCGACGTTGGCGTTCCCGCCCTTGTCGCCGCTGCGGGCGCCGGCGACGAGGCCGAGGGGAGCCCTTGTCGTGGGTCCCGTGGGCAGCGGCTCGGGGAGCGCGGGGCGGTCCGGTGCATCGGCGAGTACGGCGGTGTCGTGAGGTGCGTCCACGGCGACACGGCGTCCGTCGTGGAGGACGGCCACATGGTCGACGTCGCCATGGGGGACGTACACATCCTCGAAGACCCCATAGGGGGAGCCCTTGCCCGGTGGCGCCATCACATGGAATCCGGGGTAGCTGGCCAGCGCCAGCTCGACGGCGGCCCCGCTCAGCACCCGCCCGACCGCCTCCTGCGCGGGGTCCCGTACGACCAGACGCAGCAGCGCGCTCGCGGTCTCCTCGGTGCCGGCGTCGGTCCGGTCGGTGCGGGCCAGCTCCCAGCGCACCTCGGCGGGCGGCGACTTGGCGAGCGCGTCGCTCATCTGCTCCTTCACGAGGTCGGCCTTGGCCTCGATGTCGAGCCCGGTGAGCACGAACACGACCTCGTTGCGGAAGCCCCCGATCCGGTTGCGCCCGACCTTGAGCGTGGGCGGCGGGGCCTCTCCCCGGACGCCTTCGACGCGCACCCGGTCGGGCCCGTCCTGCCGCAACCGCACGGTGTCGAGGCGCGCGGTGACGTCCGGCCCGGCGTACCGGGCGCCGCCGGTCTCGTAGAGCAGCTGCGCGGTCACCGTGCCGACGTCGACGAAGCCGCCGGTGCCGGGGTGCTTGGTGATGACGCTGCCGCCGTCGGCGTGGATCTCGGCGAGCGGGAATCCGGGCCGCCGGAGATCACGAGGGTCGCGCTCGCCGAAGAAGGCGTAGTTCCCGCCGGTAGCCTGCGCCCCGCACTCCAGCACGTGCCCGGCGACGACGGCCCCCGCGAGCCGGTCGTACTCCGTCGGCGCCCAGCCGAAGTGGGCGGCGGCGGGCCCGGTGACGAGGGCCGCGTCGGTGACCCGCCCGGTGACGACCACGTCGGCGCCCGCGCGGAGGCACTCCGCGATCCCGAACCCGCCGAGGTAGGCGTGGGCGGCGAGGCTGCCGGGGTACCGCGCGGTGAGGTCGTCGCCCTCGACGTGGGCGACCCGTACGGGGATGCCGAGCCGGCCGGCGAGGGCGCGTACGGCGTCGGCGAGCCCGGCGGGGTTCAGCCCACCCGCGTTGGTGACGATGCGCACCCCCCGCTCATGGGCGAGTCCGAGGCAGTCCTCCAGTTGCCGCAGGAAGGTGCGCGCGTACCCGGCGGAGGGATCCTTCAGCCGGTCGCGGGCGAGGATGAGCATGGTCAGCTCGGCGAGGTAGTCGCCGGTGAGGACGTCGACCTCACCGCCGGTGAGCATCTCGCGCGGGGCGTCGAAGCGGTCGCCGTAGAAGCCGGAGAAGTTCCCGACGCGCAGGGTCACCGGGTGCCCTCCTTCGACGGGCGTCCACCACCGGGCGGCCCGGCGAAGGCCTGGGCGATGTCCAGCCAGCGGTCGGCGTCGGGGCCGTCGGCGGTGAGGGCGAGGTCCGCGCGGTGGGCGCGCTGGGTGACGAGGAGGCAGAAGTCGAGCGCGGGCCCGGTGACCCGCTGGGGCGCGTCCTCGGGACCGTACGCCCACACCTCACCCCCCGGTCCGACGAGCTCGACCCGGAAGGGGTCGGTCGGCGGGGTGAGCCCGTGCGTCCCGTAGGCGAAGTCCCGGGTCCGCACCCCGAGCCAGGCCACATGCCTGAGCCGGTCGCCGGGTGGCCGCGTCACACCGATCGTGTCCGCCACGTCCTGTCCATGGGCCCAGGTCTCCATGAGACGGGCGGTGGCCATGGAGGCGGCCGACATGGGCGGCCCGTACCAGGGGAACCGCGCCCCGGCCGGAGCCTCCCGCAGCGCCTTCTCCAGCGCCGCACGCCCCTCCCGCCACCGCGCGAGCAGCTCGGCGGGCGCGGACCGGGCGTACTCCTCGGCACCCTCGTCGACGAAGGTGCGCGGTGCGGCGAGGGCCTTCTCCACCAGCGCCCGGAACCCGTCCGGGTCGGTGACGGCGAGCAGCGCGGAGCGGTCGGTCCAGGCGAGGTGGGCGATCTGATGGGCCAGGGTCCAGCCGGCGGCGGGCGTCCGCAGCGCCCACTGCTCGGTGTCGAGTCCGGCCACCAGCCGGTCGAGCTCCTCGCTCTCCTCACGCAGATCGTCGATCACGGGCGTCGGATCGGCCACGAGGCGCTCCCCTCGGTACACGGACACGGCGGTGTGCGGCGCGGTTGCGTGGAGCATGGCAGCGGGACCATAAACAAGCAAGCATGCTTGCATGAATTTTCCGGCCGCCCGGATACCGGCCACTCCCTCCCGCCGAGCCGTCAGGCGAGAGGATCGGGCGTGACCTGCCAGATGGTGACCAGCTCCGAACGTGGCGTGACCATGTAGACGAAGAATCCGCCGGAGACGAAGGCGTGCTTCGCCCCTTCGTCCATTCCCTGGTACGTGGGCCCGTGAAGGTAGAGCGCTTCCGCCGCTCTGACCAGTTCGTCAGCCGCCTTCTTCACCTCGCCGAGGAATTCCGGCGGAGCACCGTCCGCGACGGTCTCCTCGTCGGGGACGTATCCCCAACGCCAGGTCACTCCGCGTGCACCGCCTTGGCGGCGTCGCGGTACAGGGAACTCGCCGTCGCCAGATGTGTGCGTGCCTCGTCCGCCGTAGTGGCGATCCGGGCGAGGTACTCGGCGCGGTGGTAGGCCTGGGCCATGGCCGGGTGGCGCTCGATCTCGATCAGAGCGGCCCAATGGCTGAGGTAAGCGTGTACCGGCTTGAGCGAACCGTGCTCCACGGCCTCCGCGAGCGCTTGGTCCTTCGCCTGGTCGTACGCCGCCAGAAGGCCAGGGGCGACGACCGTGCAGGCGGCTCGCAGGGCGCCCGGTGTCCGCTCGGGGCGAGGGATCAGCGGACGATCGCCGACGGTCTCACTGTGCTGCACGCTCATGGCGCTGTTCCCTTCGTGTCTCCGGGGACGTGCCGGTCACGCGACGAGGCCGGTTGTTTCGAGAGACGAGAGCGACTCTAGCCCTGACGCGCCTCGCCGCGCCCGGCGATCGTCAGGAGACGGCCCCCGCCCCCTTCGCCCTCCCCCGCCCCACCTGCGTCCGCACCGCCCCCATGCTCGCCGCGATGACCAGGGCGATGGCGGCGGCCTCCGTGGCGGAGAGGGCCTGGTCGAGGATGAGGAAGCCGGCGGCCGCGGCGAGGGCCGGTTCCAGGCTCATCAGGATCGCGAAGGTGGAGGCGGGCAGGCGGCGCAGGGCGAGGAGTTCGAGGGTGTACGGGAGGACGGAGGACAGCACCGCGACCGCCGCGCCCAGGCCGAGGACCGTCGGGTCGAGGAGCTTCGTTCCGGACTCGACGAGGCCCAGCGGCAGGAAGAGGACCGCCGCCACGGCCATCGCGAGGGCGAGACCGTCCGCCTGCGGGAAGCGGCGCCCCGTACGCGCGCTGAAAACGATGTACGCCGCCCACATGGCGCCGGCGCCCAGTGCGAAGACCACACCCAGCGGGTCGAGACTGCTGAAGCCACCGCCGCCCAGGAGGAACACACCGGCGAGGGCCAGGGCGGCCCACACGAGGTTGACCGCCCGCCGGGAGGCCAGTACGGACAGCGTGAGCGGGCCGAGGACCTCCAACGTGACCGCCGGGCCGAGCGGGATGCGGGCGACGGACTGGTAGAAGAGGCCGTTCATCGCCGCCATGGCGACGCCGAAGACGATCACCGTGCCCCAGTCGGCGCGGGAGTGCCCGCGCAGCTTCGGCCGGCACAGCACCATCAGCACGAGCGCCGCCACCAGCAGCCGCAGCGTCACGACCCCGAGCGCACCGGCCCGCGGCATCAGCGTCACGGCCAGCGCCCCGCCGAACTGCACGGAGATCCCACCGGCGAGCACCAGCCCGACCGGCCCGAGGGAGCCCCGTCCGCGCGGGGCGCCGGCCGGGGCGGACACATGGCCGGGCTGCCCCGTACCGGGTGCGGTGGACGGCGTGGCTGCGCTGGGGATGGTCACGGGGCTTCCTGGGGACTCGGTACGGGGAGCGGACTCCTGCCGGGCATAGTGCATCACACTGAACTCTCCAGTCCAGAGTAATGGCCTTCAACCCTTCAGGACAGGACCGTAAAGCATCTATGTGCCTGACGATGAGTCCCCCTCCCCGCCCGGGTCAA
Source organism: Streptomyces sp. NPDC053426 (assembly GCF_055585405.1). Taxonomy (NCBI): domain Bacteria; kingdom Bacillati; phylum Actinomycetota; class Actinomycetes; order Kitasatosporales; family Streptomycetaceae; genus Streptomyces; species Streptomyces sp. NPDC053426. The sequence goes on along the minus strand of NZ_JBVJKE010000009.1, from coordinate 32,240 downwards.
CTCGATTCCGTCATGCGGACCCCGCTCCTCACGGACCGGGACGGGCGGGAAGCCGGGCGTCGGGTCGAGCCGCGGAGGCCGACGCCGGGGAAAGGAGCGGCCGGTCGGCCGAACACCGGGGCGGGTACCGTCCCCATGGCGAACGCCGATGCCCGCCCCACCACATCTCCCGAGGTCCCGTGCGACGACTCCTTGCCCGTCTCTGGCGGCTCCTGCGCCCCTTCCAGAGCCGCGTCATGTGGTTCCTGAACGCCAAGTTCGTCGTCGGCGTGACCGGCGTCGTGCGCGACGACGAGGGGCGGGTCCTGATGTTGAAGCACCGGATGTGGCCCCCGGGCCGCCAGTGGGGCCTGCCGAGCGGTTTCGCCCGCAAGGGCGAGGACTTCCGGGCGACGGTGGTGCGCGAGGTCAAGGAGGAGACGAACCTCGACGTGGAGGTGGGTCGCCTGGTGATGCTGAACAGTGGCTTCCGTACGCGTGTGGAAGTGGCCTACGAGGCCCGCCTGCTGGGCGGCGAACTGCGCCTGGACCCCTTCGAGATCCTGGAGGCCCGCTGGTGCGCACCGGACGACCTCCCGGAGGGCGCCCAGCCGGTGTGCGGGCCGCTGGTACGGGGCGAGACGGCGCCCTGACGGACGTCGAGCCCGTACACGCGGATTTACGTCTCAGGCCGCTCGGCGACGAAGGACCCGAGGCCGGGTTCCGTGCAGGTCGGTCCTTCCTCACGCAACGCCCGGAGCACCTTGTGTGCTGTCGCGTCGGCGATCCCGAACTCCGCCGTGAGCTGCACGACGGAGGGGACGCGCGTACGCGGCGGGCAGGTGCCGTCGGCGACGCGCTGCGGGTGGCGGAGAGCCGGGGGCGGAGGCTGGGGCGGCTCAATTGAGCGCGTCAAGGACACCGGGGCGGCGACTGCTCGCCTATTTCTCCAGGGCGGCCGCCAGGACCTCCGCCAGGTGCCGTCCCCGTACGCCCGCCAGCTGCTCCAACTGCGTCCGGCAGGAGAAGCCGTCGGCCAGGACCACCGCGTCCTCCGGGGCCTCGCGCACCGACGGGAGGAGCTGGTCCTCGGCGCAGGCGGACGAGACCTCGTAGTGGCCCCTCTCGAAGCCGAAGTTGCCCGCCAGGCCGCAGCAGCCGCCCGCCGGTTCGCCGGTGAGGCCGGCCGCCGCGCGGAGTCGGCGGTCGGGGGCCTCGCCCAGCACCGCGTGCTGGTGGCAGTGGGTCTGGCCGGTGACCGGGCGGTTCAGCACGGGCGGGGTCCAGTCCGGGGCGTGCCGCTCCAGGGTTTCCGCGAAGGTCAGCACCCGTGCGGCGAGCCGCGCCGCGCGGGGGTCGTCGTGGAGGAGTTCCGGGGCGTCCGTGCGCAGGGCCGCCGCGCAGCTCGGTTCCAGGACGACCAGCGGGGCGTCCGTGGCCAGGACCGGCTCCAGGAGGTCGAGGGTGCGGCGCAACACCGCGCGGGCGCGGTCGAGCTGGCCCGTGGAGATGTACGTCAGGCCGCAGCAGACCCGGCCCCTGCGGGCCGTCAGCAGGGACAGGGCCGAGCGGCTGCGGGCGTCGCCCACCGGGCGGCTCCCCGGCCGCAGTGTGGGCGGCAGCGCCACCCGCAGACCCGCCGCCTCCAGCACGCGTACCGCCGCTCGGCCCACCGACGGCGACAGGTGCTCGGTGAACGTGTCCGGCCAGAGCACCACCAGCTCGCCCTCGCCGAAGGGCCCTCCCCGCCCCCGCCACCACCGCGTGAACGTCTCCCCCGCCACCCGGGGGATCTCCCGCTCCCCCGCGATCCCGCCCAGCCGCTTTGCCGCGCTCGCGAGCGGACCCACCGAGGCCAGGGCGTTCACCGCCCCCGCGGCCCGCGTCCGCGCGACCCAGCCCAGCCACACCGGCAGCCACCCCATCGCGTAGTGCGCGGCCGGGCGGCGACGGCCCGCGTAGTGGTGGTGCAGGAACTCCGCCTTGTACGTGGCCATGTCGACCTCGACCGGACAGTCGGAGCGGCAGCCCTTGCAGGACAGGCACAGGTCCAGCGCGTCCCGTACCTCCGTGGAGCGCCAGCCGTCGGTCACCAGCTCGCCCGCGAGCATCTCGTGCAGCAGGCGGGCGCGCCCCCGCGTGGAGTGCTGTTCCTCGCCCGTCGCGCGGAACGACGGGCACATCACCGCCGGCCCCGACACGGACGCCGTACGGCACTTGGCGACGCCCACGCAGCGCCGTACCGCCGCAGAGAAGTCGCCGCCGTCGGCGGGGTAGCCGAAGGCGACGTCGACCGGTTCGCGCGGGAGGACGGAGAAGCGGAGGCCGGCGTCCAGCGGCGCGGGGCGGACCAGCATGCCGGGGTTGAGCAGGTCGTCCGGGTCCCAGACGGCCTTCACGCGTTCGAAGAGGGCGACCGTCCGAGCGCCGTACATGCGCGGCAGCAGCTCCGCGCGGGCCTGCCCGTCGCCGTGCTCGCCGGAGAGCGAGCCGCCGTGCGCCACGACCAGGTCGGCCAGCTCCTCCGAGAAGCGCCGGAAGCGGGCGACGCCCGGCCCGGTCAGCAGGTCGAAGTCGATACGGACGTGGATGCAGCCGTCCCCGAAGTGCCCGTACGGGGTGCCGCGCAGCCCGTGGTCCGCCATGAGGGACCGGAAGTCGCGCAGGTACGCGCCGAGCCGGGCGGGCGGCACCGCGCAGTCCTCCCAGCCGGGCCAGGCCTCCGTACCGTCGGGCATCCTCGTCGCCGTACCGCTCGCGTCCTCTCGGACGCGCCACAGCGCGCGCTGCCGCGCCGGGTCGGTGACCACCAGGGCGTCCACGACGTCCGCCGCGCGGACGATCGTCTCCGCACGCGCGCGTGCCTCCGCCTCCGTGTCCCCGCCGGTCTCCACGAACAGCCAGGCGCCCCCGCGCGGGAGGTCCTCCGTGGACGGCACGAGGTCCGCCGCCATGCCCTCCACGGTCAGCGGGCCGTGCTCCAGCAGCCCCGCCGCCGCCTCCGCGGCCCCGCTCTCGTCCGCGTACGCCAGCACGGCGAGCGCCCGCGCGCGGGGAGCCCGTACGAGGTCCACGACCGCCTCCGTGAGCACGCCCAGCGTGCCCTCCGAGCCGCAGAGGGAGCGGGCGACGTCCGCGCCCTTCTCGGGCAGCAGGGCGTCCACGGCGTATCCGGAGATGCGGCGGGGGAGGTCGGGGAAGGCCGTGCGCAGGCGGGCCAGTTCGCCGTCCACGAGGTCCCGCAGCCCGGCCGGGGCGCCCGCCCAGCCCCGTCCCGGGCGCAGACGTTCCCCGCGCGGGGTGACGACCGCGAGTTCGCGCACGCTGTCGGCCGTCGTGCCCCAGGCCACCGAGTGGGAGCCGCAGGAGTTGTTGCCGATCATGCCGCCGAGGGTGCAGCGGCTGTGGGTGGAGGGGTCCGGCCCGAAGCGCAGTCCGTGCGGCGCGGCGGCCTCCTGGAGGCGGTCGAGGACGAGGCCCGGCTGGACGACGGCCGTGCGCGCCTCGGGGTCGAGGGAGAGCAGACGGTTCATGTGCCGTGTGAAGTCGAGCACCACACCGGTGCCGGTCGCCTGCCCCGCGATCGACGTGCCGCCGCCGCGCGGCACCACGGGAACGCCGTACGTCCGGCACACCGACAGCGCCGCCGCCACGTCGTCGGCGTCCCGCGGGGCCACCACGCCGAGCGGTACCCGGCGGTAGTTGGAGGCGTCCATCGTGGTCAGCGCCCGTGCGGTCGCGGTGAAGTCGACCTCGCCACGCACGGCCGCCCGCAGTCCGGTCAGCAGTTCCCGGTGATCCGTCATGCCCTCAGGATGCCTCCGCGGAGGCCGGGCGCAGGAGACGGCGCCCCCGCGTCCCACCGCGTCGCGGAAGACCCCGACATGCGCCCGGGATGGGGTGATTGACGAAAACGGAAGCGGAATCTTCCCAAGTCGAACACGAACTCTCATATAGTGACCGCGAGTTGCGCGCAGTTGTCGGCCTCGTTCGAAAGCGACCCCGAAAACCGAGTCCGGCATTCCCGTGAAACCGCCCGAGGGCCGCGCAGACACGACGGTGCACGCCCGCGGACTGACCGAGGAAACGACCGAGGACCCTGATTGATGACCTCCCCCCTGCTCCCCGGCGACCGCCCCACCCCCCGCAGCCTGCTGCCCGTCCCGGTACTCACCGCGGCGGTCACCGCGACCGGGGTCCTCGCCGCCCTCTTCCTCGCCCCGGACGAGGCGATCGGCTCCGTCACCGTGGTCGGGACGATCGCCGCCGTGCTCCTGTGCGCGGCCGCCACGGTGGCCACGTACACCGTCCTGTCGGCACGGGCCGCCCGGGCTCGGCTGGACGCCGTCACCCAGGACGTCGGCCGGCTGCTCCAGGAACGCGCCCGGCTGGCGGAGGAGTCCCGCCGCCAGCACGAGCGGCTGACCGGTGAACTCAACCGTGAACGCGCCCGGTTGTCGGCCGAGCTGGACCAGGAGCGCACCCACCTCGCCGAGACCCTGGCCGCGGAGCGCGACCGCCTCACCGAACAGCACGCCGCCGACACCGCCCGCCTGGCGCGGGAGCACGCCGACGAGCGGGCCCGGCTCACGGACGACCACGCCGCCGCGCTGAAGCGGCTCGCCGAGGAACACGCCGAGAAACTGCGCCTCATCACCGAGGAACACGGCGCCCACACCGCCCGGACGGCCCGCGACCACGCGGAGGAGCGCGACCGGCTGTCCGAGGAGCGGGACCGGTTCGAGGCCGACCGGGACCGGCTCACCGCGGAGATCGCGCGGCTGACCACCCGGCTGCGCGAGGCCGACGGCGCCCGGGCCGCCGCGCTGTCCGCGACCGCCAACGCGGCCGGACGCATGCAGGCCCTCTCCACCGGCATGCTCGCCGACCTGCGCGCGATGGAGGAGAAGCACCACGACGAGGAGGTCCTCGCCGACCTGCTCCACCTCGACCACCGCACCGCGCAGGCGGGCAGGCTCGCCGACTCCGTCGCCGTCCTCACCGGCGCCCGCTCCGGCCGCCGCTGGGCCCGGCCCATCGCCATGGAGTCCATCCTGCGCGGCGCCATGGGCCGGATCAGCGGCTACCAGCGGGTCAGGGTCCACTCCGCCAGCGACACCGCGGTCGCCGGGCACGCCGCCGAGGGCGTCATGCACGCGCTCGCCGAACTCCTCGACAACGCCGCGAACTTCTCGCCGCCGACCGCCGAGGTCCACGTGTACGTCGAGGAGGTCCCGGCCGGGGTCATCGTCTCCGTCGAGGACAGCGGGCTCGTCATGGGCGAGGCGCAGCTGCGTCGCGCCGAGCGAGCGGTCTCCGGCGAGTCCGCCGGGCTCGGCGGCCTCACCGGCACCCGGCTCGGGCTCGGCGTGGTCGGCCGGCTGGCCCGGCGGTACGGGCTCCGGGTCTCCTACCGGCCCTCGGCCCGCGGCGGCACGGGCGTCCTGATGCTCGTCCCGCAGGACATCCTCGTACCGCCGGACGCGCCCACGGCCCCGGCGGCGGGAGCCGCGGCGACCGGCGGCAGCACCGCGTCGGCGCCCCGCACCACCGCTCCGGCCGGTGCTCCGTCCGTCCCCGCGACCCCCGCCGCACTCGTCGAGGCACTCGGCTCCGAGGCCCCGAAAGCCCTGAAGGCCCCGATGGCCCCGGCGGACGAGGCGTCCGGCGGTCTCCCCCAGCGCCGCGACCACCGCGCGGGCGCCGCCCCCGACCGGCCGGAACCGGAGACCAGCCACGGCGGCGCGGGCGAAAGCGACACCGGCACCGGCACCGGCACCGGTACCACCCCGGCGGACCGCCCGACGCCCCCCGGGAGCACCCGCCCCGCCCCCTCCTACGCGGCCTCCCGCGCGGGCGCCGACCTCGACCCCGACCCGGTGCCGACCCACGAGTCCCCGGACCGGACCGCCGACGCCCCGCCCCTCGTGCTGCCCCGCCGCCGCCGGGGCCGGACCCTCGCCGAGGCGGAGCGCACGCGTCCGAGCGGCCGTGACACCACGCCCCGGCCCGCCCCGACCGCCGAGGAGACCAAGGCGCGCACCGCCCGCTTCAGCAGCTTCCGCCAGGCCGTCCGCCCGCCCACCCCGGACGACGCGGCCGCCCCGGACACCGGCACCACCGCCGACCAGACCCCCGAAGCACGACCCACCCCCGCGACCCCGGAAGGCGACCCCACCTCATGACCGGCACGACGACCGCCGACGAGAAGCTCACCTGGCTGATAGAGGGCCTGCTGGAGCGAACGCCGGGCGCACGGCACGCGCTCGTGCTCTCCCGTGACGGCCTGAAACTGTGCCGCACCCCGGAGCTCTCCGCCGACCAGGCCGACCAGCTCGCCGCGATCGCCGCCGGCATCCAGTCGCTGTCGCACGGCGCGTCCGTCGAGTTCGGCGACGGCAGCGGCGGCGTGCGCTCGGCGATGACCGAGTTCTACGGCGGTGTGCTGTTCATCGTGGAGGCCGGCGAGGGCGCGCACCTGGCCGTCGTCACCACCGAGGACGCGGACGCCGGGCTCGTCGGGCACAACATGAGCGAACTCGTCGAGCAGCTCGGCGAGCACCTGACCGCCCGGCCCCGCACCTCATGAGCAGGCCCGGCAGGGACGACTCCCCCGACCGGCTCTACACCCTCACCGGGGGGCGCAGCCGGTCCGGTCCCGACAACCCCTTCGACCTGGTGACCCTGGTCGTCGCCGAGTGCGATCCGGTGCCCGGCATGCAGTCCGAGCACGCGGCGATCCTGCGGCTGACCGAACGCCCCACGGCGGTCGTGGAGATCGCGGCCGAGCTGAAGCTGCCCGTGAGCATCACCCGGATCCTGCTCTCCGACCTGCAGGCGGCGGGCCGGGTCAGCGCCCGTCACCCCCGCAAGGCCGCCGTACCCGACCCCGACATCCTGGAGCAGGTGCTCGTTGGACTCCGCAACCTCTGAGACGCGTACGCCGCTGGACGCGTCGGCCGACAACGGCCTGAAGATCGTGGTCGTGGGCGGCTTCGGCGCCGGCAAGACGACGATGGTCCGCTCGGTCAGCGAGATCCGTCCCCTCAACACCGAGGAGACGATGACCCAGGCCGGGGAGGCCGTCGACGACACCAGCGGGGTGAGCGGCAAGACCGCGACCACCGTCGCCTTCGACTTCGGCCGCATCACCCTCGACACCCGCAACGTGCTGTACCTGTTCGGGGCGCCCGGGCAGGAGCGCTTCTGGTTCCTGTGGGACCGGCTGTTCTCCGGCACGCTCGGCGCGGTCGTCCTGGTCGACACCCGGCGCATCGACGACTCCTGGTACGCCATCGACCGGCTGGAGAAGCACGGCACGCCGTTCATCGTGGCGTGCAACGACTTCGGCGGCGCCACCTTCACCCCCCAGCAGATCCGCGAGGCCCTCGACCTCGACCCGCACGTGCCGCTGGTCAACTGCGACGCGCGCTCCCGGGAGTCCAGCAAGATCGTGCTGATCACACTGGTGGAGCACATCCAGGCCCTGTACGCCGACCCGGCCCGAGCCCCCCGTCAGGAGCTGGTGTGAGTCCCGCCTCCGTCCCCAACGCCGTCCGTTTCCAGGGGTCCCTGCTCCAGGACGACCCGTCCCGCGTGTACCGGGAGATGCGGCGCGAGCACGGCAGCGTCGTCCCGGTGGTGCTGGACGGGGACGCGCCGGCGTGGCTGGTGCTCGGCTACCGCGAGCTGCACCAGATCACCGGCGACCCGGTGCTGTTCAGCCGCGACTCCGACCTGTGGAACCAGTGGGAGAACATCCCCGACGACTGGCCGCTGCTGCCGATGATCGGCCGCAAGCAGCCGTCGATCCTCTACACCGTCGGCGAGCGGCACCGCGAGCGGGCCGGGATGCTGGGGAACGCGCTGGAGGCGGTCGACCCGTTCGAACTGCGCGGGTTCGCCGAGAAGTTCGCGGACGAGCTGATCGACGGCATCTGTCCCAAGGGCACCGCCGACCTGATCGGCGAGTTCGCGATGCTGCTGCCGGTGCGGGTGCTGGCCCGGCTCTACGGCTTCTCCGACGAGGAGGGCCCGGCCCTGGTCACCGCCCTCAACGACATGATCGACGGGCGGGAGCGGGCCCTCGCCGGCCAGACCCACCTGTTCACGTCGATGACGCAGCTGGTGGCCTCCCGGAAGGAGACGCCCGCCGAGGACGTCGTGTCCCGGATGCTCGCCGACACCTCGGGCTTCACCGAGGAGGAGATCGGCCAGGACCTGATGGTGATGATGGCGGCCGGACACCAGCCGACCGCCGACTGGATCGGCAACTCGCTGCACCTGATGCTCACCGACGCCCGGTTCGCCGCCTCCCTCTTCGGGGGCCGCAACAGCATCGCCGAGGCGATGAACGAGGTGCTGTGGGAGGACACGCCGACCCAGAACGTGGCCGCCCGCTGGGCGTCCCGCGACACCCAGCTCGGCGGTCGCCGCGTCCGCGCCGGCGACATGCTGCTGCTCGGCCTGCAGGGCGCCAACTCCGACCCCCAGGTGCGTACCGACGGCTCGGCGCTGACCGGCGGCAACAGCGCGCACTTCTCCTTCGGCCACGGGGAGCACCGCTGCCCGTTCCCGGCGCAGGAGATCGCCGAGGTGATCGCCCGGACCGGCATCGAGGTCGTACTGGACCGGCTGCCGGACATCGACCTCGCGGTGCCGGCCGCGAAGCTGACCCGCCGCCCGTCGCCGTGGCTGCGCGGACTGTCCGAACTCCCGGTCACGTTCACACCCACTCCCGCCCTTGGAGGCTCGCTCGCATGACGGCTGGTACGGACACCATGACGACCGACACCGGACAGACCCGTATCCCCCTCGACCCCTTCGTCTCCGACCTGGACGGGGAGAGCGCGGCGCTGCGGGCCGCCGGGCCGCTGGCCGCCGTGACGCTGCCGGGTGGCGTGCCGGTGTGGGCGGTCACCCACCACGCCGAGGCGAAGAAGCTGCTCACCGACCCGCGCGTGGTGAAGGACATCAACGTCTGGACCGCCTGGCAGCGCGGCGAGATCGCCCCCGACTGGCCGCTGATCGGGCTGGCCAACCCGCCCCGCTCCATGCTCACCGTGGACGGCTCCGACCACCGCCGGCTGCGCACCCTGGTCGCGCAGGCGCTGACCCCGCGCCGGGTGGAGCGGATGCGGGAGCGGATCACGGAGCTGACCGAGGGTCTGCTGGACCAGGTGGCCGCGCAGCCCGGCGACACGGTGGACCTGAAGGCGACGTTCGCCTACCCGCTGCCGATGTACGTCATCGCCGACCTGATGGGTCTCGCGGAGGAGCGGCTGCCGCGCCTGAAGGAACTCTTCGAGAAGTTCTTCTCCACGCAGACCCCGCCCGAGGAGGTCGTCGCGACGCTGACCGAGCTGGCCGGGATCATGGCCGAGACGGTGGCGCACAAGCGTGAGAACCCGGGCGACGACCTGACCTCCGCGCTCATCCAGGCGTCGGAGGACGGCGACAGCCTCACCGACGAGGAGATCGTCGCCACGCTCCAGCTCATGGTGGCGGCCGGCCACGAGACGACGATCTCCCTCATCGTCAACGCGGTGGCCAACCTGTCACTCCACCCCGAGCAGCGGGAACTGGTGCTGTCCGGCGAGGCGGACTGGTCGGCGGTGGTCGAGGAGACGCTGCGGTACGCCACGCCGACGTCCCACGTGCTGATCCGGTTCGCGACCGAGGACATACCGGTGGGCGACAAGGTCCTCCCGGCGGGTGACGCGCTGATCGTGTCGTACGCCGCGATCGGCCGCGACGAGCAGGCGCACGGCCCGACGGCCGGCGACTTCGACATCACCCGCGAGATCACCAACCGGCACATCTCCTTCGGCCACGGCCCGCACGTCTGCCCCGGCGCGGCCCTGTCCCGCCTGGAGGCGGGCGTGGCGCTTCCGGCCCTGTACGCCCGCTTCCCGAAGCTGGACCTGGCGGTCCCGGCGAGCGAGCTGCGCAACAAGCCGGTGGTCACCCAGAACGACCTGTTCGAGCTTCCGGTGAAGCTCGGCGGGTGACCGGCGCGGGTGGCGGCCGGACCTCCCCCCGGCCCGTCCGCCACCCGTCTCGTCCTCACTCGCTCCCCGTCTCAGCGGACGGACGATGTTTCGCCGGGGTTTCCCGCAGCCGCTAGGCTCCGGTCGTGGCTGATATCCAGATTCCCGCTGACATCAAGCCCGCCGACGGACGTTTCGGCGCGGGTCCCTCCAAGGTGCGGACGGAGGCGCTGGACGCCCTGGCCGCGACCGGCACGTCCCTGCTCGGCACCTCCCACCGCCAGGCCCCGGTGAAGAACCTGGTCGGCAAGGTGCGCGAGGGCATCTCCGAGCTGTTCCGGCTCCCCGACGGCTACGAGGTGATCCTCGGCAACGGCGGCTCCACCGCGTTCTGGGACGTCGCGACCCACGGCCTGATCGAGAACAAGTCGCAGCACCTCACCTTCGGCGAGTTCAGCTCCAAGTTCGCCAAGGCCGCGAAGCTCGCCCCCTGGCTCGCCGACCCCACGGTCGTCTCCGCCGACCCGGGCACGCACCCCGAGGCGGCCGCCGAAGCCGGCGTGGACGTCTACGCCTTCACCCACAACGAGACCTCCACCGGCGTCGCCATGCCCATCGAGCGCGTCGCCGGCGCCGACGAGGGCTCCCTCGTCCTGGTGGACGCCACCTCCGGCGCGGGCGGCCTCCCGGTCGACATCGCCGAGACGGACGTCTACTACTTCGCCCCGCAGAAGTCCTTCGCCTCCGACGGCGGCCTGTGGATCGGCGTGTTCTCCCCGGCCGCGATCGAGCGCGCCGAGCGGATCCACGCCTCCGGCCGCCACGTCCCGGAGTTCTTCAGCCTCCCCACGGCGATCGACAACTCCCGCAAGAACCAGACGTACAACACCCCGGCGCTGGCCACCCTGTTCCTGCTCAACGAGCAGCTCGAGTGGATCAACGGCCAGGGCGGCCTCGCCTGGTCCACGGCCCGTACGAAGGACTCCTCGACCCGCCTGTACGCCTGGGCGGACGAGTCCAAGCACGCCACCCCGTTCGTCACCGACCCGGCCAAGCGCTCCCAGGTCATCGGCACGATCGACTTCACGGACGAGGTCGACGCCGCCGCCGTCGCCAAGGTCCTGCGCGCCAACGGCATCGTCGACACCGAGCCCTACCGCAAGCTCGGCCGCAACCAGCTCCGCGTCGCGATGTTCCCGGCGATCGACCCGGCGGACGTCGAGGCCCTGACGAAGTGCGTGGACTACGTGATCGAGCAGCTCTAGACGGTCGTACGCGAGTGAGGGGCGCCCGGTGGACGATCCACCGGGCGCCCCTCGCTCATCCGCACGCCCTGCTCCTCGACGAACAACTCCTCGGCGTCCGCCGCGCTCGGGGAGCGGTCCAGCCAGGTCCCGCACATCGGGACCGGTGTGCCCGGGGGCCCGCCGACCGCCTGGGCCTGCGGGCCGGCGGCCGGCCCTCCCTGCGCAGTGGTCAGGTGGTGCTCCACCGCTGGTTGTCACGGCCGTTGCATTCCCAGAGCACCACCTGGGTGCCGGACGCCCCTCCGAAGAGGTCCAGGCATTTGCCGCTCGACGCGGACAGCAACGATTTTCCCGACAGGCTGAACCGCTGAGCTGCCGACTGGTCACACGGTGCGAGGACCACCGGCGCGCGGTCCTCGGTGCCGGTGACGGTCGCGCAGAGGTCACCCTGCTGGAGTGCCGTGTTGGACCCGGTGTTCCACGACTGGGAGGCTGCGCCGGTGCAGGCCGCGACCACGAGTTCGGACCCCGAACCGGCGCCTGTCAGGCAGTTGCCGGAGGCTTCGACCGCGAGCGCCCTCCCGGGGTCGGGAGCCGAGCCGCCTGCCCGGCCGGTTCCGTCCTTGTCCGGCGCCTTGCTCACGGTGGGCTCCGCGTCGTTCTTCGCCGCCTTGTCCGTACCCGGTTCCGTTTCCCGGCCGGAGGGCGTGGGGGAGCCGGTGGAAGGAGGCCGAGACGACGCGGCCGCGCTCGCCGAAGCGCTCAAAGACGGTTCCACATCGGGGACTTCGGGTTCGTTCGCATCGGACTGGTACGGCTCGCCCGCGACGTTGGACTGCCGATCGTCCTCCCCCTGGGACCCGCTGATCGTGACGACCGCTCCGGCGATCACCACCGCGACGGCCACGGAGGCGATGGCGATCCACTTCGCGGGTGGGCGGCGTGGACCGGACCGAGGGCTGTCGTCCGGTGCCGCCGCCGGGCCAGTGGCGGATTCGTCGCGGCCGGTGATACTGACGGGCGGCTCCGGTCGTGCAGTTGCCTTGCCGTCCTCGATGTCGGCTCGGTGAGCCGTAGCCGCACGGGCGAGAGCGGCACGGGCTGCCGCCAGCTTCGCCGCGTCGTTGACACCGGAAGGTCTGTCCGGTGGTAAGTCCACGCGTCGGTCCTGGCCTGTGTTCCGTTTGGGCAGTTCCGGCATTCTGCCGTACTCCTCGTGCAGGGGTCGAGTGCGCCCGGAACCCGCGTTCCGGGAGAGGGCGAGCGGTGCGGTTGCGGTGGGGCCCAGGCCCGTTCCGGGCCGACTGCGGTCCTCGCATACTCCGCGAACACCTGACAGATCATTTCCTGATCATCGTTGCCAGTTTAAGCACATTGGTGATGGAATCCTGCCCGTGTCCGACGAAGGCAGCGGCGGCGTTGCACGGTGAACCGGCGTGCCGGGAAGCGCCGTTCACCCCGGGAAGGGACCTTCGGCTGTCCGCCGGGCTGCGCGCGCCCTGGTGCGGCGCCGGTGTGTGTGACGACAGTGCGGACTTCACGGGGCTGCTCGACCACAACCCGGTCCGAGTGTCGGACCTCGATCACCGCGGTGACTTGTCGAAAGTCGGGCCCCACCAGGAGTGGGTGGCTCCGGTGGAGTGGGGCAACCGTATTCTTTCGTATCGGCGGCGTCGGCGAGATCCATCAAGAGCGAGGCCGGCCGCGACATCCTCGCCGAGCCCGCCCTCCTGCTTCCCGGACGCCGGGAAGCAGGAGGGCGTTCTTCATGTCCGAAGCACCCCCGAAAAGCCGAAGCTCACCGGCTGAGCCGCTGGAACCTGCGCACCGCCAGCGGCAGGAAGACCGCCGTCAGTACGAGCGGCCACACCCCCGCCATCAGCAGGGCGTGCTGTTCGACCCAGGAGTCGCCGCCGCCGACCGGCGTGCCGAACAGGTCGCGGGTCGCCGCGGCCGTCGAGGAGATCGGGTTCCAGGCCGCCACCCAGCCCAGCCAGTCCGGCATGAGCTGCGGGGCGACGAAGATGCTGGAGATCATCGTCAGCGGGAACGCGACCGCGAACAGCCCGCCCGCCGCCTCCGGGTTGGGCACCAGCAGTCCCAGCCAGACGCCGAGCCAGATCAGCGCGAACCGCAGCCACAGCAGCAGCCCGAACGCCGCCAGGAAGCCCCAGCCGCCGTCCGGCCGCCACCCCATGGCGAGCGCGGTCAGCACCAGGATGCCCAACTCCGCGCAGGCGATGACCAGATCGGTCACCCCGCGCCCGGACACCACCGCCGAGGGGGACATCGGCATGGAGCGGAAGCGGTCGATGACCCCCTTGGTGGAGTCGTGGACGACGACGGTCGCGGTGTTGATGAAGCCGAACGCCATGGTCATCACGAACATGCCCGGCATCAGGAAGTCCTTGTAGTCCCCGCCGCCGGGCACCTTCATCGCGCTGCCGAAGACATAGCCGTAGAGGAGGACCGACAGGATCGGGAAGCCCAGCTGCCAGGCGATGTTGACGGGCTGGCGCTGGTAGTGGGTCAGGCCCCGGCGGACGATGTTCCAGCAGTCCGCGAACGCCCAGTACGTGCGGCCGTGCGTGGCCGGGCCGGTCGGGTCGAGCACACTCACGCCGCCGCCTCCTTCTCCGTGCGGTGTCCGGTCAGGCGCAGGAACACGTCGTCGAGGCTGGGCCTGCGCAGTCCGAGGTCCTCCACCCGTACGCCCTCGTCCTGAAGGGTGCGCGCCACTTCGGTGAGCGCGGCCACCCGGTCGGTCACGGGCGCGTGCACCCGCAACTCGGTGTCGTCCGTCTCGGGTTCGCCCTCGGCGACCCGCGCGACCACCTTCACCGCGCGCGGGATGTCGGAGCGCTCGGCGACCACGACCTCGACGCGGTCGCCGCCGACCAGGTTCTTCAGCCCGTCCGGGCTGTCGTCGGCGATGGCACGGCCCTGGTCGATGACGGTGATCCGGGAGGCCAGCCTGTCGGCCTCCTCCAGGTACTGCGTGGTCAGCAGCACGGTCGTACCGTCCGCCACCAGCGCCCGTACGGATTCCCAGACTTCGCCGCGGCTACGGGGGTCGAGTCCCGTGGTCGGCTCGTCCAGGAAGAGCACGGACGGGGCGAGGATCATCGAGGCGGCGAGGTCGAGGCGCCGGCGCATGCCGCCGCTGTAACCGCCCACGCCCTTGTCGGCGGCGTCGGTCAGGTCGAACCGCTCCAGCAGCTCGACCGCCCGCGCCGCGGCCCTCTTGCCGCCCAGATGGAACAGCCTGCCGAACATCTCCAGGTTCTGCCGCCCGGTGAGCACCTCGTCCACCGCCGCGTACTGCCCGGTGAGCCCGATCCGCGCCCGCACCTCGCGCGCCCGCCGGGTGACATCGAGCCCGGCGACCGTGGCCCGGCCGCCGTCGAGCCGGATCAGCGTCGACAGGATGCGCACGGCGGTGGTCTTGCCGGCGCCGTTCGGCCCGAGGAGTCCGTGCACCGTGCCCTCGCGGACGGCGAGGTCGAAGCCGTCGAGGGCGCGCTTCTCGCCGTAGCGCTTCTCCAGGCCCTCCGCCCGGACCGCGTAGCCGTCGTCCATGAGTCCCCCTTCCAAGAACTGGGTACACCGTACCCGATTGCGCGTACACCGTACCCAGTTTTCGCGGGCGGTTTTAAACTGCCTCCATGAGCAGCGGTTCGGGCGGTACGGAGACCAGTGGCGGCGGCGACATCGCCCGCACCCTCGACCTGTTGTGGGACACCGGCCCGCGGCCCAGCCGGGGGCCGAAGCCGGGGCTGACGCTGGACCGCATCGTGGAGACCGCCGTCGACGTCGCGGACCGGGACGGGCTGGGCGCGCTGTCGATGCGCCGGATCGCCACGGAACTCGGCACCGGCACGATGTCCCTGTACCGCTACGTCCCCGGCAAGGCCGAGCTGCTCGACCTGATGCTGGACCGGGTGCAGCGCCCCTCACAGGACCCCGCGGACCTCGGCGACGGCGGCTGGCGCGCGGCGCTGGAGGCCCTCGGCCACGCCACCCTCGCCCTCTACCGCCGGCACCCGTGGCTGATGGAGGTCAACCAGTCCCGCCCGGTCCTCGGCCCGAGCGCGCTGGACGGCATGGAGAAGGTGCTCTCCCGGATCAAGCCGATGGGCCTGTCCGACCCCGAGCTGCTGTCGGCGATCATCATGATCGACGGATACGTGGTCGGGGCCGCCCGGACCCAGCTCTACCAGGAACAGGCCGAACGCGGCTCCGGGCTGACGGACGCGCAGTTCTGGGAGGCCCAGCGGCCGGCCCTGGAGAAGGCGATGCTCAGCGGGCGCTACCCCGTCCTGGCCGGGCTGTCCGAGGACACCTTCGGCACCGGCTTCGACCACTTCGAGTTCGGGTTGCAGCGCATCCTGGACGGGTTGGAGGTGTTCGTCGCCGGGCGGTCCCCGGAGGGGCGGGGCGGCGGATCGGACGGCTGATCAGCGGTTGCGGCGGCGCAGCAGCCGGAAGAGGAGCACGCAGAGGAGGGCCGCCGCCGCGGCGGCGCCGATCTTGATGTCGCCCCCGGTGCCGTCGTCGGCGGCGCTCCCGGTACCGCTCTTCCCGCCCTCGGCGCCCGCACCACCCGGCTCTCCGTCGGGTCCGGGCGCGTCCTCGGCCTTGACGGGGCTCTCGACACCCTCCATGCCGAGCAGCAGCTTCCTGCCGTCGGTGGTGTAGGTGGCGGACTCGCCCTGCCCCAGCGGCACGCTGATCCGCCCCCCGCGCCGGATCTTTCCGCCGTTCCAGTCGTACCAGATGCCTCCGAGGTAGCCGCGCACGGCGAGCCGTTCGCCGTCCGGGGAGAGCGCGGCGTCGGTGGCCCAGAGGCCGACGGGGACGGTGGGCCGGAAGACGTTCGTTCCGGAGGCGGAGAGCTTCTCCGGGCCCTCGTAGAGGTGTCCGCCGTCCTCGTTCTTGTCGATGATGTAGACCCGTCCGGTCTTCGGGTGGACGACCATCGACTCCGCGTCGCGGGGACCGTCCTCGTACTTCACGACGTACTGCGTCGCCCGGACCGTCTGGTCCTTCAGCTCCGTCGGCTCGGGCAGCTCGTAGATCCACACGTGGGGCCAGGTACCGCCGAGGTTGTCCCCGATGTCACCGACGAAGATCCGGTTGCCCGGTCCGACGGCGATCGCCTCGACGTCACGGGGCGTGCCGACGCCGGAGAGCGCGACGCGTGCGACCGTCTCGCCGGTGCCGCCGTCGACGGCGTACAGGTAGGGCCCTTCGTCCTGGTCGTTGTGGGTCCAGTAGACGCCGGGGTGGAGGCGGGAGGCGGCGAGTCCGCTGGACTCGGTGATGCGCGGGTCCTTGATGGTGAAGCCCTCGTCGCCGTCGGCTGCGGAGGCGACGGGCACGGCGAGCGCGCCCGTGAGGAGGGTCGCGGCGATCAGGGCGAAGGGTCGGCGCATGTGCCAAGAGTGCCATTAATCAGCGCACTTCACGGTGGGTGTCCGGACTCACATCGCGACGGATCGCGGCGGCCGGATCGATCGTCCATGATGACCGTGTGCTCAGGTTCATGCCCGTAGGTGACTCGATGACGATCGGGAGCGCGGGTGAACACACCTGGCGCTACCGGCTGTGGCAGCACCTGTGCACGGCGTACGGCGGTCCCTTCACGCTGGTCGGCCCGCGCGAGACGCTGCACGACCCGGTGACGGACGCCCCCACCTCGTACGCGTACGCCGATCCCGACTTCCCGCGCGCCCACCTGGCCGGCTGGGGCGAGGGCTGGCAGCACATGGCCCCGCTGATCGGCGAGACCGTGCGCTCCTGCCGCGCGGATGTGCTGCTGGTGTCGCTGGGCCTGATCGACCTGGGCTTCTACACGAACGCCGAGCAGACGGCGGAGAACGTCCGTGCCTTCATCGCCGGGGCGAGGGCGGCCAACCCGCGCGTCCGCGTGGCCGTCATGCCGGTGATCCGCAACATCCGGGTGGAGGCCGACCCGACCTTCGCCGAACAGGTCGCCCACTTCAACGAACTCCTGGCGAAGGCGGTCGCCGACCTGGACGACGCGGGCTCGCCCCTGCTGCTGGTCCCGCCGCCGGCGTCGTACGACTTCCACACGGACACGTACGACGGCACGCACCCCAACGAGAGCGGCGAGCACAGGATCGCGGGTGCGTTCGCGGAGGCGATGTGGCGGGAGTGGGGGCTGGGCGGGCCGTACGGGGCGGCGTAGCTGCCGGGGAGTTCTGGCATATGCGCCCCGCCCCGTGTCCTGCGCGCCGTGCGTATCGTTGTACCGCGCGGCCGCACTCGTCCGTGGGCGGCCGGGGAGGAGCGCCACGATGACCGTCCTTGAAGACAGGATCGCCATGGCCGACGTCAACACGCAGCGCTTGGACGAGTGGTTCGAGCGGCTGGAGCGGATGCCCGTCCCCGAAGGATTCAGGGTCGAGATCGTCGGGGGCACCGTCTACATGACACCGCAGCGTGACACTCATTGGGGGATCATCCGTCGGATCGTGCGGGCCGTCGAGGACAGGTTCGGGATGGATGTCCAGGTGTTCTCGGACGTCCGCATCGACTTCCCGGGCCACGAGAACGGCCTCTGCCCCGACGTGGCCATGCTCCGGGATTCCGCCGAGAAGGACGACGAGGGCCACTGGCGCTACGAGGACGTCGAATTCGTCTTCGAGGTCATCTCCGAAGGCACGGCCGCCAACGACTACGGCCCGAAGAAGGCCGCCTACGCGACCGCCGAAGTGCCCCTCTACGTCATCGTCGACCCTTACCAGGGCCGCTGCTACGTCTACACCGACCCGAAGAACGGCGACTACGTCACGCGGACGCGGGTGGACTTCGGCGACGACATCGATCTGACCGGCACCGTGGCCGACCTGACCGTGAACACCAGCGCCTTCCCCCGGGACCGGTCCCCCCTTGCATAGAGCGCACTCCAAGCCGTTGGCTTGACGACCATGAAGTACACGCAGCTCGGACGCACGGGAGTCAAGGTCAGCCGGATCGTCCTCGGGACGATGAACTTCGGTCCGCAGACCGACGAGGGCGACAGCCACGCCATCATGGACGCCGCGCTGGACGCCGGCATCAACTTCTTCGACACCGCCAACACGTACGGCGGCGAGAGCAGGGGCCGTACCGAGAGCATCATCGGGAACTGGTTCGCGAAGGGCGGCGAGCGCCGCGACAAGGTGGTCCTCGCGACCAAGGTGTACGGGAACATGACCGTCGGCGGCGAGACGTGGCCCAACCACGACAAGCTGTCCGCGGTGAACATCCGCCGGGCCGTCGACGCCAGCCTGAAGCGGCTGGGGACGGACCGCATCGACGTCTACCAGTTCCACCACATCGACCGCAGCACCCCGTTCGAGGAGATCTGGCAGGCGGTCGACGTCCTGGTCCAGCAGGGCAAGATCCTCTACGCCGGTTCCTCGAACTTCCCCGGCTACAAGATCGCCCAGGCCAACGAGATCGCCGCCCGGCGCGGCGGCACCATCGGCCTGGTCAGCGAGCAGTGCCTGTACAACCTCGCCGAGCGCCGCGCCGAGATGGAGGTCGTCCCGGCCGCGCGGGACTACGGGCTCGGGGTCATCCCGTGGTCGCCGCTGCACGGCGGGCTGCTGGGCGGTGTGCTCAAGAAGGAGGCCCAGGGCGTGCGCCGTGCCTCCGGGCGGGCCGCCGAGACGCTCGCCGATCCCGCCGGCCGCGCGCGGATCCAGGCGTACGAGGACCTGCTCGACAAGCACGGCGTCGAGCCCGGCGAGGCCGCGCTGGCCTGGCTGCTCACCCGGCCCGGCGTGACCGGCCCGATCGTCGGTCCGCGCACGGCCGAGCAGCTCGCCTCCGCGCTGCGCGCGGTCGAGCTGGAGCTGAGCGAGGAGCTGCTGACCTCACTGGACGAGATCTTCCCGGGTCCGGGGCCGTCGCCTGAGGCCTTCGCCTGGTAGCGGCGCGCACGGGGGCGGGCGGCGGCGCTAATTGCCCAGTGCCGCCGCCAGCGCCACCACGACGAACATCAGCACGAGCGCACCGGCCATGATCCGGTTACGGGTCTTCGGGTCCACGCCATCGAGCCTAACCGGCCGCGCCCAGCGCCCGCCGGGCGACCGCCTCATAGCGGGGCTGCTCGCCCGGCACCCCGGACGTCGGCAGGTTGCTGCGCACCAGCACCACCTCGTCCACGGTCCAGATGCGGCTGCGGAACGCGTGCAGGGCCTCCACGTACGGCCGTACGTCGACGGCGTCCCGGCTGCGGGCCACCGTCAGGTGGGCCTTGTAGCGGCGGTGCTCGTCCATCGGCACGCCCGCCTTCCGCGCCGCCGCCTCGGCCCGCTCGGCCAGCAGCCGCATCGTGCGCAGATCCCCCTCCGCACCGGTCCACAGCGCCCTGCCGTGCCCGAACTGGCCGCCGCCGAGCAGCGCCAGCCGGAACGGCTCGGTCCGGGACGCGGCCCGCCCCAGCCGCGCCGTCAGCTCCGGTACGAGTTCGTCGTCGACCTCGCCGTAGAAGGCGAGCGTGAAGTGCCACCCGGCCCGCTCGGTCCACCGCATCCCGTCCGCGCCGGGCAGCCTCCGCAACCGAGCCACCTCGGCGGCGAGCTCACGGACCACTTCCACGGGGGGCAGCACGGCGGCGAAGAGTCTCATGGGGCCAGTCTGCCGTCAGACCGCGGGAGCCAGGGCTTCCTGGCGCTCACGCCGTACGAAGCGGATGCTGGGGTGGCCCCGGTGCCAGCCCACCGACAGGCGCAGGCCGCCGACCCTGGCCAGGATCAGGCCGATGACGACCGCCGCGGCCACCGCGACCGCGCCACCCGTCGCGAAGCCGACGCGGGCGCCGTAGGTGTCGGTGATCCAGCCGACGACGGGGGCGCCGACCGGGGCTCCGCCGAGGAAGACCATCATGTAGAGGGCCATGACGCGGCCGCGCATCGCCGGGTCGGTGGCCATCTGGAGGCTGGTGTTGGTGGTGACGTTGACCGTCATCGAGAACAGGCCCAGCGGGACCATGACCAGGGCGAACATCCACAGTTGCGGCAACGCGGCGGCGGCGATCTCCAGCGAGCCGAAGGCCAGCGCGGCCAGGATCAGCAGCCGCAGCCGGGCCGTGCCGCGCCGGGCGGCGAGCAGGGCGCCGGAGACGGAGCCGACCGCCATCAGGGTGTTGAACATGCTGTAGACGCCCGCGTCCCCGTGGAAGACGTCGTCGGCGAAGGCCGAGATGTAGACGGGGAAGTTGAAGGCGAAGGTGCCGATGAAGCCGACCAGGACGATCGGCCAGAGCAGTTCGGGCCGTCCGGTGACGTAGCGCAGGCCCTCCCGGAGCTGTCCCTTGCCGCGCGGGGCGCGCTCGACGGCGTGCAGCTCGCGGGCGCGCATCATCATCAGGCCGGCGAGCGGCGCGACGAAGGACAGGCCGTTGAGGAGGAACGCCCAGCCGGTGCCGACGCCGGTGATCAGCAGGCCCGCGACGGCGGGGCCGACCAGGCGGGCGGACTGGAAGTTCGCGGAGTTCAGGCTGACCGCGTTCTGGAGCTGGCCGGGGCCGACGAGTTCGGAGACGAAGGACTGGCGGGCCGGGTTGTCGACGACGGTCGCCAGACCGAGGGCGAAGGCGGCGACGTAGATGTGCCAGACCTCGACCCGTCCCGTCAGGGTGAGGGCGGCGAGCGCGAGGGCGGTGAGGGCCATCGCGGTCTGGGTGACGAGCAGCGTGGGGCGCTTGCGCAGGCGGTCGACGAGGACACCGCCGTACAGGCCGAACAGCAGCATCGGCAGGAACTGCAGGGCCGTGGTGATGCCGACGGCGGCCGAGGAGCCGGTGAGGCTGAGCACCAGCCAGTCCTGGGCGATGCGCTGCATCCAGGTGCCGATGTTGGAGACGGCCTGGCCGATGAAGAACAGGCGGTAGTTCCTGACCCTCAGCGAGGCGAACATCGAGGTCTTGCGGGCGGGGGTGGTGTCGGGGGCGGGCAGGGTGTCGTGGGGGTCAGGTGCGGGGGCGGAAGCTGCTCCGGATCCCGTACTCAAAGGGGTTCGCCTCCTGGCTTGCTGCTGCTGTGTTCAGATGTGTGCCAGTTTCTCCAGTACGGGGGCGGCGGCGCGCAGTTTCGCCCACTCGTCGTCGTCGAGTTCCTCGACCAGCGTGGCCAGGAACGCGTTCCGCTTGCGGCGGCTCTCCTCGAGCATCGCCTCGGCCCGCTCGGTCTGCGTGACGACCTTCTGGCGGCGGTCGTCGGGGTGCGGCTCCAGGCGGACCAGTCCCTTGGCCTCCAGCAGGGCCACGATGCGGGTCATCGACGGCGGCTGGACGTGCTCCTTGCGGGCGAGCTCGCCCGGGGTGGCCCGGCCGCAGCGGGCCAGGGTGCCCAGCACCGACATCTCGGTGGGGCTGAGGGACTCGTCGACGCGCTGGTGCTTGAGCCGACGGGACAGCCGCATCACGGCGGATCGGAGGGCGTTCACGGCGGCTGCGTCGTCGCCATGGCTGAAGTCCGGCATGTTCTTTAGCGTAACTCATTACTCTCGCTAAATACCACCCGGAAGGCACGTACGCGCCCGTGACTCCCGCCACCGTCACGCCGTATCACCCGTACGAGTGATCCATTCGCGAATCGCGGCGCGGCGCACCGTGGTGTGCAGGGACCCTCATGGGCATGGGGACCGACGTGCTCAGCCTGCGTATCGACCACGAACTGCTCGAACGGCTCCGGGAACACGCCGCGAAACGCGGCATGAGCGTCCAGGACTATGTCGTCCGGACGCTCATGCGCGATGACTTCGACCAGCGGTTCCGGACCGCCGTCGAGGAGACGGAGAAGTTCTACGGGGTCACGTGAGCCCCCGCGGGCACGGTCAGGTCAGACCCAGCGCCGGCATCAGGTAGTAGAAGGCGAACACCGCCGACACCACGTACATCGCCGCCGGGACCTCCCGGCCGCGCCCGGCCGCCAGGCGCAGCACCACGAAGGTGACGAAGCCCATGCCGATGCCGTTGGTGATCGAGTAGGTGAACGGCATCATCACCATCGTCACGAAGGCCGGGATGGCGATCGTGTGGTCCGCCCAGTCGATCTCCTTGATCGAACCGGCCAGGATCAGGAAGCCCACCGCGACCAGCGCCGGGGTGGCCGCCTGGGACGGGACCATCGTGGCGATGGGCGTGAGGAACAGCGCCACCGCGAACAGGGAGCCGGTGACGACGTTGGCGAAGCCGGTGCGCGCGCCCTCACCGACGCCGGCCGTGGACTCCACGAAGGCGGTGGTGGCCGAGGCGGAGGCGGCACCGCCCGCGGCGACCCCGACGCCGTCGAGGAACAGGACCTTGTTGACGCCGGGCATCTGGCCCTGGGCGTCGGTCAGCTTGGCCTCGTCCGAGACGCCCATGATCGTGCCCATCGCGTCGAAGAAGCTCGACAGCAGCACGGTGAAGACGAACAGGATGCCGGTCAGCACGCCGACCTTCTCGAAGCCGCCGAACAGGCTGACCTCGCCGATCAGGCCGAAGTCGGGGGTGGCGACCGGGTTGCCGGGCCACTCGGGGGTCGTCAGGCCCCAGGAGGGGATGTCGGCCACGGCGTTGATGATCATCGCGAGGACCGTCATCGCGACGATCGAGATGAGGATCGCGCCGGGCACCCGGCGCGCGATCAGCACCAGCGTGAGCAGCGCGCCGAGGACGAAGACGAGGACCGGCCAGCCGGTGAGGTGACCGGTGCCGCCGAGCTGGAGCGGGACGGTGGTGTGGGCGGCGTCCGGGATGCGGGAGACGAACCCGGCGTCGACCAGGCCGATCAGCATGATGAACAGGCCGATGCCGATGGCGATGGCCTTGCGCAGACCGTAGGGGACGGCGTTCATCACGCGCTCGCGCAGACCGGTGGCGACCAGCAGCATCACGATGAAGCCGGCCAGCACCACCA
The DNA here is from genome assembly GCF_055585405.1 of Streptomyces sp. NPDC053426. NCBI lineage: Bacteria > Bacillati > Actinomycetota > Actinomycetes > Kitasatosporales > Streptomycetaceae > Streptomyces > Streptomyces sp. NPDC053426. Next base: position 9,107 of record NZ_JBVJKE010000009.1, on the reverse strand, counting down.
TGCCCATGGCGTCCGGCCACGACATGCGCGGCGCGAGCTGGAGCGCGACGACCGAGTTGATGCCCAGACCGGCGGCCAGCGCGATCGGGACGTTGCCGATGACGCCCATGAGCAGCGTGGTGAACGCGGCGGTCAGGGCGGTCGCGGTGACGAGCTGGCCGTTGTCGAGCTGATGGCCGTACATGTCCTTCGCGCTGCCCAGGATGATCGGGTTCAGCACGATGATGTACGCCATCGCGAAGAAGGTGGCGAAACCGCCGCGGACCTCACGGGACAGGGTGCTGCCGCGCTCGGAGATCCGGAAGTAGCGGTCGAGGGCGCCGGACGCGGCACCGGACCCCGGCTGCTCGGGGGTGGGGGCCTTGGTCGTGGCCGACGGGGACATGCGGGGACCTCATCACCGGTGGGCGCCCCCCGAAGCCCTTTGGTGTTTTCTACGAATGAAAGTGGTCAGAGACAAACGGATTCAGTATGAAGATATAACGCCGTCCACGCTATCTCCGCGCGTAGACCCGCGTGGCTCCCTGCGGTCCCCGTCACGTGGTCCACGCGGTCCCCGTCACACGCGGAACCCCTCGTAAGCTGTCCGCATGGCCGGGTTTTTTTCGGGATCCCCCGAGCACGAGGCGCCGGAGCCCCTGGAGGGCCCCGTGGTCGCCACCATCGTCGGCGGCACGATCATCTGGTTCGTCCTGTTCCTGGTGCAGCTGCCGTTCTACGGCTGGTTCGACGACCACGGCCACACCTGGTGGCTGTGGACCTGCCTGGCCGGCGGCGGACTCGGCTTCATCGGCATCTGGTACGTCCGCAGGCGCGACGCCGCGATCAAGCGGGCCCGGTCGGCCGACGGGACGCCGGAACCGGACCGCTCCCCCGCCCCCTCGGCCGACTGAGCCCGACGGGCCCGGGCGCCACCGCCGTACGACCACGGCACTACGACCGCCCCGACGGCCCTCCTACCCCGGTCGGATCTTCCGGCCATCGGGGGGTGAACCCCTGAATCCGCACGTACCGTCGAATGCATGACGCATCTCGAGGCGGGCGACCGGATCGATGCCGAACACCCCGCCGGGGTCACCTCGCCGGTGACCGGGCTGACGGCCGCGCAAGTGGCCGAACGGGTGGCACGCGGACAGGTCAACGACGTACCGGTGCGCAGCAGCCGGTCCCTCACCGAGATCGTCCGCGCGAACGTCTTCACCCGGTTCAACGCGATCATCGGCGTGCTCTGGGTGATCATGCTGATCGTCGCGCCCATCCAGGACAGCCTGTTCGGCTTCGTGATCCTCGCCAACACCGGCATCGGCATCGTCCAGGAGTGGCGGGCGAAGAAGACCCTCGACTCCCTCGCGGTGATCGGCGAGGTACGGCCCACGGTGCGCCGGGACGGGAGGGCCGCGGAGGTCGGCACCTCCGAGATCGTGCTGGACGACCTGATCGAGATCGGGCCGGGCGACAAGGTCGTCGTCGACGGGGTGTGCGCCGAGGCGGACGGCCTGGAGATCGACGAGTCGCTGCTCACCGGCGAGGCCGACCCCGTGGTGAAGCGGCCCGGGGACCAGGTCATGTCCGGCAGCTTCGTCGTCGCGGGCGGCGGCTCCTTCCAGGCGACCCGGGTGGGACGCGAGGCGTACGCGGCGCAGCTCGCCGAGGAGGCGTCCCGGTTCACCCTCGTCCACTCCGAGCTGCGCTCGGGCATCTCCACGATCCTCAAGTACGTGACGTGGATGATGGTCCCGACCGCGATCGGCCTGATCATCAGCCAGCTGGTGGTCAAGGACAACGAGCTGAAGGACTCCGTCGCCCGCACGGTCGGCGGGATCGTGCCGATGGTCCCCGAGGGGCTGGTGCTGCTCACCTCCGTCGCCTTCGCGATCGGGGTGATCCGGCTGGGCCGCAAGCAGTGCCTGGTGCAGGAGCTGCCGGCGATCGAGGGACTGGCCCGCGTCGACACGGTCTGCCTGGACAAGACGGGCACGCTCACCGAGGGCGGCATGGACGTCACCGAGCTGCGGGTGCTCGGCGACGGCGACGGGACGTACGTGCGCGGGGTGCTGGGCGCGCTGGGGGCGGCGGACCCGCGTCCCAACGCGTCCCTGAAGGCGATCATCGAGGCGTACCCGGACGGCGGGGGCCGGCGCCTCACCGACACGCTGCCCTTCTCCTCCGCCCGGAAGTACAGCGGCGCGACGTTCGAGGAGGGCGCGGGCGGCGAGTCCGTCACCTGGCTGCTGGGGGCGCCCGACGTGCTGCTGGACCCCGGCGACCCGGCGCTGGCCGAGACCGGGCGGATGAACGAGCAGGGGCTGCGGGTGCTGCTGCTCGCCCGTGCCCGCGACGGCGTGGACGTCGACGACCCCGCGGCCGCCGAGAGCGTACGGCCGGCCGCGCTGGTGGTGCTGGAGCAGCGGCTGCGCCCGGACGCGGCCGACACCCTGCGCTACTTCGCCGAGCAGGACGTACGGGCCAAGGTCATCTCCGGGGACAACGCGGTGTCGGTCGGGGCGGTCGCGTCCAAGCTGGGCCTGTCCGGTACGGCGGTGGACGCGCGCCGGCTGCCCGCCGACCCGGACGGCATGGCGAAGGCGCTGGACGACGGCACGGTGTTCGGGCGGGTCACCCCGCAGCAGAAGCGGAACATGGTGGGCGCGCTCCAGTCGAACGGCCACACGGTCGCGATGACCGGGGACGGCGTGAACGACGTGCTGGCGCTGAAGGACGCGGACATCGGCGTGGCGATGGGCTCCGGTTCGGAGGCCACGCGGGCGGTCGCCCAGATCGTGCTGCTGAACAACAGCTTCGCCACGCTGCCGTCGGTGGTGGCGGAGGGGCGGCGGGTGATCGGCAACATCACCCGGGTCGCGACGCTGTTCCTGGTGAAGACGGTGTACTCGGTGCTGCTGGCGGTGCTGGTGGTGGTCTCGCAGGTGGAGTACCCGTTCCTGCCGCGCCATCTGACCCTGCTGTCGACGCTCACCATCGGGGTCCCGGCGTTCTTCCTGGCGCTCGCCCCCAACAAGGAGCGGGCGCGGCCGAACTTCGTACGGCGGGTCATGCGGTACGCGATCCCCGGCGGGGTGCTGGCCGCGCTGGCGACGTTCGCGTCGTACCTGGTCGCGCGGGAGTACTACACCGGTGCGGGCGCGCTGGAGGCGGAGACGAGCGCGGCGACGCTGACGCTGTTCCTGATCTCGATCTGGGTACTGGCGATCATCGCCCGGCCGTACACGTGGTGGCGGATCGGGCTGGTGGCGGCGATGGGGGCGGGGTTCCTGGTGGTGCTGGTGGTGCCGTGGCTGCAGGAGTTCTTCGCGTTGCGGTTGGTGGGCATGACCATGCCGTGGGTCGCGATCGGCATCGCGGTCTTTGCGGCGGGGGTGCTGGAGTTCTTGTGGCGGTGGGTGGACCGGCGGGTCCCGGCGTGACGCCTGCGGCTGCGTAGCGAGTCCTTCGCGCAGTTCCCCGCGCCCCTACAGGGCCCACCGGCCGAACACCCCCGCGGGCCGGTGGGCGTTCTTCGCGCAGTTCCCCGCGCCCCTACAGGGGCCACCGGCCGAACACCCCCGCGGGCCGGTGGGGGTTCTTCGCGCAGTTCCCCGCGCCCCTACAGGGGCGCACCGGCCGAATGTCCCCGCGGGCCGGTGGGGGTGCAGGTATCGGCTGGCAGTGCTCGCAACCCCCTAGGGGCGCGGGGAACTGCGCGAGCAACCACGACGCACCCGCACGGGACCACGGCAGGACACCCCCTCAGGGGCGCGGGGAACTGCGCGACAAGCCACCACGCACCCGCACGGGACCACGGCAGGACACCCCCTCAGGGGCGCGGGGAACTGCGCGACAAGCCACCACGCACCCGCACGGGACCACGGGCCGGACCACCCCCAGGGGCGCGGGGAACTGCGCGGCAAGTCGTCGTTCAGTCGAACCAGCGGTCGCGGGCCAGTTCCTCCGTCCGGGACGGGTCTTCCAGCAGGGCCGCCACCTCGAAGCGGCGGGGCCACTGGCCCGCCGCCCAGGCGAGGCCCGCGGCCACACCCTCCAGCGTCGCCGCGTGCAGCACGCCGTCGTTCGTCAGCCGCCAGTCGATCTCCACACCGTCGACGACGAGTTCCTCGTGCTCCACGTACACGGCCGGGGTCCGCGACCCCAGCAGCACCCGCACCGGCTCCGGTACGTCGTGCTCCGTGCCCTCGGAGTCCACCTCCCCGGTGACGGACTCGCTCAGCCGCCGCACCTGGAACAGCTCGGCCAGTTCGGCGGCCCGCGCCGGCCGCACCGGCAGCAGCGGCACACCGGACGTGAACGGCAGCAGATCGGGCGAGTCGACGACCACCGCGTCCGCGGCGTCCACCACCTCCACCCGCCCGTCGACCACGGCCCGCAGATCGTCCGGCAGGGTCACCTGCTCGGGATCCAGCTCCGCCAGCGCCCCGTAGAGCGCGTGCAACTGGGCCGCCGTGACCGGCCGGTCGGGGTCGGCGAGCCGGTCCAGCAGTTCGGCGGCGCCTCCCGGCTCGTCGAGCAACGCGGCCACCGAGGTCCGTACGCCCAGCGCCCGCAGCACCTGCTCGTCCTCGAACCCGGTCGCGTCGGCCTCGTCGTACAGGCCCCGCAGCAGCGGGTCGCCGCCGGCCGCGCGCAGTCCGGCGGGGCGGCGCCCGCCGATCACCGGGTGCCCGCGCAGCCACCACGCGGTGTACGGCCGTACGACCTCGTGGGTGCCGTCGTGCAGCAGGATCCGTACCGGCTGGACGAGCGCGTCGCGCAGCGGGGGCCGGGACAGCAGGGCGAGGGCCCGCGGCCACTGGTCGTCGTCCACGAGGTCGAGGTCGCGCACGGCGACGATCTCGGTGGCGACGGGCGGGACGGGGCTGTCCGGGAAGCGGTCGAGGACGTCCTCGCTCCACACGTCCACGGCGTCGAGCAGGCCCGCGTCGTCGGGTTCGGCGAAGTCGCTTTCGCGCGGCTCCAGTTCGTCCGGGTCGAGGACGACGTCGGTGGCGCGGATCAGCGCGAAGTCGACCAGGACCCCGCAGGCGGCGAGCGGCTGTTCGCCCCACCTGTCGGCCAGTTCGCCGTCCACGGAGGCGAGTTCGCCCTCGCGCATGACCTGGGCGAACGGTCCGCCGGGGAAGACCAGCTCGCAGGCCGGGGAGAGTTCGCCGTCCTCGTCGGGGAGGGCGAGGGCACCCAGCCACGGCTCGTCACCGGGTTCGAGGGCGGCGTCGCGCACCAGACCGAGCACGGTATCGGCGAGTTCCTCGGCGTCCGGGGTGTCCTCCTCCTCCCAGTTCACCGGACCCTCGTCGTCGAGCGACGCGGCGACGGCGGCCCGCACCTGCGGGGTGGTGAGGACGGCGCGCGGGGTGGCGGGAAGCGCGCCCAGCTTCTCCAGGAGGGGGTGGGCGGCGTCCGGGTGGGCGACCTTGAGCCCGAGCCGGGCCAGCACCTCGGGGTCGATCCGGGTGGCCTCCGCTCCGGGCAGCAGCACCTGCCGGGGGCCGATGGTCGTCCGCCCTCCCCCAGAGCCGAAAGCCTGGGAGGTACCCCCAGCGAGCGGCACGGGCAGTCCGGACAGCCGGTCGGGGTCGACCCCGGCGAGGCTGTCGTACAGCCGCCACCACCACTCGGGGGACTTCTCCAGTCCGGCCAGCCGGTCGACCGCGTCGGTGAGCGGGACCCGGGCGACGCCCAGCGTGCGCAGCTCCGTGCGGCGTTCGAGACCGGCGGGCAGCAGGGTGGGGAGGACTTCGGCCAGCACCCGTACGGTGTCGGCGCCCGCGCCCTCGACGACCTCGGCGTCACGGGGCCGCAGCGACCGCGGCAGCTCGGATTCGTCGTGCCGCTCGGCCTGCTCGGCCTGCTCGGCCTGCTCGACGGCGGGCGGCAGGAAGGACGTACGGGGCAGCCGTTCGAGGACCGCCCGGCGCAGGGCGCCGTCCAGTTCGCCCTTGCCGAGCGGGCCCGGCACGAGGTCGATGATCCCGGCGGTCACCGGGCGCCAGTCGGCGAGGAGCCCGGCGTAGGCGTCGGCGGCGCGCTGCACGAGGAAGTCGGTGAGCGGGCCGGGGGCGGCGTGCCGGCGGGTGGAGTCCAGCGGGAAGGAGGCGATGAGCAGCGCGGGCACGCCGAGCGGCTCGTCGCTGGGGGTGGGCGCGTGCACGACGGGGCTGGTGCGGGGCCGGGCGGGGGTGCCGTCGGTGTCCACGGGGACGGCCCAGGTGACCGACCAGTACGGGCGCAGCCGCTCCTCGACGGGCCGGTCGGCGAGCAGCTCGGGGGTGAGCGGTCCGTGTGCGGCGGCGGTGCGCCAGCGGGTGGTGCCCTCGCGGGAGTCCTCGACGACGGTGAGCGCGCCGTCGGTGCGGCGGCTCACGGTACGGGGTTCCGCGTCCCCGATCTCGACGACCACCTCCTCCAGGCCGGGCAGGGTGAGCAGCAGGGCGTCGTCGACGGCGTTCAGCAGCCGCTCGGCGAGGTCGGCGGCGGCGGTGTCGCGCAGGGGGAGGATGACGGCGGTGTCGTACGGGCCGGGCGCGGTGCCCTCGGCGGCGAACGGCAGCCGGAGCAGGGGTACGTGCCCGTCACGCCGCCGGATCTCGTCCCCGAGCCCTGGGCTGTGCCGTGCGGTGTCGCCCGCGAGGTCCCGCGCCTCGGCCAGCGACCAGCGGACCCCGCCGTGCCGTCCGACGACGGCGGGCTCGTCGGTGACGGCGAGGACGGCGGCGAAGCCGACGCCGAAGCGTCCCACGGCCCGGTCCGGCGCGTCCCGCTTGGCGGAGGCGCGCAGCGTGGACAGCGACTCGACACCGGCCGCGTCCAGCGGGGCCCCGGTGTTCGCGGCGACGAGGACCCCGTCGCGCAGGGTGAGCCGCAGCCGTCCCGGTACGCCGGCCCGGGCTGCGGCGTCGGCGGCGTTCTGGGCGAGCTCGACGACGAGGCGGTCCCGGTAGCCGCCGAGGACGAGGTCCTCCTCGGCGTTGGCGTCCTCGCGGAAACGGGCGGGGCTGGTGACCCAGGCGTCCAGGACCCCACGCCGCAGACGCGCCGTACCGAACGGATCGGCACCCTCGGCGGCGGGCCGTACGAACTTGCTCACGTTCATCTCTCCTCATCGGCCCCACATCGGCGTGAGGTCGAAGGTACCGCCCCGCGACATTCCGGCGACGCGGTGTCCACGTCCCGCCGCCCCCTGTGGATGATCAGGACCGTGCTGCTCGAATCGCTGTCCGTCGCCGCGCTGGCCGTGGTGCTGGTGTGTGCCGTCGTCCGTCCCTTCCGCTGGCCGGAGGCGGCGTTCGCGGTGCCCGCGGCCGGCGTCGTGATCGCGACCGGCGCGATCCCCTTGGAGGCGGTGCGCGAGGAGGCCGTCCGGCTCGGGCCGGTGCTCGGTTTCCTCGCCGCCGTGCTGGTGCTGGCCAAGCTCTGTGCCGACGAGGGCCTCTTCCACGCCTGCGGGAGCTGGATGGCCCGCTGGTCCCGCCACCGGCCGCGCAGGCTGTTGGGCGCGGTCTTCGCCCTCGCCTCGCTGATCACCGCCGCGCTCAGTCTGGACGCCACCGTGGTGCTGCTGACGCCGGTGGTGTTCGCCACCGCCACCCGTATGGGCGCCCGTCCGGCCCCGCACGTCTACGCGGGCGCGCACCTGTCGAACACGGCGTCGCTGCTGCTGCCGGTGTCGAATCTGACGAACCTGCTCGCGTTCACCGCCACGGGGCTGGGCTTCACCCGCTTCGCGCTGCTGATGGCCCTGCCGTGGCTGGCGGCGATCGCCGTGGAGTACGCCGTCTTCCGCCGTTTCTTCGCCGCCGACCTGGACACGGCGCCCACCGCTCCTCAGGTGCCGGAGAAGCCGGCGAAGCCGCCGCTCTTCGCCCTGGTGACGGTGGCCGCCACGCTCGCCGGGTTCGCCGTGGCGTCCGCGCTGGGCGTCGACCCGGCGTGGGCGGCGGCGGCCGGCGCGACGGTGCTGGCCGTACGCGCCCTGTCGCGCCGCCGCACCACCCCGGCGGCGATCCTCCGCGCGGCCGACCTGCCGTTCCTCGCCTTCGTCCTCGCCCTCGGCGTGGTCGTACGGGCGGTCCTGGACCACGGCCTGGGCGACGCGCTCGGCGCGGTCCTCCCCGACGGCACGTCCCTCCCCGCTCTCCTGGCCATCGCGGGCCTGGCGGCACTGCTCGCCAACCTGATCAACAACCTGCCGGCGGTCCTCGCCCTCGTCCCCCTGGCCGCACCGTCCGGCCCCGGCGCGGTCCTCGCGGTCCTGCTGGGCGTCAACATCGGCCCGAACCTCACCTACGCGGGCTCCCTGGCCACCCTCCTGTGGCGCCGCATCGCCCACCACCACGCCCACGAGGTCAGCCTGAAGCGCTTCACGCTGCTGGGCCTGGCCACCGTCCCGACGGCGCTGGTGGCGTCGACGGTGGCGCTGTGGGGGTCGCTGGAGCTGCTGGGCGGGTGATTCCGGACGGGGACACCGGAGACCCACGCCACATTCGGACAGTCCCCGGATCGGGCTCCCGGTGACAAGCGGCACAGGCGCTCTGTCCGGTACTACCCGGAATAGTGGAAAAGCGGTTGAATCCAAAAGGGACATTTGGGGCGCAGGGCTGATCGATCAGCTTGAAATGGGGGGTTCCGCCCCGTCCGGACCCACCGGTCAAGAGACGTGCGTCTCACGCCCGATGTACGACCTTTCGTCGTAGGTCACACCTTTGCGGCTTCTGTCCGGTTCCGGTTACCAAGGAACGGCCAGCGCGGCACGGACCCGTTCCGCCGATGGCTTCCCTGTCCCCTCACCCATGAGGTCTCCATGCTCCAGCGCGTCACGTCCCGTCTCCCCCGCACGTCCCTGACCCAGACCCGCGCGGCCGTCCTGGCCGCCGGCATGGGCGCCACGGTCGTCCTGGGAGTCGGGGCCGCGGTCGCCGCCGAGAACACGGCCGCGCCCGGCGCCACCACCACCGCCCAGGCGCAGGCCGCCGCCAAGAAGGCGACCGCCTCCTGGGTCTCCCCGGTCAAGAGCTACAAGCTGTCCGCGAGCTTCGCCCAGAACGGCGGCATGTGGGCGCACAAGCACAGCGGCCAGGACTACGCCGTCCCGACCG
>NZ_JBVJKE010000008.1:0-364341 GCF_055585405.1 Streptomyces sp. NPDC053426 | reverse complement strand
ACGGCCTGCCGCTGCCGCTCCGCCTCCTCGACCGCCCGCAGCTTCTTGATCGACTCCTCCTGCTCGGCGACCGTACGGTCCACCGCGACCCGCTCCCGGACGACCTCGGCGATCTCCCGCTTCTCCGCCTCGACCTCCTTGTCGGCGGCGATCCGGGTCAGCTGGGTCTCCCGCTCGCGGGCGATGACCTCGAGGAGGCGGTCCTTCTCGATGCGCTCGCTCTCGACGGCGATGACCCGCTCACGGTTCTTGGCGGCGACGGCGACCTCACGGGCCTGGTTCTCGCGCTGCACGCCGAGCTGCTCCTCGGTGCGCAGGAAGGCGCTCTGCGCGCGCAGCCGCTCCTCCTCCACCACCCGCGCCGTCTCGGCCTCCTCGCGGGCCCGTACGGTCTCGATCTCCCGGCGCTGCTTGATCTCGGCGTCCGCCTGCCGGCGCTCCAGTTCCAGGATCGCCTCGCGGGCGTCGACGTCCTGCCGGGTGATCTCCTTCTGCTCGTTGCGCTGGGCCTCGTTGGTGCGGACGTGCTCCACCGCCGTCAGCTCGGTGATCTTGCGGATGCCCTGCGCGTCGAGGACGTTGCCCGGGTCCAGCTGGGTCAGCGGCGTCTGCTCCAGGTAGTCGATCGCCGCGTCCTCGAGGTGGTAGCCGCTGAGGTCGACGCCGATGACCTCGATGATCCGGTACCGCAGCTCCTCGCGCTTGGTGTAGAGGTCGGTGAAGTCCATCTGCTTGCCGACGGTCTTCAGCGCCTCGGAGAACTTGGCGTGGAACAGCTCCTGGAGCGTGTTGCGGTCGCTGGCCCGCGCGGTGCCGACGGCCTGGGCGACCTTGATGACGTCGTCGACGGTCTTGTTGACCTTGACGAAGAACGTGATGCGGATGTCCGCGCGGATGTTGTCCCGGCAGATCAGTCCTTCCTTGCCGGCCCGGGTGATCTCGATGGTCTTCACCGAGATGTCCATCACCTCGGCCTTGTGCAGCACCGGCAGCACGACCGACCCGGTGAAGGTCACGTCGACCTTGCGGATCTTGGAGACGATCAGTGCCTTGCCCTGCTCCACCTTGCGGAACAGTTTGGAGACGACGAGCAGGCCGATGAGCATGAGCAGCAGGGCGACGCCGACCAGTACGGCGATGCCCACGGTGGCGGCATCCATGGGACACGTCCTCCCGGGCTAGAAGGTAAGTCGAGCGGTGCCTCGTTGGCGAGGCGGATGAAGGTCCGGTGGAGGAGGAGACGGCTCAGTCGGCGCCGCGGTTCTGCGCCGGGCGCGGACGGATGCCGTCCGCATCCTGCGCGCCCTCCCGTTCACCGCTCACCGTTCACGTTCGTGGGGGGGGTGGCACCGCTCCCCTCCGGGTTCCGGCGCGGACACCTGCCGGTGCCCGGCACCGGAACCGTCCGCGGTGCTCCCCGCGGACCATGCTGCCCGCTCGGGGCGCGCTCGCGCATTGCCGGAACCCGGCAATATTCATTAGGGTCTTGATGCCGGTGTGACACAACCGGCGCGTCAGGGAAGCGTCAAGAACCGGGGGGAACGCGTGACGGAACGGGATGTCCCGGAGGAGTATCTGGAGGGCTATGCCCGCATTCTGGCCGAGGTCGCGGCCACGGGCAGACGCCTCACCCGGGACGAGATCGCCTCCCGGCGGGCCCTGGGGGAACGGGCCGCGGAGGCGGGTTTCGGTCTGCGTTCCCTCGTCAGCGCGCATCTGTCCGGCGCCCGCGGTGCGTGGCCGCGCGGGACGGACTCGGCCGACGGCGCGCTCGCGGCCGTACAGCAGGTCGTGGACGCGTTCGCCGAGGGGTACGAGCGGGCGCAGCGGCTGGCGGTGCGTCAGGAGGAGGCGGCGCGGCGGGAGTTCATCGACGACCTGCTCTACGGCCGCAGCGACCTGGGGCGGCTGGCGGAGCGTGCCGAGCGCTTCGGGCTGCGGCTGTCCCACGAGCACGCGGTCGCGGTCGCCCGGGGCGCGGTCGCCTACGACGAGGGCGACCCGGTGCCGCGGCAGGTGGAGCGCGCCCTGATCTCCCGGTTCGGTGACCGCAGCATCCTGCTCACCACCAAGGACGGGCGGCTGCTGTGCATCGCGCCCGGACACCAGGGGGAGGTGCTCACGTACTTCGCCAAGCAGGCGCACGCCGCCACCGACGGCGGCCAGGTCGCCGTCGGGCGCCCGCAGTCCGGTCCCGGCGGTGTCGTCCAGTCCTACGAGGAGGCCCTGAACTCACTGGAGATAGCCGAGCGGCTGGGGCTCGACGACCCGGTGCTGCGCGCCGCCGACCTGCTCGTCTATCCCGTACTGGCCCGCGACCGCCAGGCCATGGCCGACCTGGTGCGCAACACCCTGGGGCCGCTGACCACGGCCCGCGGCGGTGCCGCGCCCCTCCTGGACACGCTCACCGCGTACTTCGACTCCGGCTGTGTCGCCGCGGAGGCGGCCCGGCGGCTCTCGCTGAGCGTGCGCGCGCTGACGTACCGCCTGGAGCGCATCCACAAGCTCACCGGCGCCAACCCGTCGGACGCGTCCCACCGCTACATGCTCCAGACGGCGGTGATCGGAGCGCGTCTGCTGGACTGGCCGGCCGGCGAGCTGTGAGCGGCCGGGCCCGGCTCAGCCCTCGACCAGGGTGACGTCCTGGTGCTCGACCGCGTGGACGACGGGCACCAGGAGGACGCCGCTGGGGCTCAGCTCCGTGAGGGCGGCCTCGACATGGACCCGGCCCGCCTCGAGGACGCCGGCGGGCACCGTTCCGGTGTTCTCCCAGCGGTGCTCCTTGCCGTCGCAGACCGCGAGGGTGCCGCCGACGGAGTAGTGGGTGTCGGACGAGGGCCGGTTGACCGAGGAGCTGACGAGGACCGGTCCGTCGCCGCCGAGACAGCGGTAGGTACCGGAGAGGGTGACGGACCCGTCGGCCATCCGGCCCTCCGCGTCCACCGTCACGGACTCCGAGGGGGCGGCGGGGGCGGCCGACGCGGGCGAGGGGGCCGCCGCGGCGAAGCCGAGCAGCAGCAGCGCGGAACCGGCCGCGGCGCCGAGGGCGGGTCGTACGGGCATGGGGAACCTCCCGGAATGGGCGTGATGAGGGATTCCACCAGTACCCGGCGCGGGGTCCGGGGCCGGTCATCGTCACCCCTTCGGTGGCGAGTCGGCCCCGACGACGAGCCGGTGGCGCCTGTGACGCCGCACCCGGCCGGACGCTCCGGAGCCGGGGCGGTCCATCTCGATGCCGGACTGCCCGCCGCGGTCCCCGCCCGTACCCTCGGCATCGGCATCCGCATCGGCAACACCGCCACCGTCGTACGGCGGCGGGCCGCCACCGGAGGCCGGGCCGCCCACGCCGCAGACGTCAGCCGCCACGATGCACCGCGCCGACCGATCCACGAACCAGGAGCGACACCATGAGATGGGACAACCACCGCGTCGTCATCACGGCCGCCGGCCGTGACTTCGGGCGGACCCTGGCCATCCGCCTCGCGGACCTCGGCGCCGAGGTCTTCCTCTCCGCACGCCACCTGGCCGCCGCCCGACGAGTACGCGACGAGATCCGCGACCGCGGCCACCAGCGGGTGCACGCCTTCGCCTGCGACCTGACGGACCCCGCCTCGATCCGCGACTTCGCCACCGGCGTCGCGGAACACACGGACCGTATCGACGTACTCGTCAACAACGGCTCCCGCTACCTGACAGGACCGGACCTGCTGTCCGCGACCGACGCCGACGTCGTCGACACCATCTCCTCCGGCGCCACCGGCACGGTCCTGACCACGAAGAGCTTCCTCCCCCTCCTGCTCAACTCGGAGACACCCGACGTCGTGACGATGGTCTCCGCATGCGGAACACCGGGCCACCACCGCTCGGACGCGCACGACGCCTTCTACGCGGCCAAGAGCGCCCAGGCGGGGTTCACCGAGATCCTCTCCAAGCGCCTGCGTCCTCAAGGAGTCCGGGTGATCTCGCTCTACCCGCCCGACTTCGACAACGCCGACCCGCTCTCCGAGGAGTGGGAGACCACCCCGCGCGAGGCCGAGGACGCCCTCACCGCGCACTCGCTCGTGGAATGCGTCCTCTTCGCCGTCGCCCAGCCTCGCGACTGCTTCATCAAGGCGTTCCACTTCGAACAGGTCTGACCCCTGCCCTCGCACGTCGACGCACGACGGCGAAACCGCCGCTCACGGAGCGCGGAAGTCGTGGGACACGAAAGTGCCTCCCGTCCTGCGGACCGTCCATCGGCCTCGCGGTCCACTCCACGTCCGGACCGGCACCGCCTCGCACACCCGCGTTTCAGGAGGCCTGCCGGCGTCTCCGCCCCGTCCCTTCGGGTGAAGCGCGGAGAAGGAGCCCGCTGTGCGACGGTGCGATCGTCTTCGACGACACCGGTGAGCCGCTCCCCGACGGCCGGGTGGCCGCCCTCTCAGGGCAGCAGGGCGAAGCCGTCGAGTTCCACCAGGGCCTGTTCGTCCCACAGACGGACCGCCCCGACGACCGCCATCGCCGGGTAGTCCCGGCCGGCCAGCTCCCGCCAGATACGGCCGAGTTCGCGGGCGTGGGTGCGGTACGCGGCCACGTCGGTGGCGTAGACGGTGACGCGGGCCAGGTCGGCGGGGGTGCCGCCGGCCGCGCGCAGGGCGGTGAGGAGGTTGGTGAGGGCCCGCGCGAACTGTTCGGGCAGGGTGTCGCCGACCACCTTGCCGTCGGCGTCGAGTGCGGTCTGGCCGGCCAGGAACACCAGCCGGGAGCCGGTGGCGACGACGGCGTGCGAGAAGCCGGCCGGCGGGGAGAGCTCGGGCGGGTTGACGCGCTCGGCGGTCACCGGTCCTCCAGGTTCCTGTACAACTCCTTGGCGATGATGCCCCGTTGCACTTCGCTCGCCCCCTCGTAGACGCGGGGCGAGCGGACCTCGCGGTAGAGGTGTTCGAGCAGGTGCCCGCGTTGCAGGGCGCGGGCCCCGTGCAGCTGGACGGCCCGGTCGACGACGTACTGCGCGGTCTCGGTGGCCAGCAGCTTCGCCATCGCGGCGCGCCGGGGGACGCCGTCGGCGCCCTCGTCGTACGCCGTCGCCGCCGCGTACACCATGAGCCGGGCGGACTCCGTGCGCAGCGCCATCTCGGCGACCTGGTGGGCGACGGACTGGAGGTCCTTCAGCTTGCCGCCGAACGCGTCCCGCCGGGCGGTGTGGGCGAGGGTCGCGTCCAGGGCGGCCTGGGCCATGCCGACCGCGAAGGCGCCGACGCTGGGGCGGAACAGGTTGAGGGTGTCCATGGCGACCCGGAACCCCCGGTCGACCTCGCCGAGCACGTCGTCGGCGGTCACCGGTACGGCATCGAGGCGGAGGGCGCCGATGGGGTGCGGGGAGAGCATGTCGAGGGCGGCCCCGGTGAGTCCGGGCCGGTCGGCGGGCACCAGGAAGGCGGTCACGCCACGCGCGCCGGCACCGGGGGTGGTACGGGCGAAGACGGTGTAGAAGTCGGCCTCGGGGGCGTTGGAGATCCAGCACTTCTCCCCGGTGAGCCGCCAGCCGGAGGAACCGTCGGGCTCGGCGGCCAGGGACGACGGCGGACCGGATGCGGCAGCCTCCCCCGCCGGTCCGCCCTCCCCCGGTCCGGCCGGCCGGGCGTCCGGGACCCCGCCGCGCCCGCCGCGCCGTGATGCGCCCGGCGGCGACTCGTCCGGCGGCGCGGCCCGCCGGGGTGTCGCCGCCCTGGCGGCCCCGCCGTACGGCTCCGCCGCGAGCGACAGCGCCGCCGCGTCCGAGCCGGCGCCCGGCTCGCTGAGCGCGAACGCCGCGACGACGCCGCCGTCGCTCACCCCGGGGAGCCAGCGGGCGCGCTGGGCAGCCGTTCCGTGGGCGTGCACCGGGTGGGCGCCGAGGCCCTGGAGGGCCAGGGCGGTCTCGGCCTCGGTGCAGGCGCGGGCCAGGGACTCGCGCATCAGGCACAGGTCGAGGGCGCCCGAGGTGAACAGGCGGGACAGCAGGCCGAGGGTGCCGAGCTCGGCGAGGAGGGGGCGGTTGACCCGGCCGGGTTCACCCTTCTCGGCGAGTGGCCGCAGGCGTTCCGCGGCCAGGGCGCGCAGCTCCGCGCACCAGGCGAGCCGTTCCGGTTCGAGCGAGAATGCGGTCATCGCCGGTCCCTTCCCTCGCCGCTGGGCCACTCCCGAGGTTATCGCGGACCGTTGACTGCCGTCACCAACACGATACGCTCCTGATGCGAGCCCACCACGCCAAGGGGGCGAACCGTCATGAACCCACGGGCCACCGCGCACGCCGACACCTTCGCCCGCGACCACCTCCCGCCACCCGACCAGTGGCCCGAGCTCCGCTTCGACCTGCCGGAGCTGCACTACCCCGACCGGCTGAACTGCGCCGCCGAACTGCTGCACGGCCCGCCCGACGACCGCCCGGCGTTCCGCACCCCCGACGGCACGACCTGGACGTACGGCGAGCTGCGCGCCCGCGTGGACCGGCTCGCGCACCTCCTCACCGGCGACCTCGGGATCGTCCCCGGCAACCGGGTGCTGCTGCGCGGCCCCACCACACCGTGGCTGGCCGCCTGCTGGCTGGCGGTGCTGAAGGCGGGCGCGATCGCCGTCACCGTGCTGGCCCAGCAGCGCCCGCACGAGCTGAGCACCATCTGCGAGATCGCCGAGGTCCACCACGCCCTGTGCGACATCAGGGCCGTCGACGACCTCGCCAAGGCCCGGATCCCGGACCTCTCCCTCACCACCTACGGCGGCGACTCCCCCGGCGACCTGCTGAACCGTCCGGCGCCCACGACGCCGTACGAGGCCGTGCCGACCGCGGCCGACGACGTGGCGCTGATCGCGTTCACCTCCGGCACCACCGGACGCCCCAAGGGCTGCATGCACGTCCACCGGGACGTGCTGGCGATCGCGGACACCTTCTCCCGGCACGTGCTGAAGCCGGTCGCGGACGACGTGTTCGCCGGCAGTCCCCCGCTGGGCTTCACCTTCGGCCTCGGCGGCCTGGTGGTGTTCCCGCTGCGGGCCGGGGCGAGCGCGCTGCTCCTCGAACAGGCCCGTCCCGACCAGCTGTTGCCCGCGATCGCCGAGCACGGGGTGTCGGTGCTGTTCACCGCGCCCACCGCCTACCGCGCGATGCTCGCCGGGCTCGACGGCCACGACGTCTCGTCGCTGCGCCGCTGCGTCTCGGCCGGCGAGAACCTGCCCGCCGCCACCTGGCGGGCCTGGCACGAACGCACCGGGCTGCGGATCATCAACGGCATCGGCGCCACCGAACTGCTGCACATCTTCGTCTCCGCCGCCGACGAGGCGATCCGCCCCGGAACGACGGGGGTTCCGGTCCCCGGCTGGCAGGCGCGCGTGCAGGACGCCGACGGCACGCCCGTGCCCGACGGGGAGCCGGGACTGCTCGCGGTGCGCGGCCCCGTCGGCTGCCGCTACCTCGCCGACCCGCGCCAGCGGGAGTACGTGCGCGGCGGCTGGAACATCACCGGCGACACCTATGTCCGCGACCCCGACGGCTACTTCCGGTATGTCGCCCGCGCCGACGACATGATCATCTCGGCCGGGTACAACATCGCGGGCCCCGAGGTCGAGGACGCCCTGCTGCGCCACCCGGACGTCGTGGAGGCGGCGGTGGTCGGGCGGCCGGACGAGGCGCGCGGCCAGGTCGTGGTGGCGTACACGGTCGTCGAGGAGGGCGCGAAGCGCGACGCCGAGGCGCTGCGCGCCTTCGTGAAGTCCGAACTCGCGCCGTACAAGTGCCCGCGGGAGATCGTGTTCATGGACGCCCTGCCCCGCACGGCCACCGGCAAGCTCCAGCGGTTCCGGCTGCGCGCTCCCACCGGTGCTCCCACCGGGACGGGGGACGAGCGTGCGTGATGCCGGGGAACCCCGCCATCCGCACACGACTTAAGATGATCAACGTGTCCGACCAGCAAGCCCCCCACGCTCCGAGATCCCTCATCGTCACGCTCTACGGCGCGTACGGCCGCTCCGTGCCGGGCCCGGTGCCCGTCGCCGAGCTGATCCGGCTGCTGGCCGCGGTCGGCGTGGACGCCCCGTCCGTCCGCTCCTCGGTGTCCCGGCTCAAACGGCGTGGCCTGCTCGTCCCGGCGCGTACCGCACAGGGCGCGGCCGGATACGAACTCTCGCCCGAGGCACGTCAGTTGCTCGACGACGGCGACCGCCGCGTCTACGCCACCGATCCGCCGGAGGACGAGGGCTGGGTACTCGCCGTGTTCTCCGTACCGGAGTCCGAACGGCAGAAGCGGCACGTCCTGCGCTCCCGGCTGTCCGCCCTCGGCTTCGGCACGGCGGCCCCCGGCGTGTGGATCGCCCCCGCGCGGCTGTACGAGGAGACCCGGCACACCCTGGAGCGCCTGCGCCTCGACGACTACGTCGACTTCTTCCGCGGCGAGCACCTGGGCTTCGCGCCCACCGCGCAGGCCGTCGCCCGCTGGTGGGACCTGGCCGGGATCGCCGAGCAGCACGAGGCGTTCCTGGACCGGCACGCGCGTGTGCTGCGCGCCTGGGAGCGGCGCACGGACACCCCGCCCGAGGACGCCTACCGCGACTACCTCCTCGCCCTGGACTCCTGGCGCCACCTCCCCTACACCGATCCCGGCCTGCCCGCCGCCCTGCTCCCCGCCGACTGGCCGGGCACCCGCTCGGCGGCCGTCTTCCGCTCCCTGCACGAGCGGCTGCGGGACGCGGGGGCTGCGTTCGTGGGCGTGTAGCGGCCCGGCCACACTCAGCCGGCCCTCAGCTCGTTCATCCCGTTCTCTCACCTTCCTCGCCTAGCCTCCATCGCGTCGCAGGGCGGGCGGGGGAAGAGAGGACGGTTGCGCATGACCACCACGGCGAGGCCCCGGGGGGCCACCGTCTGGCTCACCGGGCTGCCGAGCGCGGGCAAGACCACCGTCGCCGGACTGCTCCGTGACCGGCTGCGGGCGGACGGGCGCAGGGTGGAGGTCCTCGACGGCGACGAGATACGCCGCTTCCTCACCGCGGGCCTCGGCTTCTCCCGGGCCGACCGGTGTGCGAACGTGCGGCGCGTCGGCCTGGTCGCCGAGGTGCTGGCCCGCAACGGCGTGGTCTGCCTCGTCCCCGTCATCGCCCCGTACGCCGAGAGCCGCGACGCGGTGCGCGCCCGGCACGCGGCGAGCGCGACACCGTACTTCGAGGTGTACGTCGCCACCCCGGTGGAGGTCTGCGCCGCACGGGACGTCAAGGGCCTGTACGCCCGTCAGGCCGCCGGCATGCTGACCGGGCTCACCGGCGTCGACGATCCGTACGAGCCGCCCACCGACCCGGCGCTGGTCCTGCGCACCCGGGCGCAGACCCCGTGGGAGTCGGCCGACGCGGTCCACGCGATGCTGGCGGAGCACGGACTGACCCGGCGGGCGGGGCGCGTGGCGTCCGGGGTCAACTCCCGAGGCTGAGACGGGGTTTGGGTGCGTCCGTGCGGCCGGTCCGGGGTCGCCTGCTGCCCGCCCGGTACGGTGCCGGCCAGACCGCTCCCGGCCCCTCGTAGCCCTGCTCGGCCGCCGCGTGAAGCGTCCAGTGGGGGTCGTAGAGGTGGGGGCGGGCCAGTGCGCACAGGTCCGTACGCCCGGCCAGGATCAGGGAGTTGACGTCGTCCCAGGAGGAGATCGCGCCGACCGCGATCACCGGGACGCCCGCCTCGTGCCGGATCCGGTCGGCGAACGGGGTCTGGTACGAGCGCCCGAACTCCGGTGTCTCGTCGGCCACGACCTGCCCGGTCGACACGTCGATCGCGTCGGCGCCGTGCGCGGCGAAGGCGCGGGCGATCGCGACCGCGTCGTCGGCCGTGGTGCCGCCCTCCGCCCAGTCGGTGGCGGAGATCCGGACGGTCATCGGCCGGTCCCCCGGCCACACCGCGCGCACCGCGTCGAACACCTCCAGCGGGAAGCGGAGCCGTTTCTCCGGTGAGCCGCCGTAGGCGTCGGTGCGGTGGTTGGTGAGCGGGGAGAGGAAGCCGGAGAGCAGGTAGCCGTGGGCGCAGTGCAGTTCGAGCAGGTCGAAGCCGGCCCGCGCGGCCCGCACGGCGGCGGCCGTGAACTGTTCCCTCATGTCGGTGAGCTGGGCCCGGGACAGTTCGCGGGGCACCTGGCCGTCCGGCCGGTACGGCAGGGGGGAGGCGGCGACGAGGGGCCAGTTGCCGTCGTCGAGCGGCTCGTCCATGCCCTCCCACATCAGCTTGGTCGAACCCTTGCGGCCGCTGTGGCCGAGCTGCACGCCGATCGCGGTGCCGGGCGCCCGATCGTGGACGAAGTCGGTGATCCGCCGCCACGCCTCGGTCTGTCTGCCGGTGTAGAGGCCCGCGCAGCCGGGCGTGATGCGCCCCTCGGGGCTGACGCACACCATCTCGGTCATCACCAGTCCGGCCCCGCCCAGCGCGCGGGCGCCGAGGTGCACGAGGTGGAAGTCGCCGGGGACGCCGTCGACCGCCGAGTACATGTCCATGGGTGAGACGACGACCCGGTTGCGCAGGGTCAGTCCGCGCATCCGGAACGGGGTGAACATCGGGGGCGTACCGGGCGGGCAGCCGAACTCGCGCTCCACGGCCCCGGTGAAGCGGGCGTCGCGCAGCCGCAGGTTGTCGTGGGTGACGCGGCGGCTGCGGGTGAGCAGGTTGAAGGCGAACTGGCGGGGTGGCTGGGCGAGGTGGAGGGGCAGGTTCTCGAACCACTCCAGGCTGGCGCGGGCGGCGCGCTGGGTGGAGGCGACGACCGGTCGGCGTTCCGCCTCGTACGCGGCCAGCGCGGTTTCCAGGTCGGGCTGTTCGTCCAGGCAGGCGGCGAGCGCCAGCGCGTCCTCGACGGCGAGTTTGGTGCCGGAGCCGATGGAGAAGTGCGCGGTGTGGGCGGCGTCGCCGAGGAGCACGATGTTGCCGTGCGACCAGCGGTCGTTGACGACCGTGCGGAAGGTGGTCCACGTGGAGTTGTCGGACTTCAGGGGGCGTCCGCCGAGCGCGTCGGAGAAGATCTTGGCGCAGCGTTCGATGGACTCCGTCCCGTCCATTTCGTTGAATCCGGCGGCGCGCCAGACCTCCTCGCGCATCTCGACGATCACGGTGGAGGCGTCGGTGGAGTAGGGGTAGCCGTGCAGTTGCATCACGCCGTGCTCGGTCTCGGCGATCTCGAAGCGGAAGGCGTCGAAGGGGAAGTCGGCGGCCAGCCAGATGTAGCGGCAGCGGTGCTCGGTGATGCGGGGGCGGAACACGTCCGCGAAGGCCTCGCGGGTGGTGCTGTGGACTCCGTCGGCGGCCACGACCAGGTCGTACGTCTCCGCCAGCCGGGCGGGGGCGGGGGCCTCGGTCCGGAAGCGCAGATCGACTCCGAGGGAGTGGCAGCGGTCGTGCAGGATCTCCAGGAGGCGGTGCCTCTCCAGGGCGGCGAAGCGGTGTCCTCCGGAGGTCTGGAGGGTGTTCCGGTGGACGATGTCGATGTCGTCCCAGTGGACGAAGGCCTGCTGGAGGGCTTCGTAGACCTCGGGGTCGGCGTGTTCGATCCCTCCCAGGGTCTCGTCGGAGAGGACGACGCCGAAGCCGAAGGTGTCTTCGGGGGCGTTGCGCTCCCACACGGTGATCTGGCGGTCGGGGGCGAGGCGTTTGAGCAGCACGGCGGTGTAGAGGCCGCCGGGGCCTCCGCCGGTGATCGCGATGCGTTGGGGGTGCTTTGGCAACTTGGGCGGGTGCGGCGCCGTTGTGGTTGATCGCGCAGTTCCCCGCGCCCCTGGCGGTGTTGCAGTCCCCTGTGTTGAGAACATCCGCTTACCTCCCCTGCCACTTCGGCGGGCGCTTCTCCGTGAAGGCCGCGTGGAACTCCGCGTAGTCCTCGGCGTTCATCAGGAGGGCCTGGGTCGAGGCGTCCAGTTCGATCGATGCCGACAGGGGCATGTCCAGTTCGGCCGTCAGGAGGGCCTTCGTCTGGGCGTGGGCCAGGGCGGGGCCGTCGGCCAGGCGGTGGGCCAGGGTCCGGGCGGCCTCGTCGGCGTGGCCCTCGTCCGTCAGTGCGCTGATCAGGCCGATGCGTTCGGCCTCCGGTGCGCGTACCGGTTCGCCCAGCATCAGCAGCCGGGTGGCGTGACCCAGGCCGACGATCCGCGGCAGCAGGTACGCCGCGCCCATGTCGCCGCCCGACAGGCCGACCCGGGTGAAGAGGAAGGCGAAGCGGGCGCTGGGGTCGGCGACCCTGAAGTCGGCGGCCAGGGCGAGGACCGCGCCGGCGCCCGCCGCCACTCCGTGCACCGCGGCGATCACCGGGAACGGGCACTCCCGTACCGCCCGCACCACCTGGCCGGTCATCCGGTTGAAGTCGAGGAGCTGGGCGGTGTCCATCGAGAGGGTCGCGCCGATGATCTCGTCGACGTCGCCGCCGGAGCAGAAGCCGCGCCCCTCGCCGGCCAGCACCAGGGCGCGTACGGCCCGCTCCCGGGACAGCTCGGCGAGCAGGTCGCGCAGGTCGGCGTAGGCGCCGAAGGTGAGCGCGTTGAGCTTGTCGGGGCGGGCGAGGGTGACGGTGGCGACACCGTCGGCGACGTCGACGCGCAGATGCTCCCAGCGGGCGGTGCGGGCGGCGGAGCCGGTGAAGGGACTCATGAGGGCGGCCTCCTAGGGCGGGCACTGCGCTGCTCAGTGAGCTCTGCCTCATGAAGTTATCACCCGTCGGTGACTGTCGTCACGTGCACGCGATACGCTGTTCGGGCGCCGCCGTGTGCGCGGCGGGACCCGCCCCCTCGAAGGGCCGTACCGGGTGCGCCGTACCATGGAGGGCTGAAAGCAGGAGCACCCGCTCCATGAACGGACTCGCTGTGCACGAACCTCCCACCGCCTCCACCTCCTGGCGCGTCGCGCTGCCGCACACCACCGCGGCCGTGCCCGTGGCCCGTGCGCTGGTCCGTACGGCGCTGGCCGAGCGGGAGCACTCCGCCGACTGCGACACGGCGGAGCTGCTGACGGCCGAGCTGGTGGCGAACGCCGTGGAGCACACCTCGGGGAACACGCCGATAGAGCTGGTGGTGCGGCTGCTGCCGGCCGGCTGCCAGGTCGAGGTGCACGACGCCGACCCGGAGCCGCCCGGCGATCTCACCCGCCCGGCCCCCCTCGGCATGCCCGACCCCTGGCAGGAGCACGGGCGGGGGCTGCTGCTGATCCGCACCCTGAGCTCGTCCTGCGGGCACCGCCCCACCGAGTCCGGCAAGGCGGTGTGGTTCCGGCTGCCGGGCCAGCGGCGCCCGGTCTGAGCGGGACGCGGGGGCTCAGGCGAGGGTCGCGACCAGGACCGCCTTGATCGTGTGCATACGGTTCTCCGCCTCGTCGAAGACCACCGAGTGCGCCGACTCGAACACCTCGTCGGTCACCTCCAGGGAGGTGAGCCCGTGGGTCTCGAAGACGTCCTGGCCGACCTTGGTGCCGAGGTCGTGGAAGGCGGGCAGACAGTGCAGGAACCTGACGTCCGGGTTGCCGGTGGCGCGCAGGACGTCCATGGTCACCGCGTACGGGGCGAGGGCCTTGATCCGCTCGTCCCAGACGTCCTTGGGCTCTCCCATGGAGACCCAGACGTCCGTGGCGACGAAATCGGCGCCCGCGACACCCTCGGCGACGTCCTCGGTGAGCGCGATACGCGCCCCGCTCGACACGGCCAGCTCCCGCGCCCGGTCGACGATCTCCTGGGCGGGCCAGTAGGCCTTCGGGGCGACGACACGGACGTCCATGCCCAGCAGGGCCGCGGTCACGAGGTAGGAGTTGCCCATGTTGAAACGGGCGTCGCCGAGGTAGGCGAAGGCGATGTCGGTGAGCGGCTTGGCGCTGTGCTCGGTCATCGTGAGCACGTCGGCGAGCATCTGGGTGGGGTGCCAGTCGTCGGTGAGCCCGTTGTAGACGGGCACCCCCGCGTACTCCGCGAGCTCCTCCACCTTGGCCTGGCTGTCCCCCCGGTACTCGATCCCGTCGAACATCCGGCCCAGCACCCGCGCGGTGTCCTTCACGGACTCCTTGTGGCCGATCTGCGAGCCGGACGGGTCGAGGTACGTCGTCGAGGCGCCCTGGTCGGCGGCCGCGACCTCGAACGCGCAGCGCGTGCGCGTCGAGGTCTTCTCGAAGATCAGCGCGATGTTCCTGCCCCGCAGGTACCGGTGCTCGGCCCCGGCCCGCTTGGCGGCCTTCAGTTCGGCGGCCAGTTCCAGCAGGCCGAGGAACTCCGGCGCGGTGAAGTCCAGCTCCTTGAGGAAGTGGCGGCCGGCGAGGGCGGTCGGGACAGTCGCCATGGGGCGCTCCAGGGATGGGGGACACGAACGCCTGGAAGTCTATACGAAGTTTTGTATTTCTATACAGCCTACTCCATACGGCTTCACCGCACCGCGTCCCGCTGGACGGGACAGCTCATGCAGCGCGGCCCGCCCCTGCCCCGGCCCAGCTCGCTGCCGGGGATCTCTATCACCTCGATGCCCTGCTTGCGCAGGTGCGTGTTGGTGGTGGCGTTCCGTTCGTAGGCGACGACGACGCCCGGTTCGACGGCCAGGACGTTGCAGCCGTCGTCCCACTGCTCGCGCTCGGCGGCGTGCACGTCCTGGGTGGCGGTCAGCACCCGGATCTCGCTGAGCCCCAGCGCGGCGGCGATCGCGCGGTGCATGTGCTCCGGCGGATGGTCGGTGACCTTCAGCTCCTTGTCCCCCGCGCCCGGCTCGATGGTGTACGAGCGGAGCATGCCGAGGCCCGCGTACTGGGTGAAGGTGTCGCCGTCGACCATCGTCATCACGGTGTCGAGGTGCATGAAGGCGCGTCGCTTCGGCATGTCGAGCGCGACGATGGTCTCGGCGGAGCCGGCCGCGAACAGCTTGTGCGCGAGCATCTCCACCGCCTGCGGGGTGGTCCGCTCGCTCATCCCGATCAGCACCGCGCCGTTGCCGATGACCAGCACGTCCCCGCCCTCGATGGTGGACGGGTAGTCGGCCTGCCCCTCGGACCAGACGTGGAAGGGCTCCGCGCGGAACAGCGGGTGGTGCCGGTAGATCGCCTCGAAGTGCACGGTCTCGCGCTGCCGGGCCGGCCACCGCATCGCGTTGATGGCGACACCGTCGTAGATCCAGGCGGAGGTGTCGCGGGTGAAGAGGTGGTTGGGCAGCGGGCCGAGCAGGAAGTCGTCGAGCTCCATGGCGTGGAAGCGCACGGAGGTCGGCTCCGGGTGGGCGTCCAGGAACTCCCGCTTGGTCATCCCGCCGATCAGCACCTCGGCGAGCTCGGGCGCCGGGAGCGTCTCGAACGCGGCCCGCAGGTGGTCGGTGGCCAGCGGGCCGTACTCCTTCTCGTCGAAGACGCGGTCCAGGACGAGCGCGCGGGCCGCCGGGAGGTCCAGCGTCTCGGCGAGCAGGTCACCGAAGAGGTGGACGGTGACGCCCCGGTCGCGCAGGACGTCGGCGAACCCGTCGTGCTCGGCGCGCGCCCGGCGCACCCAGAGCACGTCGTCGAAGAGCAGGGCGTCCTTGTTGCTGGGGGTGAGCCTTTTGAGCTCGAGATCGGGCCGGTGCAGGATGACGCGGCGCAGCCGCCCGGCCTCGGAGTCGACGTGGTAGGTCATGCCTTTCATCCTGACCGTCCGGGCGCGTGTTCACCCCTGTCCCCGGGTGATCGACTCGGGCCGGGCGACGATCCGCCCGGCGAGGAGGTGCGGGTCAGGGTGGCTCGGGGCACGGGCTCGCGCAGCCAGGCGCCCAGGCTCCGGGCGAGAGCCGGCGACCAGGGCGTGCCCGGCCCCGGTGAGGCATCCGCTGGTGAGGAAGCCGTTCCTCCCGGGACTGAAGCCCTCGGCTTCCTGGCTGGAAAAGCAGGTGAACCTCCGTGGACCGACTGACGTCGACAGACACCGGCCCGGTCCGGGCAAGGGCCTCGGAGGGCCTTGTCCGGACCGGGCCGCGGCACGTGTCCGCCCGCTACAGCCGCGGGTCCACCGGCTCCGACTCCAGGGCCAGTACGGCGAAGACCGGCTCGTGGACGCGCCACAGCGGCTCGCCCTCGGCGAGGCGGTCCAGGGCCTCCAGGCCGAGGGCGTACTCGCGCAGGGCCAGGGAGCGCTTGTGGTTGAGGAAGCGGTTGCGCAGACGGTCCAGGTTCTCCGGGCGGGTGTACTCGGGGCCGTAGATGATCCGCAGGTACTCGCGGCCCCGGCACTTGATGCCGGGCTGCACCGGGCGGCCCTTCTCGTCGTGCACCAGGGCGCCGACCGGCTTGACGACCATGCCCTCGCCGCCGCGTCCGGTCATCTCCAGCCACCAGTCGACTCCGGCGCGCACGGACTCGGGGTCGGCCGTGTCGACGTAGAGGCGGCGGGTGGTCCGCAGCAGGCCGGTGGTGTCGTGCTCGACCAGGCGGTCGATGAGGGACAGCTGCTCGTCGTGGGGCAGGGCGGCGAGGCTGCGGCCCTGGGCGGCGAGGATCTGGAACGGGGCCAGGCGGACGCCGTCCAGGCCGTCGGTGGTCCAGCAGTAGCGGCGGTAGGCGTCGGTGAACGCCGAGGCGGAGCCGGCGCGTTCCCGCTGGCGGTCCAGCAGGTCCTTCACCTCCACACCGCGGGCCGCGGCGCTCTCCAGGGCGGCCAGGGCGCCCGGGAAGACCGCGCCGGAGGCGGCGCCGACCGCCGCGTACTGGGAGCGCAGCAGCCCGGACGCCTTCAGCGACCACGGCATCAGCTCGGCGTCCAGCAGCAGCCAGTCCGTGTCCAGTTCGTCCCAGAGACCGGCCTCGGTGACGGCCGTGCGCAGCCGGCCGAGGATCTCCTCCGTGACGGAGGTGTCGTCGAAGAAGGGGCGGCCGGTGCGGGTGTAGAGCGAGCCGGTCGGGCCTCCCGTGGCGCCGAAGCGCCCCGCGGCCACGTCGGCGTCGCGGCAGACCAGGGCGACCGCGCGGGAGCCCATGTGCTTCTCCTCGCACACGACCCGGGCGACGCCGTCCCGCTCGTACTGGGCGAACGCCTCGACCGGGTGCTCCAGGTAGCCGTCGAGGTGCGAGGTGGCGGTGGGTGCCATGGTCGGCGGGAGGTACGGCAGCAGGCGCGGGTCGATCGCGAAGCGGCTCATGACCTCCAGGGCCGCGGCGGCGTTCTCCTCGCGGATCGATATCCGGCCGTGGTGCCGGGTCTCGACGAAGCGGCGGCCGTGCACGTCCGCCAGGTCCAACGGGCGGCCCTCGTGGCCGCCGGGGGCCTCGGTGCGCAGCGGGCGGGTCGGCTCGTACCAGACCCGCTCGGCCGGTACGTCGACCAGTTCCCGCTCCGGCCAGCGCAGCGCGGTGAGCTTGCCGCCGAAGACGGCGCCGGTGTCCAGGCAGATGGTGTTGTTGAGCCAGGTGGCCTCCGGGACGGGGGTGTGGCCGTAGACGACGGCGGCCCGGCCGCGGTAGTCCTCCGCCCACGGGTAGCGCACGGGCAGGCCGAACTCGTCGGTCTCGCCGGTGGTGTCGCCGTAGAGGGCGTGACTGCGGACCCGGCCGGAGGTGCGGCCGTGGTACTTCTCCGGCAGACCGGCGTGGCAGACCACCAGCCGGCCGCCGTCGAGGACGTAGTGACTGACCAGTCCGTCGATGAACTCCCGTACCTCGGCGCGGAACTCCTCGCTCTCGCCGTCCATCTGCTCGATGGTCTCGGCGAGTCCGTGGGTGTGCTGGACCTTGCGGCCCCTGAGGTGACGGCCGAACTTGTTCTCGTGGTTGCCGGGCACGCACAGCGCGTTGCCCGCCTTCACCATGGTCATCACGCGGCGCAGCACGGCGGGGCTGTCCGGGCCGCGGTCGACGAGGTCGCCGACGAAGACGGCGGTGCGGCCCTCGGGGTGCACGCCGTCGACGTAACCCAGCTTGCCGAGCAGTGCCTCCAGTTCGGCGGAGCAGCCGTGGATGTCGCCGATGATGTCGAAGGGGCCGGTGAGGTGGGTGAGGTCGTTGAACCGCTTCTCGGTGACGACCGTGGCGTGCTCGACCTCCTCCACCCCGCGCAGGACGTGCACCTTGCGGAAGCCCTCGCGCTCCAAGTGGCGCAGCGAGCGGCGCAGTTCGCGGGTGTGGCGCTGGATGACCCGGCGGGGCATGTCGGCGCGGTCGGTACGGGCCGCGTTGCGCTCGGCGCACACCTGCTCGGGCACGTCGAGGACGATGGCGATCGGCAGGACGTCGTGCTTCCTGGCCAGCTCGATCAGCTGCCGCCGGCCGTCCTGCTGCACGTTGGTCGCGTCGACGACGGTGCGGCGGCCGGCGGCCAGCCGCTTGCCGGCGATGTAGTGCAGCACGTCGAAGGCGTCCCGCGACGCGCTCTGGTCGTTCTCGTCGTCGGCGACCAGACCGCGGCAGAAGTCGGAGGAGATGACCTCGGTCGGCTTGAAGTGACGGCGCGCGAAGGTCGACTTGCCCGAACCGGAGGCACCGACGAGCACCACGAGGGAGAGGTCGGTGACGGGCAGGTTGCGGCCCCGCGGCAGCGGGGTCCCGGTGGTGGTGGTCATGCGGCCTTCGCCTCCTTCACGGTGTCGGCCGTGAACACGGCCATCTGGGTGGGCGGTCCGACCTCGGGGTCGTCCGGCCCCACGGGCACGAACCCGACGCCGTAACCGTGCCGTTCGGCGACCGTCCGCGCCCAGGCGCGGAACTCCTCGCGGGTCCACTCGAAGCGGTGGTCGCCGTGCCGGACATGGCCGGCCGGGAGGGTCTCCCAGCGCACGTTGTACTCGACGTTGGGGGTGGTCACGAGGACCGTACGGGGGCGGGCGGCACCGAACACCGCGTACTCCAGGGCGGGCAGCCGGGGCAGGTCGAGGTGCTCGATCACCTCGCTGAGCACGGCGGCGTCGTAACCCCCCAGCCGCTTGTCGGTGTACGCCAGTGAGCCCTGGAAGAGCTGTACGCGCGCCGCCTGCCGCTCCCCCATGCGGTCCAGTTTGAGTCGCCGGGAGGCGATGGTGAGCGCCCGCATCGACACGTCGACGCCGACGATCTCGGTGAACGACGGGTCCTTGAGCAGTGCCTGTACGAGCTGGCCCTGACCGCAGCCGAGGTCGAGCACCCGGGCGGCGCCACAGGCGCGGAGCGCGGCGAGGATCGCCTCCCGCCGCTGCACGGCGAGCGGGGTCGGCCTCTCCTCGGACTCGGTCTCCGCCGCCACGGCGTTGTCGATCTCCTCGACGTCGCTGTCGTCCGCCTCGGCCAGCCGGACCAGTTCGAGGCGCTCCATGGCCTGCCGGGTCAGCGACCAGCGGCGGGACAGGTAGCGGCTGGTGATCAGCTTCTGCTCCGGGTGCGCGGGTAGCCAGCCCTCACCGGCCCGCAGCAGCTTGTCGACCTCGTCGGAGGCGACCCAGTAGTGCTTGGCGTCGTCGAGGACGGGGAGCAGGACGTAGAGGTGGCGCAGGGCCTCGGCGAGGGTGAGCGTGTCCGCCTCCAGGACCAGGCGCACGTACCGCGAGTCGCCCCACTCGGGGAACTCGGCGTCCAGGGCCACGGGCTCGGCGGTGACCGTCCAGCCGAGCGGCTCGAAGAGCCGGCGGACGAGTTCGGGGCCGCCGCGGGCGGGCAGCGCGGGCACCTCGATGCGCAGCGGACGCGGCTGCCCCGGCAGTTCCGGGCGGGCGGCGCACACACCGCGCATGGCGCTGGAGAGGACACCGCTCAGCGCGACGGCGAGCAGGGAGGACGCCGCGTACGGGCGGTCGTTGACGTGCTGCGCGAGTGCCGCGTCGGGGGCGCCGCCACGGCCCTTGCCCTTGCCGCGCCGGACCAGTGCCACCGCGTCCACCTCCAGCAGCAGCGCCGCCGTGCAGCGCTCGGCGTCCGCCTCGGGGTAGAGGACGTGGGCCGTGCCGTAGGACAGCTTGGCCGAGAACGGGTTGTCAGGGTGCTTGTGGAGGAGGAACCCCAGGTCGGTAGCCGGGTGCTGCTCGTCGCCAGTAGTCGAGATCGTCAGGAACACACGTCCGAGTATGGGCGTCGGCGGGCCCGCGGCGGTACTGGATTACCTGGGGACGGCAGAGGCCCCGTGGGCGTCCGCGCCGCGCTCCGGCCTCCGTCTCGCGCCGCACCGTCGTGACCGACTCCCCGGAGCGGCGAGGACTCGGCCCGCCGAAGGGCGTCAGGTCGATCGCTCGGTGTCATGGCAAGCGAGCCTGCCGTACCGAAATGTCACAATATGCTACCAATATGCACAGAGGGTAATCGCCGCTGGCTGCTCCGTCGGCCCGATGGAAGCCATGCAGATCATCACGCGAACCGGAAGAGGGGCAGTCGATGGCAGTCGAGACACGTCAGGCACCGGCAGCAAAGGCTCAGGAGGGGCGGCAGGAGGAGGAACAGCTCAGCCTCGGTACCGCGGCAGCACGCAATCTGGCCACGACCACCAAGTCCGAACCCCAGATGCAGGGGATCAGCTCGCGGTGGCTGCTGCGGAAGCTGCCGTGGACCAACGTCCCGGGCGGTTCCTACCGGGTGAACCGGCGTCTGTCGTTCACGGTCGGGGACGGGAAGGTGACCTTCGACAAGAACGGGTCCAAGATCCGTGTCGTCCCCGAGGAACTGGCCGAACTTCCGTTGCTGCGGGGGTTCGCCGACGGCCCGGCGCTGGAGGCCCTGGCCGGCAAGTTCGTGCAGAAGGAGTACGGCCCCGGCCAGGTCATCGCGAAGGAAGGCCAGAAGGCCGACCACGTGTTCCTGATCGCGCACGGCAAGGTACAGCAGGTCACGGCCGCGCCGTACGAGGGCGAGGCCGTCGTGGGCCGGCTGTCGGACGGGGACAGCTTCGGCGGCATGGCACTGGCGGGAGGAGACGGCAAGTGGCCGTCCACGGCCCGCGCGGCGACGGCGGTCACGGTCCTGGCGCTGCCGGTCTCCGCGTACAGGACGATCGCCGACCAGCACGAGGCACTGCGGTCGCACGTCCAGCAGCGCAGCGCCGACGCGCAGAGGTCGACGAACAAGGCCGGTGAGGCCGCGATCGACTTCCTCTCCAGCCACAAGGGCGAGCCGACCCTGCCCACCACGTTCGTCGACTACGAACTCCAGCCGCGCGAGTACGAGTTGAGCGTGGCGCAGACGGTGCTGAAGGTGCACACCCGGGTCGCCGACCTCTACAACCAGCCGATGAACCAGACGCAGCAACAGTTGCGGCTCACCATCGAGGCACTGCGCGAGCGCCAGGAGAACGAACTGGTCAACAACCCCGAATTCGGGCTGCTTCACAACGCCGACTTCAACCAGCGCATCCCGACCCACTCCGGCCCGCCCACCCCGGACGACCTGGACGACCTGCTGAGCATGCGCCGCGGCACCAGGTACCTCTTCGCCCACCCCCGCGCCATCGCCGCGTTCGGCAAGGAGTGCAACAAGCGGGGCATCTACTTCGGCAGCGTCGACGTCGACGGGCATCACATTCCCGCCTGGCGCGGAGTGCCGATCCTGCCGTGCGGCAAGATCCCGATCACGCGGCACCAGACCTCGTCCATCATCGCCATGCGCACCGGCGAGGACGACCAGGGCGTCATCGGCCTCTACCAGACCGGTCTGCCCGACGAGGTCGAGCCCGGACTCAATGTGCGCTTCATGGGGATCGACGAGAAGGCGATCATCTCCTACCTCGTCAGCACCTACTACTCCGCCGCGGTCCTCGTCCCGGACGCGCTCGGCATTCTCGAGAACGTCGAGGTACGCGCGCGTGACTGAGCACCCGGTCCGACGAGTGAAGGAGGGCTGAGACGGTGTCATCACTGTCCCGGGGGTTCACCGTCCCCGCCACCCACGAGGTGGCGGGCCCGGTGAACGCTTCGCTGCCCGACCCGGCACCTCCCGGAGGACAGGATCCGTTCGCCCCGCGGCCGGAGTCGGCAGCCTCGCAGACCGCGTCCCCGGCGAAGCAGACGGCGGCACGGCTTCCCGCGGGCCCGACCGGTCTGGGCACCTCGGCGGCCAGGGCCCTGCTTCCGCCGCACGCGGATCACGGCCGGTCCGATCCCGCACCCACGGCTCAGCCCCGCCCCGGTGATCCGATTCCGGGCCTGTACTGCCCGCCCGCCGTGCCGGCCGACCCGGTCAAGGTCGCCGAGGTGGACCGGCGGCTCGAGGCCTGGGCCCATGAGCTCGCCCTGGTTCCCCCTCAATGGGCGGGGGACTTCGCCGGATTCCAGGTCGGCCGCGCGGTCGTCCTGCAGCACCCCGGGGCGGCCGACCTCGAACGCCTCGTCGTTGCGGGCAAACTGCTGGTCGCGGAGAACGTCGTCGACGACTGCTACTGCGAGGACTACGGCGGGTCTCCCATCGGCCTGGGCGGCAGGCTCGTCATCGCGCAGAGCGCCCTGGACCCCTTGCACACCGCGGACGGCTACCAGCAGCAGTGGCAGGAAGGGCTGGGCGCGGACGCCCCGCTGCGCTCCTACGCCGGTGCGATGCGCGCCTTCCGGGACATCGCCACCCCCAGTCAGGCCACCCGGTTCATCCATGACGTGGCGCGCCTGCACCTGGGGTACCTCGCCGAGGGAGCCTGGGCGCAGACCCGCACCACCCCGCCGGTGTGGCAGTACCTGGTGATGCGGCAGTTCAACAACTTCCGCCCCTGTCTGTCCATCGTGGACGCCGTGGACGGCTACGAGCTGCCCGAGCCGCTCTACTCCCGCCCCGAAGTCCAGCGCGTCACCGCGCTGGCCTGCAACGCCACCACGCTCGTCAACGACCTGTACTCCTTCACGAAGGAAATGGCACTCGACGAGCACCATCTGAACCTCCCGGTGGTGATCGCCGCCGAGGAGCACAGCGGCCTCAAGGACGCCTATCTGAAGGCCGTCGACATCCACAACGAGATCATGCACGCCTTCGAGGACGAAGCCTCCGTCCTGGCCGCCGAGAACCCGGTCCTGGCCCGTTACACCACCGGCCTCACCGCCTGGGTCGCCGGCAACCACGAATGGCACCACACCAACACCTACCGCTACTCCCTGCCCAACTACTGGTAAGAGAGAAGGCAACCCCATGACCACCACAGCGCAGCGCGCCGACGCGGCAGCATTCCCGGCCTTCAGTCCCTACCAGGAGTCGGTGGCCGACTACTGGAACCGCGAGAAGAACCCCGTCAACCTCAGACTGGGCGAGGTCGACGGTTTCTACCACCACCATTACGGCATCGGCGACGTCGACTGGTCGGTCCTGGAGGGCCCCGAGGAGACCCGCGACCAGCGCATCATCGCCGAACTGCACCGCCTGGAATGTGCCCAGGCCGACTTCCTCGCCGACCGGCTCGGCGCCGTCACCCCCGACGACCGCGTACTGGACTCCGGCTGCGGACGCGGCGGCGGCAGCATGGTCGCCAACGAGCGCTTCGGCTGCCGCGTCGACGGGATCTCCATCTCCGAGACC
Organism: Streptomyces sp. NPDC053426; assembly: GCF_055585405.1. Lineage (NCBI taxonomy): Bacteria > Bacillati > Actinomycetota > Actinomycetes > Kitasatosporales > Streptomycetaceae > Streptomyces > Streptomyces sp. NPDC053426. The sequence continues at coordinate 340,955 of NZ_JBVJKE010000008.1, read as the reverse complement.
CAGGTGGCCTTCGCCAACGCGCAGGCCGAGAAGCGCGGTGTGGACGACCGGGTGCGCTTCCACCTCAAGAACATGCTCGACACCGGCTTCGAGACCGGCTCGTTCCGCGCCATCTGGAACAACGAGTCGACCATGTACGTCGACCTGTCGACACTGTTCGCCGAATACTCCCGTCTCCTCGCACGCGGCGGCCGGTACGTCACCATCACCGGCTGCTACAACGACACCTACGGGCTGCCCTCTCGCGAGGTGTCGACGATCAATGCCCACTACATCTGCGACATCCACCCCCGCTCCACCTATTTCATGGAGATGGCCAACAACCGGCTCGTGCCGATCAGCGTCGTGGACCTCACCGCGGCGACCATCCCGTACTGGGAGTTGCGCGCCAAGTCCTCCCTGGCCACCGGCATCGAGGACGCGTTCCTGACCGCCTACAAGAACGGCAGCTTCCAGTACCTGCTCATCGCCGCCGACCGAATTTGATCCCGCCGACCGCTTGCGGGACACGGTTCGAGCACACCGGCAGATGTCCCGCGACACTTCGGTGAAAGATCCGGACAGAGGGGCCGCCCGCCGATGGATCCCGCACTGACGGAATGGGTGCCGGACCTGCTCCGCAAGAGAAGACCAAGCCCTCCCCACAGGAGGTCCGGCCGTTCGGACTCCGCCCCGAACAGCGCGGACGACGTCACGGACCGTGGTCGGGCGCCTCATCAGGAGCAGGCCGAGGACGATCGGCGAGAAGCCCCCGATGACCGCGGGCCTTCTCCGGGTCCATCAGGAATGGGCGCATCGGCTTAGACCGTGTCCTACGCGGACGCGGCGAGGCCGTCCGCTTCGTGCGGACGGCCCCGGGTGGTGCGGCGTTCGTGTCTACGACAGCTGGGACTGGACCTGGGCGGAGATCAGTTCCAGGTGGTCGAGGTCGTGCAGGTCGAGGACCTGGAGGTAGATGCGGCTGGATCCGGTCTCGGCGTAACGGCCGATCTTGTCGACGACCTCGGCCGGAGAGCCCGCCAGGCCGTTGGTCTTGAGTTCGTCGACCTCACGGCCGATCGCGGCGGCGCGGCGGGCGACCTCCTGGTCGTCCTTGCCGACGCAGACGACGAGGGCGTTGGAGTAGACGAGGTCGCCGGGGTCACGGCCGGCCTCCCGGGCGGCGTCGCGGACCCGGTCGAACTGGCGCACGGTGTCCTCGATGGAACCGAAGGGCATGTTGAACTCGTCCGCGAACCGGGCCGCCAGGCGCGGGGTGCGGGTCGCGCCGTGGCCGCCGATGAGGACCGGCACCTTGGGCTGGGTCGGCTTGGGGAGCGCGGGGGACTTGGTGAGGTCGTAATAGGTGCCGTGGTAGTCGAAGGTCTGGCCGGTCTCGGTGGCCCACAGACCGGTGACGATCTCCAGCTGCTCTTCGAGGCGGGCGATCTTCTCCTTCGGGAAGGGGATGCCGTACGCCTTGTGCTCCTCCTCGAACCAGCCCGCGCCCAGGCCGAGTTCGACACGGCCGCCGGACATCTGGTCGACCTGGGCGACCTGGATGGCGAGCACGCCGGGGAGGCGGAAGGTGCCGGCGGTCATCAGGGTGCCGAGCCGGATGCGGTTGGTCTCGCGGGCGAGGCCGGCGAGGGTGATCCAGGCGTCGGTGGGGCCGGGCAGGCCGTCCGCGGAACCCATGCTGAGGTAGTGGTCCGAGCGGAAGAAGGCGTCGAAGCCGAGGTCTTCCGTGGCCTTGGCGACGGTGAGGAGGGTGTCGTAGGTGGCGCCCTGCTGGGGTTCGGTGAAGATGCGAAGATCCATGGGTTCATCCTGCACGCTTGCGGGCGGGGCCTGTGCTCGCGGGGTGCCCCGGCGGTGGTGCGGGCCGGGGGTGTTCGCGCAGCCCGGCGCTCACGGGGTGCCGTCGCGCCCACCCGTGCCGCTGGGGGTACCTCCCAGGCCCTTAAGGCACTGGGGGAGGCACGACTGCCCGCGGAGAGCGGGGGGCGCGTGTCAGCCGGCTTCCCGTTCCGGTAGAGAATCCTCTCGGTCTGACAGTTTGCGGAGCATCTCCTGCACTCGGTCGCGGGACTCGTCCGCCGCGTCGATGGCCTCCATGCACTGCCAGTACGTCGCCTCGTCGTCCGCGGAGCAGGCGAGGCCCACCAGGGCGATGCCGACCTCGCCGAGCAGGCCGCCGAGGTGCATCAGGACCGGGCGGGGCTCGCCCAGTTCGGTGAGCCGATCCGCACGCGGTCCGCCCGGGCCGAGTTCCGGCGTGCCCAGCACTCCGCAGCCGCGGCCCGCCAGCTCGGCCAACCCCAGTGCCTCTTCGCGAAGCTCGGGCGGGCCGACGACGGCGAGGCGGCTCCCTGTCGCCTGCGCCAGGGCCTGCGCCTGCCACACCTCGGTCAGCAACTCCCGCACGCCGCCGCTCGCGGCCAGGGCGCGCCTGCTTGTCACGATGAGCCGCACAGCGTCCATGCGCTGCCCCCGTCTGTCCGACGCGCTGCCCACGCGTCCGCATCCGTTGAACTCCCTTGTTCACTACCCAGAGTGAGGGCACGTGAGACAAAAAGCCAGAGGAAGACCGAAATCTGTGGACAATTAATCGAACAGAGACCATTTTTCAGTTACGTAGAGTTACCAGACGGCCCTCCCGTCGGGAACCTGTGCTCGTTGCGGTCGATCTTCGCGGCCAGCGCGGCCAGCGGATCGACACCCAGCACCTCGCAGAACTGGAGCAGATACGCGAGGACATCGGCGACCTCGTCGTTCACGCGGTGCGCGGTGTCCGGGTCGTCCATGACGCGGGCGGACTCCTCGGGCGTCAGCCACTGGAAGATCTCGAGGAGTTCGGAGGCCTCCACGCTGAGCGCGGCGGCGAGGTTCTTCGGGGTGTGGTACGGCTGCCAGTTCCGCGCGGCGGCGAACCGGGCGAGCCGGTGCCGGAGCCCCGCGAGGTCGTACGGATCAGTCACGGTCCAGGTGTACCACCGTCACCCCGCTCACCCCCACCGCCCAGGAGGCGTCGCTCACCGTGCCGACCAGCCGGATGTGCCCGCGCTCGCACATCCGCGCCGCCAGGCGCAGCAGTTCGCCCCGCTGCCCCGGATCGAGCGCCCGGTCCAGCCCGTCGGCGAGGACCGTGAGGGTCTGGAGCGCGGCCGGGACCTCGCCGGGCGCGTCGACCTCCAGGACACCGGGGCCGGTGAGCAGCACCAGGGCGAGGGCGGCGTACCGCAGCTCGCCGTCGCCGAGGCGGCGCAGGTCCGTACGGGTGCCGTCGCCCCGGTCGAGGAGGGCGCGGACCAGGTGGCCGGTGTCGTACGGCTCGGCGAGCAGGTCGGTGACCGGCCCGGCGCATCCGGCGCGCACCGCCTCCACCAGGAGGGCGTGCCGGCGTCCGCACTCGGCGCGGGTGCGCCACAGGACGTCGGCGAGGTTGTCGCAGCCGCCGAGCAGCCGCCCGGTGCCGGTCGGGACGGGGTCCCGCATCCGTTCGGGGCGGGGGTCGCAGGGGAAGACGGACCGCAGGGCGACCACCATCTGCTCGGCGGCGGCGAGCACCCTGCGCTGTCCGTAGGTCTTGCCGGCGACGCGCAGCGGCAGCAGTGCGGTGCCGAGCCGGTCGTCCGGCAGCGGGGCGCGGGTCACCGGGGTCGCCCCGGCCGTGTGCCAGGCGGCCTGTACGGTGCGCCGGCCGGGGTCGCGCAGGGCGGTCTCCAGGAGGACCACCCCGTTCGCCGTCAGCCGCTCCCCCACGATCCGCAGCCCGGGTTCGGCCTGTACGGCGACCTCCAGCCGGACCGGCCCCTCGGGGCCGTCGGCCGTGCAGCCGATGCGGAAGCCGCGGCGGCGCTGGGCGTCGGCGCGGGACCGCTCCGGCACGCAGGCGCCGGGCTCCGGGAACGTCTCCCCCAGCTCGGCCCCGCCGCCGAGCCGGGCGAGCGCCTCGTACGCCCGCAGCGCGCTGGTCTTGCCGCTTCCGCTGGGTCCGGTGAGCAGGGTGAGCGCCCCGAGCGGGAGCGCCACGCCGCGGTGCCCGGCGAAGGCGGACAGCAGCAGCTCGGTGACGCGCGGCCGGTCGGGGTGGCCCACGGTGCCGCCGGTCCGTCCCTCCGTCAGGGGCCGCGGGCGGCCGTCGACGCCGGTGGGCTGCGCGGTCGGTGCGGCCGGTGCGGCCGGGTCCGAGGGCGTGGGCGACGTGCTCGTGTCCGGGCGGGGCGGGGGAGGTGGGGTCATGGGCGGGACGCTAAGGGGGCCGGTGCGTGGTGAACCGTTCCGCTCGGTGGGCCTTCCCACGATCGGGCGACGCGCGTCCCGGTGCCGGCCGGGGGGTGGTCGCGCGGCCCGGCGCTTACGGGGTGCCGTCGCGCCCACCCGTGCCGCCCTGCGGCACGACTGCCCGCGGGGAGCGGGGGAAGGTCACGCCCACCCGTGCCGCCCCAGCGACACGACTGCCCGCGGAGAGCGGGGGAAGGTCACGCCCACCCGTGCCGCCCCAGCGACACGACTGCCCGCGGAGAGCGGGGGAAGGTCCGCCCACCCGTGCCGCCCCAGCGACACGACTGCCCGCGGGGAGCGGGGGGACCGCGCCGCTCAGCTCCCCGGGACTCCCACGCCTTCCATCAGTCCCGTGACCTCCGTGCCGGCCGGGGTCAGGAGGAAGACGTTGCGGTCGACCCGGTGCATGCCGCTGGCCAGGCCGAAGACGACGCCCGTGCTGAAGTCCAGGACCCGTTTGGCGGTCTCGGTCTCCGCTCCGGTCAGGTCGAGCAGGACCGGTATCCCGGACATCAGTGTCTCGGCGACGTCGCGGGCGTCCGCGAACACGTTCACGCGCAGGACGACGAAGCGGCGGCGCGCCTCCGTCGGGGCCTCGGGCAAGGTGCGGTGGCCCACCGCGGACGGCCACGCGTCGCGGCCCCGCAGCGGAACGACCTGGGCGAGCCCCTCCCACTGTTCGTCGGTGACATCGTGGCTGTTCACCGGCATGCTCCGTCCCCTGTCGCGCTGGCTGTCTGCATCGGGCAATTCTTACTCATGGTCACCCGTTCGGCCCAATAACGACACGGTCCGCCATCGCGGGGCGTGCGCACGGTGACGCTTGCCCCGGGCGCCCAGGGGGTACTCGGCGCGCCGCCGAGGACCGTACCGTTCGTGAAGGAGGCCCTCATGAGTGGGCTGGATCTGCCCGACCCCGTCGTCCGCCACGACGCCGGTCCTCCGGTCGACGCGGAGGCGCTCGCCGCGGCGCTCGCGGAGCGGGTCGACGGGGAGGTCCGGTTCGACGCGGGGAGCCGGGCGGCGTACTCGACGGACGCGTCCAACTTCCGGCAGACGCCGATCGGCGTGGTCGTCCCGCGTACCGTGGACGCGGCCGTGGAGGCGGTGGCGGTGGCTCGGGAGCACGGCGCGCCCGTGCTGTCGCGGGGCGGCGGGACGAGTCTGGCGGGGCAGTGCGTCAACACGGCCGTGGTGCTCGACTGGTCGAAGTACTGCGATGAACTGGAGTCGGTGGACGAGGACGCCCGTACGTGCGTCGTGCAGCCCGGCATCGTGCTGGACGAGCTGAACGGCCGGCTCGCGCCGACGGGGCTGCGCTTCGGGCCGGAGCCGGCCACCCACGCGAACTGCACGATCGGCGGGATGATCGGCAACAACTCCTGCGGCGCCACCGCCCAGCGCACCGGCAAGGTCGTCGACAACATCGCCCGCCTGGAGGTGCTGCTCTACGACGGCACCCGCTTCTGGTGCGGCGAGACCGATGACGAGGAGTACGCCGGGATCGAGGCGCGGGGCGATCCGCGGGCGGCGGTGTACCGGCGGCTGCGGGCACTGCGGGACGCGTACGGCGACGAGGTGCGGCGGCGCTTCCCGGACATCCCGCGCCGGGTCTCCGGCTACAACCTGGACTCCCTGCTCCCCGAGCACGGTTTCGACGTCGCCGGGCTGCTGGTGGGCAGCGAGTCGACGCTGGTGACCGTGTTGCGCGCGGAGCTGGAACTGGTGCCCGTGGTGAAGGAGCGCACGCTGGTGGTGCTCGGGTTCGAGAGCGTCGACCGGGCGGCGGACGCGGTGCCGGACATCCTGCCGCACGAGCCGATCGCGCTGGAGGGCGTCGACGCCCGGCTGATCCACGACGAGCGGCTCAAGCACCTGAACCCCGAGGCGCTCGCCGAACTGCCCGAGGGGCGTGCCTTCTTGATGGCGCAGTTCGGCGCCGACACCGTCGACGAGGCGGACGACCGGGCCGACCGGATGCTGCGCGCGCTGCGCGAGACGGAGCACGATCCGAAGGTGGCGTTCCTCGACGACCCGGCGCGGGAGCAGGAGTTGTGGGCGGTGCGCGAGGCGGGCCTGGGGGCCACCGCGCATGTGCCGCACCGGCCGGACACGTTCGAGGGATGGGAGGACTCGGCGGTGGCGCCGGAGCGGCTCGGCGACTATCTGCGCCGGCTGCGGGCCCTGTACGACGAGTTCGGCTACCTCAGTGACACCGGTCCCAGTCTGTACGGGCACTTCGGGCACGGCTGTGTGCACACGCGGATCCCGTTCGACCTGTACAGCGCGGAAGGGGTGGCGGCGTACCGGAGGTTCATGGAGCGGGCGGCCGATCTGGTCGCGGAGTTCGGCGGTTCGTTCTCCGGGGAGCACGGGGACGGACAGAGCCGGGGCGAGTTGCTGCCCCGGATGTTCGGGGAGCGGGTGGTGGAGGCGTTCGGGCGGCTCAAGGCGGTCTTCGACCCGTTGAACCGGATGAATCCGGGGAAGGTGGTGGCTCCGTACGGGCTGGACGAGAATCTGCGGCTGGGCGGCGACTGGGCGCCGCGCGATCCGCGCGACCCGCACTTCCGGTTCCCGGACGACGGCGGGTCGTTCGCTCAGGCCGCCAACCGGTGCGTGGGGGTCGGCAGGTGCCGGCAGCACACCAACGACGGCGGCGCGGTGATGTGTCCGTCGTACCAGGTGACGCGGGAGGAGGAGCACTCCACGCGCGGGCGGGCGCGGCTGCTGTTCGAGATGCTCGACGGGCACGGCGACGGCGCGATCCGCGACGGCTGGCGTTCGGAGGCGGTGCGGGACGCGCTGGATCTGTGCCTGGCGTGCAAGGGCTGCAAGAAGGACTGCCCGGCGGATGTGGACATGGCGACGTACAAGGCGGAGTTCCTGTCCCACCACTACGCGGGGCGGCCGTGGCGCAGGCCGCGTTCGGACTGGTCGATGGGGTGGCTGCCCGCGGTCGCGCGGGTGGTGGGGCACTCGCGGCTCGGCCCGGTGGTCAACGCGCTCACGCACGGCCCGCTGGTGTCGCGGGCGGCGAGGGCGGTCGCCGGGGTGGCGGACCGGGAGGTGCCGCTGTTCGCGGACGAGACGTTCGAGCAGTGGTTCGAGCGGCGGGGGCCGTCCGGTGACGGGGCGCGCGGGACGGTGCTGCTGTGGCCGGACACGTTCACCAATCACTTCCATCCGCACATCGGGCGGTCGGCGGTCCAGGTCCTCGAACACGCGGGCTGGCGGGTCGAGTTGCCCACCGAGCCGCTGTGCTGCGGGCTGACCTGGATCTCCACCGGGCAACTGGGCGTGGCCGAGCGGGTGCTGGCCCGTACGGTGCACCGGCTGGCCGCGCATGTGCGGGAGGGCGGTCTCGTGGTCGCGCTGGAGCCGAGCTGCGCGGCCGTCTTCCGTTCGGACGCGGCGGAGCTGTTCCCCGGCGACCGGGACGTACGGCGGCTGCGCGACCACACGGTCACGCTGGCCGAGCTGCTCACCGAGCACAGCCCCGGCTACGAGCCGCCGCGGGTGCCGGACCGGTCGGCGCGGGCGCTGGCGCAGGTGCACTGTCACCAGCACGCGGTGATCGGCTGGGACGCCGACCGGGAGCTGCTGAGGCGTGCCGGGGTGGATGCCGAGCGGCTGGAGTCGGGGTGCTGCGGGCTGGCCGGGAACTTCGGGTTCGAGCGGGGGCATCTGGAGGTCAGCGAGGCGTGTGCGGAACGGGTGCTGCTGCCTCGGCTGCGGGGCGAGGACGGGTCGACGGTGGTGCTGGCGGACGGGTTCAGCTGCCGGACCCAGATCCACGAGTTCGACAGCGGTGGTCATGAGGCGGTTCATCTCGCCGAGCTGCTGGCCTCGGCTCTGCCCGGTGGTTCGGGCAGCGCGTACGGCACCGCCGCGGGTGCTCGTCCTGTGCCCCCGGGCCGCGCCGCCCGCGCCCTTGCCCTGGCGGGCACGGGCCTGACGGCAGCGGCAGCCGCCATGGTTCTGCTGCGTGGGCTGCGTCGCCACTGACTTTTCTCGCCCCCGCCGCCCCTTCCCGTCCCGAAACTGGGGCTCCGCCCCAGGCCCCGCTCCTCAAACGCCGGAGAGGCTGAAACTCAGGGGACGGGAAGGGGCGGCGGGGGCGAACTCTCGTTGACCTGTGCCGCTCGGGCCGGTTGCATGGGCGTATGGCTGGCGATGTGGAACCTGTGCGTGGCTTCGAGACGCGAGAGGACTGGGAGGCGTGGCTGGAGGAGCATCAGGGGGACGTCGACGGGGTGTGGCTGAGGATTCCGAGGAAGGGGTCCGGGATCACCGGGGTCGACTACGCGACCGCCCTGGAGTCGGCGCTGTGCTACGGCTGGATCGACGGGCACAAGAAGGGGCTGGACGACACCCACTGGCTCCAGCGGTTCACCCCGCGGCGGGCGCGCAGCCGGTGGTCGGCGGTCAACCGGCAGAAGGCCCTCGATCTCATCGAGCAGGGGCGCATGCGGCCGTCCGGGCTGCGCGAGGTGGAGCGGGCGCGGGCGGACGGCCGCTGGGAGGCCGCGTACGCGAGCCAGAGCACGGCGACCGTCCCCGACGACCTGCGGGCCGCGCTGGACGCGGCCCCCGGGGCCGGTGACTTCTTCGGCACCCTCGACGGCCGCAACCGGTACGCGATCCTCCACCGGATCCAGGAGGCCAAGCGGCCCCAGACCCGGGCGGCCCGGATCGAGAAGTTCGTCGCCATGCTCGCCGAGGGGCGGAAGATATACCCGTAGATACGCCCGTAGATACGCCCGTGGATCCACCCGTGACGGCGGGTCAGCCCGCCGTCACCGCCTCCGCCGCCGCCACGCCGCAGACGCGGGCCGCGCCGTGTGTGGCGATGTGCAGGGCTCCGCGTGGCGCGGACTGCGGTACGCCCATCTCCACGACCACGGTGGACGGGTCGGCGGCGAGCAGGGTGTCCAGGGCCGTGCGCATCCACGGGTGCCGGTGCTCGTCGCGGACCACGGCGACGACGCGCCGGCCGGCCGCCGCCTTCAGCGCCTGCTCGCCGGCGTCGGGGCCGGTGAAGCCGCCGGTGGTGGTGCCCGGCAGCAGCCGTTCCAGCTCCGCGCCGACGCCCCACGGCGTCTCGTCGCCCACGGCGATGTTCGGGACCGGGTTGAAGGTGGCCACGTACACCGGCCCGGTGACCGGCGCGGAGCCGCCCGCGCGGGTGACGGTGACCGCGCGGCGGGCCGCCGTGAGGCCGATCTCCGGCTCGGGTCCGACGGCCGCGGCCGGGGAGCGCCGTACGCCCGCGGTCCAGTCGGCCAGGGCGCGCACCCGGGCGGCGGCGTCGGCGAGCCGCTCCTCGGGGAGTTCACCGGAGCGCACGGCGTTCACCAGCGCGTCCTGGAGGCTCTGTACGGTGCCCTCGTCGCACAGCCCGCCGCCCACGCAGATCGCGTCGGCGCCGGCGGCGATGGCGAGGATGACGCCGTGCTCCAGGCCGTACGTGCCGGAGATGGCGCGCATCTCCATGCCGTCGGTGACGATCAGGCCGTCGTAGCCGAGCTCGCCGCGCAGCAGGTCGGTGAGGATGCGGCGGGAGAGCGTGGCCGGGCGGTCGGGGTCGAGGACCGGCACCCGGATGTGGGCGCTCATGACGGCGCGGGTGCCGGCCGCGATGGCCGCCCGGAACGGCTGGAGTTCCCGTTCGTGCAGCGTGGTGGCGTCGAGGTCGATGTGCGGGATCGCGTGGTGGGAGTCGACGCTGGTGTCGCCGTGGCCGGGGAAGTGCTTGGTGCAGGCGGCGACGCCGGTGGACTGCAGGCCCTCGACGTAGGCGGCGGTGTGCCGGGCGACCAGGGCGGTGTCCCCGCCGAAGGAGCGCACGCCGATCACCGGGTTGTCGGGGTTGGCGTTGACGTCGGCGGACGGCGCCCAGTTGAAGTTGACCCCGCACTCTGCGAGCCGTCGGCCCAGTTCGCGGGCGACGCCCCGGGTCAGGTCGGTGTCGTCGACCGCGCCGAGTGCGTGGTTGCCGGGGAAGGAGGAGCCGGTGCGGACCTCCAGGCGGGTGACGTCGCCGCTCTCCTCGTCGATGGCGACCAGCAGGTCGTCCCGTTCGGCGCGCAGTTGCGCGGTGAGGGCGGTGACCTGCTCGGCGGTGGTGACGTTGCGGCCGAAGAGGGCGACGGAGGCGAGGCCCTGGGCCAGCCGCCGGCGCACCCAGTCGGGCGCGGTGGTGCCGGCGAAGCCCGGCTGCAGTACGGCGAGCGCGTCCCGGGTGAGGGTGTCGGTGCCGGTGGTGGTTGTCGTCATCGGGTGGCGTTATCCCTTCACGGCGCCCGCGGTGAGGCCGCTGACGGCCTTGCGCTGCAGGAAGACGAAGAGGATCAGGATCGGGACGGAGACGAGCGACGACGCGGCCATGGTCGCACCCCAGTCGTCACCGAACTGGCTCTGGAACCGGGAGAGCCACAGCGGCAGGGTCTGTGCCTCGGCGTCCTTGTTGAGCACCAGGACCAGGGCGAACTCGTTCCAGGCGGTGATGAAGCCGAACAGCGAGGTGGACATCAGGCCCGGCGCGAGCAGCGGCAGGATGACCCTGCGGAACGCCTGGCGGCGGGTGCAGCCGTCGACCATCGCCGACTCCTCCAGCTCCTTCGGCACGGCGGCGACGAAGCCGCGCAGCGTCAGGATGGTGAAGGGGAGGATCATCATCGTGTAGAAGAGCGTCAGCGGCACGAGGCTGTTCAGCATCGACGCGTCCCGCACGATCATGTACATCGCGATGATCATGACTTCCCAGGGCGCCATCTGGGCCAGCATGAAGACGATGATGAAGCCGCGCCGCCCCTTGAACCGCATCCGGGCCAGGGCGAAGGAGCCGGCCAGCGCGATGATCAGCGAGAAGACGACGGCCAGGATGGTGACGGTCAGCGAGTTGGTGACGTACGCCCAGAAGTGGTCGACGTCGACCGCTGTTTCGAAGTGCTCGAAGGTGACGTCGGTCGGGAACCAGACCGGGCTCTCGGAGACGATGTCGCCGGTCGGCTTGAAGGCCGTGGCGAACATCCAGTACACGGGGAAGACGAAACCGATGAACAGGACGAGGGCCGTGAGGTTGGGCCACAGGCGGCTGATGAGCGAGCGCTTCACAGCTCGTCCTCCTCTTGCTTGAGCACGATCCGGAGGTAGTAGGCGGTCAGGCCGAGCAGGATCAGGATGGTCAGGACGGCGATCGCCGCGCCCATGCCGTAGTGCTGGTTGCCGACGCCCTCGACGTAGGCGTAGACCGGCAGGATCTCGGTGAGCCGGTTGGGGCCGCCCTGGTTGAAGGTGTAGACCTGCACGAACGCCTTGAAGACCCAGATGACCTCCAGGAACGTCGTGGCGTACAGGAACGGCCGCAGGAACGGCAGGGTGACCGTGGTGAAGCTCCGCCAGACACCCGCGCCGTCGAGGGACGCGGCCTCGTAGAGTTCCTTCGGGATGGTGGTGGTCGCCGCGTAGAGGCTGATCGCGACGAACGGGATGGACATCCACACGATCAGCAGGATGACGACGAAGAACGTCGACATCTGGCTGCTGGTCCAGCTGTAGTCGGCCATGGAGTGCCAACCGAGTTTGTCCAGCACCCAGTTGACGACACCGAAGCGCTGGGCGAACAGCCACTGGTACACCGTGGTCGCCGCCACCGGGGGCATCGCCCAGGCCAGCACCAGGCCGATCATCAGGGTGAACCGCATCCGCGGGCCGAGGCGCGCGAGCAGCAGGCCGATCAGCGTTCCCAGGACCATGATCAGGACGACGTTGACCGCCGTGAACACGATCGAGCGGAGGGTGACCCGCCAGAAGTCCTCGCTGGTGAGGGTCTCCTTGTAGTTGTCGACGCCGTTCCACTCGGTGACGTGCTGGATCAGCTGCGCCATGTTGAGGTTCTGGAACGACAGCAGCACGTCCTTCAGCAGCGGCCAGCCGAGCAGCAGCACGGTGGCCGCGACGGCGGGCAGCAGCAACAGGTACGGGGCGAGCGCGCCGGCGCGCGACGCGGCTCTCGGTTTCTGCCTGCCGGGCCCTGTGTCGTCCGCCTTGCGGACGTCCGCCGGGCCGGAGGGCGGCCGTTCGGTCTGCACGGTCATGCTCGCGATCTCTCTTCTCGACGTACTCGACGCCGGGGCGGGGGCCGGCGAGTGGCCGGCCCCCGCCCCCATCCGTGCGCTCGCGCGCCTACTGCTGCTGCGCCAGGCGCTTGTTGAACTCGCCCTCGACCTGCTTGGCGGCCTCGGCCGGGGACTTTCCGTTCAGGACGGCGGTCAGGTACGTCTTGATCGGGTTGGGGTCGTTCTCGACGGCGGCCCACTCGGGGATCAGCGGCGTGGTGCCACCGAAGGCGGCGGCCGGCGCTGCGGCCTCGGCGGGGGCGTTGCCCTCGAGGTTGCTCAGCAGCGACTCCTTGTTGGGGATGACGCCGTTGGCCTTGGCGAGCGCGCCCTCGAACTTGTCGGACAGCGCGATCTTCAGGAACTCCTTGGCGAGCTCCTGCTTCTTGCTGCCCGCGGCGACGGCGAGGTTGGAGCCGCCGAGGAAGACGCCCTCGGGCTTGTCGGCCGTGGCACCGGGGATGGTGAAGTAGCCGATGTCCTGCTCGATCTTCGGGTTGGCCTTGATCGCGGTGGCGGCCTCCCAGCCCATGCCGATGAGCGCGCCGGTCTTGCCCTTGGCGAAGACCTCACCCTGCTGCGGGGTGGCCTCGTCCTTGTCCTTGGGCGCCTTGGACAGGGCCTGGAACTTCTTGTAGGTCTCCGTGGCGGCGGCGACCTTCGGGTCACCGAGGTTGGAGACCCACTTGTCGCCGTCCTTCTTGACCAGCTCGCCGCCCTCGCCGATCACCAGGCCGACGAAGTGGTACCAGTTCTGGCCCGGCAGGTAGATGGGCTCGGCGTCGGTCTTCTCGCCGATCGTCTTGAGGGCGTCGTAGAACTCGTCGCGGGTCTTCGGGGTGTCCTTCAGTCCCGCGTCGGCCCAGACCTTCTTGTTGTAGACGACGACGCGGTTGACGACGTACCACGGCGCGGCGTACTGCTTGCCCTCGAAGACGGACGACTCGTTGAGGGACTCGGACCAGTCGGCGCCGATCTCGGCCTTGAGGTCGCCCAGGTCGGCGAGGCCGCCGGTCTTGGCGTAGGCCGGGGTCTGGGTGTTGCCGATCTCGAAGACGTCCGGCGGGTTCTCCTCGGACAGGGCGGTGGTCAGCTTCTGCTGGATGCCGTTCCACTGCTGGTTCTCGAACTTGACCTTGGCCTTGGTCTTCGCCTCGAACTCCTTGGCGAGGTCCGCCTGCCATTCGTCGGGCGAGGAGCCGTCCATCACCCACACGGTGAGCGTCTCGCCGGCGTAACCGTCCGCGCCGGCCTTCTCGTCGCTGCCACCGTCGTCGCCGCCGCACGCCGCGACGGAGAACAGCATGCCCGCGACCCCGATCGCGGCTATCAGCTTGCGCTTCACGCGCCACCCCTCCTCAGGAATGCCTTACTCACCCACGCCCTCGGCGGTGACCCCCACAGTGGCGCAACAGCTCGGCGGGCTGGGACCCGGCTTCCTCTAAATGGTTTAGACCAGCAAGGGGAGCTTGGCCTAGACCTATGGCTCTGTCAAGGGTCGTGAATCACGCCTGGATAACGGCTCCCGCGCCCCTGGTGGGGGCGTAGAACTCCACCCAAAGAGGGACGGGTTGAAGCTTGGACTAGACCAAAGTGAGAACGCACGGTTATAACGGGGTCGCCGAGCGTGCGGCGCCGAACCCGGCCGTCCGCCGACGTGCACCGCGGCCGGCACCTGCCGTCCGCGCGCCGGAAACCGCAGCCGGAAGGCAGGTCATGAGCACGGACGTCAGCAGCGCCCAGGCCGACACGGGGGCGCCGGGCCGTATCGGGCGCGTACCGAAGTACTACCGCATCAAGCAGCGGTTACTGCAGATGACCGACGAGCGCGCCCCGGGCGCCCCGATGCCGGCCGAGCGCCTGCTCGCCGTCGAGTTCCGCACCTCCCGCACCACGGTCCGCAAGGCCCTGCTGGAGCTGGTCAGCGAGGGCCGGCTCGACCGGATCCAGGGCAAGGGCACGTTCGTCGCCCGCCCGAAGGTCTACCGGACGCTCCAGCTCACCTCGTACACCGAGGACATGCGGGCGCAGGGGCTCAGCCCCACCTCGCAGGTGCTGGACATCGGGTACATCGCCGCCGACGCGGAGCTGGCGGCCCTGCTGGAGGTGGATCCGGGGGACAGGGTGCTGCGTATCGAGCGGCTGCGGCTGGCCGGCGGGGAGCCCATGGCGATCGAGGCGACCCACCTGTCCGACCGGCGCTTCCCCCGTCTGCGCCGCAACCTGTCCCGCTACACCTCGCTCTACACCACCCTCGCCGAGGTGTACGGGGTGCGGCCGGCGGAGGCCGACGAGACCATCGAGACCTCCCCGGCGACACCTCGGGAGGCGGGGCTGCTCGCCACGGACGTGGGCCTGCCGATGCTGCTGCTGTCCCGCCACTCGCGGGACGAGACGGGAACGCCGGTCGAGTGGGTCCGCTCGGTGTACCGGGGCTCGCGCTACAAGTTCACGGCGACGCTGACGCGCCCGGGGCCCTGACCGGGCGGTTCACCTCCAACACGGCCTGATTGCAAGGGTGTTCGGGCGCCGCACCGAAAGGGCATTCCTTGACAGGGCCCAATGGTCCAGTCCAACATCCCAGTGGTCTGAACCAGTCGTGGCGCGTTCTCCCGCAACCGCCGCGTGCACAACCTTGCACGGAGGTCCGCATGGCCGAGAGCAGCCACCCGCGACTGCTGCGGTGGGCGCACTCCGTGCTCCAGCCGGGCTTCGAGGGGACGACGGTGCCGGACTGGGTGCGCCGCCGGATCTCCGAGGGGCTCGCCTCGGTCGTCCTGTTCGGCCGGAACATCCACGGCCCCGAACAGGTGGCGGGGCTCACCACCGCCCTGTACGCCGAGAACCCCGGCCTCGTCGTCGCCGTCGACGAGGAGGCGGGCGACGTCACCCGGCTCGAAGCCCGCACCGGGGCGTCCCGGCCGGGCAACCTGGCGCTCGGCACGCTCGACGACATCGATGTCACCGAACAGGTGGCCCGGGACGTCGGCCGGGAACTGCACGGCCTCGGCATCACCCTGAACTACGCGCCGAGCGCCGACGTGAACACCAATCCGCTGAATCCGGTCATCGGGGTGCGCTCCTTCGGGGCGCGCCCCGACGTCGTCTCCCGGCACGCCGCCGCGTGGGTGCGGGGGCTGCAGTCGGCGGGGGTCGCCGCGTGCGCCAAGCACTTCCCGGGCCACGGCGACACCGTGGTCGACTCCCATCTCGGGCTGCCGCAGGTCTCGGCCGACGCCGGGACCCTCGCGCTGACCGCGCTGCCGCCGTTCATCGCCGCGATGGACGCGGGCGTACGGGCCGTGATGACCGCGCACCTGCTGGTGCCCGCCTACGACGACCGGTGGCCGGCGACCCTGAGCCGCCCCGTCGTCGGCGACCTGCTGCGCGGCGAACTCGGCTTCACGGGTCTGGTCGTGACCGACGCCGTCGAGATGGGCGCCGTGGCCGACCGCTACGGCGTGCCGGGCGCCGCCGTCCGGGCCGTCGCCGCCGGCGCGGACGCGGTCTGCGTCGGCGGCGGTCCCGCCGCCGAGGAGACCACCACGCGGCTGGCCGACGCCCTGGTGAACGCCGTACTGGACGGCCGTCTGCCGGAGCGCCGGCTCGCCGAGGCGGCGGGCCGGGTCCGGGAGTTCGCCGAGTGGACGGGCACGCTGCGGCGCGGCGCCTTCGTCTCCACCGGCACCCCCGGCATCGGGCTGGCGGCGGCCCGGCGGGCCGTCCGCGTCCATCACAAGCCCGACCGCGACACCGGGTTCCCGCTCGTGGGCATCCCCCACGTGGTGGAGCTCTCCCCCGCCACCACCCCCGCCATCGACCCCGGAACCCCGTGGGGCGTGGCGGAACCGCTGAGGACGCTGTGTCCGGGCACCACGTCCGTCCGGCTCGGCGAGGACCAGCTCCAGGACGGTGACGAGGTGCTGGACCGGCTGGCCCTGCGGCCGGCGGCCGGCCGGCCGCTGGTCGTGGTCGTCCGGGACGCCGCCCGCTACGGCTGGATGACCCGCGCGCTCGCCGGCCTGGTACGCCGGCGGCCCGACGCCCTCGTCGTCGAGATGGGCGTCCCCGCGGGTGAGCGCCCCGGGGCGGTGTACCTGGCGACGCACGGCGCGACGCGCGTGTCGGGCATCGCCGCGGCCGAGGTCCTCACGGGCCGCACCGGGTCGTCGTAGCGACGGCCGACCGACCACCGACCCCTCCTTCCTCCCCTTCTCTCCTTTTCTCCTTCTCTCCTTCTGTCCGCATGCCGTGAGTGATCCCGATCTCCGGAGTACCGCATGACGACGCACCACCGTTTCTTACACCGGGCCCCCTCCGAGCGCCCCTACTTCAGCGCCGACGGTGAGACCTACCTCGCCGGGACGCAACTGCGGCACCTGACCAAGGACCTGCCGCTGCGGGTGCTCTCGGAGGAACAGTTCGCGTCCTGGCAGAACCACGGTCACGTGGTGGTGCCGGAGGCGATCTCCCCCGACGCCGCCAAGCTGCTGCTGGAGTTCGCCTGGGAGTTCCAGGGTCTGGACCCGCAGCGCCCCGAGACCTGGTACGAGGAGCGCGCCTTCCGCTCGGACCTCGACCGTGACCTGTTCGTCTACGGCTTCGTCGAGGCGTACCAGCACCAGCTCATCTGGGACAGCCGGCAGGCCCGGCGGGTGTACGACGCGTTCGTGGACGTGTGGGACTGCGAGGAGCTGTGGGTCACCCTGGACCGGCTCAACCTCAACCCGCCCAATGTGCGGAACCGTTCGCGTTCCCTCATCGACCCCACGGACGAGGGGTTCGACATCGAACTGCACTGGGACGTGGACACCACCGCGAGCGTGCCGCCGCAGCGGGTGCAGGGCATCATCGCGCTCACCGACACGGAACCGGACCAGGGCGGCTTCCAGTGCTCCCCGGAGCTCTTCCGCCGGTTCGACGAGTGGAAGGTCGCACAGCCCGCCGACCGGGACCCGATCCGTCCGGGCGCCGACCGCACCGAGTTCCCCGTCGTACGGCCCCAGCTCAAGGCCGGTGATCTGCTGATCTTCAACGGGATGCTGGCGCACGGCGTGGCACCCAACACCTCGGCCGGCGGGGTGCGCGCGGTGCAGTACCTGTCGATGATGCCCGCCCTGGAGGAGCACGAGGAGCTGCGCCGCTCACGGGTGGAGTCCTGGCGCACGCTCAGCACCCCGGAGTGGAACGCGACCCTGCTCGGCGACGCCGTGAAGCACGAGTCCCTGCGCTACGGACCCGCCGAACTCAACGACCTGGGGCGGAAGTTGCTGGGGCTGGACTCCTGGCACGAGTCGACGCGATGAGCGAGGAAGCCGACATGCACCGGATATGCCTGAGCCTCCCCACCGACCGGGAGTGCTCCGCGACCATCACCGCCATGGGCGGGGAAGCCTCGTACGCCGCCCGGCACTTCGACGTCGAGGTGCACCTGCTGGTCCTCGACTCCTCCGACGCGCAGACCCGCGAAGCCCATGCCCGTACGATCGCCGCGCTCCCCGAGACCGCGGGCGTCGTCGTGCACCACCTCGACGAGTCCGCCCAGCGGGACTTCCTGCGGGGCGCCATCGACCGGGCCGCGCTCCCGGAGCCGGAGCGGATCCTCGGCCTCATGCTCCCGGACGCGCTCTCGTACGGCGCCTGCACCAACCGGGCGTTCCTGATCGCGGCGGCACTGGGCTGCCGGTCGCTGCACCGGCGCGACTCCGACTGCGATTACCAGGTCTTCGACGGCAAGCCCGTCCATCCGATCCACCACGAGCTGACCTCCCTGGGCAAGCGCGCCCGTGACGCCTTCGCCGGCGTGTCGGAGGTGACGCTCGACCCCGCGCTCGCCGACCGGCCCGTCTCCATGGTAGGCGCCTCCTTCATCGGGGAGCTCTCCGTCGACATCGGCGGGATCCGGGAGCTCGACAAGGAGGTGTACGACGAGGTCGTCGGCCTGTGGGCGCCCGGCCACTGGTCCGCCGAGCAGAAGCGGGAGCTGGTCGAGGAGTCCTTCAAGGGCGCCGGGACGCTGCCCTTCACGGGCGACCGCTCGACGCTGACGCTGGTCGACCCGATGCGCGTCGACATGTCCAACATCGCCTTCGACCGGGACGTGTACGAGCGGCTGCCGCTGCCGCCCGCCACCGCGACCATCGGCAGCGACTACTTCCTCATCCACGCCGTGTACGACGCCGCGCTGCCCGGTGTCCTGCACAACCGGCACATCGAGAACTACTACACCGGGGAGCGCCGCACCCACGCCGGCTTCCTGGCGTACCAGACACGGTTCGTGAAGTTCCTGCTGTCCATGCTGTACCTGCACCACGTCTACGAGCGGATGGCCGACGCGGGGGCCGCGCTGCTGGACGACGGCGGGCGGCTCGACCCGGCGCCGTTCGCCGCGTTCCTCACCGAGAGCGTGCGGCTGGACCGTACGGAGAACGAGCGGCGGCTGGACACGGTCGCGGCGGCGTACGGGCGACTGGGCGGGAAGTACGCCGAGTTCGCGCGCGGCATGACGGCCGACCGGGAGCGGCTGCTGGACGAGGCCGCGCTGGACACCGAGGACTTCGTGGTGCTGATCGGCGCCTGGGAGGCCCTCGTGCACGCGAGCCGGGGCGCGCTCCGGTGACCGCGGCCCTGCGCGCCGCCCTCGCGGCCGCCACCGAGGACGCGCTCGTCTACGACCTGGACGGGATCGCCGCCCGCTACGACGCGCTGACCGCGGAACTGCCCGGCGTGGACGTGCGGTTCGCGATGAAGGCGTGTCCCGTGGAGGAGGTCCTGGCCCATCTGGCCGGCCGGGGCGCCGGGTTCGACGCGGCGAGCCCCCGGGAGATCGTCCGGGCGCTGGCGACGGGCGTGCCCGCGCACCGGGTGCACCACGGCAACACCGTCAAGTCCGACCGGGACATCGCTCAGGCGTACCGGCTCGGTGTGCGGGACTTCGCCACGGACAGCGTGGAGGACGTGGCGGCGCTGGCCGAACACGCTCCGGGTGCCCGGGTGTTCTGCCGGCTGGCGACCAGCGGCGAGGGCGCGCTGTGGGGGCTGAGCCGGAAGTTCGGGTGCTCGGCGGACGACGCCGTACGGGTGCTGGCGGCGGCGCGGGACGCGGGTCTGGTCCCCGCCGGTCTTTCGGTGCACGTCGGGTCGCAGCAGATGACCGCCGAGGCGTGGCAGCAGGCGTTCGCGGCCCTCGCCGAGGTGCTCACGGCGCTGCACGGCCGCGGGATCGTGCCGGACCACGTCAACCTCGGCGGCGGTCTGCCGGCGCTCGGCTACGCCGACCGCCGGGGCGAACGGCTCGACCCCCCGCTGGACAAGATCTTCGCCGTGCTCCGCGAGGGCATGGAACGGCTGACGTCCCTCTCCCCCCGCCCCCTGGACTTCGTCATCGAGCCGGGACGCCATCTGGTGGCCGACCACGGAGCGGTCCGGGCCCATGTCTCCCGGCTGACGTCCCGCCGCGGGCCGGACGGGGAGCGGGAGCACTGGCTGTACCTGAGCTGCGGGAAGTTCAACGGCCTGTACGAGATGGACCAGGTGCGGTACCCGCTCGTCTTCCCGTCCCACCCGTCCCACCCGGACGGGGCCGACGCCGACCTGGTGCCGGTCGTGGTCGCGGGTCCCACCTGCGACAGTGACGACGCCTACGCCCACGAGCACCGGAGGGTGCGGGTGCCGAGGGCGGTCGCGTCGGGCGACCCGGTGTGGGTGCTGTCGGCGGGCGCGTACGCCGCCAGTTACACGACCGAGGGCTTCAACGGTTTCGGCCCGCTCCCCCGCGTCTGCGTGGGCGGTGACACCCCGGAGGTGCGCGTACGCGCGATCGCCGAGGACGACTGGCCGCGGATCGCCGCGCTGGAGGCCGAGGCGTACGCGCCGGCCTCGCTGTCCGAGGGCGTCGAGGCGCTCCGCTCCCGGGGCCTGGCCTCCCCGGAGACCTGCTTCGTCCTGGAGACCGGCGGCCGTGTCGCCGGCTACGTGCTCGCCCTGCCCTATCCGCGGCTGCGGTACCCGGACCTGACCCGGCCGGAGGAGCGGGCGTACGACTCCCGCAATCTGCATCTGCACGACCTCGTGATCGCGGACGATCTGCGCGGCAGGGGGCTGGGCGGCAGACTGCTGCGGCATCTCACGGCGGTCGCGCGGCGGTCGTCGTACGAACGGATCTCGCTGGTCGCCGTCGGCGGGACGGCGGGCTTCTGGGCCGGTCACGGCTACCGGCCCGAGCCGGGGGCCGAGCTCCCCGGGGGTTACGGCGACGGCGCCGTCTACATGTCCTGCCCGGTCCACTGCGGCCGCTCCGGCGGCCCGGAAGAGGGGTCCTGACGCCCATGCTGCCCACCCTCGGCGATTTCCGCCGCGACCAACTGGCGATCGCCGCCCTGTTCTCCTTCCTCGGCTTCCAGTACGCCACCTGGGCCTCCCGGCTGCCCGCCCTCAAGGACCGCTTCGACCTGAGCGGGACGGAGGTGGGTCTGCTGCTGATGGCCGCCGGGGTCGGGGCGGCGGTGTCCTTCCCGCTGGTCGCCCCGCTGATGCGGCGGCTGGGCGCCCGGCGGCTGGCGCTCTGGTCCGCGCTGGCCCTGGTGGCGGTGCTGCCCGTGCTGGCCGCGGTCGGCAGTTATCCGCTCGCCCTGCTGGTGATCCTCCTCGACGGCATGGCCGTCGGCGGTCTGAACGTCGCCATGAACGCGCAGGGCGCCGCCCTCGAATCCCACTACGGGCGGGCCGCGATGGCCCAGTTGCACGCGACGTTCAGCGGGGGCTCGCTCGGGGGCGCGCTGCTGGCCTCCGGGGTGAACACCGTGACGCACTCGGTGACCGCGCACTTCGCCGTGGCGGCGGTGCTGGGGGTGCTGCTGCTGGCGGGTTCCAGGCCCCGGGTGCTCACCGACGCGCCCGCTCCCCCGGCTCCCCCGGCCGAAGAACAGCCGGCCGAGGGCGGGAAGAAGGGTCTGCGGAGCCTGACGGGCGCCTCGCGCACGGCTCTCGTACTGGGCTGCGCCATGGTGTTCGGCACGGTCGTCGAGGGCGCCATGAACGACTGGTCGGCGCTCTACCTGACGGAGGAGACCGGCGCGTCGGGGCGGCTGGCGCCGCTGGGCATCGCCGTCGTCTCGGTGATGATGGTGGCGGCCCGTCTCCTGGGCGACGGCTGGCGCAACCGGTGGGGCGACGCGCGCATGGTGCGGGTGGGCAGCACGATGGCCGGCACCGGTCTCGCCCTCGCGCTGCTGGCCGGCGGCACCTGGCCCGCGCTCGTCGGCTTCGCCTGCGTCGGCCTGGGCATGGCGACGGTGACCCCCTGCCTCTACGTCGCCGCCGCCACGGAGGGACCGGGCGCCCTCGCCCTGGTCGCCGCCATGGGCACCACCGGTCTCCTGGCGGGCCCGGCCCTGATCGGTTTCGTCGCCGGCCACTCGGATCTGACGACCGGCATGGCGGTGGTCGCGGCGTCCGCCGTACTGGTGGCGGTGTGCTCACGCTGGGTCGACTGGACGGAGAAATCGGAAAAGACAATGCCGGCCGCAAGTCCGGAAAGGGAAGGAAGCGTTTAGAAGAACACGCCCGCACGGACGGGAGCCACGGAATCGTGCGGGAAAAAATGCGGGACAAATCGAAGTGCTCCTTGAATCGATGTACGGTCGCCATCGCCGGAAAGCATTCACCGATCCAAGGAGCAGCACGGTATGACGACACACGACCGGCCGCGCGAAATAGCGCGCCGTTCCCTTCTCGTGGCGGCGGGAGGGGCCGCCCTGGCCGGCCCTCTGCTTTCCGCCGCCACGCCGACGGCTCACGCGGCGGCCGGAGGGCTTCCGCTGACGATCGTGAACAACAGCGGGGATTTTAAGAATTCTTCGGTCCACGTGTACATCGTGGGGACCCGGAACGGCCGGCAGGTCAGGGTGGACCGGGCCGGAAAGGCCGTCCCGCTGGCCCTCGCGGACAACAGGGCGGGCGGTTTCACCGACTACGCGATCCCGCTCGCGGCGAAGGGGGAGACCCGTCTCTCCCTCCCCCGCATGTCGGGCCGGATCTACGTCTCCCTGGGCGGGAGGCTGAAGCTCAGGGTGGTCCGGGACGGCGACGGACGGCCCGCGCTGCAGACCCCGGCCGGCTGGGTCGCGTCGGACCCCAACTACCCGGTGCTGCACGACTGCGCGGAGTTCACGTACAACGCCGACGGGATGTTCTGCAACACGACCATGGTCGACATGTTCAGCGTCCCGATGAGCCTGCGACTGACCGGGCGCGGCCGGCACACCACCGGCGCGGTGCGCGAGGGAGGCCGGAAGGCCGTCTTCGCCGCCCTGCGGCGGCGCGAGGCGTTCGACCGTCTGGTGGTGAACGACCTGCGGGCCGTCGCCCCCGGACACGGCCTCGACGCGGGCCGCTTCCCGGGGGACTACTACGGCCCGTACATCGACCAGGTGTGGCAGCGCTACACGCGGCAGAACCTCACCGTCCGCACCGATGCGGGCACCTTCACCGGCCGGGTACGCGACGGGAAGCTGACCTTCCACGGTCCGGCCACGCTCACCTTCGACCGGCCCACCACCCGCGACATCCTCTTCTGCGACGGCAGCCTCTTCGCCCCCAACGACGGTCTGCGCGGCCCCGTGGCCGCGGCCCTCGGCGCCGGCTTCAACCGCTCCGTGCTCCTGCGCGCCGGCGCCCAGCCCACGACCGGCGCGGCGGCCTTCTACCGGACCCCCGTCACCAACCACTACGCGAAGGCGATCCACTCGGTGGTGAACAACGGCAAGGCGTACGGCTTCGCCTTCGACGACGTCGGTGACTTCGCCACGTACATCCAGGACAACGCGCCCCGGCGCCTGCGCCTGACGATCACGCCCTTCTGATCTCCCCGGACACACCACCGCCGCGTGCGGTGTGCCGATACGGCGGCACACCGCACGCGGCGGTCGGCGTCAGAGCCCGCGGATCAGAACTTCGCGCCGAAGTCCTGGGTCCAGTACGTCCCGTAGCGGGTGCCGGGCTTCTTCACATGGCCGACGCCCAGGTGCTCGAGCGAGCAGTTGAGGATGTTGGCCCGGTGGCCCGGGGACTTCATCCAGCTCTTGACCACGCCCGCGGCGGTCTTCTGGCCGGCGGCGACGTTCTCCGCGAGGGAGTTCCAGCCGGTGTAACCGGCGGCCCTGGCCCTGGTCACCATGGTGCTGCCGCCCGATCCGACGTGGCCGACGAAGTCGTGGCCCGCCATGTCCACGGAGTGCCGCTGTGCCGCCTTGGCGAGCGCGGCGTCGAACTTCAGCGCGGGACAGCCTGCCTTGGCCCGCTCGGCGTTCGTCAGCTTGAGCACGTTGGCCTTCAGCGCCTTGGGCGACGGTGCCGCCGCCGACGCCGGCGCGGCGGAGGCGGCGGACAGCGCGGTCGCCGCCGAGGCGACGGTCAGGACCGTGGCGAGGTACCGGGATATGGCCATGTCCGTGTTCCTTCAGCAGCTCTTGTTCGTGCCGGGCGCGACGCGGAGGATCCTGGCGAACCTGTCGTACAGGGCCACCCGGTGGCGCACCTGGTCCGGCCTCTCGCCGTCGCACTCGACGGCACCGTTGATGCTGCGGATGCTCTGGCCGAAGCCGGCCCCGCTGACCATGGCGTGGTGGCCGGTCATGGGGCCGGCGCCGGGGTTCCGCATCCAGAACCACAGGGCCGTCTTCCAGGCGACGACCGGGTTCTTCTGGACCAGCCCCGGGTTGCGCAGCAGGTCGATGCCGAGGGCGTCGCCCGCGGCCTTGTAGTTGAAGTTCCAGCTCAGCTGGATCGGGCCGCGGCCGTAGTACTTGGCCTTGCCGGCCGGGCAGCCGTAGGGCTGCTGCGTGTCGCAGTAGTGGTCCCAGTTGGCCTTGTCCTGCTCGACGATGTGCTTCAGCCCACCGGTCTCGTGGGAGACGTTGGCGAGGAAGGCGGCGGCCTCGCGGTTGCGGACGGCGGTGCTGCCGGTGTGGGCGAAGGCCGGGAACGACTTCATCGCCTTCGTCAGCGAGGCGTAGGTGTAGAACTTGTTGTGGTTCGGGAACATGCGGTTGAACTCGGCCTGGCTGACCACGAATCCGGCCTGTGCGGCAGGTGCGGCGGACGGGGCGGCGGACGCCGTGGTGGCCAGCGGTCCGGCCAGGGTCGTCAGCGTCAGTGCCGCGAGCAGCCCGGTGAATATGCGGGACTTGGACATCGGTCGAACTCCTTTGTTATCGGACGAACTTCCACTTGACGCCCTTGATGACGCCCTTGGAGGGAGCTGCCAGCTCCGCGAAAGCGGGCCGCCCGAGGTCGATGTGGTGGGGACCGCAGCCGGCGCACTTGTCCCGGACCGGTACGGTGATGGACTTTCCCTTGTAGGTGACGCGCACCTTGAGACGGCACAGCGGGTCCTTGTTCGGATTGGCGGCCGTCCACCATTTCGGGGAGACGGCGACGATCCGCTGGTTCGCCGCGTCGACCGGCTTACCGCAGGCGCCGGTTCCACGGTCCGTGTAGAACGTGGCTTTTCCCTGCCGCACCTTTCCGATGGGGGCCGCGGAGGCGGGACTTGCCTCCATGACACCCAGGAGGGCGGCGGCCAGGCCTATGGTGACGACACCTCTGACACGCCGATTCATGAGCATGCTGAGTCGTTCCTCTCTGAGGGCGGGCGGAATGCACACACCCGGACACCGGAAGTTTAGGAAGCCGCCGATTTTGTCGTCGAGGACCGTCAGAATTACGGAGCCGGATTAAATGCCGTGCGGCCGGATTTACTTGAGGCGGCGTCGGTGGGCCGCCGCAGCAGGAAGACGGCGCCGAGGGCGGCGGCGAAGTCGCCCAGTTCGGCGCGGCGGACGAGCAACGGCGGCTGTGAGCCGTACCGCACGACGTTCGTCCGCAGTTCCCGCCGTACCGGCTCCATGAGTGCCGGTACGGCGGTGGCGAGTTCACCGCCCACGACGACGGCGCCGGGTCCGAGCGCGTTCGCCAGACCGGCCAGCACCCGGCCGGCGTACGTGCCGGCCCGCCGTACCGCCGCGTGGGCGGCCGGTTCACCGGCGCGCAGCGCGGCCACCAGGTCCGGTACGTCCGCCGTGGCCCGGTAGGCGTTCAGTACGGCCGTGGTGGAGGCCACCGTCTGCAGACAGCCCCGGCCGCCGCAGGAGCAGGGGGCGCCCCCGGGCTCCACGGTGATGTGCCCGAACTCCCCCGACCGGCCGTGCGCGCCGTGGTGCAGCGCGCCGGCGCCGACCAGCCCGCCGCCGACCCGGTCGGACAGCTCCAGGTAGAGCACGTCCCGGTGTCCCTTGGCCGCGCCCCACACCGTCTCGGCCAGCGCCGCCAGCCGCGCGGCGCCGTCCAGCCGTACCCGGGTGCCGAAGGCGCGGCCGATCAGCGCCGTCAGGGTCCGCCGGCCGGCCGGGGCGGACGACGCGGCGGCCGGGTCGGTCACCGAGACCCCGACCCCGTCGAGCACGCCGGGGCGCAGCCGTCCGCCGGTCAGGGTGCCGGCCAGCCGGCGTGCGAGGGCGACGCGCTCCGGCCATGGGGCGTCGGGGGGACACGGCTCACCGGCGGTGCCGATGTCGTCGTGCGGCACCGCCATCGCGGCCACGCGGACGGTCCGCGGGCCGAAGTCGATGCCGAGGACGCGCCCGGCATCCGGGTTCAGCGCCAGCCGCTCCGCCGGGCGCCCGCGCCCGCGCGGGCCGGTGTCCGGCACCGTGGCGACCACCAGGCCGCGGTCCACGAGCCTGCTGACGACCTCGTACAGCGTGGTGCGTGACAGTCCGCACAGCTCCCCCAGTTCGCCCCTGGTCAGGGGGCCCGACTGGCGCAACGACCGCAGCACCTGGTCCGAGTGCGTGTGCACATCCGGCACTTCCGGCATCCCTCCCCGTAGCAGTCCGTGCCTGTTGCGAGGAGGAAGGTAGGGACCGATCTTGTGGAAACCTTGTGACCGGTCCGGCGGGCCCGCCGGGGTCAGTCGGCGGCGGTCAGCCAGTCGCGGCGGAGCAGCGGCAGGGTGTGCGTGACGTCCTGGACGCCGGTGACCGGCAGCCGCACCTCGAAGCGCGCCCCGGGTGCTCCGTCCGGGCGGTCCGTCACCGTGACCGCGCCCTGGTGGAGTGCGATCTGCTGGGCGACCAGGGTGAGGCCGAGGCCCGAACCGGGGCTGTCCGGGCTGCGGTGGAAGCGCCGGAACACCTCCTCGCGGAGCGCCGCCGGCACGCCGGGGCCGTGGTCGTCGACGGTGAGGACCGCCGCCGGTGCGCCGGCCTCCCGCTCGGCGCGCAGGCTCACCTCCACGTGGGCGTGCCCGTCCTGCGTACGGCCGTGGATCCAGGCGTTGACCAGCAGGTTGTCCACGGCCGAGCGCAGCCCTTCGGGCCAGGCGTGGACCAGCAGACCGCCGTCGGCCCGTACGGTCAGGTGTGCGCCGGGGCGGGTCCGGCGCAGGTCCGCGACCGAGGTCCGCACCACTTCCCCCAGGTCCAGCGGGGTGAAGGCGTCCACCTCGACCAGATCGCCCTGGGCGAGCGTGCGCAGCATCCCCAGCAGTCCGAGCAGCCGGGCCTGCTCGCGCGCCAGGTCGGCGAGCACCTCCTCGCGGTCGGCCCCGTCCAGGTCCGGGTACTCGGTGAGGACGTCGAGGTTGGTGCGCATGCTCGTCAGGGGGTTGCGCATCTCGTGGGAGGCCGCCGCGGCGAAGGACCGTGCCGTCTCCAGCGCCTCCCCGGCGCGCGCCGCCTGTTCGTCGTACCGGGCCAGTACGGTCCTGAGCGTGCCGGCGAGGTCGTCGACCTCGGTGACACCGCTCGGCGTGTGCTCCAGGCGGAGCACGGTGATCCGGGGGTCGAGTCCGCTCGCGCGGTGCTGGAGGCGGCGCAGCGGCAGGGTGGCGCGGCTCGCGATGAGCCAGGCGACGGCCCCGGTCACGGGGGCGGAGAGCAGGGCGACGGTCAGGGTCCGGTGCCGTATTCGCGACAGTTGTGCCCGGTAGGCGGTGTCCGGGGAGAACATCCACAGGTTGGGCCGGTCCGGGGGCGTGCCGTCCGGCGGGGTGACCACCCGCCGGGACATCACGAGCCAGGTGGTGCCGCCCGCGCCCTCGCCGTCCAGGGCGACCGGCTGTCTGGCCTCTGCGGGCAGGGACAGCGCCGGGTCGTGCCGCGGGCCGGCCTCGATGACGCCTTTCGGCCCGTACAGCCGGAAGCCGACGTCCGCCGACGAGGCGACGAGCCGGCGCCGGGCGTGCTTGGCGACGACGGGACGGCCGGCCGCGACGGCCCCCAGGTACACCTGGGCGTTGTGCGTGAGGGTGGTGGCCCGGGAGCGGAGTTGTGTCTCCTGCTCGGCGCGCAGGTCGTCGGCGAACCAGGCGAGCAGCAGGTAGTTGGTGGCGAGGACCAGCAGGGGCACGATCACGGCGGCGGACAGGGCGATACGGGTGGAGAGCCTCACGGTGTGGTGGTGGCCTCTCGGACGCCCTTGTCCACGCGCAGGACGAAACCGACGCCGCGCACGGTGTGCAGGATGCGGGGGTGTCCGTGCGCCTCCGTCTTGCGCCGCAGATAGCTGACGAAGGTGTCCACCGCGTCCGTGCGGACGTCGGCGTCGTACCCCCAGACGTGCTCCAGCAACCGGTCGCGGGTCAGGACGATGCCGGAGTTCCGGGCCAGTGTCTCCAGCAGGTGGAACTCGCGGGGCGTCAGACGCAGGGGCCGTCCGTCCAGCGACACCTCGCGGGTGGACGGTTCCAGGACCAGGCCGCCCACCTCGACGCGGTCCGTGGCGGCGGGCGGGCGCCGGCGCAGCAGGGCACGCAGGCGCAGCTTGAGTTCCTGGAGGGCGAACGGCTTGACCAGGTAGTCGTCGCCGCCGGCCTGCAACCCGGCGATCCTGTCCGCCACTTCGTCCAGCCCGGAGAGCATGAGCACCGGCACGTCGTCGCCGCTGTCGCGCAGGGCCCGGCACACCTCGATGCCGCTCAGCCCCGGCATGCGGACGTCGAGGACAACGATGTCCGGCCGCTGCCTCCGCAGCGCCTCCAGCGCGGTGTGTCCGTCGTCGGCCAGCGTGACCTCGAAACCCCCCAGCCGCAGCCCCCGTTCCAGCGAACGCCGTGTGCTCACGTCGTCGTCGGCCACGAGAACCCGTCCGGCCCTGCCGGCCATGCGGCACTCCCCCTCAACGGTCCGACACTCGCCCCCGGGCGCGATGTTACGCGTGGAGGGGGTGTGGCCACGGACGTTCACATCACCGCACCGTACACAGCCGAATTAATCCGGATTCCGAGCCCGTTCTTCCGGGTCGGGGAGGGCCGTGGTGGCTCCGCCGGATGACAGGATGCCCGCATGACCGGCAAACCCACCGCCGACGACTACCGGTGGATCGGCGAACAGTACGAGGACTGGGCGGTCGCGTACTGCGCCACGTACGTCCGGGGAATCACTCCCGGGGAACTCCTGCGGACCCTGGGCGCCGACGCGACGGAGCGGTTCACCGGCGTGGGCCGGCTGCGTGCGCTGACGAGGGCGCACGACCCGGACGACGCACGGTGCTTCGTCGGGGCCACCTCGCTCGGCGACTGGTCCGTGATGGTGGAGTACAACGGCTTCGTCGGGGTCACCGACAAGATCGTGACACCCCTGTCCCGGGGCCGCACGGTGGTCTCGCACTACAGCAACGAGAACGGGGCGCACCGCTTCTGCTGGTGGGTCGACGGCACGCTCCGGCTGGACTTCGACGCGCTCTTCGCCGACTGCCGCGAGGGCAGTCACCCGGACGCCCTCCTCGCCGACATGGCGGAATGCGGCTTCGACCTCTCCGACGAGGACGAGCGCGGCGTCCCTGGTTGGCACGACACCATCGATCCCTCCTTCGCCCTCGCCGAGCGGATCACGGGCATCCGCGTGACCCCGGAGCTGCTCACCTCCGCGCCGTACGTGTGCGGCCTCAGGGCGAATCCCTGGCCCTAGGGGGGACCCTCGCGCCCTGACACGGGAGGGCTCCCGCACGTGACGCTCGTGCGGGAGCCCTCCGGTGTCATTGCCGCTCATGCGCAACCGCGCCTGACGGCAGGGGGTTCGGCGGTCACTCCGGCACGGCTCCGAGCGTCTTCAGGACTCCGTAGACGCCGACGCAGAGGATCGCGGCGCTGCTGAGGACGAGGGCGGCGGTGAGCCAGGGGTTGCCGCGGAAGCGCTTCGGCACTCCGGTGTGGCGCAGGCGCCAGACGGCGACGACCACGGCGAGCAGGAAGATCCCGCCGCCGATGCCGCCGATCTGCACCATCAGCACCGGCGACTGCATCCAGAGGAAGAAGCAGGTCCACAGCAGCGGCAGGCACCAGGTGAGGACGCGGATGGTGCGGGTGCGGGCGCGGACGTCGCTCCAGTCGACGACGCCGAGCAGGCCGAGCGTGTTGGTCCACAGCCGGGGCACGGAGGCGGTGGAGCCGATGAGGGTGGAGAAGAGGACGGCGAACGCGCCGACGAGGAACAGGTACTCGGCCCAGGGACCCATGGTGTCGGTGTAGATCCGCGAGAGCGTGGTGATCATCTCGTTGCCCTCGGGCACCAGGCCCTGCGGGTGGAGCACGGCCGCGCCGATGACGTAGAAGGACAGGGTGCACAGCACGCAGACGGCGAGGCCGGTGAGGGCGTCCAGGCGCATCACCTTGATCCAGCCCTCGGCGCGGCGGGCGCGCTCCTCGCTGCCGTCGTCGGGCCCGGTCCAGCGGGCGTAGCCCTTCTCCAGGCACCAGTAGGTGTACGTGGTCATCTCGTCGGCGCCGACGCCGGTGATGCCGAAGACGGCGAGCGCGATGCCGACGGTGCCGGCCGGGATCTCGAAGCCGAAGCCGCTGCCCAGTTCGCTCGTGCCGTAGCCGAACTCGGTGCCGGGCAGGCCGACCGCGAGGCTGACGGTGACCAGGGTGAAGACGACGACGGAGACGAGACAGGCGCGTTCGACGAGGCTGTACTTGCCGGACTGCAGCAGCAGGACGGCGGCGACCGTGACGACGACGGCCCAGAGCGCCAGGGAGCCCCAGCTCAGTGGTTCGCCGATGACCGGCCACAGCACCGAACAGGCGGCCGCCGTACCGCCGATGATGCCTCCGCGCTGGAACATCTTGGCGAAGTCCATGCCGATCCAGAGCCAGTTGATCCAGCTCAGCCGGCCGACGCGGGGGCCGACCTCGCGGTAACCCTCCAGTGCGGTACGCCCGTTGAGGATGGTCCACTGGGCCAGTTCCATCTGGACCCAGACCTTGACCGCGGTCGAGACGATCACCAGCCACAGCAGCGCGAATCCGGCCTCGGCGCCGAGCGCGGTGGTGGTGATCAGCTCTCCGGAGCCGACCACGGCGGCCGACAGCACGAAGCCGGGGCCGAGATGGCGGATCCGGTCACGGAAGGCGGTGGGTGCCGGGCGGGCGTCCTCGGGGCGCAGGGCGTACGGATCGGCCTGCGCGTGCTCCGCCGCTGGGGCGGTGGCGGTGGTCGGCATGGCGGTGTTCCTTTGCTGTTTCCGGCGCCGTCGCCGGAGCGGAAGGCAAACAGGGCGGGTAAGGGCATGGGGGGTGACGTGGCGGGTCGGCGGCGGGGTCAGCCGGCCGCGTGGCGCGGGGGTTCGCCGGCGAGGACACGGAGTACGTCCTCGGCGACCATCAGGCCCATCGCGCGGTTGGCCTCCGGGGTGCAGGCGGCCATGTGGGAGGTGAGGGTGAGCCGGGGCGCCGTGCGCAGGACGTGGCCGGCCGGGAGGGGTTCGACGGCGAAGGCGTCGAGCGCGGCGGCGGCCAGGTGCCCGGAGTGCAGGGCGGCGGCGAGCGCGGTGTCGTCGACGAGGCCGCCGCGGGCGGCGTTGACGAGGATCGCGCCGGGTTTCATGGCGGCCAGCCGGGCGGTGTCCAGGAGCGGCGCTCCGGCGGGCGGGAGGTGCAGGGTGACGACGTCGGCGCGGGCGAGGAGCGCGTCGAGGGTGACGGGTTCGGCGTCCGCCGCGGTCACCGCGTCGTCGGGGACGTACGGGTCGTGGGCGAGGACGCTCATCCCGAAGGCGCGCGCGTAACCGGCGACGAGCCGCCCGATGCGTCCGAAGCCGACGACGCCGATGGTCCTGCCGTGCAGTTCCGGGCCGAAGAGCTTGGGCCAGCCGCCCTCGGTGACGGCGGTGTGGGAGGCGCTGATCCGGCGGGCGGCGTCGAGGACGAGGCCGAAGGTGTACTCGGCGACGGCCCGGGAGTTGGAGCCGGGCGCGCAGACGACGGGGATGCCGCGGTCGCGGGCGGCGGCGACGTCGATGGTGTCGGTGCCGACGCCGTGCTTGGCGATGACCCTCAGCCGCGGGGCGGCGTCCATGACCTCGGCGGTGACCGGGTCCATGCCGGCGACGAGCGCGTCGGCGCCGGATATCCGGGCGAGCAGTTCGTCGTACGGCAGGGCGCGGTCGTCGTACGGGCGGACCGGGCCCGCGCCGCCGTCGGCGAGGAGGGTCCAGGGGTCGGGCGAGTGGCGGGCGAAGGTGGGCGTGGTGATGAGGGTGGTGCGGGTGGATGTGCTCATGCCCGGCTGCCCTTCCGCGCCGCGTCCAGGTGGGTGGCGGCGATCTGCTGGAGGTGGACCACGTCGGCGGCGACGGACGCGAAGGTGAAGCCCTCGTCGAGCCGGCGGGCGGCGCTCGCGCCGTCGCCGTTGTGGATGCCGGCGGCGATGCCGGCGGCCTCGGCGGCCTTGCGGATCCGGGTGAGGGCCTGCTCGAACCCGTCGGCGACGCCGGGGTCCGTGGAGGTCCGGCCGCCGATGGCCAGGCGCAGGTCGGAGGGGCCGACGTAGATGCCGTCGAGTCCGGGGGTGGCGCAGATCTCCTCGACGTTGGCGAGTCCGTCGGCGGTCTCGATCATGGCGAGGACGGCGGTCTGCTCGTGGGTGTCGGCCGGGTCGGGGCCGATGCGCAGCTGGGCGCGCATGGGGCCGTAGGAGCGGCGGCCGTGCGGCGGGTAGCGCACGGCGGCGACCGCGTCGGCGGCGTCCCGCGCGGTGTCGACGAGCGGCACGATGACGGCGGCGGCGCCCGCGTCGAGCGCGCGGCCGATGTACGTCGGGTCGTTGGCCTCGACGCGGACCATGCCGACGGCGGTGGAGCCGCGGGTGTCGGTGGCGATGAGGTTGTTCAGCAGGCCCTGGTAACCGAAGAGGCCGTGCTGGGCGTCGAAGGCCAGGTAGTCGTAACCGAGCCGGGCGAGACGCTCGGCGGCGACGGGCGAGTCGAGCAGCGACCAGTAGCCGATGAGGGGGCGGCGGTCGCGCAGGGCGGCGGTGAAGTGCGCGGCGGTGGTCATGGGAGGTCTCCGGGCTGGTGGGGCGGCGGCGGTGGTCAGCGGTTGTAGGCGGGCATCGGGCCGCGCAGCGCGGAGCCGACGGCGTCGCAGGCGGCGGTCACGTCCTCGGGCAGCGGGCCGGCCTGGGCGGCGGCGATGTTGGCCCGCAGGTGTTCCGGCCGGGAGCCGCCGAGCAGGAGGGCGTCGGTGGAGGGGCGGTCCAGCAGCCAGCGCAGGGCGAGTTCGGTGAGCGGGAGGCCGGCCCCGTCGGCGATCGCGGTGAGCTGTGCGACGGCGGCGAAGAGGTCCTCGTTCCAGTAGCGCTCCCGGTACATCGCGGCGAGTTTGGAGTCGCCGAAGCGGCCGGTGGCGGGGTCGGCCTCGAAGCGGTGCCGGCCGGTGAGGAGGCCGCCGCCGAGCGGGTTGTAGACCATGGTGCGCAGACCGCTCACCGCCGCGTACTCGACGTACTCCTCCTCGATCCGGCGGGCGAGGAGGTTGTGCAGCTGCTGCGCGACGACCGGGCGCGGGGCGCCGACCTCGTCGGCGGTGCGGGTCAGCTCGGCGATCTGCCAGGCGGCGAAGTTGGACACGCCGAGCGCGCGGATCTTCCCCTCCGCGACGAACTCGGCCACGGTCGCGAGGGTCTCCGCGAGTGGCGTACGGCGGTCCGGCTGGTGCAGGTAGAAGAGGTCGACGTGGTCGGTGCCGAGCCTCTCGAGGCTGCCGTCGAGGGCGGCCCGCAGGCCGGCCGGGGAGAGCGGGGCGTGCTCTCCCTGGTCGGGGTGCGGGATGCCGGCCTTGGTGGCGAGCACGATCCGGTCCCGGCGTCCGGGCAGCAGGCCGGCGAGGATCCGCTCGCTCTCGCCGCCCGCGTAGCCGTTGGCCGTGTCCACGCCGGTGAGGCCGGCGTCGAGCGCGGTGTCCAGCATGGCGGCGGCGCCCGCGCGGTCGACGGTGTCGCCGAACGTCATGGTGCCCAGGACCAGGCGGGAGAGCGGTACGGGGACGGGCGGGAGCTCGATTCCCCGTGGGCCTTCCTGCGCGCTTCCCTGTGGGCTTCCGTGCGGGCCGGGGCGGGTGCCGGTGCTCACGAGCGGTTCCTTCCGGTGCGGGACGGTGGCTTCTCGGTGGGTGAACGCTCGCATGACTGCGCGTTATGCGCAAGAGTCTCGCGCGAATCGCGCAAGCTATGCCATCATCAGGGCACTGCGACACCGAGTCACCGAGTTCTTGGAGGAGGTCCGCGTGTGCCGTGGGGACGACACCGCGGTCGTCGCGCTCGCCGACGACCTGTCGGGGGCGGCGGAGGCCGCCGCGCTGCTGCGGCTGCCTGCGCGGCTCGTGCTGCACGCCGACGACCTGGGAGTATCCGGTGCCGACGGGGAGGTCGTGGTGGTGGACCTCGACTCGCGGTACCTGGACGACGAGGCGGCGGCCGATGCCGTACGGGCCGCGGTGGGCGCGGTGGGGACGGCGGCGGCGGGGCGGGCACCGGCCGGTGTCCGCGCGGACACGGACGCGGACGACACGGCGTCACGCGCGTTTCGCGCAACCAATTCCCGCAAGCCGTACGGCAGTCCGCTCTGGTTCAAGAAGTGCGACTCGCTGCTGCGCGGGCCGGTCGGCGCGGAGGCCGCCGCCTTCGCGGAAGGGGCCGAGGTCCTGGTGATCGCGACGGCCCTGCCCGCCGCACGGCGCGTGGTGCGCGGCGGCGTGGTGCTGGTCGACGGGGTACCGCTGCACGAGTGCGCCGCCTGGCGCGCGGAGGAGCGTGCCGCGCCGCGGTCCTCCGCCGAGGCGCTGGCGCCGCTGCCGACCGCGGACGTACCGCTGGAGACCGTACGGCAGGGCCCCATCGCGCTGGCCGGCCGCTTCCGGGAGCTGGCGGCCCATGGACGGCACCCGGTCTGCGACGCGGAGACCGACACCGACCTGACGGTGATCGCCACCGCGGCGGCACTCCTCGGCCCGGGCGCCCGGCTCCTGGGCAGCGGCGGCCTGGCGGCGGCCCTCGGCCGCCGGCTCGCCGCGCGGCGCGCGCACGGGTCGTCGGCGGGAGCCGGACCCACGGCCGCTCGGCCGAGGGCGACCGAACCGTTCGCGGCGCGGCCGACCGGACCGACGGCGGCTTCGGTGTCGGCAGCGCCGTCGGGGGACGCCGAGCCGGTGTCACGCCCGTCGACGGCAGGGGCTGCGCCGGCCCGATCCGTGACGCCGTCAACGGCGGCCACCCCGACGGTCCCGGCCGAGGCTTCCGTCCGGGTGGCTGTCGAGGGCGGGGGGTCGGCGGGAGCCGAGGGCGTCGCGCGGCCCCTGCTCGTCGTCGCCGGGAGCGCGGAGCCCGTGGTGGCCGAGCAGATCGGGCGGCTGGTCGCAGCCGGGGCCCGGCATCTGCCGCTGTCGCCCGGGGAGTTGGCCGGGGTGGAGGGCGTCGTGCTGCCCGAACTCGCCACCGGCACGGTGACCGTACTGTCCGTCGACGGGTCCGGCGGTGTCCGGCCCGGTGCGGCACGCGCGGTCGTGGCCGGACTGGCGCGGGCCGTCTCCACGGTGCCGGGACGTCCGGACCTCGTCCTGACCGGCGGCGAGACGGCCCGACGGGTGCTCGACTCGCTCGGCATCACGACGCTCCGGCCCGTCGGCGAGATCCACCACGGTGCCGTGCACTGCAGGACCATCGACGGCCGGTCGGTCGTCACCCGCCCCGGGAGCTTCGGCGGCCCGGACTCGTTCGTCCGTATCGCGGCGGCACTCCGCCCCTCTCAGCAAGGAGTCACCCAGTGAACGCGCAGCAGCCCCTCCCTCTCATCGGTGTCACCATGGGCGACGGAGCCGGTATCGGGCCCGAGGTGATCGTGCCCGCGGTGCTGGACGCCGCGACGCTGGGCCGGTGCCGGCCGGTGGTGATCGGGGACGCCGCCCGGCTGCGGGAAGCGGCCCGGATCCTCGGCACCGAGTGCGAGATCGTGACCGTACCGACGCCGGCGGCGGCCGAGTCCGCACCGGGCCGGATCAACGTCGTGGACCTGGGGCTGCTCCCCGCCGACCTGCCCTGGGGCGCCCTCTCCGCCGAGGCCGGCCACGCCGCGTACGAGTACGTCAAGCGGGCCGCGGAACTGGCCCTCACCGGCGAGATCGACGGCATCTGCACCGCCCCCCTCAACAAGGAGGCGCTGCACGCCGCCGGGCACGTCTACCCCGGACACACCGAACTGCTCGCCCACTTCACCGGGGTGGAGGAGGTGTCGATGATGCTCTCCACCGAGAAGGTGAAGGTCATCCACGTCACCACCCACATCGGCCTCATCGACGCCGTCAACCGGATCGAGCCCGGCCTGGTCGAACGGACCGTGCGCCGCGGCCACGAGGCCATGGTCCGGGCGGGGGTGGCCGCGCCCGTCATCGGCGTCTGCGGCATCAACCCGCACGCCGGCGAGAACGGCCTGTTCGGCTACGGCGAGGAGGAGGAGAAGATCGTCCCCGCGCTGGAGAAGGTGCGCCGCGACGGCATCGACGCGCGCGGCCCGCTGCCCGCCGACACCGCGTTCTTCCTGGCCTCGCGGGGCGACTACGACCTCATCGTGGCGATGTACCACGACCAGGGTCACGGCCCGGTCAAGGTGCTCGGCATCGAGGCGGGCGTCAACCTCACCGTCGGTCTCCCGGTGATCCGCACCTCCGTCGACCACGGCACGGCCTTCGACATCGCCGGTTCGGGGAAGGCCGAGGCCGGTAGCATGATCGAGGCGCTGCGGCAGGCCGCCGAGATGTCCACCGCCCGCTGAACCCACGTATCACGAAGGACACTTGATGCCGCCCAACGGATCCCAGGCTCGGCGCGAGGAGATCCTGCGACTCGCCACCACCACCGGCCTGGCCAGTGTCGAGGAGCTGTCCCGGCACTTCGGCGTGACCGCCTCCACCATCCGCCGCGACCTCGCCCGGCTCACCGCCGACGGCCGGCTGGCCCGCACGTACGGCGGGGCGATGGCGCTGAACGCGCACCCGGAGGCGTCACTGCGCCAGCGCACCACGGAGGCGTACGCGCAGAAGCGGGCCATCGCCCGGTGGGCGGCGGCCCAGATCCAGCCCGGCGAGACCGTGCTGCTGGACGCCGGGTCGACGGTCGGGGCGCTGGCGCACGAGCTGCGTACGGCGCAGGATCTCACGGTCGCCACGACCGGTCTGACGGCGCTGCACGAGCTGGCGGACGTCGAGTCCGTTCATGTGGAGTGTCTGGGCGGGACGTTGCGGCCGCTCAGCCAGGCGTTCGTCGGGCCGCTGACGGAGGCGGCGCTGGAGCGGATGACGTTCGACCGGGTCTTCCTGTCCGCGGACGGGGTGACGGCGGACGGGGGGATCTGCGAGGCGGATCTGCGACAGACGCGGCTGAAGGAGCTGATGGCCCGGCGGGCCGCCCGGACGTATGTGCTGGCGCACGCGGCGAAGTTGGGGCGGGCGCCGTTCCACGCGTGGGCCACGTTGCCGGCCGGCTGGACGCTGGTCACGGACACGTCGGCGACGGACGCCGACGTCGCGGCGTTCACGGAGCGCGGTACGCGGGTGGTGCTGGCGGAGGTGCTGGAGGAGCCGGCACCTCCGCAAGAGGGCTGAGCGGCCGTACCGGGCGCTCTGTGCCGGTGTGGGGCGGGGGGAGTTCGCTCGGCCCGGCGTTCGCGGGGTTCCGTCGCGCCCACCCGTGCCGCCCTGGGCGCACCTCCCAGGCACTTGAGGCACTGGGGGAGGCACGACTGCCCGCGGTGGACTCGGCGGGCGGCGGCCCGGCGGGGCTCCTCAGCCGGCGGAGGCCAGGCGCCGGCCACGGTCCCGCCCGGCCTCCGTCACTCCTCCTCCCCCTCCTCCTCCGGGCCCCCGCCGAACAGGCGGGCCGACTTGTCCTCCTGGGCGAGGCGGCGCATGGCCAGCAGGGCCGGTTCCAGGAGGACCGAGACCAGCACCGCGCGTTCGGCCAGCTCCAGCACGCCGGACACGCCGTTCATCTGCTGGACGTCCAGCTCCGAGATACGGTCCGCCAGCCGCGCGTAGGGCAGCAGGGACCGCCAGTCGATGCCCGAGTCCATGTCCGACAGGGCGTCCAGGACCTCACCGAGGCTCCGTAGGGCGGCGGTGCCGGAGTGCACCTCCCAGCCCATCGCGGCGACCAGTTCGCGCGCGTCGGTGACGCCGCCCGTCTCCTCGCCCGCCTCCTGCCTCTCCCGCTCCCGCGCCTGTTTCTGCTGCTGGGTGACGGGGCGGGCGTCGGTCACGATGCCGAAGATCTGGTGCAGATCGCCGTCCTGCTCCGTGATGGCACCCAGGATCTCCTTCACCGCCCCCACCGGCAGCCGCCGTACGCCGACCAGTGTGCGGACGAGACGGAGGCGGCGCAGGTGTTCCTCGCCGTAGTCGGCCTGGTTGGCGGCCGTCGCCCGGCCCGGGGGCAGCAGACCGTCCCGTAGGTAGTACTTGATCGTGGGGATGGACACGCCGCTGCGGCGGCTGAGTTCAGAGATCTTCACAGGGCCTCACTTACTCATTCTCACTCGCTCTTATTCATGGGACAACAGATAACGGATAACGGATCGCGCTACTATCCATCACGAGGCGGGCCGGCCGGCGCGCCCTTCCCGCACGATGGGGGCATTGTCATGAGCACTCTCAAAAAGCCGTTATGGTCGGTCATCCTCGCATGCAGTCTGCCGATGTTCATGGTCGCGCTCGACAACCTGGTGGTGACGACCGCGCTGCGGACCATGGCCGTCGACCTCGACGCGTCCACCGAGGACCTGCAGTGGTTCGTCAACGCCTATGTCCTCAGCTTCGCCTGCCTGTTGCTGACCGGGGCGGCGCTGGGTGACCGGTTCGGCCGGCGCCGGGTCTTCGTGACCGGCATCGCGCTGTTCACCCTGGCCTCGATCGGCTGCGGCCTCGCGGACAGCAGCGGGCAGCTCATCCTCATGCGGGCACTGCAGGGTATCGGCGCCTCGGCCGTGATGCCGCTGTCGCTGACGCTGCTCGCGGAGGAGGTGCCGGAGAAGAAGCGCGGCCTGGCCCTCGGGCTGTGGTCCGCGGTCAGCGGTACGGCCGTGGCGTTCGGGCCCGTGGTGGGCGGTGCGGTGGTCGACGGCCTGGACTGGCAGTGGATCTTCTGGATCAACGTCCCGGTGTGCCTGGTGGCGGTCCCGCTGGTGCTGTCCGTGCTCCGGGAGAGCTCCCTGACCGGCACCCGGCTCGACCTGCCCGGCATGCTCCTCGCCACGGCGGGACTCCTCGCGACCGTCTGGGCGATCGTGAACGGCGAGGAGGAGGGCTGGAGTTCGGGCCTCGTCCTGTCGGCGTTCACCGGCGGAGCCGTCCTGCTGACCCTGTTCGCGCTGTGGGAGCGCCGGGCGGCCCAGCCGCTGCTTCCGCTCTCCTTCTACCGCGAGCGGGCCTTCGTCCTCTCCAACCTGGTCTCCGCGAGCATGTACTTCGGTGTCTTCGGGTCGATCTTCCTGCTGGCGCAGTTCTTCCAGGTCGCGCCCGTCCGCACCCCGCTGGAGGCCGGTGTGCTCACGCTGGCCTGGACCCTGATGCCGATGTTCGTCGCGCCGGTCGCCGGTGCCCTGACCGACCGGGTGGGCGGCGGACGGCTGATGGCCCTCGGCCTCTTCCTCCAGGCGGCCGGACTGGCCTGGATCAACCTGGTGGCCACGTCGGACACCCCGTACGCGCGCATGGCCGGCGCCATGGTCGTCGCGGGCGTCGGCATGGGCCTCGTCTTCGCGCCGACGGCGGCGGTGGTGCTGGGCGCGGTCGGGCCGCGGCACCGCGGGAAGGCGTCCGGCGCCAACAGCACCGTCCGCGAGATCGGCGGCGCCCTCGGCACCGCCATCCTGAGCAGCGTCTTCATGCGCTACGGCGACGACCGCACCGCGCAGGGTTTCGTGGACGGCATGCGCCCCGGCATCTGGATCGGCGTCGCCGTGGTCCTGGCGGGCGCCCTGTGCGCCCTCGCCATCCCCCGCCCCGACGCCACCGCCCCGGCGGCTCCCGCGTCCGAGGACCACGAAGAACCCGACCGGGCCTCCAGCCCGGCGACCCGCTGAATGCCGCCACGGATCTCAGTAGCCGTCTCTCAGTAGTCGGCGGAGCTGCCGCGGACGACGCAGGAGCGGCTGTTCTCCCAGCCCCAGCCGTCGCCATCGGGGTCGGAGGAGCCGCCGTTCACGCAGTACGGGTAGCCGTTCGGAGCCGTGCCCGCGGAGCCGGTGTCCGCCGCGCTGCCGCGGACGACGCAGGACTGGCTGTTCTCCCAGCCCCAGCCGTCGCCGTCCGGGTCGGAGGAGCCGCCGTTCACGCAGTACGGGTAGCCGTTCGGAGCCGTACCCCCGTCGCTGCCCCCGTCGTCCCCGCCGCCGTAAATGGTGGCCCGCTCGGAGGTGGCCGCGATGCCGTTGCTGCCGTTGAAGAAGCGGTTGCCCCAGTTGGTGAGGGAGTCGGCGTCGAAGCCGTTGACCATGTCGAGGTACTCGACGCCGCTGCCGTTGCCGCTCCAGGACCAGCCCATGTAGCCGACGCCCAGGGACTCCGCGGTCGCCATGATCGCGTCCTCGTCCGGGTTGCCGTCGCTGTGCTGGTCGCCGAACTCGCCCACGACGATGGGCAGTCCGTTGTCGACGAAGTGGTTCAGGTAGCCCTGGACCTCGGCGGCGGTGTCGTAGACGCCGTACATGTGGATCGAGAAGATGGTGTTGCGGTCGGGGTCGGAGGCGAAGACCGAGGCCGCGTTGTCCCGCATGGTGTGGGACCAGTCCTGGCCCCAGTTGGGGGCGTCGACCATCAGGGCGTGGTCGATGCCGGCGCCGCGGAGCTTGCCGATGGCCGCCTTGGTGGCGTCGGTCCAGGCGGTGTAACCGGTGTTGCCGAACGGCTCGTTGCCGATGTTGACGACGACGTAGTCCTCCTGGCCCTGCAGCGCGCTCTTCACGCCGATCCAGTAGTCGGCCGCCTGGTCCAGGGTCGCCGCGGCGCCGTCCTCGCCGTAGCCGGTGGTGTCGTGCACCTCCAGGACGCAGATGACCTCGTTCGCCTTGCACTGGTCGATGATCGTGGAGACCTGGGACGCGGTCGTCTCGGTCCAGCGGTCGCCGCTGCCGAGAACGACGCGGACGGTGTTGGCACCCTTGTCCGCGATGTCGGCGATGGAGGTGGTCTGCTCCGGGTACCAGGTGTAGGCGTGGTTGACGCCGCGCATCACGAACTCGTTGCCGTTCGACTCGTACACGCGTCCGTTGTCGACGCGGAGGCCGGTGGGTG
Source organism: Streptomyces sp. NPDC053426 (assembly GCF_055585405.1). Classification (NCBI taxonomy): domain Bacteria; kingdom Bacillati; phylum Actinomycetota; class Actinomycetes; order Kitasatosporales; family Streptomycetaceae; genus Streptomyces; species Streptomyces sp. NPDC053426. Next base: position 299,951 of record NZ_JBVJKE010000008.1, on the reverse strand, counting down.
CGGCCTGCGCGTCGCCGACGGAGGGGCCCAGGACCGAGACCAGCAGGCCGACGGCGGCGGCGAACGCCGTACCCGCGACGGTGCGCAGCAGGCGTCTGGGTTGCTTTGCCATGTTGCTCCTCAAGTGGGGTTGGGACACGACGACACCTTCCGTCTGAAGCCGCCCGACTCTCTGACAACGTTGTCTGGTCAAGGAGTCGGTCCCGTACGGCAGTTGACGGGGGTGACGGCGGCACCGGCGTCGTGGTGCGGGCCACTGACCGGCCGCCGTTCCCTATGAGAGCACCCAATGTTTCGGTCATGTCAATAGAGGCGTCAACGTTTTCGGTGCCGATACGCGCCACGATGGCGCGATTTACTAAACCGGTCACTAAACTTTGGATACTTTCGCGACGGCTATTGCACAGCAGGTTCCCGCCCCCTATGTTCCTGCCGGACTGAATCCGCGGATCGAAGGCTCACAACTTTTGCTATACCGGTTTACTTACGGATATCGTTCGGCCCGTGGATCTCATCCGACCGATCATCAAGCCGTATGCCTGGGGCTCGCGCGAGGCGCTGGCCAGGCTCCAAGGACGGAGCGTTCCCTCGGCCGGGCCCGAGGCGGAGCTGTGGATGGGTGCCCATCCCGCCGGGCCCGCGGGACTGACCCGGGACGGCCGCGCGACGACCCTGCACGAGGTGGTCGCGGCAGCCCCGGAACGCGAACTCGGCGGCGAGTGCGCCCGCCGGTTCGGCGGACGGCTGCCCTTCCTGCTGAAGGTGCTGGCCGCCGAACAGCCGCTGTCCATCCAGGTGCACCCCGACCGTGAGCAGGCCCGGACGGCGTTCGCCGCGCAACTCGCCGCCGGCACCGGGCCCGGGACGTACGCGGACGACTGGCCGAAGCCGGAACTGCTCTACGCGCTGACCCGCTTCGAGGTCCTCGCCGGTTTCCGTGAACGCGACGAGGCGGTGGCCGTGTTCGACGGGCTCGGCCTGGCGGACGTACGCCCGGTCACCGACGTTCTGCGCACCGGTGACGGCGCCACGGCGCCGACCGAGGCCCTGCGGACCGTGCTCGAGACCGGGCACGGCGACTCCGGGCTGGTGGCGGCCGTCGTGACGGCGTGCGAACGGCGGGCGCTGGTCCCCGGCCCGTACGCGGCCGCGTACGACGCGGTGGTCCGGATGGCCGGGCACCATCCAGGCGATCCCGGCCTCGTCGCCTCCCTGCTCATGCGGCACCGGGTGCTGGAGCCGGGGACCGCGCTGTTCATGCCGGCCGGCGGACTGCACGCCTACCTGAAGGGCGTCGGCGTGGAACTCATGGCCGCCTCCGACAACGTGCTGCGCGCGGGGCTCACCACGAAGGAGGTGAACATCCCCGAACTGCTGCGCGTCACCGATCCCTCGGTGCGTGTGCCGGTGGTGCGGCCGAGCGGTGTTCCCGGCTCGCGCACGCGGGCGTACGCCTGCCCGGTGGAGGAGTTCGCCCTGTACCGGTCCGAACTGGGCGGCCCACCGGAGCCCGTCGTGCCGTCGTCGGGTCCCCGCGTCGCGCTGTGCGTGGACGGTTCGGCGCTGCTGCGCGGGCCGGGAGGTGACGAGCTGTCACTGGGACCGGGCGAGTCGTGCTTCCTGTCCGACTCCGATCGGGACGTCACGGCACAGGGCGACGGAACGCTGTTCGTGGCCGGCACCGGAGCCGGTGCCGGCCACCGGTAGCCGGCTTCTCGCGCCACGGCCTGCACGGACGGGCCCGCAGGAGGGGAAGCACGGCGCGGACTCACTTGGAAACAAAGGAAGACAACGTTGTCCATCATCACTCCCGACCGGGCCGCACCTCAGGTGGGCCGCGCCCCGACATCGACCGGAAGGAAGAGCTCACAGGTGTACGCCGCGCTGGACATCGGAGGCACGAAGATCGCGGGAGCCCTGATCGACGAGGAGGGATCCGTCGTCCGGCGCGCCGAACTGCCCACACCCGCACGCGAGTCGACCTCCCGGATGGCGAGGACGGTCGACGCGGTCATCGACGAGTTGGCCGCAGACCCGGCCTGGGGCACGGTGTCCGGTCTGGGCATCGCCAGCGCCGGGCCCGTCGACACGGCGGCGGGCACCGTCAGTCCCGTGAACATACCGAGTTGGCGGGCGTTTCCGCTGGTGGACAGCGTACGCGCGCATCCGATGCTGTTCGACGGCATCGAGCCGGTGCTGCTGGGCGACGCCGTGGCGGTGGCGGCCGCCGAGCACTGGCGGGGCGCCGCGAGGGGGGTGGACAACGCCCTGTGCATGGTCGTCTCGACCGGGGTGGGCGGGGGGTTCGTCCTGAACGGCCGCCTCCACCCCGGCCCGTCCGGCAACGCCGGGCACATCGGTCACATCTCCGTCGACCTGGACGGGCCGCCCTGTGCGTGTGGGGGGCGGGGTTGTGTCGAGGGGTACGCCAGCGGCACGGCGATCGCCCGCCACGCCGTGCGGGCGGGCTGGACGCCGCCGGCCGGCGCGGAGGCGACGGCCGCCGCCGTGGCCGTCGCGGCGCGTGCGGGGGACGAACGCGCTCTGGCCGCCTACGACCGGTCGGCCAAGGCGCTGGCCGCCGCGATCGCCGGCAGTGCGACGCTGCTGGAGGTCGAGGTGGCAGTGATCGGCGGGGGTGTCGCTCAGGCCGGTGACGTCCTGTTCACTCCGCTGCGCCGTCATCTGAGGGCCTTCGCGGTCCTCGGCTTCACCCGCGGGCTGGAGGTCCGGCCCGCCGCACTGGCACGGGACGCCGGGCTCGTCGGAGCCGCCGCCGCGGCACGCCGTCAGGCCCGCGCGTCCGGTACCCCGACCGTCACCCGCTGAGGAGGAACAGGGGCTCCGGTATCTCCGGCTGCGGTGATCGCTTCGCACGGAAGTGATGCCTTCGCCCGGGAAGAGGCGGCTGGAGTGGGTCTCGTCCGGTCCGGGCCGACTCCAGGAAACAGCGCCTTGCGGCTGAGCCGAGCGGGGACGACGGGCCCCGCTCGCGGGCGTCCCCGCGCGTGACGAAGCGCCTGCCGGCGCCCGTGACCCCGGCGGGATTCGAACGGCTGCCGTCGGCTCGGCATACGCGCACACCCACGGCAGTGCCGTATGCCCACGCGGCACGACGGTATCCACGCCGGAGCGCCGTCGTCCCCCACGGAGGACCACCGGTCCCGGGCCGGCCCGCGCGGAAGCGACAGGCGTGTTCCGTCGTGCCGCGCGGGTGAACGACGAAAGGGGCGCGGCTCGAAAGCGAGCCGCGCCCCTTCCCCGTCTCCGCCTACCGGCGTGGAGGTGCCGTCGACCCCCTCGGTACCAGCGAGGGGGTCGACACCGGTCGGGAGGTGACTTCCTTGCCGGCGATCACGTCGAAGAGGACCCGGGCCGCCTCGGCGCCGAATCCGTGCACGTCGTGGCTCATCGCCGTCAGGGTCGGGTGTGTCAGGCGGCACAGCTGGGAGTCGTCCCAGGCCAGCAGGGACAGGTCGTCCGGTACCGAGACGCCCATCTCGGCGGCCACGCCCAGTCCGGCGACGGCCATGATGTCGTTGTCGTAGACGATCGCCGTGGGACGGTCGGACGACAGGAGCAGCATGCGGGTCGCCCGGGCGCCCTCCTCCCCGGAGAAACCCGTCTCGACGTGCCGGCCGCCGTTCAGGCCGAGTTCCCGCATCGTCCGCTCGAACGCGTCCGCGCGGATGGCGCTGTGGCCCAGCCCCGCGGGTCCGCCCACGCGGGTGATGCGCCGGTGGCCCAGGGCCGCCAGATAGCGCACGGCCTCGGCCACGGCGGTGGCGTCGTCGGTCCACAACGACGGGAAGCCGCCGGTGAGATCCGGATGCCCCACGCCCACGGCCGGCAGCCCGAGCTTGCGCAGCGGCGCGACCCGCGGGTCCCGCCGGTGGAAGTCGACCAGGATCGAACCGCCTATCTGGCGCTCCCGCCACCAGCTCTGCTGGAGCTGGATCTCCTCCTCCAGGGAACCCACCAGGCGCAGCAGCAGGGAGCAGTCGCGTTCGACGAGCACGCTCTCGATGCCGGAGATGAACTCCATGTAGAAGGGCTCCAGGCCCAGCAGCCGGGCCGGCCGGCAGACGGCCAGTCCGATCGCGTCGACGGAGTTGCGCGACAGACTGCGGGCGGAGGAGTTCGGAGCCCAGCCGAGCTGCCGGGCCGCCTCGAAGATGCGGTCCCGGGTGGCCTCGGAGACTCCCGGTTTGTGGTTGAACGCCAGTGACACCGCGCCCTTGGAGACGCCGGCGGCCGCGGCGACGTCCTTGATGGTGACGCGTTCCGGCGGTGTGCTCACGCGGGTTCCACGCAGAACAGGGCCGCGCGTACCGCGTTGGCGCCGGTCTCCGCGGCGTTGTTCACCCGCAGCCGGACCTGCTCCCCGGGGAGCAGGGTGTGCAGTCCGGAGTCGCAGACCGCGTCCGGTCCGAGCCGGTCGGCCTGCAGGAGGAGATCGCGTACCAGGGTGTGTGCGGTGACCACGATCTCGACACTACCGCCACCGGAGCCGACCGGGGTCCCCACCGCGACGTCGTAGTGGGGGGCGGGGTAGGCGAAGTCCTTGTCGGCGACGGGGAAGTGCACGGCACGCAGGCCGTCGGCGTCGGCGTCCGCGACGAGGAACTCCTTCGTGGCGAGCGCGTCCGGGGCGAGCTCGCCGGGCACGGTCTGCCGGTACACCTGGCGGGCGGGGACGGTCAGGTCGAGCTGCCGCTCCGCCACCACGGTGCCGTCCGCCCGCATGCGCCGCAGGGTCACGGTGGCGTGCCACGGCTCGGCGGACTGGTTGACCACGGCGAGCACCGGGCAGTCGGCGCCGGGCTGGAGGGTCAGCAGGCGGTCGGCGTAGACCCGGCGCAGCTCGTGGTAGAGCGGCTTGAGGCGTCCGTCGCCGTCCACGGCGGCCCAGGAGCTCACCGGCCAGCAGTCGTTGAGCTGCCAGACCACGGTGCCCGCGCACACCGGCCAGTGCGAGCGCCAGTGCTCGATCCCGGCGGCGACCGCGCGCGCCTGCACGACCTGGGTGAGGTAGTGCCAGCGGTCGAAGTCGTCCTCGGGGAGCCGGAAGTGGCGGGCGACGCCCCGGTTCAGCTTTCCGTTGCCGTCCTCGGCCTTCTGGTGGTGCAGCATGCCGGGCGAGTCCGGGGCGAGGCGTTCCCCGGGCAGTGCCCGCCGGAGGGTGGCCAGCGCGGGCGGCGCCTGCCAGCCGAACTCCGCGACGAAGCGGGGCACCGAGTCGCGGTACTCGGCGTAGTCGCGGCGGTTCCACACCTCCCAGGAGTGGTGGGTGCCGTGCGCGGGGTCGTTGGGGTGGTGGTCCCAGGAGCCGGACCAAGGGCTGCCGGCGGTGTAGGAGCGGGTGGGGTCGAGTTCGGCGACGAGGCGCGGCAGCAGGTCGAGGTAGTAGCCACCGCCCCAGGAGTCGCCGGCCAGGGCGGGCTCCCAGTCCCAGTCGCGGAAGCCCCACAGGTTCTCGTTGTTGCCGTTCCACAGCACGAGACTGGGGTGCGGCATCAGCCGGACAACGTTGTCCCGTGCCTCGGCCTCGACCTCGCCGCGCAGCGGCTGCTCCTCCGGGTAGGCGGCGCAGGCGAAGAGGAAGTCCTGCCAGACCATGAGGCCCAGCTCGTCGCAGACGTCGTAGAAGGCGTCGTCCTCGTAGATGCCGCCGCCCCAGATCCGTACCAGGTCGATGCCCGCCTCGGCGGCCTGGCGCAGCCGTGTGCGGTAGCGGTCGGGGGTGATGCGGGAGGGGAAGACGTCGTCGGGGATCCAGTTCACGCCGCGGGCGAAGACCGGTACGCCGTTGACGACGAAGATGAAGCCGGTGCCGTGTTCGTCGGCGGAGCGGTCCAGCACCACGTCGCGGAATCCGATCCGGCGCGACCAGGAGTCGAGGTGCCGGGATTCCGTACCTTCGGTGCCCCGGGAGACGAGGGTCACCTCCAGGTCGTACAGCGGCTGCTCGCCGTATCCGCGCGGCCACCACAGGTCGGGGTCGGGTACGTCGAGGATCAGCAGGGCGCTGTCCCCCACCACCGTGCCATGGGCCTGTACGCCGCCGACCTGCGCGCTCACCTCGAGGTGCCGGTCCGCGCCCTGCCCGGTGCGCTCGATGTCGATGCGGAGTTCCACCCGGCCGGCGCCGTCGTGGACCGTGACCAGGGGACGCACCTCTGCCAGGCGGGCCGTCGACCAGCGCTCCAGCCGGACCGGGCGCCACATTCCGGCGGTGACCAGCGTCGGCCCCCAGTCCCAGCCGAAGCTGCACGCCATCTTGCGGATGTACTGGAACGGCTCGGGGTAGACGTTGGGCCGCTCCCCGGTCAGCGCCCGCACCGCCTCGGCCTCCTCGTAGGCGGAGGCGAACTCGACGTGGAGCGGACCGTGACGGTCGGTGACGTCGAAGCGGTACCGGCGGTGCATGTTCCGGGTGCGGCCGAGCTCGTGCCCGTCGAGCGTGATCACGGCGGCGGTGTCCAGGCCGTCGAAGACCAGGTCGGTGCGTTCGTGGCGCTCCGCCGCCGTCTGGGCGGGCTCCAGGTTCCGGCTGTAGGTCCAGGCGCGGCGGCCCACCCAGGCCACCTCGGACTCGTTCAGGCCGAGGTAGGGGTCCGGGATCAGGCCGGCCGTGAGCAGATCGGTGTGGACGCAGCCCGGGACCTGGGCGGACAGCGAGCTGCCGTCGTGGTCGAGACTCCAGCCCTCGGTGAGCTGAACGGCTTCCTTCATGTGCGGCTCCTTCGGCGGGACGGCCGGTTTCGTGTACGGCACAGGTCAACCTAACGCCACGACAGTAAACCGGTCTAGTCCCCCAACCCTCAACAAGGTTCTACGCAAAACCCCAGCTAGAAGCGCTCAAACCCGATCTACACCTCTACAGCACATAACGATTGAGCATCGCGACACGCTTCTGCGCTTTACCGGTTCATCTCCGGCTGACATAGTCGCCACCACCGCAGCCCGAGCCGCAATCCAATGGAGGAGTTGGGCCCATGGGGAAGAAAGCGCTGAGCGCCGCACTGCTGGCCATCACGATGCTGACCGTTGCAGGATGCAGCGGAGCGAGCGGAAGTGCCGACCCGAACGAGACGGCCGTCGCACCGATCAACCCGGACAGCGTTTCGGGCGACATCACGGTTCTGACCAACCGCACCGACCTGGTGCAGGACAAGACCATGGAGAAGTACGCCGCGGAGTTCAACAAGATCTACCCCAAGGTGAAGGTCAAGTTCGAGGGCATCACCGACTACGAGGGGGAGGTGAAGATCCGTATGAACACGGAGAACTACGGTGACGTCCTGCTGATCCCCTCGGCCATCTCCAAGGGCGACTACCCCAACTTCTTCGCGCCGCTGGGCAACGCCGGATCGATGAAGGACACCTACCGCTTCACGGACAAGACCAATGTCGACGGCAAGGTCTACGGCATCGCCGCCTACGGCACGGCCAACGGTTTCGTCTACAACAAGGCCCTGTGGAAGAAGGCCGGCATCACCGAGTGGCCGACCACCCCGGAGCAGTTCCTCGATGATCTGAAGGCGGTCAAGGACAAGACCGGCGCCACGCCGTACTACACCAACTTCAAGGACGGCTGGCCGCTGGCCGGCCAGTGGACCAACAGCGTCGGCTCGGTGAGCTGCGACACCCAGGCCTCCGACAAGCTCGCCTCGATGGACGAGCCCTGGGGCGAGGGCACCGATCTCAACGCCCTGGACACCCTCCTCCACGACATCGTCCACCGGAAGCTCTCCGAGAAGGACCCGAGCACCACCAACTGGGAGAGCTCCAAGACCCTCCTGGCCAAGGGCGAGATCGGCAGCATGATGCTCGGCAACTGGGCGATCGCCCAGATGCGGGACGCCGCCGAGAAGGCCGGTGAGAACCCCGACGACATCGGCTTCATGCCGGCCCCGTTCCAGCAGAACGGTCAGTTCTGCGCCACCCTGGTCTCCGACTACCAGCAGGCCGTCAACATCCACTCGGACAACAAGAGCGCGGCCCGGGCCTGGATCGACTGGTTCACCGAGAAGTCCGGCTACTCGGCGAAGGACGGCGTCGTCTCCGCGCTCCTGAAGGAGCCCCTGCCGGACAACCTCCAGGAATACGTAGACAACGATGTCAAGATGGTGGAGCGCTCCGAGAACCAGACGGTCGAGGTCAACGCGATCGACGACGCCGCCGAGATCGGCCTCGGCAAGCAGGACTACCGCCGCAAGCTCATCGACATCGCCCGCGGCGCCCAGGACGGCTCACTCCAGGGCTACTTCGACGAGCTGAACAAGCGCTGGTCCGAGGCCAGGAAGACCGCCGGTTCCTGACCCGGCGCACACCGGGTCCCGGCCGACCCCGGCCTCCCCGGCCGGGACCCGGCGCACCAGCGTCCAGCGGATGACGAAAGGCCTTCGCCCCCAATGACCCGAACCGTTTCCACAGCATCACCGCCCACTCCGGTCGCCAAGCGGGACCGGACCCCCGGCCGCCGTTCCCGGCACCGCGGCCCGGGCCGGGGTTCCTGGCGGGAGCAGCCGCTGCGCCGGCTCACCCCCTGGCTGTTCCTGCTGGCCCCGTTGGCCCTGCTGGTCACGTTCACGTACGTGCCCGTGGGCAACATGCTGTACTACAGCTTCACCGACTGGGACGGTGTCAGCCCCGAGCGGAACTTCATCGGTGCCGACAACTACACCGAGGTGTTCACCCGGCCGGAGATGTTCCGGGTCTTCGCGGTGAGCCTCTACTATCTGGCCGCCTCGGTGGTCCAGATCGTGATCGCCCTGTACTTCGCCACGGTGCTCAGCTTCGACCTGCGCTTCCGGAACCTGTTCAAGGGGATCCTGTTCTTCCCGTACCTGATCAACGGGGTGGCGATCGGCTTCGTCTTCCTCTACTTCTTCCAGGACGGCGGCACCCTCGACTCGGTGCTGTCCTGGTTCGGGGTGGAGAACGACCACGCCTGGCTGGGCAGCCCGGAGTCGGCCAACACCTCGCTCGCCGGGGTGTCGGTGTGGCGCTTCACCGGTCTGAACTTCGTCCTGTTCCTCGGCGCGATCCAGTCGATCCCCGGCGAGCTCTACGAGGCCGCCCAGCTCGACGGCGCCAGCCGCTGGGAGCAGTTCAAGCACATCATCGCGCCGAGCATCCGGCCGGTGCTGAGCCTCAGCGTCATCCTGGCGATCTCCGGCTCACTCTCCGTGTTCGAGATCCCGTACATCATGACCGACGGCGCGACCGGGACCTCGACCTTCGTCATCCAGACGGTCAAGTTCGCCTTCCAGTTCAACAAGACCGGACTGGCCTCGGCCTGTGCCGTGGTGCTGCTGGCGATCATCCTGCTGATCACCTGGATCCAGCGCCGCCTCGTGCCCGACGAGAAGGTTGACCTCGTATGACCCTCACCGCCCCCGCCCAGGGACGCTCGCGCCGGCGGCCCCGCGTCGCCACCACGCTGACCTATCTGTCGCTGGTCGTGGCCTCGCTCGTGGTGCTGCTCCCGCTCGCCGTGGTCTTCCTGACCTCGCTGAAGTCCTACGGAGAGATCCAGGACGGCCAGGGAGCGCTGGCCCTGCCGGACGACTGGTTCAACTTCGCCAACTACGCCACGGCCTTCAACGACGGCCACCTGCTGACCGCCTTCGGCAACACGGCCTTCATCCTGCTGTTCTCCATCACGGGCACCGTGATCATCGGCTCCATGACGGCGTACGCCATCGACCGCTTCGACTTCCGCTTCAAGAAGCCGATCATGGCCCTGTTCCTGATCGCCACCCTGGTGCCCGGTGTCACCACCCAGGTCGCGACCTTCCAGGTCGTCAACAGCTTCGGCCTGTTCGACACCCGCTGGGCGCCGATCCTGCTCTACATGGGCACAGACATCGTGTCGATCTACATCTTCCTGCAGTTCATCCGGGGCATTCCCACTTCCCTGGACGAGGCGGCACGGCTCGACGGCGCCAACGCCTTCACCATCTACCGGAAGATCATCTTTCCGCTGCTGAAGCCGGCGATCGCGACCGTGGTCATCATCAAGGGCATCACCACGTACAACGACTTCTACATCCCGTTCCTCTACATGCCCTCGGAGGAACTCGGCACCATGTCCACGGCCCTGTTCCGCTTCAAGGGCCCGTTCGGCGCCCACTGGGAGAACATCTCGGCCGGAGCGATCATGGTGATCGTCCCGACCCTGGTGGTCTTCCTGTTCCTGCAGCGCTACATCTACAACGGGTTCGCGCAGGGGGCGACGAAGTAGTCACGGCCGCGGATGCCGAGGGGGAGAACCGGTGACACCGGTTCTCCCCCTCGGCGTACACGGTCAGAACGGGATCTCGAAGTGGACCGTGGCCACCCCCGGGCCGTGTTCGCCGGTGGTGCGGGCGTCGAAGATCTCCTTGGCCGTGCTGCGCCAGAAGGCCTCCGCGCCCTCCACCCGCGTGTTGGTGTGCAGGTAGAGGGAGTCGTAGCCGGGGGTGTTCGCGACGAAGTCGCAGGCCGCGTCGACCAGGGTGCGGGCGAGGCCCCGGCGCCGGTGCTCCGGGCGGACGTAGACGCGGGCCAGTTGGGCGGTGGTGCCGGACGGGTAGCGTTCGGCCAGCCAGCGGGGGTGGGGCGGGTGGGCCGGGCCCGTCGAGTGCACGCCGGTGGTGGCGACCACCTCGCCGTCGTGGACGGCCACGAGCAGGACGTGCCGGGGGTCGTCGAGGTAGGTGCCCTTGAGGTCCGTCACGTCCCGGTGCCAGCGGGGCACGTAGCCGTATCCGAACTCCTTGTAGAACGTGTCGAGCATGACGGCGCGGGCACCGTCGGTGTCCGCGGGTGTCGCGGGGCGCACGGTGTAACCGGCGGGCGCGGTCCGACTCATCGCGAGATCCTTCCGTATCGGGGTCCTCACAGTACCTGACAATGAAAATGATTACCGATATCGTGTCGTCGGTCGCGGCCCTGGCGTCAGGGCCGCGCCGTACGCGACGACACGAAAAGGGGAGCCGTGGCTCATCTGCTGGTGGTCGAGAGCTGGGTCGGGTCGATGAGCAGGCTGCTGCCACGGGCGATCCGGGAGGGCGGACACGAGTTCACGTTCCTCACCCGCGACCTGCACCACTACCTGCGCTCGGCACCCGAGGGCGTCGCGCACCCGCTGCTCGGGGCGCGCAACGTGATCACCGCGGACACCAACGACACCGAGACCCTGCTGCCCCGAGTGGAGCGGCTGCACTCCGTGCTGGGCTTCGACGGGGTGATCACCTCGTGTGACTACTACCTGCCGGTGGTGGCGCGGACGGCCGCCCGGCTCGGGCTGCCCGGACCGGCTCCCGAGGCGGTCGGGAACGCCTGCCGCAAGGACGCCACCCGCCGGGTCCTGGCCGACGCCGGGGTGCCCGGACCGCGGTTCGCGGTGCACGAGGAGTGGGCCGAACTCGCCCGGTCGGCACGGGAGATCGGCTACCCGCTGGTGGTCAAGCCCGTCGACCTGTGCGCCGGCATGTACGTACGGCGGGTGGACGACGAGGAGCAACTCGCCGCCGCCGTGAAGGCACTGGGCGAGTTCCCGGTCAACGCGCGCGGACAGCGGCGGGCGCCCGTCGTGCTGCTCGAAGAGCTCCTGGACGGTCCGGAGGTGAGCGTCGAGACCGTGTCGCACGCGGGCGCGGTCCATGTCGTCGGCGTGACCGACAAGAGCGTCGGCGGGGCGCCCGCGTTCATCGAGACCGGCCACATGTTCCCCGCCGCCCTGCCGTCCGCGGACGCCGGGGCGGCCGAGCAGACCGCGCTCGGCGCGCTCAAGGCGCTCGGACTGACGGACGGTGTGGTGGCGCACACCGAGATCAAGCTGACCTCCGCCGGGCCGCGCGTGGTCGAGGTCAACCCGCGGCCCGCCGGGAACCGCATCACCGAGCTGATCCGGCACGTCACCGGCCTCGACCTCGCCGCGGCCTTCGTGGACGTGTCCCTGGGCCGGGCGCCCGATCTGCGGCGGACGGACACCGGACTGCGCAGTGCCGCCATCGGCTTCCTCGTGCCGGGGGCCACGGGCACGCTCGAAGCGCTGGACGCCGGCCGGGTGCGGAGCGCGCCGGACGTGCTCGAGGTGCAACTCGCCGAGCCGGGGCGGCAGGTGAAGGCGGCGGGCAGCAACAACGAGTACCTGGGGCATGTGATGGCGGGTGACCCGGCCGGCACCGGCGCCCGCGCCCGGGTCGAGGCCCTGCTCGACGAGGTGCGGTCCGGGCTGGTGATCCGATGAGCCCCGCCGCCCCGGCGTCCGCCCGCGCGGCGACGACGTACGACGAACTCCTGGCGCTCGCCCGCGCCGGTGAACTCGGTCCGGATCCGGCCGGGTTTCGCATCTCCGTGGCCTTCACCACCCGGCAGGCGGTACGGCACGAGGGGCGCGGCACCGGTTACCGCAACGAGGTGCTCAGTCTGCGCCTCGCCGAGTCCGTCGGCAGTTGCGCGGTCGAGCCCGGCGCGCTGCCCGACGGCGCGCTGGAGGACTGCGTCGGCGCGGACGTGGCCCGCCTGCTGGAGCATCCGACGCCACCGGTGCGGGTCGCCGCGCTCGACGCGTACCTGATGCACGTCACCCCGCACACCCCCGAGAACGGGGCACGGCCCGTCGCCCTGCCGGCCGGGACGTCGCTGGAGAAGTCCCGGGTCCGGGCCGAGGCCGTCGCCGGGCTGCTCACCCTGCCACCCGGGGCGACGGTGCTCGTGGTCGGTGTCGTCAACTCCCTGCTGGAGGCGCTGCGTTCGCGAGACCTGGGTTATGTCCCGTGCGACCTCAAGGGCGGGGTCACCGAGTGGGGCGAGCCGGTCGTCACCGACGCCCTCGGCGCGGCCGGCCGGTGCGACGCGCTGCTCGTGTCCGGGATGACGCTGGGCAACGGGACCTTCGACGCGCTGCGGGAGCACGCGCTGCGGCAGGACAAGCAGTTGGTGATGTTCGCCCAGACCGGCAGCGCCGTGCTCCCCCGCTTCCTGGGGCACGGGGTGAGCGCGGTGTGCGCGGAGCCGTACCCCTTCTTCTGGCTGGACGGCGGTCCCGGCACCATCCACCGCTACCGCGCCGGCCGTCCGGGAGGCGCCCGGTGACCACCGCCGCCGTACGGTCCGCCGCCCGCCCGGAACTGCTCTCCCTGCTCGGCCACACCCCGCTCGTCCGCATCACCGCCGGCCTGCCCGGACCGCACCCCGGTTTCTGGGCCAAGCTCGAAGGGCTCGCCGCGGGCGGGATGAAGGCGCGGGCCGCCGTCTCGATGCTGATGGGCGCCCGTGAGCGCGGTGAACTGCGGCCCGGCGCGCCGGTGGTGGAGTCCACCTCCGGCACCCTCGGCATCGGGCTCGCCTTCGCCGGGCAGGCCCTCGGGCATCCCGTCGTACTGGTCGGTGACAGCGAACTCGAGCCGTCCATGCGGCAGTTACTGCGCTCGTACGGGGTGCGGCTGGAGATCGTGGACCGGCCCGCGCCCCAGGGCGGCTGGCAGGCCGCGCGTCTCGCCCGGCTGCGCGAACTGCTCACCGTACTGCCCGACGCCTACTGGCCCGACCAGTACAACAACCCCGACAACACGGCCGGTTACGCCTCGTTGGCCGCCGAACTGGCGGCGGGGCTGGACCACTTGGACGTCCTGGTGTGCAGTGTGGGCACGGGCGGGCACAGCGCCGGCATCATCGGGCCGCTGCGCCGGCACTGGCCCGCGCTGCGACTGATCGGCGTGGACTCCACCGGCTCCACCATCTTCGGCCAGCCCGCCCGGCCCCGGCTGATGCGCGGCCTCGGCAGCAGCATCCATCCGCGCAACGTCGCCTACGACGCCTTCGACGAGGTGCACTGGGTGGGCCCCGCCGAGGCCGTGGACAGTTGTCGCCGGCTGGCGCGGGGCAGTTTCGTCAGCGGCGGCTGGAGCACCGGCGCGGTCGCCCGCGTCGCCGCGTGGGCGGCCCGTGTCCACCCCGGCGCGGTCGTCGCCACCGTCTTCCCCGACGGGCCGCACCGCTACCTCTCCACCGTCTACGACGACGACTTCACCACCGCCCACGGCGTCGACCCGGACGCGGCGGCAACCCGCCCCGTGGAGATCCCGCACCCGTACGCGGCCGAGGCCACCGGCTGGACGCGGTGCACCCGCGTCACCGACCCGCTCGCACGCCCGGAGGGGAACCGGTGAGGACCGGCCTGCGCACCGTGCGCCTCGAACTCACCGAGCCGCTGCGGATATCCCGCTCGACGATGTCCGCCCGTGACGCCGTGTGGCTGAGCGTCGAGCACGAGGGCGTGACCGGTCACGGCGAGGCCGTCAGCAGCGTCTACTACCGGCTCGACGCCGAGAGCCTCGGACGCCACTTCACCGCCGTGGGCGCGGACCTGGCCCGCTTTCCCGACCCGGAGACCGCCCTGGAGGCCCTGCGGACAAGGGAGTTGGCCGCCGGGAGCACTCCCCCGGCCGTGACCGCCGCCGTCGACGCGGCCCTGCTGGACCTCGTCGGCAAGCGTGCGGGCAGGCCCGTCCACCGGCTGCTGGGCGCCGCGGACACCCCGGTCGCGGCCACCGCCCGCACCCTCGGCATCACGTCCCCCGCGCACGCGGCGGCGCAGGCCCGCTCCCTCGTGGCGAGCGGCTTCGAGGTGCTCAAGGTCAAGGCGGGGGCGGCCGATCCCGAGGAGGACGTCGAGCGCGTGCGGGCCGTCCGGGACGCCGCGCCGGGCGCGCGGCTGCTGCTCGACCCCAACGGCGCCTGGACCACGGGGCAGGCGGAGGCGTTGCTGCCCCGGTTCGCCGCACTCGGCGTCGAGGCCGTCGAACAGCCCCTCGCCCCCGGTGACCCGGAGACCCTGGCGGCGCTGGCCGAGCGCTCACCGCTGCCGGTCGTCGCCGACGAGGACGCGGTGGACCTGGAGGACGTACGCCGGCTGGCCGGGCGCGTCCACGGCGTCAACGTCAAGCTCGCCAAGTGCGGCGGGGTGCACGCGGCCCTGCGCATCGCCGAGTCGATCGACGGCAGCGGCACGGAGCTGATGCTGGGCTGCCTGACCGCGAGCAGCCTCGGACTCGCACCGGCCGTACACCTCGCCGGCCGGGCCCGCTGGGCCGACCTGGACGGACATCTGCTCCTCGCACACGACCCGTGGACCGGCATCGGCGGCGAGGACGGCCGGGTACGGGCGAGCGACCTGCCCGGCCTGGGCGTCGAACCACGGGAGGGACGCCGCACGGCCCCGGACGAGAGCCGCGCGAACCGGGAGGGGCCCCGTACGGACCTGGAGGGACGCCGTGCGGCCCCGGACGGGCGTCATACGGACCTGAACGAGAGCCGCGCCCCGGACGGACACCGTGCGGACCTGGACGGACACCGTGCGGCCTCGGACGGACACCGTGCGGACCTGGAGGGGCGCCGTGCGGACCAGGAGGGGCGCCGTGCGGACCAGGAGGGGCGCCGTGCGGACCAGGAGGGGCGCCGTGCGGACCAGGAGGGGCGCCGTGCGGACCTGGTATGAGATACGCCGGTTCCCGCTCGCCGTTCAGCTCCTGCTGGTCAACCAGCTCGGCGTCAACACCGGCTTCTACCTCCTCATCCCCTACCTGGCCACGCACCTCACGGAGAACCTGGGCCTGTCGGCCGCCGTCGTCGGCGTCGTCCTCGGGGTCAGGAACCTCAGCCAGCAGGGCCTGTTCGTCATCGGCGGCTCCGCCTCCGACCGGCTCGGCGCACGCGGCGTCATCATCGCCGGCTGCGCCCTGCGCACCGCGGGCTTCGCGCTGTTCGCGCTCGGCGACCACCTGGCCGTCCTGCTCGCCGCGTCCGTCCTCAGCGGGTTCGCGGGGGCGCTGTTCAACCCCGCCGTCCGCGCCTACCTCGCGCAGGAGGCCGAGGAGCGCAGGGCCGAGGCGTTCGCCCTGTTCAACGTGTTCGCCACCACCGGCGCGCTGATCGGGCCGCTGCTGGGCAGCGCGCTGCTGCTCGTGGACTTCCGCACGTCGGCGCTGACCGCCGCCGGGATCTTCGCGGTCCTGACCGCCGCGCAGGCCCTGGTGCTGCCCGCCCGGCGGATCGAGCCGAGCGGGGGCGGGGTGCTCGCCGACTGGCGGGAGGTGCTCGGCAACCGTGCCTTCCTGGCGTTCGCGCTCGCCATGGCCGGCCTGTTCACCCTGGAGAGCCAGCTGTACCTGCTGCTGCCCGACGGGGCGCGGCGGGCCACCGGCTGGGACGGGGCCGCCGGTCTCGTCTTCGTCGTCGGCGCCCTCGCCGGTCTCCTGCTCCAGTTGCGGCTGACCCGCGCGCTCAAGCGGCGCGGGGACCGGGCCCGCTGGGTCGCGGTGGGGCTCGGCCTCATGGCGCTGGCCTTCCTACCGCCCGCCCTGGTCACGGGCGTGTCCGGCGGCCCGGACGGTGTGGCCGACGCGGTGCTGCGGGTGCTGCCCGTGCTGGCGGGCGCCCTGCTGCTGTACCTCGGGGTGATGGTCGCCCAGCCGTTCGTGATGGACATGGTCCCCGCCTTCGGCCGCCCCGGACTGACCGGCACCTACTTCGGGATCTTCTACGTCGTCTCGGGCGTCGCCGCCGCGATCGGCAACACCGTCGTCGGCTGGGCCATGGACACCGGGCGGGACGGCGACGCCGCGTGGCTGCCGTGGGCGTGCTGCGCGCTGGCCGGGCTCGCCTCCGCGCTCGGTGTCGTACGGCTGCGCCGGCTGGGATCGCTGCCCGCGCCGCCGGAACAGCCCGCCGTACCCGCGCCCGCCCGAGGAAGGACCCCGGCATGACGGACAACCTGCTCACCGACAACCCCGCGCTCTACGAGGCCCGTTTCCCCGACCCCGGCCGGCTGGCCGGACGCTGGGCGGAGGACTGCCTGCGCCGGCACGGGGCGGGGAAGCGGGTGCTGGACATGGGCTGCGGCACCGGGCGCGACGCCGCGTGGCTGCACGGCGCCGGCCGTGAGGTGACCGGCGCGGACCTTTCCGAGGCGATGCTCGCGCACGCCCGCGACCACCACCCCGGGCCCGGGTACGTCCGTGCCGACCTGTACGGATTCGACCTGGGGCACGGGGAGTTCGACGCCGTGGTGTGTCTGGACAGCGCCCTGCTGTACTGCCACACCAACGACCAGCTCGACGGCTTCCTGTCCTCCTGCCGCCGCGCCCTGGCACCGGGCGGCCTGCTCGTCGCGGAGATGCGCAACGGCGCGTACTTCCTCGGCCGCACCGACCTGCTCGACACGCCCAGAGTCAACGAGTTCACCTGGCAGGGCACCGTCCACCGGTCCGTCACCACCCTCACGGTGGACCGTACGGACCAGCTGCTGCGCCGCAGGCGCGTATGGACCGCGGACGACGGGTCGGCACCCGTCGAGCAGCGGTCCGCGTGGCGGCTGCTGTTCCCGCAGGAACTGCGCCACCTGCTGGCCGCGCACGGCTACGAGGTCCTGGAACTCCACGACGGACCGGGCCCGCGCACCGAGCCGCCCTGGCAGGAGGGCCTGCTCCCCGGCCGTACCACCGACGCCGACCGGCTGCACGTGGTGGCCCGTCTCACCGGCACGACCACACACTGAGGAACCTCACATGCACGACGATTCGACCCGCTCCCTCCCCTTCCCGGCCCTGCGCCGCCGCGGCTTCCTCGCCGCGACCGGGCTCGGTGCGCTCACCGTGGCCGGCTGCGGCGGCGGTTCCGGTTCCGACTCCGACGACGGCGCGGGCGACGGCTCGCCGAAGAAGGGCGGACGGCTGCGCGCCGCGTTCGCGGGCGGCGGCGCGAGCGAGACCCTCGACCCGCACCTCGCCAACCTGTTCGCCGACGTCGCCCGCGCCAAGGCCCTGTTCGACAAGCTCGCCGACTACGGCGCCGACCTGTCCGCACAGCCCCGCCTCGCCGAGAAGTGGGAGTCGAACAAGGCGCTGGACCGCTGGCAGGTCACCCTGCGCGAGGCCACCTTCCACGACGGCAGCCCGGTCACCGCGAAGGACGTCCTCTACAGCTACCGCCGTATCGCCGACCCGAAGCAGGCGTTCCGTGCCAAGGCGTCCCTGGAGCCCATCGACCTCGACGCCAGCCGAGCCACCGGCGAACGCGCGATCGAGTTCGTGCTCAAGCGGCCCACCGCCGAATTCCCCAACGTGCTGGCCGCGTTCGGCGCGTACATCGTGCCCGAGAACGCCACCGGGTTCGACAAGGAGCCGGTCGGCTCCGGTCCGTTCCGCTTCGTGTCGTTCACGCCCGGCCGCTCGGCGGTCTTCCGCCGCTACGACGACTACTGGGAGGGTGCCCCGCACCTCGACGAGATCGAGTTCGTCGTGGCGAACGAGGAGTCGGCCCGGGTCAACGCGCTGCTCGGCGGGCAGATCGAGTACGCCCACGAGCTCAACCCCACCACCGCCCGCGCCCACGAGGACAAGGGGCAGATCGAGATCGTGCGGCTGCGGGGCAGCGCCATGCAGGCGTTCTGCATGAAGACCGACCGGCCGCCCTTCGACGACAAGCGGGTGCGCCAGGCGTTCTTCCTCATCACCGACCGCCAGGAACTCGTCGACGGCGCGCTGTCCGGCGCGGGCGAGGTCGGCAACGACCTGTTCGGCAAGGGCTACGAGTACTACGCCGGCGGTCTGCCCCAGCGCGGGCAGGACCTCGACAAGGCCCGCGCGCTGCTGAAGCAGGCGGGCGCCGAGGACCTGAAGGTGACCCTGGACACCTCGGCCGTCGCCGCCGGGTTCACCGAGGCCGCGAGCATCTTCCGCGACCAGGCGAAGAAGGCCGGGGTCACCGTCGAGGTGAGGATGGGCAGCAAGGACTCCTACTGGAGCGACATCCTCGACAACGGCGCCCTGTGCTGCTACCGCTCCGGCGCCATGCCCATCGAGGCGCACATCTCCCAGCGGCTGCTCACCGACTCCACCACCAACGCCACCAAGTGGCGGCACAAGGACTTCGACGCGCTGTACCAGCAGGCCCAGTCCACCCGCGACAAGGCGGAACGCGCCGCCGTGTACGAGCGCATGCAGCGCCGCCTGTACGCCGAGGGCGGCTTCCTCATCTGGGGGTTCGCCGACTGGATCATCGGAACCGCCCGCACCGTGAAGGGCGTTGACACGAAGGCGCCCGCCAACACGCTCGACTGGGCCCGCTTCGACACGGTGTGGCTCGCGTGAGCGGACTGCGCTCCTTCGTCGCCCGGCGGCTGCTCCTCGGCGGCGTGCAGACCGTGGCCGTGGTGCTGCTGGTCTTCGCGCTCACCGAGGCGCTGCCGGGCGACGCCGCGGTGGCCCTCGCCGGGGACCAGCCCGACCCGGCCCGCATCGCGGCCATCCGGGAGGCGATGGAGCTCGACCGGCCGGCCTGGGAGCGGCTGGCCGACTGGGCGGCGGGGCTGCTCCACGGCGACCTCGGCACCTCCCTGGTCTCCGGCCGCCCGGTGCGCCAGTACCTCGCCGACGGCTTCGGCCCCACCCTGCTGCTGGCCACGCTCACCGTGGCACTGCTCGTACCGGCCGGGTTCGGGCTCGGGGTGCTGGCCGCCCGTCACGCGGGCCGGCCGGTGGACCGGCTGATCAGCTCCGTGACGCTCGCCGTGTACGCCGTCCCCGAGTTCGCCCTCGGTGTGCTGCTGGTGACCGTGTTCGCCCTGCGGCTCGGCTGGCTGCCGCCGACCGCCGTCGGCTACGGCACCGACCTGCTCGCCCACCCGGCCGCACTGGTCCTGCCCGTACTGGTGCTGCTGTCGCGGCCCGTGTGCTCACTGGTGCGGCTGGTGCGCGCGGGCATGATCGACGCGCTCGCCTCCCCGTACGTGGCGCAGGCCCGCCGCTACGGCGTGTCCGGCGCCCGCGTCCGGTACGCCCACGCGCTGCCCAACGCCCTGGCTCCCGCCGCTCAGCAACTCGCCCGCACCATCGACTGGCTGCTGTGCGGGGTCATCGTCGTGGAGGCCCTGTACGTGATCCCCGGACTCGGCACGGTTCTGCTGGGCGCCGTCGCCGAACGCGACGTGCCCGTCGTCCAGGGGCTGGCGGTGGTGTTCGGCGTCCTGACCGTCGTACTGAACCTGGGCGCCGACCTGATCGCCCACCGGCTCGCGCCCCGGGCGGGGGTGGCCGCGTGAGGAGTCCGCGTACGGGCCGCTTCGCGCTCGGCCTCGCCGTCGTCGCCGTACCGCTCGTACTCGCCCTGCTCGGGCCGGTGTTCGCGGGTGAACCGGGTCCGCGGGCCGCGTCCTTCACGCTGGGCGAGGGGCACTGGCTCGGCACCGACTTCGTGGGGCGCGATGTCTGGCGGCAGGTGCTGCACGGCGGGCGGCCGGTGGTGCTGACCGCGCTCGCCGCGACCGCCCTGGCCTATCTGGTCGCCCTCCCGGTCGGTCTGATCAGTGCGCTCACCCGGCTCCGCTGGCTGGAGGAGCTGCTGATGCGGCCCCTGGACGTGCTGCTCGCCGTGCCGTCGCTGCTGCTGATCCTGCTGGCCGCCACGGTGTTCTCGCCGGGCCCCGTCGGTCTCGCCCTGCTGGTCGCCCTGGCCAACGTGCCCGACGCGGCCCGGCTGGTGCGCGCCGCCGCCGCCGAGGCCGCCGCCCGGCCCGCGGTCGAGGCGCTGCGCATGCAGGGCGAGACGTGGTGGCGGATGGCCGTCGGCTATGTCGGCCGCTCCATGCTGCGCACCCTGGCCGCCGACGCCGGCACCCGGCTGACCGGCGTGCTCTACCTGGTCGCCACGGCCGCGTTCCTCGGTGTCGGCGTGGCACCCGACGCCGCCAACTGGGCGGTCATGGTCGACCGCAACCGCACCGGCCTGTTCGTCCAGCCGTGGGCCGTGGTCGTCCCCGCCGTACTGATCGTCGCGCTGACGACGGGGACGAACCTCCTCTTCGACGCCGCGCTGGACAAGGGCGGAAACCGGGCAGGGAAGGAAGCACGCCCGTGAAGCACGAGTACGAGAACGGCACCGGCGGAGACACCGAGGTGGGCGTCGGCACGCATGCCGACGTGGACACCGGTGGGGATCCCGTGGCCGAGATCCGCGACCTGCGCGTCGTCGTCGACGGCCGGGCGATCGTCGACGGAGTGGACCTGCGGGTGCTGCCCGGCAGGGTCACGGCGCTGATCGGCGCGTCCGGCAGCGGCAAGACCACCACCGGCCTCGCCCTGCTCGGCGAGTACCCGGCGGGCGCCCAGGTCACCGGCGACGTACGGGTGGAGGCCGACGGCCTCGTCGCCTACGTACCCCAGCATCCGGCGGCGGCGCTCAACCCCGCCCGCCGGATCTCCGCGCTGCTGACCGACATCGCTCGCGCCCAGGTGCGTCACCTGCCGGTGCGGCGACGGCGGGCGGCGGCCCGCGAACGTGTTCTGCGGGCGCTGACCGAGGCACAACTGCCCGACGCCGAGACCCTGTCGCGGCGCTATCCGCACCAGCTCTCCGGAGGGCAGCAGCAACGCGTCGTCCTCGCCCAGGCGTTGCTGCTCGGGGCGCGGGTCGTCGTGGCCGACGAGCCCACCACGGGCCAGGACGCCCTGACCAAGAGCCGTATCGTCGAGCGGTTCAGGGCCGTCGCCTCCCGCGGCATCGCGGTGGTGCTGCTCAGCCACGACCTGGACGTGGTGCGCGCACTGGCCGACGAGGTGGTGGTCCTGCGGGCGGGCCGGGTCGTCGAGTCGGGCCCGGCCCGGCGGGTCCGGTCCTCGCCCCGGCACGAATGGACCCGCGAACTGTTCGGCGAACAGGTGGAGTCACCGCACCCGGACGAGCCGGCCGGACGGCCGGGGGCGCCGGCACGCGGACCGCTCGGTACCCGTACGGAGTCGCCGGACCCGGACTTGGACCCGGACGAGCCGGCCGGGCAACCAGGACCGCGCACACACGGGCTGCCCCACGCGCGTACAGAGGTACCGGGCCCGGACGAGCCGGCCGGACGGCCGGGGGCGCGGGCGCGTGGGCCGCTCGACCGGCATACGGAGTCGCGGGACCCGGACGGCCGCACCGCCCGCACCGGGCAGCCCGTCCTGCGGGTGCGCGGGCTGACCGCCCGCCACCGCGACGGCGCCCGCGGCACGGCCGTCGTCCTGCGCGCCCCCGCACTCGACCTGTATCCGGGCCGGTCGCTCGCCGTCGTCGGCCGGTCCGGCAGCGGCAAGACCACCCTGGCCCGCTGCGTCGCCGGCCTCCACCGGGACCACGACGGCGAGATCCTCCTGGACGGCACACCGCTGCCGCGAAGCCTGCGCGACCGTACTCGCGCCCAACTCGCCGCCGTGCAGTACGTCTTCCAGGACGCGCACGCCGCCTTCGACGAGCACCGCCCCGTAGTACGGCAGGTCGCCCGCACCGCGGTCCGCCTGCGCGGCACCGACCCGGACACCGCGACCCGGGAGGCGCTGACCACCCTGGCCGGCCTCGGGCTCCCGGAGGAGCTGGCCCACCGGCACCCCGGCCGGCTCTCCGGCGGCGAACTCCAGCGCGCCGCCCTCGCCCGTGCCCTGCTCGCCCGCCCCCGCGTCCTGGTCTGCGACGAGATCACCTCCGGCCTCGACACGATCACCCGCCGGGGCATCCTCGACGTGCTCACCACGCTGGTCCGAGGCCGTGGCGACCTGTCCCTGGTCCTGATCACCCACGACCTGGACACGGCCGCCCTGACCCACCGCGTCGCCGTACTGGACGCCGGCGAACTCGTCGAACAGGGCCCGGCCCGGCAGGTGCTGACCGCGCCGAGCCACCCGTTCACCGTCTCCCTCATGGAGACGACGGCACGCCTGACGGCGGGGACGTGACCCACGCGCCCCTGGCCGGGACCGGCCGGCCACTTCTCGAACACGCCCAGGACGCCGGCGAGGCCCGGGCCGACGTGACCTTCGACGACGTGCTCTTCCTGGTCAACGGCGTCAGCGGGGCGAACTTCGTCCAGGAGGCCCAGCGGGATCGGGTGCTCGCCATGGCCTTGGACGGCATCAAAGCCCACGAGTGAACGCGAACGACCCAAAGGCGGCACACCGGGCGCCGCGCTCGGCCGGTCACCGGGCCGGGCCGTGAAGCGGCGTCATGGTGCGGCATCCGTGGGTGCGAGGGCGGCGAGTTCGGTTCGCGCGGTGACGCCGAGTTTGGGGAACGCCTTGTAGAGGTGGTACCCGACCGTGCGCGGACTGAGGAACAACTGCGCGGCGATGTCCCGGTTGGACAGGCCGCGTGCGGCCAGCCGGATGATCTTCCGTTCCTGCGAGGTGAGCACGGACAGCGCTCCCGTTCCGTCCGCGGCCCCGGCTCCGGCTCCGGCTCCGGGTACGGCTTCACCGGTCGCGTCGAGCTCGGCGCGGGCCCGCTCCGCCCAGGGCGTGGCACCGAGTCTCCGGAAGGTCTCGAACGCGTCGCGGAGTTGGTTCCTGGCCTCGGACTTGCGGCGCACACGGCGCAGCCACTCGCCGTAGAGGAGAGCGGTTCGCGCGCGTTCGAACCGCCGGTCGTCGGGGTGCAGCCGCAATGCGGCCCGGTACAGCTCCGCCGCGTCCGCTTCCGGCGCGAGCAGCGCGCGGCAGCGTTGGACGTGCGCGTCGATCCACGGCTGCGCGGCATCGTGCGCCCAGGCCGTGAGCCGTGCGAGCGGCTCACGGGCGTCGGCCGGCCGGCCGAGCCGCACCGCCGCCTCGACCAGGTCGGGAATGCTGCGCAGGCCGGGAAGCTGATGGCTCACCGGTCCGGTGTGCAGGGCGGCCAGGCGGGTGCGGGCGGACTCCCACCGGGCGTGGCCGAGGTCGAGCAGGGCCAGTGCCCAGTGCGCCCAGGACATGCCGGGCGGGGCCGCGTCGGGCTCCGGCGCGGCGAGCGCGTCGTCGGCGAAGGCGTGACAGCGTCGCTCGTCGCCCGTCACCGCGGCCAGGTAGGCCAGTACGCCGCTGATCTCGGCGATCCACTGCCGGTGTCCGAGCTCCTGGGCGATGTTCAGCGCTTCGGTCGCCTCGTCCCAGGCGTCGGTGTGCCGGCCGAGGAAGGTCGACGTGCGGGCGACACACGCCAGCGCGGGCGGGGTCCGGCCGATCCATCCGCGGTCGCGGCACCGGGCGAGGAGCTCGCCGGCCACCCGGTGTGCCTCGGTGTCCTGGCCGGCGGCCTGGAGGCTGGTGGCTCCGACCAGGATCGTGTCGTGCGGGCCGCCGAATCCGGTCCGTTCGGCGGCCGCGATGCGTCGTGTGAGGGTCCCGTGGTCCCGGTCCCCCTGGCCGATCGCGGACCGCACCGTCCAGGTCAGCAGGCGGGCCACGTGGGCGAGCGGCTCTTCGGGCGGCAGCGGCAGGGCGGCCAGCCGGTCCGCGGTGTCCGCGATCTCATCCTTCCCGAGGTACCAGGCGGCGTGCACCGCGTCGAGCATCATGTGGGCGGCCAGTGCCGGATCGTCGTCCCGGGTCAGCTCGGCCGCCTCGGTCAGCAACCGGCGGGCCGTGCGGAGCAGGCCGTGGTGGAACGCCGCGGCGGCGCGGACCCGGATGGCGCGCACGGTCAGGGCCGGGTCGTCGGTGCTCGCCGCGCCGTGCCGGGCCAGCTCCACCATGCGGTCGATGTCGCCTTCCTCGGCGATCGCCTCCGCGGCCAGCACGAGCCGGCGGGCCCGGTCCGTGCCGGACTCCGTGAGCTGCGCGGCCCGTTCGTACGCCGCCGCCGCGGCGGCGTATCCGCTGCGCTCGATGGCCCGTCGGGCGGTGCTCTCCAGTTCCGCGGCCACCTGCTCGTCGGGGCCGGTGGCCACCACGGCGTGGTGCCAGGCGCGCCGGTCGGCGTCCTCCGGCCGGTGGAGGGCCTCGGCGAGGGCCGTGTGCACCACGAGGCGGAGGCTGACCGGCGCCGCCTGGTAGACGGCCGACCGCACGAGGGGGTGTCGGAAGCGCACGGTGCGGTTGTCCACCCGGAGCAGCCCCGCCGTTTCCGCGGGCACCAGATCCGTGGGGCGGCAGCCGAGAGGGGCGGCCGCGCGCAGGACGACGTCGCGGTCACCGGTGTCCTCGGCGGCCGCGACGAGCAGCAGGTGCCTGCTCGGCTCGGGCAGCCGCCGTACCCGGTCGAGGAACGCCGCCTGGACCGTGTCGGTCATGGGCAGGGCCTGGCCGGTGGCCACCGGCCGGCCGGCGGCGAGAGCGAGGGGCAGTTCGAGGAGGGCGAGCGGGTTGCCCTGTGCTTCGGCCAGTACCCGGTACCGGTTGGCGGGGGACAGCGTGGCGGCGTGCTCGGCCAGCAGGCCGGCGGCGGCGGGCGCGTCGAGCCCTTTCAGCGGCAGGTGGGCGAGTCCGGGGGCGTCGAAGCCGGTCCGGGCGGTGATGATCAGTGCCGTGCCCTCGGCGTCGAGCCGCCGCGCGGCGAACAGCAGGGCCTCGGCCGACGCCCGGTCCAGCCACTGCGCGTCGTCGACGAGGCACAGGACGGGCCCGCCGTCGGCGAATTCGGCGAGGAGGGAGAGGACGGCGAGGCCGACGAGCATGCGGTCGCCCGGTTCGGCCGGGGCGAGACCGAAGGCCCCGCGCAGCGCACGCGCCTGCGGGGCGGGGAGGGCGTCGGCCCGGTCGAGGGCGGGCCGCAGCAGCAGGTGCAGGCCGGCGAACGGCAGGTGGGCCTCGGACTCGATCGCGGTGCCGCGCATGACCCGTAAGCCCTCGGCCGCCGACGCCGCGTGCTCCATCAGCGCGGTCTTGCCCATGCCCGGCTCCCCGGTGATGAGCAGGCAACCGCTGCGACCGGTCCGGCAGTCCGCCAGCAAGCGGTCGATGACCGATATCTCGTCACTCCGTCCGTACAACACGTGGCGAGAGTACTTAAGCCGGCCGGCGATCCCGGGCCGGATTGCCGGGGCGTGACGGATTCCGCTCCCGGCCCCCGGCCCTAGCGTGGTGGAACGGAGCACGGCGGCGGAGGGAGATCGACCATGTCCGGCTTCGACGAGCTGGCCAGGCGGTACCTGGCGAGCTGGAACGAGCGCGACCCGGCCAGGCGCCGGGCGCTCGTCGACGGCCTGTGGACCGACGACGCCGGCTACGTCGATCCGATCGTGGCGGCCGAGGGCCGCGACGCCATCGAGGACGTGGTGGCCACGGCCCAGCGGCGGTTCCCCGGCCTGGTGTACCGGCCGGCCGGGAAGGTCGACGGCCACCACGACGTGGCCCGCCTCGCCTGGGAACTGGCGCCGGCCGGCGGCCCCGCCGTGATCGTCGGACTCGCCGTCATGGTCACCGAGCGGTCCCGGCTGCGCCGCGTCCACGGCTTCCTCGACCCCGTCCCCGCAGTCACGCCCTCACCAGGAGCTGGAAGTTGACACCTGATCCGACGACCCTCCACCCGCTGCCGGCACATGAGCGGGTGGTGTTCCTCAAACCGCTGGTCGGCTCACCGAAGATCGTCGTGGGTGAGTACACCTACTACGACGACCCCGAAGGCGCCACCGGCTTCGAGCACCACAACGTGCTCTACGCCTACGGCCCGGAACGGCTGATCATCGGCAAGTACTGTGCCATCGCCACGGGCACCCGGTTCCTGATGGCGGGCGCCGACCATCCGACGATGGGTGTGTCCACCTTCCCGTTCACCATGTTCGGCGGCGAGTGGGCCGAGCGGACCCTCGACATCGTCACCGGCATGCCCAGCCGGGGCGACACCGTGGTCGGCAACGACGTCTGGTTCGGACACCGGTCCACCGTCATGCCCGGCGTACGCATCGGCGACGGCGCCATCATCGCCGCCGGCGCGGTCGTCACCGCGGACGTACCGCCGTACACGATCGTCGGCGGCAATCCGGCCCGCCCGATCCGGCGGCGGTTCGACGACGCCGGCATCGACCGGCTCCTGCGTGCCGCCTGGTGGGACTGGCCGGCGGAGCTGGTCACCGAACACGCCCGCACCATCATGGCCGGCACCCCGGCCGACATCGCCCGCATCGCCGCCGACCACGGACCGGAGACCGTATGACACACGTGTCGATCGAGGAACACCCCGTGGGCGGCGGCGGGCCGTACGCGGTCACCACCGGCCCGGACGGCGCGCTGTGGTACACCCTGGTCCACAGTGGCCGGATCGGCCGGCTCGTACCCGGCGCCGCACCGGAGAGCCACCGGCTCGACCCCGACTGCGGGCCGACGGTCATCACCACCGGACCGGACGGTGCCCTGTGGTTCACCGAGTACCGGGCCCACCGCATCGGCCGGATCACCACCGACGGCGCCGTCGCGGAGTTCCCGTTGCCCACCGCGGAGTGCGGGCCGTTCGGCATCGCGGCGGGGCCCGACGGGGCGCTGTGGTTCACCGAGACCGCCGCCGACCGCATCGGCCGCATCACCACCGGCGGTGAGGTCACCGAGTTCCCGCTCCCGGCCACCGGCACGTTCCCGTCCGCGATCACCGCGGGACCGGACGGCGGGATGTGGTTCACCATGAACCAGGCCGACGCGATCGGCCGGATCGGCACCGACGGCACGGTCACCGTCCACCCGCTGCCCACCGCGGCCTCCGCACCGGTCGGCATCACCCTCGGTCCCGATGACGCCCTCTGGTACGTCGCGATCGCCGCCGGCCACATCGGCCGCATCACCACCGGGGGCGAGACCAGGGAGTTCCCGCTGCCCGACCGCGCCGGCCGGCCGCACGCCATCACCGCGGGCACCGGCGGCGCCCTGTGGTTCACGGAGTGGGGCGGCAACCGTGTCGGCTCCATCACCACCGAGGGCGTGATCGAGGTGCACGACCTGCCCACGTCCGGCTCGGAGCCGCACGGCATCGCCCTCGGCCCCGACGGCGCCGTGTGGACGGCACTGGAGACCGGCGCCCTCGCCCGCGTCACCCCGAAACCGCTGCCCTGACCTCGAAGAAGCCCTCTCCCCCGACGTTCGACCACACGATCGTCCCCGCCGGGAACCGCGAGGGCCCGGCAACCCGGACCGCCCGGAAGGACACCATGACACACACCGCCATCGACCCCGGCACCGAGTTCGACCGGCAGGTCCGCAACCTCGTCGAACGGGACTGTCCGGCGTCGGCCCGCCTGACCCCGGAACAGTTCACCGCCCTGGTCGCGCCCCTGCGCGACCTCGTCACCGGCATCGGAGACGGCACATGGGAGCCGGACACCGGGCGCGTGCCCTTCCTGCTCGTGGTCACCCGGGAAGTCGTCCCGATCGAGCGGACGATGGCGCGCACCACCCTCCGCGGAAAGGCCGAGCCCGGCTTCGTGGACCGGTCCTTCGAGCCCGGCGCCCTCGAACGGTTCGTCGCCGTCAAGGAAACCTGCCTCCCCGACCGGCGCGCCTACCTGCTGTTCGACATCGAGCGCGGAGAGGAGTTCTGCGGTGCCGTGCCCCACGACGCCATGGACACCATCGCCGCCAGGGGACGCACCCCGCTCACCATCGAGGAGGGGATCGCGTTGATCACCCACTTCCCCGGGATCCTGGTCAAGAACAAGTGCTTCTCCCTCGGCGGTTCACGCTCCGGCGACCGCCGCGTCCCGGCGATCTGGATCAGCCGGCACGCTCCCAAACTCGGCTGGTGCTGGGAGGGCAACCCCCACACGTGGCTCGGCATGGCTTCGGCCGGCTCCCGCCGCGCCGCCGCGTAGCAGGACGACTGGAAGTTCGTCGATGAGATCGGCGTGCCCGGTGTGACGTTCTCACCTCGTGGGCGACGCCGCCGCGTCGGAGACGTGTGCGAGCGCGGTGTCGAGGAGGTCGCGGAGCCGGGTCGGGGTCGGGGCCCGTAGACGGTGTGCTGGTCGAGGACCGGGCGGCCGTCGCGTCGTACGGTCAGGCGGGTGGACAGATAACCCGACGGTTCGGCGGTACGGCCGCGGAGTTGCTCCTCGCGCAGGAGGAACCGGGAGGTTGCGGCGAGGTCCGCCTCGTGCGTCTGGTGCAGGGTGCTGCCCCGGCCGCTGGTCAGCGGCCGGGGCAGGTGGAAGGGGCCGTCGCCGGGCAGGAGGGAAGCCGAGGGTGGCGATGTACCGCATGCCTTCGCGGTACGCCGTCGCTCAGGCGAGCCGGGCCAGCAGCGCCCGGACGGCCCCTTGGAGCTGTTCGTCCTTCTCGATGCCCAGGAGCCGGTCGCGAGCCGGACGCGCCAGTTCCGAGCGGAGCGACGACAGGGCGGGCCTCGCCGCGAGTCCCATCCGGTCCAGGCAGGCCACCACGAAACCGGCCGTCGCCCGGTTCTGCCGCCAAGCCCCGAGCAACACCTCGAGCACCGTGTCCGCCTCCGTCTCGCCGCGGATGTCCCAGATCGCGGCGGCGCAATGGACGCGCACCCACTCGTAGTCGTGGTCGAGCAGTTCCCGGAGGCGGGGGAGGGCCGGTGCGGCGGGCCGGCCGACCCGGCCCAGCACATCGGCGGCTTCGGTGGCCGAGTACCACACGCCGTCGGCGAGGAGTTCGCGCAGCAGGGGCAGCACCTCCTCGGGGTCCCGGCCGATCTCCCACAGCGCGGCGACAGCCGCCGTCCTGAGGTGGCCGTCGGAGGAACCGGTCAGCGGGCGGATCGTCTCCAGGGCGGACGCCGCCGTGGTGCCGAACGCGCCGAGTGCCTTGAGGACGGAGCGGGCGATGGCGCTCCCCTGTCCGTGCCGCGTGGCTCGGGCCAACGTGTCGGCGAGGGTGGGGACGGCCGCCGGGTCGCCGAGCCGGACCAAGGCGGTCACCAGCGCACCGGCGCTCATGTCGGCCCACTCCTGCCGCGGGTCGATGCCGCGCAACAGCTCGCACAACCGCGGCACCAGCCGGCCCGCGGCCCGCGGAACGGCGCCGGCGACTTCCACCGCCCGCCAGGCGTCGACCCCGCTGTCGAGGGCCACCAGCAGACTGGGCACGGCCCGGAGGTCGCCGAGTCTCGCGAGTGCCCGGACCGCCTCCTGGTGGGCCCTGCGGAGCCTGTGCCGCTCGGTGGTCCACACGTCCGGACCGTGCGCCGCGCGCTGGGAGTCGACGAGCGCGGCCAGAGCCTCGCGGGCGGGTTCGGCGATCACATGACAGGCGCCGAGAACGGCGGCCGCCTCGGCGACGACGTCCGGATGAGGTGCGTCCAACTGCTCGGCGACCAGCAGGACCAGCCGCGTGTGGTCGCCGCGCCACCCCTTCATCAGGTCGGCGCTCATGCGGACCGCGTCCAGGCGGGAGCCGAGCTCCGGACCGCGCAGCTGCTCCTCGATCAGGGCCGTGCGCTCGGGCACCCGGCCCGCCAGCGCGTCGTGGAAGGTGCGCAGGAGCCCCGTGGTCGGCGCGTGGACGTGCCCCTGACGGTCGAGCTCCTCGAAAGCCGCGACGACCTGCGGGGGCACACCCTCCGCCGGGGCGGTGGGGGTTTCCGGCCGGGGCGGGTCCGCCCATGTCTCCTCCGGCACGGCCTCGCCCGCCGACTCGCGCAACAGCGCGACGGCGGTCGGGACGACCTCGCCGTCGATGTCCTGGGGAGCACAGCGGGCCCGTTGGACGACGGCCGCGAGCCGGGTCACGGAACCGGCCTCCTCGTCGGCGGCCAGCGTGGCGAACCACGCCGTCGCCTCGTCCTTCACCTCCGGTCGGCGCAGCACCAGTTCGGCCGTCGCGTCCAGGACCAGCAGCCGCTCGACGACGCCTGATTCGGACGCAAGCCGTTCCCTCAGTACGGCCATGGCCCACCGGGTGTCATCGAGGAGCAGTCCCAGCGCCGGAACGGCGGCCCGGCGCACGCGAGGGTCGTCGTCCGACGCCCACTCGACGAAGGCCTCCGCTCGCGCGCGCAGCGCCGCGGCCGCACCGGCGTAGTCGACATCGCCGACGTACTCGTCGCCGCAGCGCTCGACGCTCGTGCCGGCGATGCTCACCAGAAGTCGGACGACCTCCGCCCGGTCGGGGGTGGTGTCGTCGCCCGCCAGCTCCAGGAGGAACGGCAGACTGGCCGTTGTGGCCCCGTACACGTCTCCCTGGTGGTGGACAGCGCCGTAGTACCGGTCGAGGGCCTTGGCCCGTTCGTCGGCGTCCGGGGAGCAAAGGGCCGTGAGCAGGACCGGCAACTCCTCGGCGGTGCCGTAGGCATGCCCCATGGAGGACCAGTCGATGTCGTGAAGTCCGTCGAACATGTGCGGGACTATGCCTGCCCGGACTGACATCGCCTGTGCGGCCCCATGATCCGCCTTCCCGTCGGCGGCACTCCTTGACGATCACATCGTCGCAAAATGCACGAATATTCTGACAAAAATACATCCGAAAGAGTGGCTCCCGTCTTCGCTGTGGCCAGGCCGGTCCTGGCTGGATATCTTCGGCCCCCCGGGGGGAGAGGGGAGCCAGTGGGGGATTCCTACGTCACGGACATCGCCGGGCATCCGGCGTGCGAGGTGCTCCTGGCCGCGTGGCAGAGCCCGGACGCCGGACGGAGACGGGCGCTGGTGCGGGACATCGAGGTGCCCGGGCCGATCGCCTTGCGCAGCCGCTACCGGATGCTGCTGGACGACGCGGCCCCGCCGGGAACGTGGAATCCGGGTATGACGCCCGAAGCCTGGGTGCGGCAGTTACGCCTGGAGACCGAGGGCGACAACGCGGTGCGGTCGGGGGCGCACACAGCGGCACTGGCCGCCTTCCGGGCCCTCCTCGAGGAGGAGACGGGAAGCAGGCCACAACTGCCCGCGGTGCACGCGCACATCGGGCTCGGCAACATCGCCATGGAGCAGGACCGCATCGAGGCCGCCGCCGAACACTTCGAGAAGGCGACGGTGGTGGCCGACGCCTCGGCCTACCGCTTCGGCCGGCTACGGGCACTGGTCCCCTGGGCGTACATGACGCTGTGGAACCACTCCGCGGAGCTCGCCCTGGACCAGTTCCGGGAGGCGGCGGGGATCGCCACCGCTCTCGACGACCCCGTGTACCGGGGGAACGCGCTGCTCGGTGCCGCCGAATGCGCGCAGTGGCTCGGCGACCGGGCCCAGGCGGAACAGCACGGCAAGGACGCCTACGCCACGTTCTCGGCAGTCCGGTCCGCCCTGGGTCAGGGAAACGCGGCCCAGAGGCTGGCGGGCTGGATGCACCGGTGGGGGCGGCACGCCGAAGCCTGGGAATGGCTCGGCCCCGCGATGACGGCCTTCCAGCAGGACGGCAACCCGACGGGTCTGGTCAATGTGCACTCGTTACGCGGTGACCTCTACCTGGACGACCGCCGGTTCGACGACGCGGCGGGCGAGTACGACAAAGCCCTGGAGCTCGCCACGGCCGCCGGCCTGCCGCGTGCACGGGCGCACGCGGCGCAGGACCTGGCCAGAACCGCACGAAGCCGGGGAAACTGGGCGGAAGCGGTGGAACTGTTCACCCGCTCGCTGGAGCAGTACCGCGAACTCGGCGATCTGCTGGGCATGTCCAACGCGATGAGCAAACTGGCGGAGGCACAGGAACAGCACGGCTCGCCGGAGGACGCGCTGCGGACTTGGCGCGAGGCGGTCGTGGAGGTCGAGTCCTACCGTGCCGACCACCGGGAGGAGCGCTTCCAGAACGAGTACCGGGGACGCTTCCGGGACGTGTACAAGGAAGCGCTGTCGGCGGCGGAGAAGCACCACTCGCCCGAAACCTTCGCCGTGGTGGCCGACTTCCTGGCCGGTCGCCGGCTCGCGGGGCTGCTCGAGGCGAACAGCGCCGCCCTGGCCGGCGACGAACCGGACCGGCTCCAGGAACTGCTGGCCGGGGCGGACCGCAGGCTGCTCGCGCACCGGAGAAGCTCCCGACCCGACAAGGACCGCTCCGACGACGAGCGCCGGGAGAACCGGATACGCCGCCTGGGCGCGTTCGAGTTCCGGCGGCAGGACGAGCCCCGGGCGGACAAATCGCTGGACGACCTGCTGGCGGCCGTGTACCTCCCACCGGCCGACGAGGGCGGGGCGCTCCTGGAGGCACTGCCCGACGGATGCCACACGCTCCAGGTCCTCCTCGATCCCGCCGACGAGGACCTGGTGCGCTGGTCCTGGAGCGCTCCGGGGGCCCGCTCCTCCATGGGCAGCCTTCGGCTGTCACCCACCGCGCTGGACCTGCTGTCCGTGCTCAGGAGCGGTGAGCGGGCCACGGAGCGGCTGGCACTGACGGTCGACGACCTGCGGCCGCTTTCCGCGCTGCTCCCACCGGGTCTGATCACGGCGCTCTCGGCCGGGGGCCCGCAGGATCTGCTGATCGTCCCGGCCGGTGAGCTGTGGGTGGTGCCGTGGGGCGCGCTTCCGCTGGAGGGCGGTCTCGTCCTGGGCGAGGCCGCACGCTTCGTGATCTGCCCGTCGCTGACCATCCAGCGGCAACTGACCACACGGTACGCCGAGGCGCTGCGCACGCCGTCGCCCCGATCGGCCCTGGAGGTCGACGTGTGGCGCAGCCCGCTCGTACGGCACCATCGGATGGACCTGTTCGAGCGGGACCGCCGTTGGAATCCCCGTCGGCTGTCCTCGGCGGCCGAAGCCCGCGGTGCCATCTGTGACGGGCGGGAACTGATGGTGCTGGCCGGACACGGCCGTCCGCTCCCCGGGGCGGGCCACTATCTCGAACTCGACGAGAACGAGTGGCTCCTGCCCGCGGACCTCCTGGGCCAACGCCCGCCCCGGCGGCTCGCACTGATCGCCTGCTGGGGCAGTGCCTACCCCGGCCGCGCGCCCAGCGACCCGATCAGCGTCGCCACACTCGCGCTGGCGGGAGGCTCCGACGAAGTACTGGCCACGGTCGGAGAACTCGGAGACTCCACACTCGCCGGCCGGTACGTGGAGATGGTGCTGCACGCCCTGCCGGAGAACACCATGGCGACGGCCGTGCACCGGTCCACCCGCCGGCTCCTCGCCGGACGAGGCGTCCGGTCGCGCCCCGTCCACGACTGGGCCCCTCTCATTCCCATCGGCACGCACCAGCAGCGCGGAGGACCACAGTGACAGCCGACGGACACCGTGACCTGAGGTACGAACTCGACAATCCACTGGCATACGAGTGGACGGAAGTCGCCTACGACATGTGCGTCGCGGAGGAGCCGGCGCTGAGCGCGGTCGTCGAGAGCTCGGGCGGAGTCACCCGGGTCCTCGTCAGCGGCGCCTGCCCCCGCTGCCGGGGGAACATCTCGGGCGAGGAGATCCTGACCGCCGCCGGTGAATCGGGGGTGCTCGGTGACGACGCCACGGGGACCCCGGACCCCTACACGCGCGTCCACGTCACCTGCAACTGCGAGCTCACCCACGGCGACAGGCCCGCGGGCGTCAGCACCGGCTGCGGCATCACGTTCGCCCTCGAAGTGCTCCGGGAAGAAACGTGAGCCCCCCGGCCCGGTACCGGAAACCGTCCGCTCCGCCGAGCGAGCGCCGGCTCGCGGAGGACGCGGAGTGGCGTGAGTACGCGGGGGACTCGCTCGCCCGGGCCCGCGCCAGCGCGGAGCAGTGGCGTACCGGGCTGGGACTGCTGGTCACCGCCATGACCGCCGGGCTCATGCTCGGAGGCCCCGGCAGGACGGCCGAACTGAGCCCCGTATGGCGCGGTGTCGTGACCGCGGTCCTGGGATGTGGTTTCACCGTCGCGCTCTACGGCCTGTGGGCCGCGTCGCGCGCTGCCGCGGTGGGTGGTTCGGGGCCGGTCGACCGGGACCGGCTGCGCAGCCGTCACGGCTCCCTGGCACGGTACAAGGCGGCTGCCGCGAAGGAGAGCTGGTCGGGCGTCCGCAGGGCGAGGATCGCGCTGCTGGTCTCCCTGCCCGTGATCGCCGCCATGGCGCTGACGTCCTGGTGGCTCCCCCGGGACACCTCTCCCGCGGGCCAGGACCCGCGGCCCCGGGTGCTCGTCGTGACGCCTGGAGCCGTCCTCTGCGGCGAACTGAGCGTCGGGGCGAAGACCTTCACCGTCCTCGCCGACAAGTCCGCCCCTCGCCGGGTGCCGGCCGCCGAGGTCGTGTCCCTGACGGTCGTCGACTCCTGTCCGCCGTGACCACACGCCACTCCGGCGTGGCCGGTCGCCTCGGCTCCTGAGGACAGAAGGGAAAGGAACCCCGTGAGCAGACCGAGCAGAGCCGCCTACGAACAGAGCGAGCTGGACTGGAACCGGCTGCGACGCTACGCGGAGAAAGTGGCTCGGGAGACCCGGACGCCACGCAGGACCCGGCAGGTCGTCGAACGGTCGGAGCGTGTCCGCCAGGTCAAGGGCGGACTGTTCGGCTTGTTCACGCGGCAGGAGACCTACACCGTCGACGTGCCGCGGACCGAGACCGACGCGTTCTGGGTACTGCGGACCCGGTCCTGGCACAAGAAGGAGCGCGGACAGAGGAATCAGCCGGACGAGGATCAGAGCGCGCTGTACGACTACTGCCTCACCGTGAAGGGCGGCCTGGTGGTCAGGGTGACCTCGCACACGGATGTGTTCTTCGAAGGAGCGCTGACGTTCTCGGACACGACGACGTCCGAGCAGCCGATGACCGCCGACGACGTGATGCTCTTCGACTTCGAGGCCGAGAAGTACTACCGGGAGGAAGGAAGGTTCACCATCCAGACCGACCGTGACCCCGACCGCAAACGGCTCAAGCACCACGCGAAGGGCGTCGGGCTCTCCCTGGCCCTGAAGCGCCTGCACCAGAGCTGAGCGTGTCTCCGCCCGGTGCGCGTTCGGCGGGAGCGACATCGCCGTCCGAAGCGCCCGAAGCCGGCGGAGGACGATATCGAGCGTGGAGAGGAGTTCTGCGGTGCCATGCCCAACGACGCCTGGGAGGGCAATTTCCACACGTGGCTCGGCATGGCTTCGGCCGGCTCCCGCCGCGCCGCCACGTGGCAGAAGGTCGAGAAGTGTCGTCGGCGTGGCGTGCTCGGCTCGACGTCACAGCCCAGGCCGCGTATGACGAGCCGGGCGGCACTCGGCCCAGACCGTCTTGCCGGGACCGGGACAGTCGCGTACGCCCCAGTCGGCGGCGAGCGCGTCGACGAGGACCAGGCCGCGACCGCCGTCCTCGTCCGCGTCGGGAGCCTTGCGCGCCGGCTGGGCGGGGTGGGTGTCGGTGACCTCGATCCGGACTGTGCCTCGGGCCGCGTCGTAGGACAGCGACAGGGCGAAGTCCCGGCCCGGGACCCGGCCGTGGAGGACCGCGTTCGCGGCGAGTTCGGCGACGACGAGGACGACGGTGTCGTGCGCCTCGGTGCCGTGCGGGTGGCCCCACTCGGCCAGTTGGTGGGCGGCGAGCAGTCGGGCGAGGCGCGCACCACGGCGGGTGGCGGAGAAACGCTGCGCGAACGTCGCGGTCGGGGCGGTGCTTTGCGTACGTGGAGCTGACATGCCGATCACCCTGCCGAGAGATGACGAGCCGTCAGCAGGCCCGGCGCCGGTACAGATCACGCTGTATCGGTTCACTCACTGGACCGGGGTGGTCGCTGTACGTGAGCATGAGTGTGCCGAGCGTGGCGCAGCGCGCTCGGCACACGGTACGAAAGCACGTGGGTTCAGGGGAAGGCGGCTGCGATGGCGACGGACAACGGCGGTGGGGCGGGCGGAAACTGCGAGCCGGAGCTCTCGGACAGCTTGAAGACGTTCGGGGCGGTGCTCAAGGCCCTGCGTGAGGAAGCCCGCCTGACGCAGGAGCAGTTCGCGCCGCTGGTGCGGTACTCCGTCGCGTACATCGCCAAGATCGAACAGGGCAAGCGGTTCCCTCCACGGGACCTGCTGGAGCGGTCGGAAGAGGTTCTGGGGGCGACTGCCGCGCGGGTCCTGGGGGCGGCTGCGCGGAGCCTGACGCGGAAGGCGGGGCTGGCGTCGTGGTTTCGGCAGTGGGCGGGGATCGAGGAGGAGGCGATCTCGCTTTACGCCTATGAGTGCGCTGTGATTCCAGGCTTGCTCCAGCCCGAGCCTTACATTCGCGCACTCTTCGAGCGGCGCCTTCCGCCTCTGTCGGAGGAGCAGTTCGAGCAACAGGTCACGGCTCGACTCGAACGCCAACGCCTGCTGACGGAGCGGCCGAACAGCACGTTCTGTTTCATCATCGAGCAGGCTCTGGTGGATCGCCGCTTGGCCGGTGAGGGCGTCACACACGCGCTGCTCAGCAGTCTCATCGATGTGGGCCGTCTCCGGAATGTGGAGATTCAGATCATGCCTCGCGTCCAAGAGGATCACTCCGGTTTCGAGGGCCCCCTCTACCTCGCTGAGACGGCGGAGAATCGATGGGTGGGCTACGTCGAAGCGCATGACTGCAGCATGCTCGTCACCGACGCAAAAGCCGCAAGCGCCATGCTTCAGCGCTATGGCAAGATGCGCTCGCAGGCTCTGAGTCACCATGCCACCGCGAGCCTGCTGGAGCAGATGCGAGGAGCGCTATGAGCACCACCGAACTGGCTTGGTTCAAAAGCAGCTACAGCGGCGG
Organism: Streptomyces sp. NPDC053426; assembly: GCF_055585405.1. Lineage (NCBI taxonomy): Bacteria > Bacillati > Actinomycetota > Actinomycetes > Kitasatosporales > Streptomycetaceae > Streptomyces > Streptomyces sp. NPDC053426. The sequence continues at coordinate 262,643 of NZ_JBVJKE010000008.1, read as the reverse complement.
TGGGGGCGGCAACTGTGTCGAGGTCGCCGTGCGCGCGGAGGCCGTTCTCGTCCGGGACTCGAAGGACACGCACAGTCAGACGCTGGCCGTGTCCCGCGATGCCTGGTCGGCGTTCACGGAGCTGGCGGCCGACTCACTCGTCTGAACTTCCGGTCCTCCACACCGGCCCGGTGCTTGCGGAGCTGGTTCTCGTGGGCGACGCCGCCGCGCCGGTCACGTGTGCGAGCGCGGTGTCGAGGAGGTCGCGGAGCCGGGTCGGGGTCGGGGCGACGGCGGTGGCGAGGAGTGCCGTGCCGTCGGCGAGGGGCGCCAGTACGCAGTGGCCCCGTTCCGGGTCGCCGAGGAGGACGGGCTCCGGGAGCGGCACCGGCTCGGGGTCGACGAGGAGGAGCTGGCCGGTCGCCCGGTGGCCGCCCAGTACGGCGGGTCCGTCCCACGCCGGGGCCGGGGCCCCGTAGACGGTGCGCTGGTCGAGGACCGGGCGGCCGTCGCGTCGTACGGTCAGGCGGGTGGACAGGTGGCCCGAGGGTTCGGCGGTGCGGCCGAGGAGTTGCTCCTCGCGCAGCAGGAGCCGGGAGGTTCCGGCGAGGTCCACCTCGTACGTCTGGTGCAGGGTGCTGCCCCGCGCGCTGATCAGCGGCTGGGGCAGCCAGTTCAGTGACGCGTGTTCGCCGACGGTGAGCCGTACGTCGTAGGTGGCGGGGTCCGTGGTGGAGCCGCGCAGGGCGATGGTGGCGGCGGACGTGGTCACCTCCAGCCGGGTGTGCGCCTCGGCGGTGATGTCGAGCGCGAGTCTGTCCCCGCCGAGCGGCGCGCTCATCGCGCCGAGCACACAGACCCGTGCCCGCTCCCCGCGGGGCCGCAGCCGGCGCAGGTGGAAGGGGCCGTCGCTGTGCAGGAGGGGGAGCGTCGTGGCGCGGCCGTTGTGGGTGGCCCTCAGCCGGGCGGTGGCGTGGACGCCGGTGGGGTGGGCGCGGGGCTTCGGAGGGTGCCCGGCGGGTGCCTGGGCGGCGGCGGCCGTCACCCGGTGACTCCGGCGTGCCAGGCGGCGAGGCGCTCGGTGACCCAGTCGGTGACCGGGCGGATGCCGTCGGCCGTGGTCAGGCTGGTGAAGGCGTACGGCAGGTCCCCCCGCTGCCTGCGGGTGTCGGCCCTCATGGTGTCCAGGTCGGCTCCCACGTACGGCGCCAGGTCGGTCTTGTTGACCACGAGGAGGTCGGCGGTGGTGATGCCGGGGCCGCCCTTGCGGGGGATGTCGTCGCCGCTGGCCACGTCGATGACGAAGACCTGGGTGTCGACGAGTCCGCGGGAGAAGGTCGCGGTGAGGTTGTCCCCGCCGGATTCGATGAGGATCAGGTCGAGCGGGCCCAGGTCCTGTTCGAGCTGTTCGACCGCTTCGAGGTTGGCGGAGATGTCGTCACGGATGGCGGTGTGCGGGCAGGCGCCGGTCTCCACGGCGGTGATGCGCTCCGGTGGCAGTACGGCCTCGCGGCGCAGGAAGGCGGCGTCCTCCTGGGTGTAGATGTCGTTGGTGACCACGGCGAGGGACAGCCGGTCCCGCAGGGTGCGGCACAGCGCGGCGACGGTCGCGGTCTTGCCCGAGCCGACCGGCCCGCCGAAGCCGATCCGCAGGGCGCGGCGGCCGCCGTCCGGGCGCCGGGGGGCGGCGCTGTGGGTGTGGCGGTGCGGCAGGGTCACGGGGTGGTCCAGATGCACGGGGGCTCCAGGTCGGTGCGGTGGAGGCGGGTCAGGAGGCGAAGAGGCGGACGGGCCGGGCGGCGTGCTGCTCGCCGGTGATGTCCAGCAGCGGGGCGGACGCGGCGGGCAGGACGGTGACGCCCTCGGCGGCCACGCGCTCCGCCGCGCCGGCCGCGGCACCGGCGACGGTGTCGCACTCGTCGGCGAGCCGCGCCAGGACCGCGGTGGCCTCGAACGGGTCGAGGCTCAGCAGGCGTACCGCCGCGGTCGCCGGGCCGCCGACGCTCTCGTAGGCGGCGGTGCGGGCGGCGTCGAGCGGGGTGAGTCCGGCGGCGCGGGCCGTGACGCCGAGGACGACCGGCTGGTGGGCGCCCTGGGGGCGGTGGTGGGCGAGGTGGTCGAGTTCGGCACTGGGCCAGGTGGCGCGGGCGGCGCGCATCAGCTGCCGGCCGAGGCGGCGGGCGACGCGGCGCAGGGCCGGTGCGGGGGTGCGGGCGTCGGCGGCCTCGTCCAGGGCGAGGGCGTCGTGTCCGGTGGCGGCCGCGGCGGCGAGACCGGCGGCGGTCAGTCCGGCGGTGTGCAGCCGTCCGCGGCAGAACGCCTCCAGGCCGGCCGCGTCGTGCACGCTTCCGGAGGCGACGGCGGCCTCCATCCCGCCGGAGTGGGCGTGCCCGCCGGCGGGGAAGCGGCCGTCGGCCAGGAGGAGCAGGGCGGTGCGGCTCATGGGGTGACGGGCCCGCCTTTCAGAGGGGGTCGGAGCGGTCAGAAGAGGAAGTACCGCTGGGCCAGGGGGAGTTCCGTCGCGTAGTTCCGTCCGACCTCGTGTCCGTCGACACTGGTGCGGACGTCGGAGGTGGTGGCGCCGCCGATGGTGACGTCGAAGGTGTCGGGGTCGACGTCGATCTCCGGCAGCCCGTTGTTGTGCACCATGTCGGCCTTGGTGACGCCCCGGGTGGAGCGGATCGCGCGCAGCGGTTTGAGCAGTCCGGTCCGGGAGAGTTCGCCGTCGAGGGCGGCCTCGGCGACGAAGTTGAAGGAGTTCGCCGCCGGGGCGCGGCCCTGGAAGCCCCAGACCGGGCGCGGCAGATAGGGCTGCGGGGTGGGGATGGAGGCGTTGGCGTCGCCGATCTGCGCGTAGGCGATCTGGCCGCCCTTGATGACCATGTGGGGTTTCACGCCGAAGAACTTCGGCTCCCACAGGACCAGGTCGGCGAGTTTGCCGTCCTCGACGGAACCGACCTCGTGGTCGATGCCGTGGGTGACGGCGGGGTTGATGGTGTACTTGGCGATGTAGCGCCGGGCCCGGAAGTTGTCCGCGTCGGCGTCGTCCTCGCGCAGATGGCCGTAACGGGACTTCATGACGTGCGCGGTCTGCCAGGTCCGCAGGATCATCTCGCCGATGCGGCCCATGGCCTGGGCGTCGGAGGACATCATCGAGATGGCGCCCATGTCGTGCAGCAGGTCCTCGGCGGCCATGGTGGAGGGCCGGATCCGGGAGTCGGCGAACGCCATGTCCGCCTCGACCTCCGGGTTGAGGTGGTGGCAGACGATCATCATGTCGACGTGTTCCTTCACGGTGTTGACCGTGAAGGGCCGGGTGGGGTTGGTCGACGCGGGCAGTACGTTCGGCTTGCTCGCGAGGCTGATCATGTCGGGGGCGTGGCCGCCGCCGGCGCCCTCGATGTGGAAGATGTGCAGGCCGCGGTAGTCGGCGTTGTCCTTGGTCCGGCGGTTCTTCTTGGTCGCGGCGAAGGTGTGGTGCACGAAGCCGGACTCGTTGAGGGAGTCGGCGTGCAGGGCGACCTGGACCCCGGTCTCCTCGCACACCGTCAGGGCCGCGTCGATCACGGCCGGGGTCGCGCCCCAGTCCTCGTGGATCTTGAAGCCGAGGGCGCCGGCCTTGACCTGGTCGTGCAGCGCCTTCTCGGAGACGGTGCTGCCCTTGGCGAGCAGGCCGATGTTGACCGGGAAGGCGTCGAGCGCCTCGAACGTCCGCTGGATGTGCCACTTTCCGGGCGTCACGGTGGTGGCCGTACTGCCCTCGGCGGGGCCGGTGCCGCCGCCGATCAGGGTGGTCACGCCCGACGCGAGGGCCTCGTGGATCTGGCCGGGGCACAGGAAGTGCACGTGCGTGTCGATGCCGCCAGCGGTCAGGATGCGCCCCTGGCCGGAGATCACCTCCGTCTCGGGTCCCACGACGAAGGCCGACGCGCGCGGGTCGGTGTTGCCGGGCGGCGTCATGGTCTCCGGGTTGTACGCCTTGCCGATCGCCTGGATCCGGCCGTCGCGCAGTCCGACGTCGGCCTTGACCACGCCCCAGTGGTCAAGGATCAGCGCCCCGGTGATCACCGTGTCCACCGGCTTGCGCTCGTGGTCGCGCGGGATGTGCGACTGCCCCATGGACTCGCGGATCACCTTGCCGCCGCCGAAGACCATCTCGTCGCCGCTGCGGCCGGGCCCGCCGCACCAGTCCGCGTCGATCCTCAGCCGGAGGTTGGTGTCGGCGAGCCGGACGCGGTCCCCGGTGGTGGGCCCGTACAGGTCGGCGTAGCGGGAACGCGTCAGCGGCTCCCAGGGCTTCGCGTTCTCGTTCTCAGTCCTGTCTGGCATCGAGGTGCTTCTCCTCTTCGCTCTTGTCGGCCTGGAGTCCCTGGACGGTCCGCTCCCCCGCGATGGGCACCAGCATCACGGTGCGCGCGTCGCCGGGCTCGAACCGTTCGGAGGTGCCGGAGGCGATGTGCAGCCGCATCCCGTGGGCGTCCTCACGGGTGAAGCGCAGACCCTCGTTGACCTCCGCGAAGTGGAAGTGGGAGCCCACCTGGACCGGACGGTCCTCGGGATTGGCCACCTCCAACGGCACGGGTGTGGCGCCCACGTTGAACGCCACCCGGTACTCGTCCTCGTCCGGCAGCAGCTCCCGCTTCCCCGGGTGGACGTCCACCTCGGTGTCCGCCTCGTCGAACGGGTCGTGGATGGTCACCAGCTTCGTCCCGTCCGGGAACGTCGCCTCGACCTGGACGTTGGTGATCATCTCCGGTACGCCGTCCATGACCTCGTCGCGCCGCAGCACATGGCGCCCGGACTCCATCACCGAGTCGACCGTCTCCCCGGCCCGCGCCTCCTCGTAGACGTGCGCCGTCAACAGCGCCATCGCCTCGGGATAGTTCAGCGGCAGCCCGCGCTCACGGCGCCGCCGGGCGACGTCCGCCGCCACATGGACCAGCAGGCGCTCCTGCTCGTGCGGGGTCAGATGCATGCCGTCCCCTCTCCTGTTCCGTCGCTTCACGACTGCGTCCGCCGCAGGGCGATCCTCGGGGAGCGAAGACCACGGCGTACGGAGAACGGCCCCGTCATGCCTGATGGAATGAACCGGAAGCACGGGTCGCGCAGGGGCGCGGCGACGGACACACCGCCCGCCCCTCGTCCCGATCGCGTGCCTCCCGGTGACGCGCAGACGCGGCACGTCGCACGCACGGTGGCGGAACGGGTACGCGTTGCGCGGCGTGGCACCGCTGCCGGGCACCAGGGCTCTCACGCCACTGGTGTCGGCCGGACCGCAGGACGCGCGGGGCGAAAACGCCCTCGGGACCGTCGGCGTGGCCGACCGCCCGCCCCGTCGCCGTGCCCGGCACCGACGTCAGCCGCGGCACCCGGGAGCCGCCCTACGCGATCCCGTGGTCACTCCGGACGGTGTTGATCATGTTCCTGGCGACCGGTCACTCAAGGTCGAGGTGATCGGTGAAGATGCCGATGAGGATGCGGCCACCGAGACGCTGGTCGGGCAGGCTGAAGTGGATCCTGTTGCGGTCGGGCTTCTCCTTGCCGTGCCATTCGCAGCGGTACGTCTCGTTCTGGTACTCGACGTCACGCTGCTTCATGATCTTCGGCTTGGACTTGGTGTTGGGACTCTCGGGCGACAGGTTGAGCCCGTGATTACCGAGCGCGGCCTGCACGGCTCGGGTGTTGCCCGGGTTGGCCGTGTAGGCGTCCGCGAAGTGGTCGTGCACCACGCCGAGGACGGCGACGACCCAGTCACGCATGACGAGGTAGGAGCCGTCGAACTTGTTGAAGGTCAGGGAGTCCGCGAAGACCAGTTCGGGGAAGGCCTCACGGGCGCGTGCGAAGAAGTCGTGCTCCGCCACGTTCTCCCGGCGGAACAGCTCTCTCCAGAAGTCCGACAGCGCGGACGGATCACCGAAGAAGTACACGGAGGCCTCCACCGTGGCCGCCGACACCTTCCGCCAGCCACTCGGGGCCTCGCTCCGCGGGAACACCAGGCATCCGACGGTGCTGCCCTCGCCTGTCCGCACCAGCGCGTAGCCGAGCGACCAGGCCATTTCCCTGGCCGTACCGTCCAGCTCCACCTCGTCGGGCAGCCCGGGAAGATCCGTGTCCCAGATCGGGCAACGGTCCATGAGGCTCTGCATCCGCAGCCGGGCGTCCCGGCCGGCCTTCGGTGGTGCGCCCTCGTACAGCACCTGGTACAGCTGTTGTCCGTCCGCGCACTCGGTTTCGGCCCACCAGGGCGACACCGCGACCGGACGGCTCGCGCCTAACTCGGCGAGCGCGTCGCTGAAGTCGTCGAGCGCGTCGGTCAGCTGCTCCTCCGTGAGCCCCCGGAAGTCGAAGGACGACTCGTCCACGACGAACCGGTACGGTTCACCTCCCCCTGCGCCTGGCACGGGCCAGCCTCCCGAGGTCGTGCTCGATCTGGTCGAAGAAGCCCTTGGGCCACTCGGTCAACTCACCGCTCGCTTGGAAGTCGATCGGGACGGTGCCGACCTCTTCGTCGCCGAAGTAGTGGATGACGCCCGCCCCGGGATCGAGCACCCGGTCGTCCGCCACCGCGAGGCGGGCACCGTTGAGGACGTGGTCGCTGTGGGTCTCCACGACGACCTGGACACCACTGCCCGCGACACGGGCCAGGAAGCGGCCGAGCTTGGACTGTCCGCCGGGATGCAGGTGAGCTTCCGGGTTCTCGACGATCAGCAGATCGCCGGGGCGGGTCAACAGCCCCGCGACGATGACCGGAAGGGCGTACGAGAATCCGAAGCCCATGTTGGCCGGCCGGATCGCCTCGCTGAGCAGGCCCGGTTCCTGGAACCGGATGGTGCTCGCGGTGATGCCCGGCGGCCACTGGGCGTTGATCTTTATAGGGCGGATGATGTCGGACGCCCACGTCTCCACCTGGGTCCGCAGCGTGGTCACGCCGTGGGTGGCCTCCGTGCTCGGATGCTGGAGCTCCTCGCGCACGGATCGGGTCTCGTTGAGGGCCAGCACCTGGGCCGTGTACTCACCCTGGACACCCACGCCGATGAGGTCGGGGTGCTCGGCGGAGACCCCGAGCTGGTCGCGCGGTCCGAGACGCTCGGCGCACAGGTAGGTGAATCCGCAGCCACGCAGGGACAGCTCGGGCGGGCCGTCGGGCGTGCCCTTCGGGACCCGCAGGTACAGGGCCTGCTCGTCCGGTACGTGAAGGCGGTAGGTGACCGCTCGGCCTGCCGTGTCGGTGTCGAGCCCGATCTCGATGCACGAGTCGGGGGCGTCGGGATGCAGAACCTCGGACGCCTCGCCGAGCGCGAGTCCGTACGGCCCGTTGAGCTGAACGACACCGCCGCCCCCGCCGGGCGCCTCGGCGAGCTGACGGGCGAGCAACAGCGCCTGGATGGTGGTGCTCTTACCGGTTCCGTTGAGGCCGGTGAGAACCGTCATGGGACGCAGTGCGAACGACGCGTCGGTGAAGCGCTTGAAGTTGCGGACGCGTAATGAGGTGATCACTTGCCTGCCTCTGCGGCCTTGGCCGCTTCCTCGAACCGGTATTTCACGCGACGCAGCCCGCCCGTGGACGCGGTGATCGCTTCCAGGTAGGTGTAGTCACTGGTCATAAGCCTGCGGGCGGCTTCGACGATCGCGTCGCGCCGCCGCGTCAGGTCCTCCGGCGCGTAGCCGGCGAGAACGATCGACCACGTCTCGAACAGCGCGCGGTTGATGGGGTTCTTGCCGTTGCCCCCCAGCGGCCACTTGCGGAACGCGTGCTCGCCGAACAGCAGCCGGGCGTTCTTCATCGCGCGGTCGAAGTCGGCCATCAGCTGCTCCGCGCGGTCGGTGGGTACGGCCCGCTCGTCGTCCAGCAGGGTCGTCGTGTGCTGGAGGAAGGGGTCCATGGCGGAGTACTTCGCGTACCCGTCGACTCCGAGCAGCCAGAAACCGGCGAACCGCAGCGCCATCTCGCGGTCGTTCATCCGGATGTGGTTGCGCCACTTCGTCGCCCGGTTGAACTCGTCGGTCGACGTCATGCGCTTGAGGATGTTCCGGCTGCGCTTGTTGCTCATGCAGTGGCGGATCTCCTGCGCGTTCAGCGGCGTGCCACCGGTGTTGATCCGCTTGAAGATGTCGTACATGACGTCCGGCGGCGTGGTCGGGTCGATGACGTGCGCCATGATCTGGGCGTTGTTGATCCGTCGCTTCCACGGGGCGGGCAGGTCCTCGAAGCGAGCCCCCTCGACCACGGTCTTGAGGTACTCCACGCCCTTGAGGGCAAAGCCGGACTTCTCGCCGCCGCGCACGAAGTCGTGGATGGTCGACAGCCGCTGGAGCCCGTCGACGACGCGCATGGCGCCGTCGGTGTCCTCGGCGAAGTAGAAGGCGGGCAGCGGGATCTGAAGCAGCACCGACTCGATCAGGCGTGACTTCTGACCCAGCTTCCACACCCGGCCACGCTGGAAGTCGGGGGCGAGCTCCAGGGTCCCGTCGTCGATCATGTCGAGGGCGTTGCGCAGCGAGAACTGCTTGCTGTTGACCCTGATCTGCTCCGGCTTCCAGGGCCGGTCGATCTCGGGCGGCGAGGTGTCACTCTCGCTCTCCTCCTCGACGTCCAGGCCGCCTTCGACGGAGTACTCCTCCTTGATCTGCGACAGGTCTGTGGTCTCCGGGCTCGTCATGGAAGTGATCGTAACCGGCGGGGCGCACCCTTGTGAGAGTCCCGCTCAGAAGCGGAAGCCGAAGAGGCCACCGTCGTCGTACCTGTCGATGAGCCGCACGCTCGACAGGTGCGGCGAGGCGTCGAAGCCCAGGTGTTCCGTCACCCCGGCGGCCGGCTCCAGGGCTCTGCGTACCCGGCGGGCGTCGGCGCCGTCGAAGAGATGGCTGTGGCGTACCAGGAAGTCGGGGCCGCGGTGGTGAGGTCGAACCAGGAGATCACCATGTTGCCGGTGCCGCGGCTGTCGTCGCCGTCCACATGCGGGACGATCTTCAGACTGCTGGGGCCCGCGTCGAACTCCAGGTGGGCCGGACGGCCGGTTTCGTAGAGCCGTTGCGCGAACTCGGAGAAGAGCACGGCGGCCTCGTCGGTCTGCCGGGCGCGCTCGTCCGGGTCGCCCTTCAGCGCGGTCCGGAGCTGGGGACGCTCGGCCTCGATCTCCAGTGCGCCCGCCTCCAGTGTCCGCGCCGCCCCGTAGCGGTGCCGCACCGCTTCGGCGAACGCCTGTTCCTGCGTGAGGGTCTGCTGCAACGCGGTCGGCCCTCCAGGGTTCCGCCCTCGTCGAGGGTGTGCGGCACCCTTTCCAGTTCGGTTCCCAGTGCCTCCCGCTCGGCCGCCCGCTGTGCGAGCCGTGCCTCGATCGTCCGGATCTCCTCCGCGAGGTAGCGCCTGCGGTTGCGGACGATCGACTCGTGGAAGCCCTTGACGTCGGTGAACCGCCGCTTGACCTGGTCGCCGAGGAGAATCCCCAGCCCGTGGTGGACCGGTTCGAGACAGCGCACGTTGTGGTCGGTCGCCTCCGTCACGGCGGCCTCGGGGCCGGACAGGCTGCGGCGGTCGACGGCGTCCTGGGCGTTGGACGAGCGGATGCCGCGGTCGATGTCGTCGGCCCGGTGCTTGAGCTCCTCGTACTGCGGTACGACACGGAAGGCCTTGACCTGTTCCTCCAGGTGACGTGCCTCCTCCTCGACGGTGGCGATCTCGACCGGCCCGTCGGCGGAGAAGACGGCGTCGGTGTCCGGCTCGGGCCGCCGGTCCGGCAACACGGTCCCGGGCCAGTCAAGCTCCAGGCCGAAGAAGACGTCCCGCAGCTGCTTGCGGAGGGCCTCCGCGACCGTGCACGTCCGGGGCTCCAAGAACCGCGCCCCGCCCTCGATCAGCGTGGGTGCGGAGCAGTGGACTGCGTTCGTCGGGTTCGCGGTCGACCAGTAGGCAGGGGAGGGACAACGTCATCCCTTCCCGCTGCGCTCCTTCGCCCAAGTGATGTGGCGGATCAGTGCGTCGGCGTAGTACTGGGCCGGCCGGCTGTCCGGTGCCCCGTTCACGCGCCCTGCTCGGCTGCCGCCCACTCTCACCTTGCGGTCCCACTCCTCCGCCTGAGCGACAATGCGGCGCAGGCCTCGCCCCTTCGCCCCCTCCACCTCGGGAAGGACCTGCTTCGCGTGGATCAGAAGTGCGCGGACGTGGGCGACCGTGGCCGTGCCGGTGGCCTCGCGGACTTTCGCGGCCCTCGCTGGGAAGGGCAGACGGGGAGGCACCCCGCACGGTGGTGATCCGTACCGCGCGAAGGCGCGGGTCCTCTCCTGAGCGCACCAACGCCTGAGCGCCTCGCCGTGCTCGGCCCGGCCGAGACCGAGTTCCTCCAGGACCTCGGGGAGATACGGCAACGGTCCACCGCCGGGCTGCCGGACGAGGACCGACAGGTACGGATGCCCTCTGCCCGGAATCAGGTCGGCCTTCACCAGCAGCTCGATGCGGTCGGCGGTGGACAGTCGGTCGAGGTCGAGCCCGGCCGCCCGCGCCAGCCTCTCCCAGGTGGTCGTCGCACTACGGCTCGCGTCCAGCAGAAGTGCCTCGCGGATCCGGGTCGCCGCGTCCCGAAGCTCCGTCGCCGCCACGAGCGGCGCCGTGGTGACCGGTTCCGGATCCGGCGCGGTGGGTTCCGGCGCCGGTACAGCAGGCGCCTCGGACGGCTTGGGCACCTCCACCACCGCAGGTGCGGGCGACCACAGCCCGGTTCGCTGGGCCTCATGCGCGTCGAGACGTACGAACTTGTCTCCCTGGAGTGCCCATTGGGCGCCCGTGCCCGTGTCCGGCTCGGTGACGAGCAGACGTACCGGGCCGGTCAGTCGGAAGACGTTGCCGGGAGCGGGAGGCGGTATGTCGTCGGGCAGTGAGAGCAAGGCCTTGACGATGCGGCTCTCGGACGGCTTCACATCGGCGAGGACACAGTAACGGCCGTCTTGGGAGAGGTGGTCCGGGGCGTCGGTTACCGGCTCTTGTGACGACACGGCGAACGTCGGCCCACCGACGAGCAGGAATCCCGCCGGCTTGGGCTTGGGACGGCTGAGCCTGATGGTCTCGACCGCGGGAGTCAGCAGGCCGCCGGGAGTAAGGGTGCACTCGTCCAGCGGAGTCCAGTCGATGCGACGGTCCATGCCTTCCGCGCCGATGTGGACTCGCCGCTCGGCACCATCGGTCTCGCAGCGCACCCGCAGGCAGTAGCCGTGACGACCCAGCATCTCGCGTGTGAGGGGACCATCGTGGGTGAAGACCCAGTCGACGGTGTCGACGTCCTCACCGAGCTCTTTGTCGGCCTTCTGCCAGGCCTGGAAGTCGAGTCCACGGGACAGGTGGAAGCGGATGCGCTGACGGGTGCCGGGCACGTGGATGTCCAGGGCATCGCCGGGACCGCCACCGAGGTTGCGGAGCTGGGCGCGGGCGGGCAGTTTCTGCTTGTCGAGCCAGCGGGTGACGCCCCGCTTGATGAAGAGGTGGTCGGCGCTGTCCTCTCCGTTGTGTGTGCGAAGGCAGACGGGACGGGAGCCGTCGGGATCGGGATGGTGGGCGAAGTGACAGACGCGGCCGTCACGACAGAGCCGGTCGGCGAGTTGGCGTCCGCATCCGCCGAGGTGGATGCCGCACCAGTAGCTGTACCGGGGGTGCCGGCGACGGTGGACGGCGAGATCGTCGGGATCCATCGGGAGGATGATCGGCTGCTCGGAGTTCTTGTGACCTATCACAGCGGTCTGAACGAGCCGCGTGTCCTGCGAGAACGAAACCATGGACGGTGGCTCCCGATCCGACGACGGGTGGGTTTCTCTGTTGGGCGCTGTGGTACCGCTGTTGAACGGCGCCATCACAGGAGTGTGCCAGGGCTGCCCCAGAGGCGAATACTCCGCCATGGACCGCTTTGCCGGACAGAGCGACGTCAGCGTCGCCTGTCACCGTCCGGCCGGCCGCTGTACACGAGGACGGCCTGTACGCTTTGGTGGGTCCGGCACGACTTTGTCGCCAATGGCCGATGGCGAGTTCACCACTGAACTCGCCATGGAGACCGGCGCGCCGGACGGGGTGGGTGCCGGGGAGCTGATCGAGCCGTAGCCGGCGCGACGAGAAGTCCGCGTGCCGTGGTCAGCCTCCCAGCCGCTCGCTCATCGGGTTCGGTTTCGAACCGTAGATCCCGACGTTCCCGAAGGACGGCAGGGAGAACCCGGCGGTCGCCATGGCTCTCGGTTCGACGTCGATCGCGTTCATGCGCTCCGGGCCACAGGAGAAGGTGGTGCGACAGCTGTCCGTCCAGACGTACTTCGACTGGAACACCCGGTCGCTGACCACCGGCAGCCACAGTGCGCCGTCCGGACCACGCACCATGGCCTCGGTGTAGGTGTCGTTCAGTGGTGGGTAAAAGGGAGCGTCCCGACTGCACGTCCCGCCGGTACGGCATCGGCCGCCTTTCACCGGCGGCATGCTCGTACCCGGTCACTCACGCCTCGCCCGGCCCGCAGGCGGCGAGATCGGGCACGGTCGCCTGTGGAACCGCCGCCGGCGCCGACCAGTTCGGCTTCGCGACCGCGGCCGGCGACACGCACATGGCACAAGCGATCACAAGGCAGACAATGACCACACGAAGACCGTCCACGAGTCCCTGGAACGCGAAGGTGGCACACGGTACTGGCGTGCCCCTGTCCACGAACAGACGGCATTCGACGCCATCACGGTCCCCTCAACGGGCCCGCCGGGCCATCGGATTCGCGGTACGCCGTCGCGCTCAGGCGAGCCGGGCCAACAGTGCCCGGACGGCCCCTGGAGTTGTTCGTCGAAGGCCTCCGCTCGCGCGCGCAGCACCGCGGCCGCACCGGCGTAGTCGACATCGCCGACGTACTCGTCGCCGCAGCGCTCGACGCTCGTGCCGGCGATGCTCACCAGAAGTCGGACGACCTCCGCCCGGTCGGGGGTGGTGTCGTCGCCCGCCAGCTCCAGGAGGAACGGCAGACTGGCCGTTGTGGCCCCGTACACGTCTCCCTGGTGGTGGACAGCGCCGTAGTACCGGTCGAGGGCCTTGCCCCGTTCGTCGGCGTCCGGGGAGCAAAGAGCCGTGAGCAGGACCGGCAACTCCTCGGCGGTGCCGTAGGCATGCCCCATGGAGGACCAGTCGATGTCGTGAAGTCCGTCGAACATGTGCGGGACTATGCCTGCCCGCACTGACATCACCTGTGCGGCCGCCCCGGTGGCCGGTGATCACCACAGCTTGTGATCGGTGGGTCACCGCGATCGGGAGCCACTGTCGTAGGCGGGGATTACGCTGCACAAAAATGATCAACAGGCTGCGGTTCACACCGCGGGCGGCCGGAACCGGGCCGGAGGGGCGGGGCATGGGCAAGGACACGGTGGCGGTTTCCTACGCCGAGGGCTGGGACGCCGTGGCCCGGCGCGCGTTCAGGCCGCTGACGCGGGCGCAGGCGGAGGAACGGGACGGGGCCGGGGGGCCCTATGTGGTGCTGCACCGGGTCCCGGGGCGCGCGGTCCCCGCGGAGGTGCATCTCATCGCCTGGCGTGACCACTTCGTCGGGCGGTGGACCTACGACGAGCTGGGACGACGGACCCACGACGTCGACCTCCGGCTGCTGGAGGACGACCGTCTGTTCCTGCGGCGGTACGTGGAACGACGGTACGCCGCACCGGAGCAGCCGGACCTGGCGCCCGACGCCTGGCGGCTCACGGTGGAGCTCTACCCCGGTCACAGGGGCAGGAAGATCCTGGAGGAACGGGGCGACAAGGGCGGGTCGTTCCACACCCTGGCCGATGTGCCGGAGGAGCGGCGGTGGCACGACCGGTCGGAGTTCGGAGTGCGGGCGGCCGACGCGTCCCGGCCGTCGGACGAGCCCGGCCCCCATGACGTCACCGCGCCAAAGGCGGCTTTCGCGGGCGACGCGTCGTTGTGGCGTCCGCCGAAGCCCCGGCGCATGGAGCTGGCGGTCGCCGACCTCTTCCGGCCGGGGAACTCCTTCCCCATGGAGTCCTGGGAGAACACGGAGACGGCCGAACCCCGGCACATCGCCATGGTGCGGATCCCGACCGGGCGCCTGGTCGTCTCGGACCCCCTCGACAAGGAGCCCCGGGAACTCACCGAGCGCGTACCCCCCGGCGAGTACGCGCTGGAGACGGCCGTGATCGTCGGCGAGGGCACGTACGGCGAGGAGCGGTTCCCGGTCACCGAGGAGCCCGTCGTGCGCCTGCTGATCCGGGACGAGCCCGCCGTCACCTGGGAGTTGGCGCTGAGCGAGGGCGAGGATCCCCGTCTGCTCCTCGACGGCCACGCCTACGGCTTCGGCACCGACGGGGCCGCCGGCTGCTTCGCGGACGCCGCGGCCTGGGAGCCGCTGTCGGGGAAGGTCAGGCGCTACTACGAGGAGCGGGACGGCGACGCGTGCGTGTCCGTCGGCGACGGCCACGTACACGCCGTCGACGAGGCGACGGGAAGCGACCTGGTGTCGTTCTACACCGAAGGCGACGGGACGTGGCCGGTATGGCTCGGCCGCTCCGCCGCCGGCGAACTCGTCTCGGTCGTGGTGATCACGTCGTACCTCTAGCGGTGCGTCGCGCAACGCCTGCGCCCTGTGCTCCGCGCCCTGCCTCCGCAGGGCGCCGGCCGGTGGCGTGGAGGGGTCGGGTCCGGTCGGGACGGGCCTCCATGACGGACGGGCCCGGCGCACGCGTCGCGTGTGCCGGGCCCGTCCGCCGGGTCAGCCTCCGGTCACTCCCCGGCGGCCGCCTTCTTCTTGCGCAGGAAGAACATCGCCGCGCCGCCCGCGGCCACCAGGGCCACCGCTATGCCCGCGATCACCGGCGTCGCGCTGGAGCCGCCGGTGTTCGCGAGGTCGCCCTCGCCGCCGGCCGTGTCGTCGGCGGAGCCGCCGGCCGGGCTGGGGGCGGAGGACGGGGTGTCACCGTCCGTGCCCGGCGTCTCGGTTCCCGGGGCCGGGGTGCCCTGGGTCTTGCAGTCCAGGACGCCCTGGAAACGCTCCGAGAAGCCGTTCGGGCCCTCGACGGTGAAGTCGTACGCCGCGTCCTCGTCGACCGGGACGGTCACCGTCTTGCTGCCGCCCGCCTCGATCGTGTGCTCGGTGCCCGCGAGTTCGAAGGTGAACGGGGTGTCGCCCTCGTTGCTCGCCGTGACGTCGACGCCGCCCTTGGCGCAGTTCTTCTCCGCCGTGACCGAGGGGATGGCGCCCTTGGTGGCCCAGTTCGCGGTCGCGTCGGCCGTGACCGTGGACTCGCTGGAGCCGGCGAGGATCTGCGTCTGGCTCTTGCTGGGGCTCGCGAACGCGCGGCCGACCGGGATCTCGGTGGTCGCCCGGACCGTCAGCGAGGCCGAACCGTCGGCCGTGCCCTCGGGGACGTCGAAGTACAGCTCGGTGCCGTCGCCGGCGGACGTGAGGGCCTTGCCGTCCTTGTCGATCACCTTGACGCCGGCGCCGGCGGCGTCGGCGGAGGCGGCGACGGAGACCTGACCGGCGTCGGTGCGCACGGTCACCGGGCCGAGCCTGCCGCCCGCCTTGCCGGAGACCGCGTTGGGCTCCAGCGTGAGGGAGGTCTTCGGCTCCTGGAGGTTCTGCGCCCGGGCCTCGAGCCAGTCGGCGAGCTTCTCGGCCTGCGCGTCGCGGGCCTCGACCTTCGCCCCGTCCGAGAAGCGCCAGATGGCCACCTGGGTGCCGGCCGCGGCGGTCTTGGCCGTCAGCCCCTGGGCGCCCGACTTCTGGGACAGCGCCGTCAGGTCGTCGACCTGCGGGTACGAGTTCTGGAGGATCCAGAGGATCTTTCCGGCGTTCTCGTTGGCGCCGAGCGAGGTCTGGGCCCAGGGGGTCTCCAGGTACTTCGCCTTGTTCTGGGTCGGGTTGTGGATGTCGATGCAGTACGACTGCAGACGGCCACTGCCCTCGACGCTCATCTCGAACAGGCCGGCGGCGATGTTCTTGGTCTTGCCGTCGCCGAGGTCCAGACGGGCCGAGTCGTACGTCTTCAGCCCGTCGAGAGTGGCGACCGCACCCCCCTGGTGATGGACGTCGTCCCCGTCGGCGGCGGCGCTGCCCGCGCCGGCGAGCAGGCCCATGGTGAGCAGTCCGGCCGTGGCCGCCCCTGCGGCCATACGCCGCCCTGTGGTGCGCCGCCCGGTCGTGGCGGACGCGGAATGAAGAGCAAACACAGATTTCCCCTCCGGCGGGACCCGCAACGGGACACGCGAGATGTGTTCACACGTGATGCGTGCATGGAAGAGTCACGCCAGTTGTCTCAAGTGCTGGACAAGCACACGGCGATCTTATGGATGGAAGCGTTCCGGATCTTCGTTCCCGACGTCGCGCGGCCATTCCGAATCGGAACCGTTACTTCCTGCGACCGGAGTGTCCTCATCCATCCAATCTTCACAACCCGAACAGCACCTCCGCACACCTGCCGGCCGGTCGGGGGCGGTCACCGGTATGCGCCCGGAACGGGTTTCCGTACCCATGTGCCGTGCCGGGTACCGTGGTTGGGCCGCCGCCGGGAGCACGCCGAGAACCCGCGGTGCCGGCGCCGTTCCGGCCGCGACACCCGCCCATGCCCGAGGGGGCGATGACGCCATGTCCTCCCTGCTCGCACGCGTCAAGGCCCTGCTCGGCCGCGCCGCCCCCTCGGCGCGGGGCGACACGGGCCCGCCCGCCCCCGCACTCCCCCCGCCGCCACCGGAGGGTGTCGCCACCGGGCCCGCCCACGACGGGTACGTGTTCCTGGTAGCCCTCCCCCGGATCCACTCCTTCTGCCGCGCACGCCTCGACGAGGAGTCAGGACCCGGCGGCACGCGAGCCGAAACGGAAGAACTCCGCCGGCAACTGGGAGAAGCCGTACACACGTTGCGCGCCAACGTCCCGCTGTGCCCCGGCGGCCTCTCCGTCCACGAGGCGGAGGGACGCGTACGCGCCATCGTCGACCGCCACCGCGACCACCCCGGATATCCCTCGCTGTGGCGGCCCGACGCCCCGCCGCGCCCCGGGCCGTGACCCGGTCGACCGGCCGAAGCAGGTCAGGAGCCCTTCGCGGCCGGTCCGAGGAGCACCGCGCGGCTTCAGGACGCCCCGTCGTCGTGGGCCGGGCGAGCCGCTGAAACGTGCGCTGACGTCACCGTTTCCATGGGCCGGTCACCGGCCGGCCGATCCCGTCTCAAAGCTTGCGCACGAATCACACACATCCCCTCTACATACTGGCCCCGATGGTCTAGATTGACCTTGCTTCAGCCGTTCGGGCACAAGGTGACCATTGATGACCCCGGGTGCGGGGAGCACCCGAGGTCGCCGGGGTGGGTTGTTCAACCAGTTCTGAAACATCCGGAACGGCATGTGCGGGAGGCGGGGGCCTCCCGTGGGGAGGAACGGCGCGGCGCGGGGGGCGGGGGCCTCCCGGGTGGAGAAACGGTGTCAGGGGAACACGTCGAACCACTGGGGACCTGGGGGGTTCTGTGCGGCAGGGGGAATTAGTCGGCCCGTTTCCGTCGGCGCACGATCGTCCGGCGAACGGGGCCATCAGCAGACCCGCGACCGACTGGGAGCAGCGGTACCGCCGTACCGTGATCACCGGCGATACGGTGACCACCGCCTTCGTGGTGGCGGCGATAGGCAACTTCTTCGGGGTCCGGGACGCGGCCGACTGGCATGAGAAGTGGGGGATCCTCGCCTTCGGCACCTGGCTGCTGGTGCTGGGGGCGCTCGCGGTGGGCCGGGCGTGGTCCCCGTCCGTTCTCGGCCAGGGCGCCGAGGAATTCCGCCGGCTCGGACGCTCGCTGTTCATGGCGACCGTCGTCCTGGCGCTCGGCGGGATAGCCCTCACCTCGCGCAACATCAAACTCTGGATCTTCGTGGCGGTCCCCGCGATCGCGGTCGTCACCATGATCGCGCGGTATCTGCTGCGTCTGTGGCTGCACAGGGAGCGGAAGGAGGGCCGGTGCCTGAGACCGGTGCTCGCCGCCGGGAGCCCGGCCACCGTGCACGACCTGATCACCCGGACCCGGAGGTTCCCGCACCTCGGCTGGCGGGTGGACGCGGTGTGCACGACGGACGGTCTCGGACCCGACGGTGACCGGGTGGCCGGAGTGCCGGTCGTCGGCCGGCTGACGGACGTCGCCGACCACGTCCGCCGCGACGGCTACCGGGTCGTCGCGGTCACCCCGGACCCGCACTGGTCACCGCACCGGCTGCAGCGGCTGGCCTGGAACCTCGAGGGCAGCGACGCCGAGATGGTCGTCGCCCCCGTGCTGATGGAGGTGGCCGGCCCGCGGCTGCACATCGACGCGGTGCTCGGGATCCCGCTGCTGCGGGTCAGCATGCCGGCCTTCACCGGGGGCCGCCGGGTGGTCAAAGGGGTCGTCGACCGGCTGGGCGCGGCGGTCCTGCTGCTGCTGTTCGCGCCGCTGATGGTGGGCGTCGCCCTGCTCGTGCTGACGACCAGCCGGGGCGGGGCGTTCTACCGCCAGCGCAGGGTCGGCAAGGACGGCCGCGAGTTCACCATCCTCAAGTTCCGCACCATGGTCGTCGGGGCCGACCGGGCCCGTGCCGAACTGGCCGACCTGAACGAGGGCGCCGGCCCGCTGTTCAAGCTCCACCGGGATCCGCGGGTGACCCGGGTGGGAGCGGTGCTGCGCCGGTACTCGATCGACGAACTCCCGCAGCTCTTCAACGTACTCACCGGATCGATGTCGCTCGTCGGGCCGCGGCCTCCGTTACCGGAGGAGTCCGCCGCCTACGGCCCGGACATCCGGCGGCGGCTGCTGGTCAAGCCCGGCCTGACCGGCCTGTGGCAGATCAGCGGACGCAGCGACCTGTCGTGGGAGGAGGCGGTCCGGCTGGACCTGCGGTACGTGGAGGACTGGTCGCTCGCCCTGGACACGGTGATCTTGTGGAAGACGCTGCGTGCGGTGCTCTACGGGCAGGGGGCCTACTGATGCGCGAGGGGCGGCGTCGTCGTACGGACGGCGTACGGACCGCAGGCCGCGAGGGCCTGCCCGGGGGGAGGAACGGAACGTGAGAGTCAGTGTTTTCGGGCTCGGCTACGTGGGCTGCGTGTCGGCCGCGTGCCTGGCCGACATGGGCCACGAGGTCATCGGGGTGGACGTCAACCAGGTGAAGGTCGACCTGGTCAACGACGGCAAGGCCCCGGTGGTCGAGGAGCGGATCGGCGAGCTCGTCGCCGAGGTCGTGGGGTCCGGGGCGTTACGCGCCACCGGCGACGTCCGCGAGGCGATCATGGACAGCGAGATATCGCTGATCTGCGTGGGCACGCCGTCGGAGCCCAACGGCAGCCTGTGCACCACCTACTTGGAGCGGGTCACCGAGCAGATCGGCGCCGCGCTGGCCGAGCGGGGCGGGCGGCACACCGTCGTGTTCCGCAGCACCATGCTCCCGGGCACCTGCCTGAACCTGCTGGTGCCGATCCTGGAGAAGTACGTCGGCGGCACGGCCGGGGTGGACGTCGGGGTCGCGGTCAACCCGGAGTTCCTGCGCGAGGGCACGAGCGTGCGGGACTTCTTCGACCCGCCCAAGACCGTCATCGGCGAGCTCGACCCGGCGAGCGGCGACGCGGTCCTGGCGCTGTACGAGGGCCTGCCCGGCGAGGTGTTCCGGGTGCCGGTCCCGACGGCCGAGGCGATCAAGTACGCGGACAACGCGTTCCACGGCCTCAAGATCGGCTTCGCGAACGAGCTGGGCGCGGTGTGCCAGGCGCTCGGGGTGGACTCGCACCAGGTGATGGACGTGTTCCTGGCCGACCGCAAGCTGAACATCAGCCCCGCCTATCTGCGGCCCGGCTTCGCCTTCGGCGGCTCCTGCCTGCCCAAGGACCTGCGCAGCCTGGTCCACGCGGCACAGCGGGCCGACGTCTCGGTGCCCATCCTCGCCCACGTGCTGCCCTCCAACGCCGACCATCTGCAGCGCGCGGTGGAGCTGGTGGAGCGCACCGGCAAGCGCCGGGTGGGCATGTTCGGGCTGTCCTTCAAACCCGGCACCGACGACCTGCGCGAGAGCCCGCTCGTCGAGCTGGCGGAGCGGCTCTTCGGCAAGGGGTACGACCTGAGGATCCACGACGCCAACGTGAGCCTCTCCCGGCTGCTCGGCGCGAACCGCGAGTACGTCGAGACCCGGCTGCCGCACCTCGCGCAGCTCCTCGCGGACTCCGTCGACGAGGTGCTCGAACACGCCGAGGTGTGCCTGGTCGGGACCAGGGACCCGGACGTGCTGGCGAAGCTGCCCCACGGCGACGGTCCGGTGATCGTCGATCTCGTCCGCCTTCCCGACGCCGACGCGCGCCGGGCCGAACCGGGGTACATGGGCCTTGCTTGGTGACCTGTCGTTCGACGACACGGCCGGTGGCGACCGGCACGGGCGGCGTGCGCTGATCCTGGTGGAGAACCTGTCGGTGCCGTTCGACCGGCGGGTGTGGCAGGAGTGCACGACACTGCGCGACGCGGGCTGGACGGTGCACGTCATCTGCCCCCGGGGAAGCAAACGGGACACGGAACCCGAGGCGGTGATCGACGGGGTGCGGATCCACCGCTACCCGTTGCGCGCGGCCACCGGAGGGCCGGCCGGCTATCTGCGGGAGTACGGATCGGCGCTGTGGCACACGCTCCGGCTGGCCCGGAAGGTCGGCCCGGTCCACGTGGTGCACGCCTGCAACCCGCCCGACCTGCTGTTCCTGCCGGCCCTGTGGCTGAAGCGGCGCGGCGCGCGGTTCGTCTTCGACCAGCACGACCTGGTGCCCGAGCTGTACCTCTCCCGGTTCGGCCGCGGCAAGGACCTGCTCTACCGCGGCGTGTGCGCGCTGGAACGGATGACCTACCGGGCCGCGGACATCGTGCTCGCCACGAACGAGAGCTACCGGGACGTCGCGGTGCGCCGTGGCGGCCGGCGGCCGTCGGACGTCTTCGTGGTGCGCAGCGCACCCCAGACCGACCGGTTCCGGCCGGTGCCGCCCGAACCGGAGCTGAAGCGCGGCAAGCCCCATCTGCTGTGCTACCTCGGCGTCATGGGCCCGCAGGACGGCGTCGACTACGCCTTGCGGGCCCTGGCGAAGCTGCGCGACGAGGTCGGACGGACCGACTGGCACGCGGTGTTCGTCGGCTCCGGTGACGCCTTCGACGCGATGGTGGAGCTGTCCCGGACGCTCGGGCTCGACGAGCAGGTGCAGTTCACCGGGCGCATCCCGGACGCCGACCTGGTGCGCTACCTGTCCACCGCGGACGTGTGCCTCTCCCCCGACCCGCGCAATCCGCTCAACGACGTGTCGACCATGAACAAGGTCCTGGAGTACATGGCGATGGGCCGGCCGATCGTCTCGTTCGACCTGAAGGAGGCGCGGGTCTCCGCCGGTGACGCCGCCGTCTACGCGCCCGCGAACGACGAGTCCGAGTTCGCGAAGTCCATCGCGCTGCTGCTGGACGATCCGGAACTGCGGGCCCGGATGGGCAAGACCGGCCAGGAGCGGATCGGCGGGGAGCTCTCCTGGCGGAACTCCCAGACGTCGCTGCTCGCCGCCTACACCGCCGCCTGCCGTGACCGGGCTCCGGTGCCGGCGGGCGGCCGGGGCCGGGCAGGGAAGAGGCCGCGTCGTTGAGCGATGACACGATACGCCTGGCCACGGTCGGGCGGATGATCCATCGGCGGTGGCGGCTCCTCGCCGTCCTCGCCGCGCTGGGCGCGCTCGTCGGCTACGGCGCCTCCGTGCTGTTCCCGCCGCGTTACACGACGTCGGCGTCGGTCCTGCTGCCGGGGGCGTGGGAGGAGCGCGAGCTGCTGACCCAGACGGAGATCGCGACCAGTTCGGTGGTGGTCGACCGGGCGGCCGCCGCGCTCGACTGGGCCGGGGCCGACGGCGGCGAGCTGCGGGAGCGGGTGAGCGCCGCGGCCGCCGACGGGAACATCATCAAGATCTCGGGCACGGCCGACACCCCGGAGCGCGCGCAGCGGCTCTCCGACCAGGTGGCCCAGGAGTTCGTCACCTTCGCCGCGCGGATCGCGGGCGACGACACCGACTCCGAGGCGGCGGCCCGGCCCGAGGAACTGCGGAAGCTGGTGGCGCGGACCAGCCGCCGCATCACCGAGCTGGCCGACGCGGCCGATCCCGGCCGGACCGTGGAGAGCGTGCAGACCCGCACCGAGCTCGCGAAGCTGCGCACCGCGCTGCAGGAGGCCGTCAACGAGCTGGAGCGGGCCGACCCGGCCGCCGGCGAGGCCAACATGGTCGTCATGGGGCCGGCGGCCCGGCCGGACGGCGAGGCACCGCCGACCAGGGCGCAACTCATCGGCGGCGGGGCGCTGCTGTTCTTCCTGCTCGCGGTCGTCGGCCATCTCGCCGCGGCGCGGATGAGCCGCCGGCTGCGCACCGAACCGGAGATCGTCGCGGCGCTGGGCGCGGTGCCGCTCGGCACCGTCGACGTACCCGCCGAACGGTCCGCGCACCCGCCGGGAGGCCGTGACCTGCGGGCCCGGATCCGCCGGTTCCTCGGTGTCGACGTCCGGTGGGACGTACCGGCCCCGCAGACGTCCGGCGACGAGGCCGGCCGGCGGATCCGCTACCGGCGGGTGTGCGCCCGCCTCCGGGAGAGGCTGCCGCGCTCCGGGCGGCGGCTGCTGGTCGTCGTCCCGGACGGCGACGAGGTCGCCCACCGGGCCGCCGAGCGGCTCGTCACCGAGGCCGGGGGCGATCCGCTGCTGCGGGTGACAGAGGTTTCGGCGTCCCGGCCGACGGTGCCGGACCGCGGCGACGAGTCCGGTGCCCTGATCGTGCTCAGCGCGGGCAACTGGACCGCCGGGGAGCTCACCGGCATCGCCGAGGCGTGCGCGGACGCGGGGCACGAGATCGTCGGCACCGTCGTCGCCGGCCCGGTCCGGAACCGTACGACACGGTCCGCCGGCCGCCCCCGGGACGCCGCACCGGCGCTCGCGGTCGGCGACGACGCGACGGGAGGCGCGGGATGACGGCGCGTACGAACACGGAGTCGTCGGCCGCTCCGCTGCTGGACCTGCAGGCGCTGGTGGTCGCGGTGCGCAGGCGCCGCCGTCTGTGGTGTTCCCTGGCGCTGCTGGGACTGCTGGCCGGCGCGGCGGTGGCGGTCCTGCTGCCGGCGCCGCCGACCGCGGTGACCACGGTGCTGGTCGCGCACGAGGCGGACCAGCCGAACGACCCCGGAACGCTGATCCGCACCGATGCCGCACTGCTGGGGACCACGCGGATCGCCGGCCAGGCCCTGCGGTCCCTCGGTTCCCGGGAACGCCCGGAAGACTTCATGCGGGACTACCAGGGCACCGGCCTGACCAACAACCTGCTGCGGATCACCGTGACGGGTGACAGCGACGCGGAAGCGGTGGCCCGCGCCGAGGCGCTGGCCGAGGCGTTCGTCGCGGACCACGTGAAGCGGATCAAGGAAGCCGCGGACGCCGAGTCCAAGGCCCTGCTCGGCCGGCGCGACGACATGCGGGACGAACTCGCGCGGGTCAACGAGGAGATCGGGGAGGGACCGTCGCAGAGCGACCCGGAGGCGTCGGCGAACCTGGAGTCGCTCTTCGCCCGCCGGGCCGAACTCACCTCGCGGATCACCGACTTCGACCAGCGCGCCGAGGAGGCGGTCCTGGGCACGCCCCGGCTCGTCGCGGGCACGCAGATCGTGGACGCCGCGCGCGTGGTGGACCACTCCCTGCCCAGGACCGCCGCCACCGACGCCGGGATCGGGCTCGTCCTCGGGCTCGCGCTCGGCCTCGCACTGGCCGCCGTCGGCGCGGTGGTGGCGGACCGTCCCGTGCTGCGCCGGGAGATCGCGGCGAACCTGGGCGCCTCCGTCATCGCGGAGCTGCCCGGCCGGCCGGCCGGGCCGTGGCGGCGCCGGCGGATCCGGGCGGCACGGGAACGGCTCACGGTCTTTCTGGCCCGTACCGTACGGAGCTCCGCGGAACCGGTGTCGCTGCTGGAACTGGGCTGTGCGCGCGGTGCGAGCACGATCGCCCTGGACCTCGCCGGGGCGCTGGGGGCGGACGGTCCGGTGGCCGTCGTCGACGGTCTGCCCGGCCCGCAGCTCGCCAAGCGCCGCCCGGAGCCGGGAGGTCCCGCCGTGGTCGGCGGTGCGGAGGCCGCGGCCGGGTCGCCCGAGGAACGCCGGGTCGGTGTCGGCTCGGTGGCGCCCGGCACCGCGTGGACCGACCTCCGGTACCTCGGCACCCGGACCGTGCTCGTCGTGCGGGCCGGGCACGGCAGCGCCGCATGGCTGCACACCGTGGCGCGGCAGCTCGCGGACCAGCGCATCACGGTGATCGGCGTGGTGCTGATCGACCCCGACCCGCGTGACCGGACCGACGGCACGCTGTGGGACGGGCCGCGCGCCGACGGACCGCACACCGCGCCGCGCGACCGCGGCGAGCGGCCGGCCCGGCAGAACGGGACCGGCCGGCGGGGGACGGAGCGGCTGCCGATGCCGGCGGCACGGGCCGTGGACAGCGACCAGGAGGCGCGGTAGGACATGTGTGGCATCGCAGGCACGTACCGGTGGCCGGACGGGAAGGCCGTGACCGACCGGCTCACCGAGACCCTCGCGCATCGCGGTCCGGACGGGGCGGGCCGGTACAGCCATCCCGTCGGTGACGGCGAAGTGCACCTCGGGCACCGCAGGCTGGCCATCGTCGACCTGTCGGAGACCGGCGCCCAGCCGATGGTCTCCGACGGTCTCGTCCTGACGTACAACGGCGAGCTGTACAACGCGCCCGAGCTGCGTACGGAGCTGACGGCCGCCGGGGTGCGCTTCCGCGGCACCTCCGACACCGAGGTGGTCCTCGAGGCCTGGCGGCGCTGGGGCACGGAGTGCCTGCCCCGGCTGCGCGGCATGTTCGCGTTCGGGGTCTTCGACGAGCGGACCGGTGAACTGGTGCTGGCTCGCGACCAGTTGGGCATCAAGCCGCTGTTCCTGCTGCGGCGCGGCGCGGGCCTGGTGTTCGCCTCCGAGCTCAAGGCGCTCGCCGCGGTGACCGGCCGAACGCTGGAAGTGGACCACGCGGCCCTCGTGGCCTCGCTGCTGTACTACTGGGTGCCGGACTCACGGTGCGCGTTCCGCGAGGCGGAGAAGCTGCCGCCGGGCAGCTGGCTGAGGTGCCGGCCCGACGGCCGGGTGGAGCGCGGCCGGTTCTGGAACCTGAGGGACGTCGCCGCCGAGGGCCGGGAGCGGGCCCTGGCCGGCGAGCGGCCGGACCTGGCCGCCGTCGTCGAGGAGTCGACCCGGCGGCACCTGCTCTCCGACGTGCCCGTGGCGACCTTCCTCTCCGGCGGTCTCGACTCCAGCTACCTGACCGCGCTGGCCGCCCGCCACCAGCCCGGGATCTCCGCCTACACGATCGGGTTCCGCGCCGAGGACGCCCGGTTCGAGGCGATGCCGGACGACCTGCGCTACGCCCGGCAGGTGGCCGGGCGGTTCGGTGTCGACCTGCACGAGATCGAGATCGCCCCGGACGTGCTCGACCTGCTGCCGCGGATGACGTACCACCTGGACGAGCCGATCGGCGACCCCGCCGCCATCAACACCTTCCTGATCTGCTCGGCGGCCCGGGAGGCCGGGGTCAAGGTGATGCTGTCGGGGATGGGCGCCGACGAGCTGTTCGCCGGGTACCGCAAGCACCTGGCCAACCTGATCGCGCTGCGCTACCAGCGCGTCCCGCGGCCCCTGCGGCGCGGGGTGTCCGCGGTGGTGGACCGGCTGCCGGTCGCGACGAGCCGCCGGGGGTACCGGTCGGTGCGCTTCGCGAAGCGGTTCCTCTCCTTCGCCGATCTGCCGGAGGAGACCGCGTTCCGGCGCAGCTACACCATGTACGACCGGGACGAGCTGCTCGCCCTGATCGATCCGGACCTGGCCGGAACGGTCGATGACGTACTGACCGAGCACGCGGACGTCTACCACGACAACGACCTCGACGACTTCGTCAACCGCATGTGCCTGGGCGACGCGCGGATGTTCCTGCCGGGCCTGAACCTCGCGTACACGGACCGCTCCAGCATGGCCGCGTCGACCGAGGTGCGGGTGCCGTACGTGGACGTCGAGGTGGTGAAGGCGGCGTTCGCCTTCCCCGGCGACCGCAAGATCGTCCGGCGGCAGGGCAAGGCCGTCCTCAAGGAGGCGGCCACGTCGGTCCTGCCCCGGGAGATCGTGTACCGGCCCAAGGGCCTGTTCAGCGCCCCGCTGCGGGCCTGGATGAGCCGGGATCTGGCACCGCTGGTGCGCGAGGTGGTCAATGACGGCGAGCTCGTCCGTTCCGGGATCCTGCGCCGCGACGCGCTGCGGCGGCTCGTCGCCGAGGACGCCGCCGGGCAGCGGGACTTCTCCAAGCATCTGTGGCATGTGCTGACCCTCGAGTACTGGTACCGCGGCGCGACCTCCAAGGCCGGCCAGACCCCTTCCTTGACGGCGTAGAGAACAAGAGGACTTCCGGTGAAACAGGTTGTGCAGAACTACAAGAGCGGCGAGCTGGCGCTGCTCGACGTGCCGGTGCCGGGCTGCAAGCCGGGCGGTGTGCTGGTGCGGAGCGCGTACTCGCTGATCTCCACCGGGACCGAGCTGATGAAGGTCTCCGAGGCCGGCATGTCGATGGTGGGCAAGGCGCGTTCCCGGCCGGACCAGGTGGCGAAGGTCGTGCAGAGCGTGGCCGCCAACGGGGTTCCCGCCACCTACCGCAAGGTGATGGGCAAGCTGGACTCCTACACGCCGCTGGGCTACTCGCTGTGCGGGGTGGTCGAGCAGGTCGGCGCCGGGATCGACGACGTGAAGGTCGGCGACCTGGTGGCCTGCGCCGGCAACGAGCACGCGCTGCACGCCGAGCTGAACTGGGTGCCGAAGAACCTCTACGCCCGGGTGCCGGACGGTCTCGCGCCGCGGCACGCGGCCTTCGGGACCGTCGGGTCGATCGCGTTGCAGGGTGTCCGCCAGGGCGAGTCGCGGCTCGGCGAGGTGGCGCTGGTCATCGGGCTCGGGCTGATCGGGCAGTTGGTGGTGCAGCTCCTCGCCGCCTCGGGGGTACGGGTCGTCGGGGCCGACCCCGACCCGGCGCGCTGCGAGCTCGCCGAGCGCCTGGGCGCGGCGGCCTGCGGCGATCCCGCGTCCGCGGCCGTGGAGACGGCCGTCGCCGAACTCACCGACGGCCACGGCGTGGACCAGGTGTACCTGGCCGCCGGCGGCGGCAGCAACCAGCCCGTCGAGCTGGCCGCCCGGCTCTGCCGGGACCGCGGCCGGGTCGTCGACATCGGCAAGTGCCGCCTCGACCTGCCGTGGAACGCGTACTACGAGAAGGAGCTCGACGTCCGGTTCTCCCGTTCGTACGGTCCCGGGCGCTACGACCCGGAGTACGAGCTCCAGGGACGGGACTACCCGATCGGCTATGTGCGCTGGACCGAGCGCCGCAACCTGGCGTGCTTCCTCGACCTCATGGCCCGCGGCGGCGTCGACGTGGAGCCCCTGGTCTCCCACGTCGCCGACTTCGACGACGCCGTCGAGACGTACCGGAGCCTGAAGGACGGCGAACTGAAGGCCGTGGCCGTGCTGTTCCGGTACCCCGGGCAGGAGGTCGAAGCGGAGGCGCCGGTGGTGGCCGTGCCTTCCGTGAACGTGAAGCGGAGTCCGGTGAGGGCCGTGAGGACGCCGGTGCGCCTCGCGTTCGTCGGCGCGGGCAACTACGCGTCGTCGATGCTGCTGCCGCACCTGGCGCAGCGCGACGGCGTCGAGTTGTCGACGGTCGTCACCACGACGGCGCTGTCCGGGGCCAACGCGCAGCGCAAGTTCGGCTTCACCGGGGCGACCACCGACCTCGACGCCGTGCTCGGCGACGAGTCGGTCGACGCGGTGTTCGTGGTCACCCGGCACAGCTCGCACGCCGAGCTGACCCGGAAGGCGCTGCTGGCCGGCAAGGCGGTGTTCGTGGAGAAGCCGCTGGCGCTCACCGAGGACGAACTGGCCGGTGTGCTCTCGGCGGTGGAGGAGTCCGGCAACGACCGGCTGCAGGTGGGCTTCAACCGCCGGTTCGCTCCGCTGCTCCAGGAGGCCAGGAAGCGGTTCGGTACCCGGACCGGTCCGGCGAGCCTGCGCTACCTCGTCAACGCGGGCCGCCTCGACCACGGCAGCTGGTACCTGCGGCAGGACACCGAGGGCTCCCGGTTCGCCGGTGAGGGCGGGCACTTCATCGACACGGCGAGCTGGCTGCTGGAGGCCGACCCGGTCTCGGTGTACGCGGTCGCCCCGTCCGGCAACGAGGACCTTCAGGCCGTCCTGCGCTACCCGGACGGGTCCACCGCCACGATCAGCTACGTCACCACCGGGTCGTCCGGGTTCCCCAAGGAGACGCTGGACCTCATCGCGGACGGCAAGGTGCTGCGGCTCGACGACTTCGTCCGGGCGTCGGTGTACGGCCGCAAGCGGTGGGTCAGTTCGCGGCTGCCCAAGGCCCGGGACAAGGGCCAGAACGCCGAACTGGCCGCGTTCGTCAAGGCCGTGCGGACCGGCGGTCCGATGCCGGTTCCGCTCCAGTCGCTGGTCGCCACCACGGCGGCCACCCTCGCCGTACGGGCCGGCCTGGCCGGGGGCGCACCGGTGACGCTGGCGGGGGCGCGATGACCATGAGCGCGGGCTGGTACCTGCGGCGGCTGTCCCGGATGGGGCCGCGGGAGATCGGCGGCCGGGTGGGCGACACGGTGCGCAGACGGCGGTGGCGGTCGGCGCCGCCGGACTGCCCGCGTGTGACCGGCGCCCGTTTCACCGCGGTCCTGCCCGCGGGGACGATCGCCGCGGTGCCGCCGGACGCCGCGAAACGTCTCGTCGCCGAGGCGGACCGGCTGATGGCCGGGCACGCCGAATACTTCGGGGTGGACCGCGACGATCTGACCGACCCGGACTGGTGGTTCGACCCGAAGACCGGACGCCGGGCTCCGTCGGGTTACGCCTTCGACGTGCCGTACCGCGACGAGGACGCGGTCGGGGACATCAAGCAGATCTGGGAGCCGTCCCGGCACCAGTACCTCACCCGGCTCGCCGCCGCCCACGCGCTCACCGGGGACGAGCGGTACGCCGAGCGGGTGGCCGGGCACCTGCGGTCGTGGTGGGCGGCCAACCCGCCGCTGCTCGGGGTGCACTGGGTCAGCGGCATCGAGCTGGGGATCCGGCTGCTGTCCTGGGTGTGGGTCCGCCGGCTGCTCGACGGCTGGCCGGGCGCGGCCGCCCTGTTCGAGGGCAACCCGGTGGCGGTGAACCAGATCTGGCACCACCAGCGCTGGCTGGCCGCCTTCCCCAGCCGGGGCTCCTCGGCGAACAACCACGTCATCGCCGAGGCCGCCGGACAGTTCGCCGCGGCCTGCGCGTTCGGGTGGTTCCCCACCTCGGCGCGCTGGCGGGCCGACGCGCTGCGGTCGCTGGACCGGCATCTGCGCGGCAACACGTTCCTCTCCGGACTCAACCGCGAGCTGGCCACCGAGTACCACGGGCTCGTGCTGGAACTCGGCCTGGCCGCGGTGGCGGAGGCGGACGCCGCCGGTGTGCCGGTGCCCGCGACGGTACGGCTGGTGCTGCTGCGGATGACCGACGCGCTCGCGGCCGTCGTGGACAACCGGTTGCGGCCGCCGCGCCAGGGGGACGCGGACGACGGGCACGGTCTGGTCGTGGACGGCGCGGGCACCGACCGCTGGGGCTCGCTGCTGGCCACCGGGGACGCCGTGTTCGGGTCTCTCGACTGGTGGCCGAAGGTGACCGGCACCGATGTGCGCACCCCGCTGCTGGCCGCGCTCATCCGGCCCGGGACCGGTCCGGGGCTTTCCGTCCGCGCCCCGGCGCCCGGCCCGCGCACTCGCCGCGCGGTGCCCCTGGGCGGGTGGTCGCGCCGTGTGACCGGCGACACCGCGGGCCGGGAGCGGGTACCGGGCGACGGGACGCTCCGGACGGACCGCACCCCGGCCGTGGCCCGGCCGGCGCGCCGGCCGGGCCACTTCGCCGACGCGGGGATGACGATCCTGCGCGGTCCGGGCGAGATCTGGTGCCGCTGCGACGGTGGCCCGCACGGGTTCCTGTCCATCGCCGCGCACGCCCACGCGGACGCGCTGTCCGTGGAGGTCCGGCACGACGGGGTCGACGTGCTCGCCGACCCGGGGACGTACTGCTACCACGGGCAGCCCGAGTGGCGGCGGTACTTCCGGTCGACCCTCGGCCACAACACCCTGGAACTGGACGGCGGTGACCAGTCCGTCTCCGGTGGCCCGTTCCTGTGGACCCGGCACGCCGGCAGCCGCGTCCTGGCCGTGGACACGTCCGATGACGGGGTGGCCCGCTGGTGCGCCGAGCACGACGGCTACCAGCGCTCCGTGCACCGCCGCCGGGTGGAACTGACTTCCGCGACACAGGAGTTGAGGGTGGTCGACGAGGTGCGCGGCCCGTACCGGTCCGTGCGCCTGGCGTTCCACCTCGGCCCGGAGATCACCGCGGACCTGGTGGGGAACCGGTCCGTGCTCACCTGGACCCGGGACGGCGAGGACCGCTCCGCGGTGCTCGACCTGCCCGGACGGTTGTCCTGGCGGGCGCACCGCGGCGAGACGGAGCCGCCGCTGGGCTGGTACTCCGCCGGCTTCGGGCGCAAGGAACCCGCCACCACGCTGGTCGGCACCGGCACCGGCACCGGCTCCGCCGACGGCACGGAGAAGTTCACCACCGTCCTCGGGTTCCGCGGTCAGGGGGCCTGATCCGTGGGGATGAAGTGGCGGCACCGGGCGTTACCGGCGGCACCGCTGGCGCTGGTCCTGCTGGCGGCGGCGACCGGCTGTGACAGCGGCACGCCGGACGCGCGGCCGGAGCCGACCGCCACGCCGTCCGCGTCCGTGGCCCGGGTGTGCGACAAGCCCGCCGCCGGGCCGGCGAAGGCACCGGCGGGCGCGGTGACGGTCGACCCCGCGGTCACCGGTGACCTGGCCGCGAAGACCAGGAGCAGCCCCCCGGGCACCACGTTCTGGCTCCGGCCGGGCAAGCACCGGCTCGACTCCGACCGCTACGCCCAGGTCGTCCCCAAGGAGGGGAACACCTACCTCGGCGCGCCGGGCGCGGTGCTCGACGGCCGCGGGACCAACCAGTACGCGTTCGGCGGCACCGCCCGCGACGTCACCCTCCGCCACCTGACCGTGCGGGGGTTCGTCGCGCCGCACGACGAGGGCGTGGTCAACCACGACTCGGCCGACGGGTGGGTGATCGAGCACTCGACGATCCGGGACAACTCCGGCGCCGGGCTGATGGCTGGCGCCCGCCAGCAGGTGCGCGCCAACTGCCTGCGCGACAACGGCCAGTACGGCATGAACGCCTACAAGGCCGACGGCCCCCTCACCGGCCTGGTGGTCGAGGGCAACGAGATCACGGGCAACAACACCGGTGACTGGGAGCGGCGGCGGCCGGGCTGCGGCTGCACCGGAGGCGTCAAGTTCTGGGCCGTCGACGGCGCCGACGTACGCGGCAACTGGGTGCACGACAACCGCGGGACCGGGCTGTGGGCGGACACCAACAACAACGACTTCCGCATCGAGGGCAACGTGCTGGAGGAGAACGACGGTGCCGCGCTGATCTACGAGACCAGCTACAACGCGGTCGTCCGGGACAACACGATCCGGCGGAACAACTGGGTCGAGGGCCGCAGGTACGCCGACCGCGGCGACACCTTCCCGTTCGCGACCGTCTACATCTCCGAGTCCGGCGGCGAACCACGGGTCCGGGCCCGCACCGACAAGATCGAGATCCACCGGAACGTGCTGGAGGACAACTGGTCCGGGATCACCCTGTGGGAGAACGCCGACCGGTTCTGCAACAGCCCCGCCAACACCTCGTCCGGTGACTGCACGCTGCTGGTGAAGGACAAGGACCGTTGCGCACAGCCGGCGATCGCCACCGCGCCGCTCTACGCCGACTGCCGGTGGAGGACCCAGCGGGTGGACATCCACGACAACCGCTTCCTGCTGGACAAGTCCGTCGTCGACTGCACGGTGATGTGCGACCGGATGGCGGTGCTGGCCAACTACGGCACCTACCCGGACTGGTCGCCCTACCAGGGCGAGCGGGTGTCCGAGGCGATCACCCGCGAGCAGCACAACCGCTGGCACGACAACACCTACGTCGGACCGTGGAGGTTCACCGCCCACGACCCGAGCCGGGTGCTCGACGCCGTGCAGTGGCAGGGGCCTCCGTACCGGCAGGACGCGGGCAGCACCTTCCGCGCACAGGGCGGTGGTTGAGATGACCACGGACCACACGCCGAAGCTCGTCGGGACGGCCTGGGGGCTGCTGGTCCTCAACACGCTCGGCTCCGCCGGGGCGAAGACCATCGTCCCGCTGCCCCGTTCCCTCATCCAGATGGTCACCATGGGCGCGCTGGCCGTCGCGTTCACGCTGGCGCTCGCGGTCAATCTCCGGCCGCGCGTCCGGCCGAGCGCCTACCTGTTCCTGCTCACCCTGCTGCTGGTGCCGAGCGTGATCTCCAGCGCGGACCCGGAGTCCGGGTTCGGCGCGTTGTTCCGCTGCGCCCGGCTGGCGCTCTTCGTCGCCACGCTGTGGCTGCTCAGCCGCTGGTGGGACGGTGGCACGACGTTCGTACGGCACCACATCCGGATGTACTTCGCCGTCCTCGGGTCGGTGGCCGCCGGCCTGGCGATCTCACCGGGCGCCGCCCTGCCCGACCTCTACGGCGGGCGGCTGGTCGGCGCGCTGTGGCCGCTCACCCCGCCGCAGATCGGACAGTACGCCGCGGTGATCATCGGGCTCACCGTGCTGCTCCTGCTGGGCCGCCGGACCGACCGGCGCAGCGCGGCGGTGGTCGTCGTGCCGTCACTCGTCCTGCTCGCGCTGACCCATACCCGGACGGCCACGGTCGGCCTGCTCGTCGGGCTGGCGCTGGCGATCGGCTCGCTCGTCCTGACCAGCGCCGCCGCCCGCCGGTTCTTCACCTGGACGGTGCTGTGCGCCGCCGTCGCCGCGGTGGTGCTCGGCTCCGCGCTGCAGGCGTGGTTCCTGCGCGGGCAGAGCCAGGAGAACTTCACCAGCCTCACCGGCCGGGCCAAGGTCTGGGACGCCCTGCTGGCGGCACCCCGGACGACCTCGGAGCACCTGCTCGGCGCGGGCCTGGGCGACAAGTCGTTCGGCGGGCTGCCGATCGACAACAGCTGGCTGGCCGTCTACCACGAACAGGGCATGGCCGGTGTCGTCCTGGTGGCGGCGTTCGTCGTCGTGCTGGGCGGTGTCGCGTTGCTGCGGCCGCCGTCGCTGTCGAGGGCCTGCGCGATCTTCCTGATCAGCTACTGCGCGATCGCGTCGTACACCGAGGCCGGGCTGGGCGACGCCTCGCCGTATCTGCTGCATCTGGCCGTGGCCGCCTCGCTCCTCGCGGCACCCGCCCCGGCCGCGCCCCTTCCGGAGCCCGACGTCCCCCGACGACGCGTTCCGCGCTGGGCCCAGAGATCGGAGGCGATCTGAGCATGCACGTCCTCGTGGTGCACAACCGTTACGCCTCGGCGCAGCCGAGCGGGGAGAACAAGGTCGTCGACCAGGAGGTGGCGCTGCTGCGCGGGGCCGGCCACCGGGTCGAGGTGTTCGAGCGGCGCAGCGACGACATCGCCGCCATGTCCCTGCCGCGCAAGGCCGCCCTGCCGCTGCTCGTGCCGTGGAACCCGGCGGTCCGCACGGAGCTCGCCGCCCGGCTGCGCGCCGAACGGCCGGACGTGGTGCACGTCCACAACGTCTTCCCGCTGCTGTCGCCGGCGGTGCTGGCCGCCTGCGCCGACGCGGATGTGCCGGCCGTCGCCACGCTGCACAACTACACCCAGGTCTGCCCGCCCGGCACGCTCCAGCGGGACGGCCGGCCGTGCACCGAGTGCGTCGGGTCGACGCCGCTGCCCGCCGTCCGGCACGGCTGCTACCGGGGCTCCCGCCTCGCGACGGTGCCGCTCGCGGTCAGCCTGTCGGTCAACCGGCGGCGGTGGTGGTCCGGCGTGGAGCGGTTCTTCTGCATCTCCGCGGCGCAGCGCGACGTCCTGGTGCGGGCCGGCATGCCCGCCCGGCGGCTGGCGGTGAAGCACAACTTCGTGCCCGACCCGGACGCCCGCCGCTCGGGCGACGGCGAGTACCTGCTCTACCTCGGCCGGCTCGCCGAGGCCAAGGGCGTACGGCTGCTCATGACCGCGTGGGACGAGATCGCCGCCGGCGGCGGTGTGGGCGTACCGCTCGTGATCGCCGGTACGGGACCGCTGGAGCCGGAGGTGACCGCCTGGGCGGCGGGCCGGGACGACGTGCGGTACGTCGGCCTGTACGACACCGAGGAATGCCGGCGGGCGATCGCGCGCTCGGTGGCCGTGGTGGCTCCCTCGACGTGGCTGGAGGCGTTCGGCCTGGTGGTCGTGGAGGCGATGGCGGCCGGAGTGCCGGTCGTCGCCGCCGGTCACGGCGCCTTCACCGAACTCGTCGAGGACGGGGTGACCGGGCTGCTGCACCGGCCGGGTGAGGCCGCCTCGCTCGCGTCCCGCATACGCCGGATCGCGGCCGACCAGGGCCGCAACCGGGAGATGGGCCGGGCGGCCCGGCGCCGATACGAGCAGGGGTTCAGCCCGGCCGTCGGCCTGGAGCGCCTGGTGGACGGGTACCGCGCCGCGATCGCGGGGCGGTCGGCACTGGCTCGCGGCGGGGACACCCGCGCGGGCAGGGGGGATGGGGACAGCAGATGACACGATGCCGACTCTGCGGCTCGGAGGCGATGGCGAGCGTCGTCGACCTCGGGGCGACACCACCGTGCGAGAGCTTCCTCGCCGCGGACCAACTGGACCTGCCGGAACCGGCGTACCCGCTGCACCTGCGGGTCTGCACCGACTGCTGGCTGGCGCAGATCCCGCCGCTGATCACACCGGAGGAGACGTTCAAGGAGTACGCGTACTTCTCCTCCTACTCCACCTCCTGGGTGGAGCACGCGCGCACGTTCGTCGCGGACGCCGTGGAGCGGGTGGGGCTCGGACCCGACGCCTTCGTGGTCGAGGTCGCGAGCAACGACGGATACCTGCTGCGGCACGTGGTGGACCGGGGCATCCGCTGCCTGGGCATCGAGCCGTCGGTGAACGTCGGCGCCGCGGCGCGCGAGGCGGGTGTGCCCACGCTCACGGAGTTCCTGAGCCCGGACACCGGTTCGGCCGTCCGCGCCGAGCACGGCCCGGCGGACCTGGTCGTGGCCAACAACGTGTACGCGCACATCCCCGACGTGGTCGGGTTCACCCAGGGGCTGCGCGCCCTGGTCGCCGACGACGGCTGGGTCTCCGTCGAGGTGCAGCACCTGCTGACGCTGATCGAGGAGAACCAGTACGACACGATCTACCACGAGCACTTCCAGTACTACACGGTCGCGTCCGCGGCCCGGGCGCTGGCGAGCGGCGGACTCACGCTGGTGGACGTCGAGTCGCTGCCCACGCACGGCGGCTCCGTCCGGCTGTGGGCCCGGCCGGCCGAGGCGGCCGGCGAGCCGAGCGGGCGGGTGGCCGAGGTGCTGGACCGGGAGAAGGCCGCCGGGCTCCAGGAGCCGACCGGGTACGCCGAGTTCTCCGCCCGGGTGGCCAAGGTGCGCCGGGACCTGCTGCGGTTCCTCATCGAGGCGGCCGAGCGCGGCGAGACGGTCGTCGGCTACGGCGCCCCGGGCAAGGGCAACACCCTGCTCAACCACTGCGGCATCCGGCCCGACCTGCTCCCGTACACGGTCGACCGCAACCCCTACAAGCACGGCAGGTTCACCCCGGGCACCCGCATCCCGGTCCTGGCGCCCGAGCGGATCGCCGCCGACCGGCCGGACTACGTCCTCGTCCTGCCGTGGAACCTGCGGGCCGAGCTGGTCGAGCAGCTGTCCTTCGTGCACGAGTGGGGCGGCCGGCTGGTCTTCCCCATACCGGAACTGAGCATCGTCGAGGCCGCGTCCCGAGAGGTCACAGCATGAAGGTCGTACTGTTCTGCGGCGGTTACGGGATGCGGATGCGCAGCGGCGCCGCGGACGACGTGCCCAAGCCGATGGCGATGGTCGGCCCCCGGCCGCTGATCTGGCACGTCATGCGCTACTACGCGCACTTCGGGCACACCGAGTTCATCCTGTGCCTGGGCTACGGGGCCCACCACATCAAGGACTTCTTCCTCAACTACGAGGAGACGACGTCCAACGACTTCGTGCTGCGCGGCGGACGCACCGAGCTGCTGTCCACCGACATCTCCGACTGGACGATCACGTTCGCGCAGACCGGCATCGAGTCGCCGATCGGGGAGCGGCTGCGCCGGGTGCGGCACCACCTGGACGGCGACGAGATGTTCCTCGCCAACTACGCCGACGTGCTCACCGACGCCCCGCTGCCGGAGATGATCGAGAAGTTCGCCCGGCGCGACGCCGGCGCGTCGATGATGGTGGTGCCGCCGCAGTCCTCGTTCCACTGCGTGGAGTTGGGCGAGGACGGCCTGGTGGGGGGCATCACCGCGGTGAGCGAACTGCCGCTGTGGGAGAACGGCGGCTACTTCGTGCTCCGTCAGGAGGTCTTCGACCACATCCCCGAGGACGGGGACCTGGTCGCCGACGGATGCGCGGGGCTGGCCAAGCAGGGGCGGCTGGTGGCGCACCGGCACCGCGGCTTCTGGAAGCCGACCGACACCGTCAAGGAGCGGGCCGCGCTCGACGCCGCCTACGCCAGGGGCGACCGCCCGTGGGCCGTGTGGGAGCGGGACGGCGCGGGGGTGGGCGCGTGATCCGGCTCGGTGCCGGGCGCCTGGACCGGGTCGTCGCGGTGGGCGCGCACTGCGACGACATCGCCATCGGCGCCGGCGGCACCCTGCTCACGATGTGCCTGGCGCGGCCGGGTCTCCGCGTCGACGCGCTGGTGCTCTCCGGCGGTGGCGGTGAGCGGGAGCGGGAGGAGTGGGCCGCGCTCGCCGCCTTCTGCCCGGGCGCCGACCTGCGGCTGACCGTGCTCAAGCTGCCGGACGGCCGGATGCCGGCGCACTGGGAGGAGGCCAAGGCCGCGGTCGAGGAGCTGCGGACGCGGACCGATCCGGAGCTGGTCCTCGCCCCGCGTACCGATGACGCGCACCAGGACCACCGCGGCCTGGCGCGACTGATGACCACCGCGTTCCGCGACCACCTCGTGCTCGGCTACGAGATCGTCAAGTGGGACGGCGATCTGGGCCGTATGGCGGCGTACCAGCCGCTGTCGGCCGAGATCGCCGAGCAGAAGGTGCGGCTGCTGCAGGAGCACTACCCCTCGCAGCGGCACCGGCCCTGGTACGACCGGGAGGCCTTCCTCGGCCTCGCCCGGATCCGCGGCATCGAATGCCACGCGCGCTACGCCGAGGCGTTCGCCGTCACCAAACTCACTCTCGACCTGGGGGATTGAACCTTGCGCGTACTGCTCACCGGACACCAGGGCTACCTGGGCACCGTGATGGCCCCGGTCCTCACGGCCGCCGGACACGAGGTCGTCGGCCTCGACGCCGGCCTGTTCGCCGACTGCCTGCTGGGCCCGGCGCCCGCCGACCCTCCCGGCCGGCGGGTGGACCTGCGCGACGTCACGGCCGACCACCTGGCCGGGGTGGACGCCGTGATCCACCTGGCCGCCCTGTCCAACGACCCGCTGGGCTCGCTGGCGCCGGAGCTCACCTACGACATCAACCACCACGCCTCCGTACGGCTGGCCCGGCTGGCCCGCGACGCCGGGGTGCAGCGTTTCCTGTACGCGTCGACCTGCTCGGTCTACGGCGCCGCCGGCGGCGGCGAGCTGGTGACCGAGGACGCCCCGCTGCGCCCGGTGACGCCGTACGCGGAGTCCAAGGTGCGGGTGGAGGACGACCTGCACGCGCTCTGTGACGGCGACTTCAGCCCGGTGTACATGCGCAACGCCACCGCCTTCGGGTACTCGCCCCGGCTGCGCGCCGACATCGTGCTGAACAACCTGGTGGGCCACGCGCTCCTGTCCGGCGAGGTGTTGGTGCTCTCCGACGGCACCCCCTGGCGTCCGCTGGTGCACGCCGCCGACATCGCACGGGCCTTCACGGCGGCGCTGACCGCGCCGCGGGAGGCGGTGCACGACCGGGCGTTCAACATCGGCAGCGAGGTCAACAACGTCACGGTCGCCGAGATCGCCGGGCAGGTCGCCGAGGCGGTGCCCGGCTCGAAGGTGGTGATCACCGGGGAGACCGGCGCCGATCCGCGGTCGTACCGGGTGGACTTCTCCCGGTTCCGCGCCGCGATCCCCGGCTTCGACTGCGAGTGGACGGTGAAGCGGGGCGCGCTCGAACTCGCCGACGCCTACCGGAAGCACGGGCTGACCCGGGAGGACTTCGAGCGGCGCTTCACCCGCCTCGCCGTGCTGCGCGCGGCCTCCGACGCCGGCACCGTCGACGACACCCTGCGGTGGCGCCGGTGACCGCGTTCGGCGAGGAGATGTACGAGCTGGTGGAGCGGCTGTACCCGCTCTGCCGGAGCATCACCGGCGACGGTGTGCGCGCCACCCTGGAGATCGTCGGCGAGTACATCCCGCTGCACGTGCACGAGGTGCCGACCGGGACGCAGGTGCTCGACTGGACGGTGCCGCAGGAGTGGAACATCCGGGACGCGTACGTCGCCGACGCCGCCGGCCGCCGGGTCGTCGACTTCCGTGCGTCCAGTCTGCACGTGCTCGGCTACAGCGTGCCGGTGTCGGCGACCATGCCGCTGGCCGAGCTGCGCGAGCACCTGCACACCCTGCCGGACCACCCGTCCTGGGTGCCGTACCGCACCAGCTACTACCGGCCGGAGTGGGGGTTCTGCCTGGCGCAGGAGACCCTGGACGCGCTGCCGGACGGCGAGTACGAGGTGCGGATCGACTCCACGCTCGCCGACGGCCACCTCACCTACGCCGAGCACGTGGTCCCCGGTCAGGTCGCCGACGAGGTGATCGTCTCCTGTCACGTCTGCCACCCGTCGCTGGCCAACGACAACCTGGCCGGCATCGCGGTGGCGACGTTCCTGGCCCGGACGCTGGCGGAGCAAAGGCCGTACTACACCTACCGGTTCCTGTTCGCGCCCGGCACCATCGGGGCGATCACCTGGCTGGCCCTCAACGCGGAACGGGTGGAACGGGTCAAGCACGGGCTGGTGCTGGCCTGCGCCGGCGATCCGGGGCAGTTGACGTACAAGCGGAGCAGGCGCGGCGACGCGGAGATCGACCGGGTGCTGCGGCACGTCCTGGCCGCCTCCGAACGGCCGCACCGCGTCGTCGGGTTCACGCCGTACGGCTACGACGAGCGGCAGTTCTGCTCGCCCGGGTTCGACCTCGGCGTGGGCTCGCTCACCCGGACCCCGTACGCCGGTTACCCCGAGTACCACACCTCGGCGGACGACCTGGACTTCGTCTCCCCCCAGGCGATGGCGGACACGCTCGCCGTCTGCCGCGAGGCGTTCGGCGTCCTGGACCGCAACCGGCGGTACCTCAACCTCAGTCCCTACGGCGAACCACAGCTCGGACGGCGGGGGTTGTACGACTCGCTCGGCGGTCGCAGCGACGCCAAGCAGGCCCAGATGGCCATGCTCTGGGTGCTCAACCTCTCCGACGGCGAGCACAGTCTGCTGGACGTCGCCGAGCGCTCCGGGCTGCCGTTCGACACCGTCGCCGTCGCGGCCGACGCCCTGCACGGCGCCGGGCTGCTCAAGGCGTGACGCCGATGTCCACCGAGAAGGAGACGACGACCGCGGCCCGGTCCGCCCGGCGGGCCGTCGCCGGGCGGCTGTCCTGGGGACTGGCCGACCAGGCGGCCTCCAGCCTGTCCAACTTCGCGGTGGGCGTCTACGTGGCGCGCTCGCTGGGGCTGACCGCGTTCGGTGTGTTCAGCCTGGCCTGGGTGACCTACGGCGTGGTGCTCAACGTCTCCCGCGGGCTGGCCACCGACCCGCTCGTGGTGCGCTTCAGCGGCGTGCCGGAGGCGTCCTGGCGCCAGGCGGTGGCCCGGTCGTCGGGTACCGCGCTCTGGGTCGGTGCCGGCATCGGCACGGTGTGCCTGGTCGCCGGGCTGAGCATCGGCGGCCAGGTGGGGGCCGCGTTCGCCGGTCTCGGCCTCGTACTGCCGGGGCTGCTGCTGCAGGACGCCTGGCGGTACGCGTTCTTCGCCGCCGGCACCGGCCGGAAGGCGTTCGTCAACGACGTCGTGTGGGGCGTCGCGCTCGTCCCGGCCATGGTGGTGGCGGCCCAGGTCGGCACCGTGACCGCCTTCCTGCTCGCCTGGGGCGGTTCCGCCGCGGTCGCCGCGGGGTACGGCTGCTTCCAGTCCGGCATCCGGCCCCGGCCGGCCGGGGCGCGCGAGTGGCACCGCGACCACCGTGACCTCGGCTACCGGTACCTGGTCGAGAACGTCGGCGTCAGCGGCTCGAGCCAGTTGCGGGCGTACGGGCTCGGCGCGATCGTCGGGGTCGGCGCGGTGGGGGTGATCCGGGGCGCCGAGCTGCTGCTCGGCCCGTTCCTCGCCGTGCTGATGGGACTGTCGCTGGTCACCGTCGCCGAGGCGGCGCGGGTGCTGCGGCAGGCCCCGCGGCGGCTCGGAACGTTCTGCCTGGTCCTCGGCGGCGGGCAGGCCGTCGGCGCGCTGCTGTGGGGCGCGGCGCTGCTGCTGGTGCCGGACCGGCTCGGCGAGTTCGTCCTCGGTGACGTCTGGCCCGCCGCCTCGGAGCTCATCGTTCCGGTCACGCTCGGCGTCGCGGGCGCCGGCCTCGGCACCGGCGCGGCGGCCGGGCTCCGCGCGCTCGCCGCGGCCCGGCGCAGCCTGCGCTGCCAGATGTTCGCCTCCGCCTGCTACGTCGTCGGCGGGATCGGCGGGGCGGTCGTGGCCGGCACGATCGGCTCGGCCTGGGGCGTCGCCGCCGCGGCCGCCTGCGGCTCGGCCGTGTGGTGGCTCCAGCTCCGGTCCGCCCTGCGCGAGCACCACCGTGGGGGTGCCTGATGGATCTCCGCGGCGTCGCGACGCCCGGCACGCACTCTCGCCGCACCGGCCGAAAGCCCAAGTACGCCCAGTACGAGGGCTTCCGGCCGGCACGCCGAGAGCACGCACCGGACGCCGCTCCTTCCCCGCGGAGATCCATCAGGCACCCCCATCCCCATCCCCGAAGCATCCGCGAAGTGAGGACACCGTGACCCCCCATCCCCGGCTGAGCATCGGCCTGCCCGTGTACAACGGCGAGGAGTACCTCGCCGAGGCGTTCGACGCCCTGCTCGGCCAGACCTACGAGGACTTCGAGCTGGTCGTCTCCGACAACGCCTCGACGGACGGGACCGAGGACATCTGCCGGAAGTACGCCGCGCGGGACTCCCGCATCCGCTACATCCGGCTGCCCCGGAACATCGGTGCCGCGCCGAACCACAACTACGTGTTCACCGAGTGCCGCGGCGAGTTGTTCAAGTGGGCCTCGCACGACGACCTGTACGCCCGTGACCTGCTGCGTTCTTGCGTCGAGGCGCTGGACGAACGGCCGGACGTCGTCCTCGCGCACAGCGGCCAGGCGGTCATCGACGGCGACGGCCGGGTGAAGGTCCCCTACGCGTACTCGCTCGCCACCGACTCGCCGCACGCGCCGGAGCGCTTCCGCAGCCTGCTGTTCGAGCCCGGCGGCGACGACTTCTACGGGGTGATGCGGGCGGACATGCTGCGCCGGGTGAAGCCGCACGACAGCTACCACCACGCGGACCGCACGTTCGTCGCCGAGATCACCCTGCACGGGCCGTTCCACCAGGTGCCGGAGCTGCTGTACTTCCGCCGCGACCATCCCACCCGCGCCGAGCGGGCGAACCCCTCCAAGCGCTCCCGGTGCGTCAACCTGGACCCGCGCCGGGCGGGTCCGCTGCACCCGACGCCCCGGCTGCTCGCCGAGTACGTCTGGGGCTTCGTCTCCGCGATCGGGCGGGCGCCGCTGTCCTCGGCCGACCGGCGCGCCTGCCACCGCCACCTGGCCGCGTGGATGACCAGCCGGGTCCGGCCGGGCGCCGGCGAGCGGGTCGAGGACCGCGCCCCGGTCGACCCGGGCCGGCTCACCGTCTCCGTCGACGCCCTGGTCGCCGGCCGTGAGGGGAGGAGCGCGTGAGGTCCCCGCGGGTAGGGGTGTTCGGCCTGCTCGGCGCCGGCAACGTCGGCAACGACGGGTCGCTCGAGGCCGTGCTCGGGTACCTCCGCGCCGAGCACCCGGAGGCGGTCGTGGACGCGCTGTGCGGCGGGCCCGAGGCCGTCACGGCCCGGTACGGGATCCCCGCGACGCGGCTGCACTGGTACCGCGGGGAGTACCGGACCGCGTCCCGTGCGGGCGCGGTCGCGGCCAAGGGGCTGGG
Source organism: Streptomyces sp. NPDC053426 (assembly GCF_055585405.1). NCBI lineage: Bacteria > Bacillati > Actinomycetota > Actinomycetes > Kitasatosporales > Streptomycetaceae > Streptomyces > Streptomyces sp. NPDC053426. Next base: position 220,279 of record NZ_JBVJKE010000008.1, on the reverse strand, counting down.
CAAACTCGTCGACGTCGTCCGCACCGCCGCCTGGGCGCGCCGGCACGACGTGGTGATCGTGCCGGGCACGGGCGTCCTGGAGACCACGCTGCCGCTGCGGCCGTGGGGCTTCCCGTACTCGCTGTTCCTGCTCTGCGCGACCGGCCGGCTGGTCGGCACCCGGGTCGCGCTGGTCAGCGTCGGCGCCGGCACGATCGGCAACCGGCCGACCCGGACCCTGACCCGCTGGTCGACACGGCTGGCCGCGTACCGGTCGTACCGGGACACCATGTCCCGCGACGCGATGCGGGCGATGGGCGTGGACACCGCGCGCGACGAGGTCTACGAGGACCTCGTGTTCGCCCTGCCGGCGCCGCCGGCGAGCGCGCCCCCGGGGCCGCCGGGCCCGGTCTGCGTCGGCGTCATGGACTTCCACGGGAGCAACGACGAGCGCGACCGGGCCGAGGAGATCCACCGGCGCTATCTCGACGGGACGACCCGTTTCGTCCGCGCGCTGGTCGAGGACGGCAGGCCGGTCCGGCTGGTCACCGGTGACGAGCTCGACCGGCCGGTGGCCGACGCGATCCTCGACGCGGTGGACTCGCCGCTGGTCACCGTCGCCGAGACGGCCTCGCTGGCCGACCTGATGAAGGAGATGTCGGCCGCCGACACCGTGGTGGCGACCCGGTACCACAACCTGGTCTGCGCGCTGAAGACCGGAACGCCGACCCTCGCGCTCAGCTACTCGGCGAAGAGCGACACGCTCATGGCCCGGATGGGGCTCGGCGCGTACTGCCACCCGGCCCGCGAGACCGACGCCGACCGGCTGCTCGAACAGTTCCACGAGCTGGAGCGGCGGTCGGCGGAGCTGCGGCGGACCCTCGCCGAACGGAACCTGGACGCCACCCGGCGCGTCGAGCGGCAGTTCGCCGCCCTGACCGCGGCCCTGTTCCCCGCGACCGACCACGCCCACCCCCTGAGAGAGGCTCCATGAAGGCGACCGAAGTCCCGGAGATCACCGGGGCGTACCTGTTCGAGCCGACGCCGTACGCCGACGAGCGCGGCTTCTTCTGCCGCACCTTCGACGCCGACGTGGTCCGCTCGGTGGGCCTCGACCCGGACGCCTTCGTCCAGGACAGCCTGTCCCGGTCGGTCCGGGGCGTGCTGCGCGGCCTGCACCTGCGCTCCGGCGCCGGCGAGGCCAAGCTGGTGCGGTGCTCGTACGGGAGGATCTTCGACGTCGTCGTGGACCTGCGGCCCGACTCGCCGACCTACCTGGGCCGGGCCTCCTTCGAGCTGTCCGGCGAGACGCAGACGACCCTGTACGTCCCGGCGGGATGCGCGCACGGCTTCCAGGCGCTGACCGGGACCGCGGACACCTCGTACCGGATCGACCGCCCGCACGACCCGGCCGAGGACGTGACGATCGCCTTCGACGACCCGGAGCTCGCCATCCCCTGGCCGCTGCCGGTCACCTCGATGTCCCAGCGGGACCGGGAGGCGCCGAGCCTCGCCGAGGTCCTGAAGCACAAGGAGAGCTGAGATCGCCGTGGACACCGAAGAGTTCGCACTGCCCCGCTCACGGGCGCTCAACGAACGGCTGCACGCCCTGGTCCCCGGCGGCGCGCACACCTACGCCAAGGGCGACGACCAGTACCCCGAGAACCTGGCCCCGGTCATCAGCCACGGCCGCGGCGCCCATGTGTGGGACGTCGACGGCAACCGCTACGTCGAGTACGGCTCCGGCCTGCGGTCGGTCAGTCTCGGTCACGCCCACCCGCGCGTGACCGAGGCGGTGCGGCGGGAACTCGACCGCGGCAGCAACTTCGTACGGCCGTCCGTCCTGGAGGCCGAGGCCGCGGAACGCTTCCTGGCCACGGTGCCGACCGCCGAGATGGTGAAGTTCGCGAAGAACGGCTCCGACGCCACCACCGCCGCGGTGCGCCTCGCCCGCGCCGCCACCGGGCGCCCGCGGGTGGCCGTCTGCGCCGACCACCCGTTCTTCTCCGTCGACGACTGGTTCATCGGCACCACGCCGATGTCGGCCGGCATCCCGGCGGCGACCACCGAACTCACCGTGGCGTTCCCCTACGGCGACCTGGCCGCCACGGAGGAACTGCTCACCCGGTACCGGGACGAGATCGCCTGCCTGATCCTCGAACCCGCCGGCCACACCGAGCCGCCGCCCGGATACCTCGCCGGCCTCCGCGAACTGGCCGACCGGCACGGCTGCGTGCTGGTCTTCGACGAGATGATCACCGGCTTCCGCTGGTCCGAGGCGGGCGCCCAGGGCCTGTACGGCGTCGTCCCCGACCTCTCCACGTTCGGCAAGGCGCTGGGCAACGGGTTCGCCGTCTCGGCGCTGGCCGGGCGGCGCGAGCTGATGGAGCGGGGCGGGCTGCGCCACTCCGACGAGCGGGTGTTCCTGCTGTCCACCACGCACGGCGCGGAAACGCACGCGCTCGCCGCCGCGATGGCCGTGCAGACCGTCTACACCGAGGAGGGCGTCACCGCGCGGCTGCACGCCCTCGGCGAGAAGCTGGCCGCCGGTGTCCGCGAGGCCGCGGCCGGCATGGGCGTCGGCGACCACGTCGTCGTCCGGGGCCGGGCCAGCAACCTGGTCTTCGCCACCCTCGACGAGCAGCGCCGGCCCTCTCAGGAGTACCGCACGCTGTTCCTGCGCCGGCTCCTCGCGGGCGGGGTGCTGGCCCCGTCGTTCGTGGTGAGCGGCGCGCTCGACGACGCCGACATCGAGCACACCGTCGACGTGGTGGCCCAGGCGTGCGCGGTGTACCGGAAGGCGCTGGACGCCGGTGACCCCACCCCCTGGCTGGGCGGACGACCGGTGAAGCCGGTGTTCCGCCGCCTGGCGTGACGTCAGCGGCGCTCCGGCCGACCGGCGTCGGCCACCCGGTCGACCAGCCACGCGGCCGCCGGTGTCACCGCCAGCGCGGTGCACCAGCCGCCGAGGGCGTCGGTCGGGTAGTGCGCGCCCAGGGCGACCTGCGCCCAGCCCATGGCGGCACCGGCGGCCGGCGCCGCGGTGAGCACGAGTGACGTGCCGGCCGTCCCGCCGAGGCCGCGCCGGCCGGTCACGAGCAGCGCCACCACGAGGACGAACGCGGTGAGGAAGGCGGTGTGCCCGCTCGGGTAGGACAGGTTGTCGTCGCCGTGGATGGTGCGCCCCACCAGGGGCTTGAGCAGCTTCGTCACCCCCACGGCCAGGCCGGTCGCGACCACGACGAGCACCGCCGCGCGAGACCACCGGACCAGCAGACAGCCCGTCACGGCGGCCCCGACCAGCACCGCCGCTCCCACCGGCTCCCCCAGGAAGTCCGTGGCCAGGGCGATGTGCCGCCACGGCGGCCCCGCACCGTCCACCACCGATTGGATCCGCGCGTCCACCGCGCCGGGCCCGCCGTCACCGGCGTACAGGACCCCGAGTACGACGACGATCAGCGCGGCGAGGGCCGCGACCGGCCCGAGCGAAGCGCTCGACGCCGACGGCAGCACCGCGCGCGCCGGCCTCTCATCCGACCGGTGGGTGACCACGCGTCAGCCTCCCCACGAACGAGCCCCCCGTCGTGTCCGACCCGGCCCACGCGGGAGCCGTCGGTCCGTCACTCTCCGCTCGCCACCCTAACCGACGGGGCGTCACCGGCGGTCCCGAAGCCCGGGGCCGGCAGGGCGGGGCGCCGGTGCGGTCCGTCACCGCGCCGGCGGCCCGCCGTCCCTCTCAGACCGGCACCCGCGACAGCGCGCCCACGATCTCGTCGACGCGGGTCTTGGCATCGCCGAAGAGCATCTGGGAGTTCTCCCGGAAGAACAGCGGGTTCTGCACGCCGGCGTAGCCGGCGGCCATCGACCGCTTGAAGACCACCACGTTCCCCGCCTCCCACACCCGCAGCACCGGCATCCCCGCGATCGGCGAGTCCGGGTCCTCGGCCGCCGACGGGTTGACGGTGTCGTTGGCGCCGATGACCAGCACGACGTCCGTACCGGCGAGTTCGTCGTTGATCTCGTCCATCTCCAGGACGATGTCGTACGGCACCTTCGCCTCGGCCAGCAGGACGTTCATGTGTCCGGGCAGCCGCCCGGCGACCGGGTGGATGGCGAAGCGCACGTCGACGCCCTTCTCGCGCAGCAGCCGGGTCATCTCCGCGACCGGGTACTGCGCCTGCGCCACCGCCATGCCGTAACCGGGGGTGATGACGACGGACGAGGCGGACAGGAGGAGTTCCGCGGTGTCCTCCGCGGAGATCTCACGGTGCTCGCCGTGCTCCTGGTCACCCGACGGGCCCGTCTCCAGCCCGAAGCCGCCCGCGATGACGGAGACGAAGGAGCGGTTCATCGCCTTGCACATGATGTACGAGAGATACGCGCCGGAGGAGCCGACCAGCGCGCCCGTGACGATCAGGAGGTCGTTGCCCAGCAGGAATCCCGAAGCGGCGGCCGCCCAGCCGGAGTAACTGTTGAGCATGGAGACGACCACGGGCATGTCGCCGCCGCCGATGGAGGCGACCAGGTGCCAGCCGAGGGCCAGCGCCAGCGCGGTGACCGCTGTCAGCAGCCCGAGTGACGGCGTGATGACGTAGAGCACCGTGAGGATCACGAAGCCGGCCAGGGCCCCGATGTTGACGGCGTTCCTGCCCGGCAGCATCAGCGGCGCGGACTTCATCCGTGCCGAGAGCTTCAGGAAGGCGACGACGGAGCCGGTGAAGGTGACCGCGCCGATGAAGACACCGATGAAGACCTCGGCGTGGTGGATGCCGTCGGCGTGCGAACCCCCCTCCAGATGACCGTTCCAGCCGATCAGCACCGCGGCGAGACCGACGAAGGAGTGCAGCAGCGCGATCAGTTCGGGCATGCCGGTCATCTGCACGCGCCTCGCGCACCAGAGTCCGACGACCGCGCCGGCCGCGACCGCGGACCCGAGGACGACGAGAGAGGTGAGTGAACCGGCGTCGGTGACCCGCAGGACCGTGGCCGCGAGCGCGAGGGTCATGCCCGCGACGCCGTAGGTCCAGCCCTGGGACGCGGTTTCGTGCCGGGAGAGCCCGGCGAGCGACAGGATGAACAGGAGGGCGGCGACCAGGTACGCCGCGCCGGAGACCGAGAGGACGTCCATGGTCACCTCACGCCTTCCGGAACATCGAGAGCATGCGGCGGGTGACGGCGAAGCCTCCGAAGATGTTGATCGAGGCGAGCAGCGTGGCGACGCCGGCCAGCACCAGCACCACGTTGTCGGTGCCGGTCAGCTGGAGCAGCGCCCCCACCACGACGATTCCCGAGATGGCGTTGGTGACCGACATCAGCGGCGTGTGCAGCGCGTGGTGCACGTGCCCGATGACGTAGAAGCCGACCACGACCGCCAGTGTCAGCACGGTGAAGTGCTGGGTGATCTCCGAGGGGGCGAAGGCGTTGAGGAGGAACAGCGCCAGCGAACCGGTGCCGACGAGGGCCGCTTTGGCAGCGGTCGCGGAGAGCTTCTTCTTCTCCGCCCCTGCCGCCTTCCCTTCCGTCTTCCCCGGCTCCTTCGCCTCGGTGTCCGCGGCGGGGGCTGCGGACACCTGCACCGGGGGTGGCGGCCAGAGCACGTCGCCCTGGTGGACCACGGTCAGCCCGCGCTGCACGGCGTCCTCGAGGTCGACGACGATCCGCCCGTCCTTGGCGGGGGTCACCAGCTTCATCAGGTTGACCAGGTTGGTGCCGTACAGCTGTGACGACTGCGCCGGCAGCCGCGCGGGCAGGTCGGTGTAGCCGATGATCGTCACACCGTTGCCGGTCGTGACGACCTGGTCCTCGACCGTTCCCTCGACGTTCCCGCCCTGGGCGGCCGCCATGTCGACGACGACGCTGCCGGGCTTCATGGAGGCGATGTCGGCGGCCGTGATCAGCCTCGGCGCCGGACGCCCGGGGATCAGGGCCGTGGTGATGATGATGTCCACGTCCGCGGCCTGCTCGGAGTAGATCTCGGCGGCCCGCCGGTCGTACGCCTCGGAGGTCGCCCGCGCGTACCCGTCGGCCGACTGCTCCACCTCGACGTCCACCGGCAGGTACGCGCCGCCGAGCGACTTCACCTGGTCGGCGACCTCCGGCCGTGGATCGGTGGCACGGACGACGGCGCCCAGGGAGGCGGCCGCGCCGATCGCCGCCAGACCCGCCACGCCGGCGCCGGCGACGAGCACCTTGGCCGGGGGCACCTTGCCCGCCGCGGTCACCTGACCGGTGAAGAACCGGCCGAAGTGGTGCGCCGCCTCGATCACCGCACGGTACCCCGCGATATTGGCCTGGCTGGAGAGGATGTCCAGCGACTGGGCCCGGGAGATGCGCGGGACGGCGTCCATCGCGAAGGCGTCGACCTTGTGCGCGGCCAACGCCGTGAGCAGGCTGCCGTTGGCCGCCGGCGCGAGCGGGGCGACCAGCGTCGCGCCCTCCTTGAGCCGCTCCACCTCCACGAGTTCGGGGGCGTTCACCCGGAAGACCAGGTCGGCACGCCACGCCTCCTCGGCGGTGCCGATCGCGGCACCGGCCCGGGTGTACGCCTCGTCGGTGATGTTCGAGCCCGCCCCCGCCCCGGACTCGATCACCACGTCGTAGCCCAGTCCGGTCAGTTGCCTGACGGTCGCGGGCGTGGCCGCGACCCTGGTCTCCCCGGGTCTTGTCTCCCGGGTCACTCCAATCAGCATGCTCGGCTCTTTCGTCTCGTGGTCAGCCATGACGGTCTGCGAGGACGCGATGGTCCGAAGTGCCCCGGCCGCTCGTTCCGGGAAGGGCCCCGGCTTCCGGCTCCGCGGCGGTACCCGGCGATCGATCAGCGGCCGTGGCAGTACGGTAGGTCCACTTCTCTCCGCAGTCGACGTGGCGGCGGCATGAAGCACGTCGCACCGCACCGATCGCGCCGACGGCGCTCCGCGTACGCAGAGTCAGCGTACGCACACATTCCGTGGACGGTACGCCTCGCTCCGGGTGACGATGGAGCCCAGTCAGAAGCGGTACGGCGTGGCACGTGCGCGGGAGGTGGCCGACGGTGGCCCACGAGAACACGGACGGCGGGGCGGGCGCGGGGAGTTGCGGTGAACCCGGGGCCTCGGACAGCATGCGCACCTTCGGCGCGTTCGTCCAGGCCTTACGGGAACACGCGGGCCTCAGCCGGGAGGAGTTCGCCGCTCTGGTCCACTTCTCGAAGCACACGGTGGCCTCGGTGGAGCTGGGCCGCCGGATGCCCGACCGGGGCTTCGTGGAGCGGGCGGAGGAGGCGACCGGCAACACCGGCGCGCTGCGCAGGGCCGCGCCGCATCTGTCGCGGCAGGTGGGGCTGGCGAGTTGGTTCCGGCAGTGGGCGCGCCTCGAGACGCAGTCGGTGACGCTGTGGACCTACGACTGCCGGGTGGTTCCCGGCCTGTTGCAGACGGAACGCTACGCACGGGCGGTGACGGAGAGCGTCCCGCCGGTGAAGGACGAGGACCAGGTGGCCCAGCAGGTCACGGCCCGTCTGGAGCGTCAGCGACTGTTCGACCGCAGGCCGGCGATCACGTTCAGCTTCATCGTCGAGCAGGCACTGCTGGAGCGCGGCACCGGAGGCCCGGACGTGACGCGGGAGTTGCTCGACAGCCTTCTGGAGAGGTCGTCGCAGTTCAACGTCGAGCTGCAGATCATGCCGCGCCACCAGCCGGACCACGCGGGTTTCGACGGCCCGTTGATGCTCCTGGAGTCCCCGGACAACAAGTGGTTCGGCTACGCGGAGGGCCAGCGCGGCGGGATGCTGATCACGGCCCCGAAAGAGGTCAGCATCATGCTCCAGCGGTATGCGAGACTGCGCTCACAGGCTCTCACCTCCGACGACTCCAGGAGCCTGCTGAAGCGACTGCGAGGAGCGCTATGAGCAGCATCGACGAACGGGCTTGGTTCAAGAGCAGCTACAGCGGTTCCGACGGCGACGCCTGCGTCGAGGTGGCGCGGGACACGCGGGCGGTCCACGTCCGGGACTCCAAGGACCGGCGCGGCCCCGAACTCGCCCTCTCCCCCACCGCGTGGACCGACTTCATCGGCTACGCCGCCCAGCACTGACCCTGTCACACAGCGCCCCGTGCCGGACGGGTCCGGCGTGGGGCACTGTCACAGCTTGCCGAGGTTCAGGGCTTTCTGGAGGGCCCGGACCGTCGCGGGTCCCCACAGGCCGTCGGCCTCCAGCCCGGCCTTCGTCATCTTGTTGAGGTGCCGCTGCAGGGCACTGACCGAGGCCGGTCCCATGTCACCGTCGACGGTGAGTCCGGCGGAACCCCAGTTGTTCAAGTGCTGCTGGAGGGCACGGACGGAAGCAGGTCCCCACTGGCCGTCCGCCGTGGCGCCGATGGCGCGCTGAGTGGCCGCGACGGTCGCCGGACCGAAGACGCCGTCGACGTCGAGGCGGGCCCCCTCGCCCAGGTAGGCGTGGTAGGCGGCCTCCGTGTCCGGGCCCCACAGCCCGTCGGCGGTGACACCGACCTTCTGCTGCAGCCAGCGCACCCCCGCGTCCGTCTTCGGCCCCCAGATACCGTCCTCCTCCAGCGCCGGGGAGTGACCGAGGTCGTTGACCGCGCGCTGCTGGGCGGCCACCGACCGCACCGACGTCATCCCGCCGCCACCCGACCCGCCGCCGGTGTCTCCCGTGGCGGTCCGGTACGCGGCCTCCGTGTCCGGGCCCCACAGCCCGTCGGCGGTGACACCGACCTTCTGCTGCAGCCAGCGCACCCCCGCGTCCGTCTTCGGCCCCCAGATACCGTCCTCCTCCAGCGCCGGGGAGTGACCGAGGTCGTTGACCGCGCGCTGCTGGGCGGCCACCGACCGCACCGACGTCATCCCCCCACCGCCCGACCCGCCGCCGGTGCCGTCGGCGACGGGAACGTCGTCGCCGGCCATGCCGCCCTGTACCCAGGCGCGCAGTGAGGATCCCGGGCACGGGGTCGCCTGGCCGGACAGGCCCCCGTGCCAGGTCTTGGCCAGGGTTTTGTCCGTCAGCTTGTTGGCGTGCAGGTAGAGCGCGCGGATGGCCCGCAGGGCGTCGGGGGTGGCCTCGCCGTCGCGTCCGATGAAGCACGCTCCGATGTGCGTGACGTTGTGGCCGGTGGCGTGGGCGCCCTGCACGTACCAGCCGCGTCCCTCGTAGACGCGGCCGGCCCTGTCGACGAGGAAGTTGTAGCCGATGTCGTCCCAGCCGTTGGAATCCATGTGGTAGTTCTGGATCTGCCGCGGCGTCTGGGTGGGTGGCCCGGCGGAGTAGTGGACCGTGAAGCCGGTCCTGGCGCTCGGCTCCACACGGGAAACCGCCCGGGCGGGACGCGCGCCCCATTGGACGCGGGGAACGATGTCGATCGGAGGAGGGAGCGGCGACGGCGCCGAACTACCGGGGTCGAGCGAGCCGTCGTTGACATAGCGGTAGAGCCGTCCAGGACACTCGGTGGTGGCCACGTCCATGTGTCCTGCGATGCCGAGGCCCGCCTTCTCGTACCATCTGACGTGCGCGATGATCTCGCGAATGCCCTGAAGCATCTCCGATGAGGGTTCGTCGCCCACCTCGATCATCCCCATGACGGCGAACCAGTTCTGGTTGGCTCCCGTCGTCTCCACGCCGTTGGCGGCCGAGCGTATTTTCCCGCCCCGGCCCTCGAAGACCCAGCCGTGGGTGCACACCAGGTAGTTGTAGGCGATGTCGTTCCACACCCTGCGCTCTATGTGGTCGAGCTGGATCACCCGCACCTGCTCGTAGCACCCCTGGTGGTCCTGATAGGGATAACCGCTGCCCGGCCCCTTGTGGTGGACGATGACACCGCCGTTCCAGGGGGTCCAGGGCTCATCGGTGTGCTGTCTGGGTGCCCGGGCGTTCCAGGCCGAACGCGGGACGATGTAGACCATTGCTGCTCCTCCGCTGCGGAAACCCGGTCGTGCCGGTCTCAGGACGTCGTGACGCGGCCGCCGTCGCGCCGCCGGAGGGCGACGGTGGCCGAGCGCGGCCGCCCGGACGGGTCGTGGTCGGGCCAGTTGCCGACGGCTCTCGGGTCGTCGGGGGTCGGCGCGCCCCACCCCGGGGTGCGCTCTCCGGGGTGCTGGACGTTGACGAACAGGGTCCGGCCGTCCGGAGTGCCCGCGACGCCGGTGAGTTCGGCACCGTACGGCCCGGTGGCCACCCGGGTCACCTCGCCGGTCGCCGGGTCGGCGAGCAGCAGCGCGTTGTTGCCCAGCGCCGTGCGGTCCTCCCCGGTGTGGCCGGTGGTGATCCACAGCCGTCCGCCACGGTCGAAGCACAGGCCCTTGGGCGAGCCGAACGCGGTGGACGAGGAGCCGGCCACCCGGTGGGGCGTGTACCCGCCCCATGCGAAGAAGCTCCATCTGAACGTGCCGGACCGCGCGTCGTCCCCGGTCTCCCGCCAGCGCAGGATGTGCCCGCACCGGTTGCCCGCCCACGGGCTGGCCGGGCGTGGGCCCGGCGGATCCGGCGTGCAGCCCGCCGCGACGGCCCCGGCTCCGGTGCCGTTGGCCAGGGCGATGTAGCGGTGCCCGGTCCGGGGGTGGACGGCGGTCTGCTGGGGCCGGTCCAGCGGGGTGGCCCGCAGGGCGTCGGCGGCCTGCCGGGCGCGCAGCAGTACGTCGGCCTGGTCGCGCCAGCCGTTCCGGGCTGTCAGCGGACCGTCGCCGTGGACGAGTGGAAGCCAGCGGCCGAAGCCGTCGTCCCCGAAGCGCGCCACGTACAGCGTTCCGTGGTCCAGCGGGCTGTGTCCCCGGCCGAGCAGGCTCCGCCAGGCGGCGGCGCCGACGAACTTGTACAGGTAGCCGCCGTCCTCGTCGTCTCCGCTGTAGACGACGGCCCTTCCGCGCGACTCGGTGACGGTGGCGCCGGTGTGTCTGAACCGGCCGAGAGCCGTTCGCTTGACCGGTGGCGCCGCGGGGTCCATCGGGTCGATCTCGGCGACCCAGCCGCACCGGTTCGCCTCGCCGGGATGGGCCGCCAGGTCGAACCGTTCGTCCGCCCGGTGCCATTGGTGGCCGTGGCCGAAGGCGTTCAAGCCGTAGCGTCGCTGGGCCTCGTCGGGCGCCCAGCCGGGGTGGTCGGTGCCGAAGAAGCGGTGGAAGTTCTCCTCACCCACCAGGTGGGTTCCCCACGGCGTCGTTCCGCCGAAGCCGGCCGCCAGAACGCCGCGCGGCGGGTGCGGGGTCCGCAGCCGCGGATGGCCGGCGGTGACCGGCCCGGAGAACACGACGGGGGTGGCACCGGTCACCCGCCGGTTGTGGCGCGACAGGACCGTGCGCCAGCCGTCGCCGGTGCGCCGGACCTCGACGACGGTGACGCCCACCGCCGCGAGTGCCTTGGCGTGGCCCGAGGGCGTGGTGCTCGTGCGGCCGCCGTCCGCGAAGAGCAGCGTCTCGTCCGGGTACTCATGGCCGATCACCAGCAGTCCCCGCTCGGCGCGGCGGCCGACGGGGGTGAGCGGCCGGTACTGCAGTCCGCTGTGGTGCGTGCCGGTCTGCCGCGCCTGCTGCTCCGCTCCGGCGGAGGCCGTGCCGTCCCAGTCGGGCACACCGCTCTCCAGCGGGCTGCCCCACGGGGCCAGCACATCGGCGGTGTGGGGGCGGCCGGTCCCGAAGGTGTCGGTCGTGCCCACCGGGACCGGCGTGTCCCGCAGCGGCCGTGCCGCCGCCGGGGTCGCGGTGGTGTACAGGGCCACCGCCGACACGACGGCGCCGGCGACGACGCCGCGGCGGCTCGGTTCGGACAGGGGCTGTGGACCGGGTCGTGCGGGCATGGGGTCACCTCGTGATCGGCGGACGGCCCGCCCGAGGGCGGGCCGTCCGGGAGCTTCGCCGAGGCCGGACGGGGAGGGTGCGGTCACCGCTCCGCCGTACGGTCCGGCCGTGGGGAACCGCGGGGCCGGAGCCACCGGGACAGCGGGCGGACGGCCGCCGGGGCAGGGACGGGGCGACCCGGCGGGCGTCGGTGGCGCGGCGGGGCGTTCGCGCGCCCGACCGGGATCCCACGGCCACCGTCAGGATCACCAGGACAGTCGGCTGGAACGGTTCCGCCCGTCTGTCCGCGGCGTTTCGTCGGTCCTAGCCGGAGAAGCCAGTGGTGTCGTACAACAGGTTGCAGCGGCCCAGGCTGGTCAGGGGCGCGGTGGTGCCCAGGCACACATAGGCGCCGGCTTAGTCGACATAGCCGGACCACGCCCACGAGGTGGCCCCGGAGGTGCTGACCGTGTCCGTGGCACGCAGGCTCTGACGGTAAGAGCTCTCATCCTGGTACCGGTAGACCACCCACAGCCGGGCGGCCACGCCGTCGCCGTTGACCAGGTCCTTGACCCAGTTCTGTCCCGTGTTGGTCTCGAAGTAGCCGGAGGTGTCGTCGTAGCAGAAGCTGGCCCGCCCGGACGCGCCGTTCGCGCCCGAGGAGTTCTGCACGTAGTCGACCTCGTCGTAGCAGATCGTCCTGGCGCTGGCCTGTGGTGCCGTCAGCATCAGAGAAGCGCCGGCCATCAGCACTGCGGCGGACGCCGCCACGCTCGTCCGCCGGCGTATCGCGAGTTTCCTCATCGGTTTCTCCCTCTGGTCAACGGTTTCCGCTGTCGTACCGCTGTGCCGGGCGCCCTCCCCCACGGCGCCCGACGTCCTCTCCTCGCCGCCCTCCACGCCCGGTCAAGTCCGCACGACGGTCCACTCGGAACAGGTCTCCGGGGATATCACGTTGGACGGGTACGACCCGGAGCAGGCCCTGAAGTGGAGCGTCCTCCGCAGTACGCCCGGCTGGTCCTCCGGGAAGGACTTGTTCATGTGAAGCCAACCGGCCGCCTCTCCGGACGTGTTCCAGATCGTCCCCTCGCGCGCGGGGTACGCGAGGCTCACGGCGTCGTCGTAGAAGTCCCACTGGACGACGACGGGAAGGCCGTCGGCCCAGGTGTCCCTGATCCTGAACCACTCGCCCAGCGGAGCGAAGCACGCCTGGGCGTTCGCGCTCCCGTACGTGCAGGTCCACGAGACGGATCCGCTCGGGCCGGTGGGGTCGGTCGCCCGTTGTTTTCCGTCGGCGGCGTGTGCCGTGCCGGAACTCATCAGTGCCAGGAGTCCGGCGGCGGCGACGGCCAGAACCTTGGAGCGGTGTGGTGCTCCTCGATCACGCATGCTCTCCTCAGCCTCCCATTCGGTACGGGCCCGCTTCCCTGTCCCGGGACGTGCTGTTCACGGTGCCGGGGCCGCCGTCGGCAAACCTTCGGAAAAGCTTGAATCCGCCTGGAACCGCAGGTCGGTGGCGTCCAGAGTGGGGCGTAGGGACAGGCGGGGGACGCAGGGGGTGTGATGGCCACGTGTTTCGGGATCCTGGGGACCATCGAGGTGTGGCGGGACGGGGTCGCGGTCGATGTGGGGCATGGGATGCAGCGGCGCGTGCTGGGGGCGTTGCTCGTCGACGCGGGCCGGGCGGTGTCGGCCGACGCGCTGGTGGACCGGGTGTGGGGGGACGCCGAACCGGCGTACGGTCGCCGGAAGTTGTACGGGTACATCTCCCGGCTGCGGCACGCACTCGCGGCCGACGGCACAGCCCTCACACGGGAGCGGGGCGGCGGCTACCGGCTGGCGGTCGAGCCCTCGGCGGTGGACGCGCACCGCTTCCGCGATCTGTCGGGACGGGCCCGGAAGGCGGGCGGTGACGAACAGGCGGAGGCGCTGTGGCGGGAGGCCCTGGCGCTGTGGCGGGGCAGCGCGTTCGCCGGGGTGGACACCCCCTGGTTCAACGCGCGGCGCCACCTCCTCGACGGCGAGCGGCTGGCCGCCCAGCTGGAACTGGCCGATGTGCGGCTGCGCCTGGCGCAGCACGAGGGGATGGTGGGCGAACTGGCCGCCCGGGCCGAGGAGCATCCGCTCGACGAACGGGTGACCGGGCAACTGATCCTGGCCCTGTACCGGTGCGGACGGCAGGCCGAGGCGCTGGGGGTGTACGAGCGCGCCCGGCGGCGACTCGCCGACGAGCTGGGCGTCGACCCCGGCCCGGCGTTGCGGCGGCTGTACCAACGGATCCTCACCGGTGCGGCGGAGCCGGTCGCGCCCCGCTCCGCCGCACCGGCCGACAAGAGCGGCACGGCGGTGAACCCGCCGATGGCACGCCAGCTCGTCCCCCGGCTCCTCCCGGCGGACCAGTCGCTCTTCGTCGGCCGGGAGGAGGAGGTGGACGAGGCCCGCCGGCTGCTCGGGGAGGAGCGGCCCGGTCCGGTGACGCTGCTGATCACCGGACCCGCCGGAGTGGGCAAGACCGCCTTGGCCGTACGCACGGGGCACCTGCTCGCCTCCCGCTTCCCGGACGGTCAACTCCATGCGGACCTACGGGGTTTCGACGACGAGCCGGCCGAGCCCTTCACGGTCCTCGGCACCTTCCTCCGCGCGCTCGGCGTCCCCGGCGGTACCGTGCCCGCGGAGCTGACCGGCCGCGTCCATCTCTACCGCACCCTGCTGGCGGGACGACGGACGCTCGTCGTCCTGGACAACGCCGCCAGTGCCCGGCAGGTGAGTGACCTCCTGCCCAGCGGCGTGCGCTGCGCCACCGTCATCACCAGCCGGACCACCCTGGCGGAACTGGCCGGCCGCCGGCTCCCCCTGGGCGTCCTGGACCCCGCCACGGGGCTCGACCTGCTGCGCGGGATGCTGGGCCGGGACCGGACGGACGCGGAGTCCGGATCGGCCCGCTCCATCGTGGAAACCTGCGGCGGCCTTCCCCTGGCGGTATGGGTCGCCGGCGCGCGGCTGGCCGCCCGGCCGCACTGGACCCTGGCCAAGGTGGCGCGCGCCCTCACCGACGAGCAGCGCAAGCTCGACGAGCTGGCCGTCGGCCACATCGCCGTACGGGCCAGCCTCGAACTGACCTACCAGCAGATGGCCGCGGCGACGCGGCACGCCCTGCGCATGATCGCCCTGCTGCCCGGAACGGGCTTCGCCGCCTGGGCGTTGGCCGCGCTGCTGGACGCGGACCTGTCCGAGGCGGAGGCGGTCCTCGACGACCTGGTCGAGGTACACCTGGTGCAGGTCGGTTCGGCGAACACCACCGGAATCCGTTACCAACTGCACGACCTGGTGATGCTGTTCGCCAGGGAACGCGCGGAGCGGGACGTCCCGGAACGGGAGCGCGCGGCCGCGCTCACCCGGTTGCTCGGGGCGAGCCTGCACCTCGCCGACCTCGCCGCGGACACCCTCAAGGTCGACTTCCAGGGCATCCCCCAGCGGGACCTGGCCTCCTGGCGGCTGACCGAGGCCGAGGCCGGTCATCTGCTCACCGATCCGCTGGCCTGGTTCAACGACGAACGCCAGTTCCTCATCGACGTGGCGGAGCAGGCGCTGGACGGGGCGGAGGGCGTCGCACCCGCCGCCGGGCTGGCCACCGCCCTCACGGCCCTCTTCCAGGTCGGCAGCCACTTCGACGACTGGGAGAGGCTCCAGAACCGGGCGCTCAAGGCGGCCCTGAGCAGCGGCGACCGGCACAGCGCCGCGAAGGTCCACCGTTGCCTCGGCGAACTCACCACCATCCTCGACCGCTATCCGGAAGCACTGGACCACTTCGAGCAGGCCCTGCTGCACTCCGAGGGCCAGGGACCCGCGTACCGGGCCGGTGCCACGGCCGGACTGGCCTATGTGCACCGGCTCCTCGGCCAGTACTCCTCCGCCGTGCTCCACTTCGAAGAGGCCGCCGAACTCGCCGAATCGGCAGGCAACGTCAACTGTCTCGTCTACGCGACCAACGGCCTCGGCGTCATCGACCTCGAGCAGGGGCGTGTCGAGGCCGCCGTCACACGGTTCACGGAGTGCCTGCGGGTCAGCCGGGCCGCGGGCTACCGGCCGGGGGAGGCCCAGGCCTTGCGATGTCTGGGCCAGAGCCACCGCGCGCTCGGCGCCTACCCGGCCGCCGCCGACGCCTACCGGCAGGCCGTCACGATCAGTGAGGAGCTCGGCGACCGCCTCAGCGCCACACACGCCACCTGCTGGCTCGGGGACGTCCTGGTCCGGCACGGCGCGCATCGGGAAGGGCGCCGCCTGCTGGCCCGGAGCCTGTGGACCTACAGGGAGTTCGGCAACCTCTGGGGCGAGGCGGCGACTCTGTACGCGCTCGCCGAGGCCCAGCTCGCGGTGGGCCGTCCGGCACCCGCCCGCAGACGCGCCGAAGCCGCCGTCAGGCTCTGGAGGCAGATCGGCTCCAGCAGATGGCTGGCCACCGGCCTCGACACCCTGGCCGAGGCACACACCCTGGCCGGCGACCACACGGCCGCGGCTCTCACCCGCGCCGAGGCCGAGAAGGTCCGGACGGCTTGAACACGCGTCCGCAGGAGGACGCGCCCGGCCGGCTGTCGGCCTGGCCGACAGCCGGTTTCGCATCGGCCCGAGCCGCGGGGCCGCCGAGCGGGTGATCCGGTCCGAGGACACCCACGAGCACAGGGCACCTCCCCCGCTCGGGGGCGTACCACGGGACTCGCTGCCCGGCGGGACGGGACGGGGCCCGCCTGTCGTCGGCGTGCAGGGAGCCGGGAAGGGCCAGGGCCCGGGCGGAGGGGCTGCCCGACCCGCTCGGCTCCCAGGCGCGACCTGAGGGCGCAGGCCGCTTGGGCCCCGTCACCGTGATCCGGTGTTGAACGCGCGCTCGCCGGCGAAGGAACGGCCGCCCTCGGACGGTGCCGCTGATCCGCTCGACGAGGTCGAGGGCATGCGCCGGAGCGCGCCGCTCCTCCTCGTCCAGCGTTTCCTCCAGCGCGTCGGCGAGGACGCCGACGCGCTGACGGCGGTCCACGTCAAGCGTCTTCTTCTGGTGGCGCACTCCGCGGGCCGCCGCCGGGTCGGCCGTGGTCAGCGGAGCTCGAACCCGGGCTCCACGCCCCTGCCGTGAACCGGGAAGGTCAGCGCCGCAGGGTGAGGACGCCCGGCCGCCACGGCAGCCGGTTGTACTCGCCGCCCGCGTTCGGGTCCTTGCCCTGGTAGAGGAACTGCAGGTTGCAGGGGTCGATGGTCATGGTCTGGTCGGGGTTGTTGCGGACCAGGTCACCGTGGCTGATGTCGTTGGTCCAGGTGGCGCCGCTGTTGGCCTTGCCCGCGAAGGGGTTGCTCTCGGTGGCGGCCTGCGGGGTCCACGAGCCGTTCAGGCTGGAGGCCGTGAAGGAGCGGAAGTAGCGTCCGTTCGCGCCCATCGCCTCGACGATCATGAGGTACTGGTTCTGGCCCTTGACCTTGTAGACCTGTACGCCCTCGAAGAGGTTGGCCTTCGTGTCGCTCATGATCGTCGTGTACGACGAGCCGAAGTTGCCCGGGAAGTTCCCGATCGGCATGCTCGCCCGGTAGATCTTGCCGTTGTCACCGGCGAAGAACAGGTACATGTTCTGGCCGTCGGCGATCAGGGTCTGGTCGATCGGGCCGGTGTCGGAGCCGGAGATGCTGCCGGTGAACAGCGGCTGCGGGGAGGACCAGCCGTTGGGGTTGGTGGGGTCGCTCGACGTGCGGTAGATGAAGGGCCACGAACCCCACTGGTACGCCAGCACCCAGATGTTCTTGGGCGCGAAGTAGAACAGCGTGGGCGCCACCGCGGCCTGGTTCATCCCGGTCTGGCCGGCCGACGCCATGTCCGACCAGTTCGTGAAGGGGCTGAACATCATCGAGCCGTACGACGATCCCGAGAAGTTGGATGCGTAGACCAGGTGCTTGCCGTTGTGCGTCACGGTGGTGAAGTCCTTCACCGCGGCCCACCCGTTCGCCGGCTGCGCCAGGACACCCGTGGACGACCAGCGGTACGTCGACGGAAGGGCGCACGTGTCGTCGGGCGGCGTCGTCCCGGACAGGCCGGTCCACTTCTGGTTGCCGCCGCCGTTGCACGTCCACAGCTGTACCGCCGTGCCGTTGGCCGTGCCGTTGTCCTTCACGTCGAGGCACAGCCCGGACTCCACGCCGACGATTGTGCCGTCGGAGTTGACCCGCCACTGCTGGTTCGCACCGCCGCTGCAGCTCCAGATCTGCACCCGGGTGCCGGCCGTGGTGGCGTGGCCCGGAACGTCCAGGCACTTGTCGCCGTACACGGTCAACTGGTTGGCGTCCGTCAGCGTCCACTGCTGGTTGGTCCCGCCCCAGCAGTCGTAGATCTGCAGGTAGGTGCCGTCGGTCTGGTCGGCGCCCAGCACATCGAGACACCGGTTCGAAGCGACACCGCGCAAGGCGCCACTGGTGGCCGCCTGAGCCGGGGTGGTGGCGACGAGCAGCGCCGCCAACGCGGCCAGGGCCGCGACCACGGCGGCGAGCGCCGCGGACGGATGCCTGCGGCTCAAACTTCCTCTGTGCATGGGGACTTCCTCAACCTTGAGTAGGCGGTTCCGGCCGGCCTCGTCAGAGGGTGTCCGGACTGTCGGTGTGGAGCGGTGCCGGCCGCGGAGGGCGACGACACATGATTGGCGGGGTCATGACACATATATGCGTCACGGCCCCTTGCGGTCCGCGCTCGGGCGGCGCGACGGGGAGTCGGCCTGCCGTGCGATGAAGCGATTCGATGCGTTCGTGATATCGAACACAGGTCGAAGGATCGAGCAACCTGAATGATAGAGAGCCGGTGAGTGGCGTCAATAGCTCTCGCATGTATCGCCATCGGCGCCGAAACGTTCATGGGAATCCGGACCCGGGACATCGCACGTCACGCCGACAAACGACCGAGCCGCCGATCGACGTCCGCCACGCGACCCGTCGACCCGCCGGCCGCGCCGCACAGGGTTGGCGGGATCCATCACCCTTCGGGGCCAGGGCGCGAAGGCTCGCCGTCCGCCCCCACCGGAATTCCGAAAGTTTCGAATGATCAACAGAAACTTTTCCTGCGGAAGCATTGACGATGCATCGTCAACACCTCAATCATTCCTGTCTGAGAAACCGGCTACAGCTCGATATGTCGAACAGTCCCGGCCTCGGACCATCCGTGCTGCGCGGGCTCCGGCCCGCCCCGTCCGTCCGCCGAAGGGGAGCGGACGACGCAATCCCCTGCGCTTCGGTCCTTCCATGATGTCTACCTTGGAGGCACAGTCATGGGCTCCTACGCCCTTCCCAGATCCGTTGCCCGCCGGAAGATCCGCGGCCTGCTGCTGGCGCTGGTCGTCGGCGTCCTCGGCGCGGCCACCGCACTGGTCGCGCCGCCGGCCGCACACGCCGCCGAGAGCACGCTCGGCGCGGCGGCGGCGCAGAGCGGCCGCTACTTCGGTGTCGCCATCGCCTCGGGCAGACTGGGCGACTCGGCCTACACGTCGATCGCGAACCGCGAGTTCAACTCGGTGACGGCCGAGAACGAGATGAAGATCGACGCCACCGAACCGCAGCGGGGCCAGTTCAACTTCAGCGCCGCCGACCGCGTCTACAACTGGGCGGTGCAGAACGGCAAGGAGGTGCGCGGTCACACCCTGGCCTGGCACTCCCAGCAGCCCGGCTGGATGCAGAGCCTCAGCGGCAGCCAGCTGCGCCAGGCGATGATCGACCACATCAACGGCGTGATGGCCCACTACAAGGGCAAGATCGCGCAGTGGGACGTCGTGAACGAGGCCTTCGCCGACGGCAGTTCGGGAGCCCGGCGGGACTCCAACCTGCAGCGCACCGGCAACGACTGGATCGAGGTCGCCTTCCGCACCGCGCGCGCCGCCGACCCGTCCGCCAAGCTCTGCTACAACGACTACAACGTCGAGAACTGGACCTGGGCCAAGACCCAGGCCATGTACAACATGGTGCGGGACTTCAAGCAGCGCGGTGTGCCGATCGACTGCGTCGGCTTCCAGTCGCACTTCAACAGCGGCAGCCCCTACAACAGCAACTTCCGCACCACCCTGCAGAACTTTGCCGCCCTCGGCGTCGACGTGGCCGTCACCGAACTCGACATCCAGGGCGCCTCGCCCACGACCTACGCCAACGTGGTCAACGACTGCCTGGCCGTCTCCCGCTGCCTCGGCGTCACCGTCTGGGGTGTGCGCGACATGGACTCCTGGCGATCGGGGGACACGCCGCTGCTGTTCAACAACGACGGCAGCAAGAAGCCCGCGTACACCGCCGTCCTCAACGCGCTCAACGGCGGCGACACCTCGGAGCCCCCCACGGACGGCAACACGATCAAGGGCGTCGGCTCGGGCCGCTGTCTGGACGTGCCCAACGCCGGCACGAGCGACGGCACCCAGGTCCAGCTGTGGGACTGCCACGGCAACAGCAACCAGCAGTGGACGTACACCGACGCCGGTGAGCTCCGGGTCTACGGCGACAAGTGCCTGGACGCCGCCGGCACCGGCAACGGCGCCAAGGTCCAGATCTACAGCTGCTGGGGCGGCGACAACCAGAAGTGGCGCCTGAACTCCGACGGATCCATCGTCGGCGTCCAGTCCGGCCTCTGCCTCGACGCCGTCGGGGCCGGCACCGCCAACGGCACCCTGATCCAGCTCTACTCCTGCTCGAACGGCAGCAACCAGCGCTGGACCCGCGCCTGACAAGGCCTGCCAAGCAGGGATCGCCGATGCCCGCGAGGGTCGCCGCCGTGATGGCGGCGGCCCTCGCGGCCGGTCACGCCGCCGGCGCGGCACGGGTGCGAGCGCCCGCCCGGTGCACCGGCCTCCGTCAGCGCCGGAGCCTCGCCGGTGTCCGGCGGATCCCCTACGGACGTGAGACAAGTACGGCTCCTGGTGGACGCTTTTCGGACAACTGGGAGCGGCAGGGTGAGCGGAGCCAACCCGGAGGGTGTCCGGCTCCCTCTCATGGTCCGAACACAGCGGCCCCGTAAGTCAGTTGGGGTCGCAGTGTTCATCCAGATCCCATGACGCACTCCACAGCCGGAAGCACGAGGACCGATGACCAGACTCCCGCAGGGCCGCACCAGCCGCCTGACCCGCCCCTCCTTCGCCGTCGCCGCGGCCATCGCCGTGACCGCGGGCGTCGTCGCCGCCGCGCCCGACGCGAAGACCGCGGAGCCGACGCCGAAACTCAGCCTGATCGCCGCATCCACCTCGGTCACACTCGACTCGTGGACGGAGGACCCGGGGGTCTACCTCGACCTCGGGACGTACCTCACCTCCGAGAACGGCGCCTTCGAACTCAAGGTGACCCGCAAGTCGTACAAGGACCCGGTCGTCGCCCAGCAGGTCCTCCGGAACGGGAAGAAGACCCGGACCAAGGCACTCCCCGCCGGACTCGTGAACGACTTCGCCGGGCTGCCGGACTTCACCCGGATCACCCTCACCGACGCGGCCGGCTCGACGGTGCTGGAGAGGACCGAGACGTTCTGCCCCAACAACGCCTCCGGGCGGATCCGGCCGGACGCCCCCGCCAACTCGAAGTATCCGGAGAGCTGCCCGACGAACCCCTTCACCCTCGGTTCGGTGTGGGGTGTCGAGAACGGCTGGGCGTCCAACACCTACTCCGCGTACTACACCGCGCCGGTCCAGCTGAAGCCCGGCACCTACACCGCCGAGATCAACGTGACCGAGAAGTACCGCGACCTCTTCGGCATCGCCGACGAGCCGCAGACCGTCAAGGTGGTCGTACGCGAACGCAGCTGGGAGGAGTCCGCGGGCTCCGCCTCCGGCGGCTCGGCGAAGACCACCGCCTCCGGGCACGGTGCGCACGCGCAGCACGGGGCCCACGCGGGGCACAGCACGCACGCGGGGCACGGGGCCGGCGCGGACACCCCGGCCCCCGGCGCCGCGACGAGCGGCGCCGGCCCCTCGTACAACGCCGGCCACGGCCCCTACCCGTCGGCTCCGCCCGCCCTGCCGTGGGCACTGAAGCGGAAGTCCCTGGGGAAGCAGGCCGTCGCGGCCGCCGAGACCGGTGACGGTTCCGGGCAGACCGACGGTTCGCGGCAGGCGCCGGGCGCCCGGCCCGCCGCGGAGCGGCCCGCCGGCAAGGCGTCCGTGCCCGACGTCCCGAAGCCCGACCTGCGCTCGCTGCCCGCGTTCGGCATCACCGTCAGCGACGGCTACGAGGAGGTGCCCGGCAAGGACTACCTCGCCTTCAGCGCCAACGTGTGGAACGCGGGCCCGGCCAAGCTGGTGGTGGACGGCTTCCGTTCCCCGGGCAAGGAGGTGATGGACGCCTACCAGTACTTCTACGACGCCGACGGCAAGCAGGTCGGGTACACCCCGACCGGCGGCATGGAGTGGGATCCGCGTCCCGGCCACGAGCACTGGCACTTCCTGGACTTCGCCAGTTACCGGCTGCTGACGGCCGACCGGAAGGAGACGGTGCGCAGCGGCAAGGAGGCGTTCTGCCTGGCCAACACCGACGCCGTCGACTACACCGTGAAGAACGCCGACTGGCACCCGGGAAACACGGACCTGTCCACCGCGTGCGGCTACGAGAACTCCATCTCCGTCCGTGAGGTGCTCGACGTCGGCTCCGGCGACACCTACACCCAGGACCTGCCCGGCCAGTCCTTCGACATCACGGACCTGCCGAACGGCACGTACTACATCCAGGTCCTCGCCAACCCGGAGAACCGGCTCAAGGAGACCGACCACAGCAACAACAGCGCGCTGCGGGAAGTCGTCCTGGGAGGCGAGAAGGGCGCCCGTACGGTGACGGTCCCCCCGCACCACCTGGTGGACGCCAACTGACCCGCCCGTGACGGCAGGGGCGGCTCCGGCCCTCGAAACGGACCGGAGCCGCTCCGGCGCACACGGGACCACCGGCGCCCGAGGCCCACACGTCCGGTCACGCTGCCGCGATGGCGGATGCGATGCTGCGGTGCCGGGCGACGCCGTGCGCGAAATCGGGTACGCGTGACGTGCCCTCCCGCAGGTCCTCCAGGAACTGCCGGTAGGCGTGGGCGACCGCGTAGGCCGACGCGTCGGCTCGGGGCTCCAGCCGCGGGACGCGGACATACGATTCCGGCACCGTCATGGGAGTGAGTGCGGTGGACGTTCCGCGGCCGCCCTCCAGGGTGAGCGGGCTGAGCTGTGGGTGGCCGATCGGGGCGGTGAGGACGAGGTCGCCCTCGGTGCCGTTGATCTCCCAGCGGAAGTTGGTCCCTCGGGACACGCCTCCGCGGTAGTGGAAGGTGGCCACCGCTCCGCCCGGCAGCCGTCCCGAGGCCACCACCTGGTCCGCGGCGGTCATCGGCACGGGCCGTCCGCTCTCGGTGTCCACGGCCGACGTACGCCTCGACACCAGTTGGATCCGCAGTTCCTCGGGCTCGCCCAGGACCGACGCGAGTCCGTCGAGAGCGTGGCTGAAGGGAATCGTCAGCAGAGTCGCGCCGTTCGCGGCGTCGAGCACGTAGTGGTCGCCGGGGCCGACCGTGGCGCCCCAAGCGCCGCCGGAGCCGACCACCGTCGTGGACAGCACCTCCCCCACATAGCCGTCGGCCACGAGATGCCGTGCGTGGGCGAGCGCCGGGTGCGACCGTGCCTGGAGTCCGACGACGGTCGGCACGGCGCGACCACGCGCCAACCGCGCCATCTCCTCGGCCTCCGCGAGCCCGTTGCCCAGCGGCCACTCGCACAGCACGCTCTTGCCGGCGCTCAGCGCCGTCCGCACCAGTTCCCGGTGGTGCGGCACCTTCACCGCCACGACCACCAGGTCCACCTCGTCGCAGGCCACCAGTTCGGCAGCCGTCCCGAAGGCACTGGGCACACCGTGTTTCTGTCCGGAGCGCTCCGCCGATTGCTTCGAACTCGCGCTCAGGGCCCTCAGCTCATAACCCGGGACGGCGCGCAGGGCGGGCAGGTGGGAGCGCTCCGCCCAGCCGCCGTGCGCCCCGAGCCCTATGATCCCCACTCCGATCGGCTTCCCGGACCGGGCCGACTCGGCAAGCAGTGACTCGGACGTGTTCATGGTTCGTCACCTGTTTCTTCGCGTGAAGGGCACGGACGTCACTCGCGGTGGCCATGGAGCGGATACGGAAGTGCCCCTCCACGTGCCCGGTTCATGAGAGGCGGGGTCGCGTGTCGAGCAGGCGCCCGCGCGGGAGATCCGCACCCGGTGGGTGCGGGGGTCAGCGGGTGATGCCGTGGACGGACGTGCAGGACACGGTGCTGTCGCGGGTGTCGTGGAACTTCCGGTTCGGCTTCGGGCCGCGCTCGCTGTCCAGCAGAGCCATGAGGGTTGCGGCGTAACGGGTTCCGGCCACCGCGCCGGCCGGGACGGCCTCGTCCATCCCGCCGAGGTCGGCCTCGGTCAGGGTGACCTCGGCCGCCGCCAGGGCCTCCTCGACACGGTGCGGTCGGCGGGCGCCCAGGACGGCCACGACGGTGCCGCGCTCACGGCCCCGTGCGATGACCCAGGCGGTGGCGAGCTGCGCGACGCTGATGCCGTGCGCGTCGGCGAGCGGTCGCAGCCGGTCGACCAGGGTGAGGTTCGTGGCGAGGTTGTCGGGGTGGAAGCGGGGCAGCCAGTGGGTGCGTGGGTCGCCTCCGGCGGGTTGTCGGTAGGTGCCGGTGAGCAGACCGTGTGCGAGGACCCCGTAAGCGGTGACGCCGATCCCCAGCTCGCGGCAGGTGTCCAGGATGCCGTTGGTCTCGGGGTCACGGCTGAACAGGGAGTATTCGATCTGTACGTCGCAGATCGGGTGCACGGCGTGGGCACGGCGGATGGTCTCCGGCCCCACCTCGGAGAGTCCGATGTGGCGTACGTATCCGGCCTGGACCAGTTCGGAGATCGCGCCGATCGTGTCCTCGATCGGGGTGTCGGGGGCGAGCCGGGAGGGGCGGTAGATGTCGATGTGGTCGGTGTCGAGGCGGCGCAGCGAGTAGGCGAGCGCGTTCTTCACGTGGGCGGGACGGCCCTCGATGCCGACGAAGTCTCCGTCGGGGCCGCGCAGGCCGCCGAACTTGACGCTCAGGAGCGCCTTTTCGCGATCGCTGTCGCGGAGGGCGCGGCGGATGAGGTCCTCGTTGTGTCCCATGCCGTAGAAGTCGGCGGTGTCGAGGAGGGTGACGCCGGCCGCGAGGGCCGCGTGGATCGTGGCGACGGCATCGGCCTCGTCAGCGGGTGCGGTGTGGTCGGACATACCGGCGCAGCCCAACGCGAGAGGGGCGACTCGTAAGCCGCCGGTTCCAAGGGTTCGGGTTCGCATGAATCCTTCTGCGGGGTGGAGTGGCGAGCGCGGCCGTCAGGGGCCGACGCAGCGGCAGGCGCCTGCTAGCGTTGACATCTCAACACTAGAAAGGGTGTGTTGATATGTCAACGTCGGACGCCGGGACTCCCGGGCCGGGCGAGGCACCGACCGAGGACGCACTGGATCCCGTCGCCCTCTGGTCCGCCTTCAAGCGCGCCCACGAGATCGTCCGAACCCGTGTGATCGCGGACGCCGCCGAGGCGGCGGGCCTCTCCGAGCCGGACCTGACGATCCTCGCCGCCCTGAACAAGGGCGGGGGGTCCCTGCGCCAGAGCGAGCTCGCCGCGTCGCTCGGCTGGGACCGCACCCGCGTCTCCCACCAGCTCACCCGCATGAGCAAGCGTCAGCTCGTCACCCGCGAACGCGCCGCCGGCGTCATCGTCGCCCTCACCGACACCGGACGCCAGGCCGTCACCGCCGTGCACCCCGGCCTCGACGCCGCGGTGCGCCGCCACTTCACCGACAAGCTCTCCGCGCAGGAGATCGAAACACTGAGCTCCGTTCTCCGCCGGCTGTAGCCGCCGGACCACGAAGCCGGCGAACCGCACGGGCACGATGGCCGTCGGGACCGACTGCCTCGACGACCAGGCCGTTGCCCTTCCCGCCGACCGCACAACCCACCACCGTGGCCAGCCGCAGCCTGACGGAGCGGGCGTACGGGGTGAGCGCGTCGGTGACCCGCCGTGCCGGCTCACGCGTCGGTACGAGCATCGGCCCCAGCGGCTGCCGGGCCCCGGCACCCCGTTCGGTCAGGAACCGGCCACGGCGAAGAAGGAATACCGCCGAAAAGGATTCGCGCCGTTCCGACGGGACAGGTCACTCTGATAAGAGTGCGCCGACGAGAGGATCTCGTCACGCCTTCAGAAAGGTGGATCGTGCCCCGAATAGCCATTGTGGGAGCAGGGATCGGCGGGCTGGCCGCAGCAGCCGAGTTGTCGCGTGCGGGATTCCAGGTGGATGTGTACGAACAAGCGCCGGAGTTGCGCGAGGTCGGTGTCGGTCTTCATCTGGGGCCGAATGGAAGCCGCATCCTGCACCGGATGGGACTGGCCGGACAACTGGACCGGGAAGGCGTCCGCCCGGACAGCCTCGAAATACGCGACTTCTCGGACGGAGGCACACTGGTGCGGCAGCCCATGGGCGCCTGCTGGGAAGAGGAGTTCGGAGCTCCGTATTACACGATTCGCCGTGCCGATCTGCACCGGATGCTCGTCGGCAGGGTTCCGGGGCGACATCTGCACCTGAACCGCCGGCTTGTCCGCTACGAGGAGCACGGCGGTACGGTGCTGCTGGAGTTCGCCGACGGGACCACGGCCGAAGCCGATGTGCTGGTCGGCGCCGACGGGATCCACTCGGTGGTCCGCAGGACGGTGGCCGGTCATGACGCCCCGGTGTTCTCCGGGAACCACGCCCTGCGCGGCACCGTCCCGGCCGCGGCCGTGCCGAGCCTGCCGCCCCGCACTCTGCTCGTCTGGCCCGGGCCGACGGCACGCCTGCTGCTGTCCCCCGACAGCGGGGGGCGGGAGTGGACGTTCGTCGGGGTCTTCGAGGGCTTCGAAGGCGTCGGACAGCAGGCCGAGTCCTGGAGTTCGCCCGGCGACCCCGAGGACCTGCAGAAGCTGTTCGGAGATTGGAATCCGCAGGTCAAGGAGGTCGTCTCGGCGGTGACCGAGGTCAACCGCTGGGCCCTGTACGACCGTGAGCCACTGCGGCGGTGGACCCGGGGCCCGGTGACCCTGCTCGGTGACGCGGCTCACCCGATGCTGCCCCACCACGGCCAGGGCGCCAGCCAGGCACTGGAGGACGCGGTCGCCCTGGCCCACGCCCTGCGTCACGGGCCGCGGGGCCTGGCGCGGTACGAGGCCGTCCGCAGGGCGCACACCACGCGTGTGCAACTCGGCTCGCGCGGCGGTGGCTCCTTGCGGATGTCCCGGGCGTCCTCGGGGCGGCAGGCACGGAAGGACGGCGGCCGGGCGATGTCCGGTCTCCTCGGTGACGTGGCCTGGATCCACCGCTACGACGTGGCGTCCGCCCTGGAGTCACCGGTCGAGGACTCACCTATAGAAAGCGTGTAGGACTTCCTCAAGAAGGCGATTGTACGTTCCTTTCGCAGCTCAGTTGCCGGTCGAAGAGGGGAACCGTTGCATGTCGCCACTGGAAATCAGCAGAAGGAACGCACTCCGCTCGTCCTTGGGTTTGGCCGCCGGCGTGGGGATATCGTCCTCCGGAATGGTGGCCGCGACCCCTGCGGCAGCCACTGGCCGACAGATCGTCACCGATTTCCCGGATGTCCCGGGAATGCATGGCGACCGGCGCGCCAACGAACTTTGGTATCAGTTCGACGAAGTGACCATGTACAAATCCAGCCGGGAGCTCACCGATGCCTACATAGCCATCGGGACACTCTTCGAGGGAGACATCGAGCGCAACGTCCTGGCGAAGTGGCAGACGCTCAGCAAGTCCCCGGAATACCCGGAGAATTACGCTCGGTTCGTCGCCCCGGTGAAAGACGCCTTCGCGGTCCTGTCCCGGGCGCAGCTCGACGTCTTCGACGCGTACTACCGAAAGCGGGGCTTCGGACTCGCCTCGGCGTTCATCGACTTCGGCCAGGGCGTGCTCTTCGATCCGCGCAGGGCGGACGTCCAGTCCGAGGTGCACTCGATGAACGGCAACCCTCCCAGGGGCTATCACACCTGGCACGCCTACATGCGCGCCATGATGCTGCTGGGTGTGGACGCGGAGCGCTGGGCGGTCATCGCCAGGTACAACGCCCTCGCCTGGGCCGTCCAGACGGTGGCGAAGCCGAACCTGCGCCAGGTCAATCCCCCGCTGCCGAAGGCCACGGTGGCACGGCTGTCGGCCGCCTGGCTCCCGCGCGACGCGCGGCGACTCGACGTGGACTTCCAGTCGTTCCCCTATCCCGAGCAGCGCTGGTGACCGGACCGTCCGTGGACATGATGAACGGGAGGCGGGGAGCATGACTCCGCGAACCGGTGTGTGGCTGGTCGGCGCGCGCGGCTCGGTGGCCACCACCACCGTGGTGGGGGCAGCGGCGCTGCGCGCCGGTCTGCTCCCCCCGACGGGCTGTGTGACCGCTCTGCCGTCCTTCGAAGGACTGCCGCTCCCGCGCTTCGACGAGCTGGTGTTCGGCGGCCACGACGTGGCGGAGACGGATCTGCCGAAGCGGGCGGAGCAACTGGTTCAGGCAGGCGTCGTCCCGGGCGGTCTGCCCGAGTCGCTGCGGGCGGACCTGCTCGCGGCCGACGCGCAGATCCGGCCCGGTGCGGAGGCCGCCGACTGCCGGGTACCGGGTGACGCCGTCGAGGCGCTGGCGGCCGACCTGGCGGACTTCCGCGAGCGCAACGGCCTGGACCGCGTCGTGGTGGTCAACGTCGCCACCACCGAGGCCCGCCCCCAAGCCCACCCGGCCCGGGCCTCATGGCGGGAACTGCGCCGGCAGTTGTGGCGCGAGGCACCCCCGGGCGAGGAACCGCTGCCCAGCAGCTCGCTGTACGCGTGCGCCGCGCTGCTGGCGGGGTGCCCCTACGTGGACTTCACTCCGTCGGCGGGCATCCGTGTCCCGGCTCTGGAGGAACTGGCCGTGCGGCAGCGGCTGCCGTACGCGGGCAGCGACGGCAAGACGGGCGAGACACTCGTCAAGTCGGCCCTGGCCCCGATGTTCGCCCACCGGGCCCTGCGGGTGAGCAGCTGGACGGGGACCAATCTCCTCGGTGGCGGAGACGGGGCCGCGCTAGCGAACCCGCAGCGTGCCGCCAGCAAGTCCGACAGCAAGGCGCGGGTGCTGCAGGAGGCCCTCGGCCACGCGGTGGACGGTGGGGTGCACATCCACCATGTGCCGCAGCTGGGCGAGTGGAAGACCGCCTGGGACCACATCACGTTCGACGGCTTCCTCGGTACCCGGATGACCATGCAGTTCACCTGGCAGGGCTGCGACTCCGCGCTGGCGGCCCCGCTGGTACTGGACCTCGCCAGGCTCATGGCCCTGGCCCATGCCGAGGGGGTGCACGGGCCCGTGGCGGAGCTGGCGTTCTTCTTCAAGGACCCGCTGGGCACGGAGGAACACGCCTTGGAGAGGCAGTTCCGTGCGCTCGTGGACTGGGCGCGCGGCCTCGGGGCCGCCCGATGAGATCCGGTGATCTGGCCCGCCTGGTCAGGGCCCCCGCCGCGCTCACCGTTCCGGGAGACGTACTGGCCGGGGCCGCCGCTTCGGGCCGGCCACCCCACCCGGCGACCCTGGTGACCGCCGCTTCCTCGGTCTGCCTGTACTGGGCGGGCATGGCGCTCAACGACTGGGCGGACCGGGACCTCGACGCCGGGGAGAGACCCGAGCGTCCCATCCCGTCCGGGCGGGTCACCCCCCAGGCCGCCCTCACCGTCGCCTGCGGGCTCACGGGCGCGGGGCTCTCGCTCGCCGCGCTGGCGCAGGGTCGGCGCGGCCTGACGACGGCGCTGCCGCTGACCGGTGTCGTCTGGCTGTACGACCTGGTGCTGAAGAACACCGCATGGGGTCCCGGGGGCATGGCCGCCGCCCGCATGCTGAACGTGCTCCGCGGAGCCGCGCGCGGGAAGGCGCTCCACGCGCTGCCCGCCGCGGCGGTCATCGGACTGCACACCTACGCGGTGACGCGGCTCAGTCGCCACGAGGTCGACGGCGGCCCGCGGTCCGCGCCCGCCGCCGCGCTCGCCGTGAGCGGCCTGATCGGCGTCGGCACGGCACTGACCGGCCGCCGGGACGGGCCCGCGGACCGGGAACTGCTCGCGCTGGCCTACGTCTGCTGCTGTGCACCGGCCCAGCTCGGCGCGGTGCGAACCCCCACGGCGTCCGCGGTACGGCGTGCCGTCGGCGCGGGCATCCACGCGCTGCTGCCCCTGCAGAGCGCTCTCATCGCCGGGTCCGGGTTCCGGAAGACGGCTCTGACGGTGGCCGCCGCCTGTCCGCCGGCCAGGCTGCTGACTCGGAAGGCGGCGGTGACATGAGCGGCATGGGCCCCGGGGCAGGACTGAAGTTCGGGTACGGCACGAACGGCTTCGGCGACCACTCGCTGGACGAGGCGCTCGGGGTGATCGCCGATCTGGGTTACGAGGGCGTGGGGCTGACCCTCGACCGGCGCCATCTGGATCCGTACGCCGACGACCTGGCCCGTCGCCTGCCGCAGATCGCGAAGCGGTTGGACGGGCTGGGTCTGGAGGTCGTCATCGAGACGGGTGGCCGGTATCTGCTCGACCCCTGGCGCAAACACCACCCGACGCTGCTGTCCGCCGAGGGAGCGGGGCGCCGGGTCGATCTGCTGTCCCGGGCCGTGCGGGTGGCCGCCGAACTCGGTGCGCCGGTGGTCTCGTTCTGGAGCGGTACCGCTCCGGAAGGGGAACGGGAGGCAGTCCTGTGGGACCGGCTGAGGACCGGCTGTGACCGTGTCCTCGTGGAGGCCGAGCGCCACGGGATCACGCTGGGCCTCGAACCGGAACCGGGCATGTTCATCGACACCCTCGACCGCTTCGACGAGTTGCACGCCGGACTCGGTGCACCCGAACGGCTCGGCCTCACCCTCGACATCGGGCACTGCCGGTGTCTGGAGCCGCAGTCGGTGCCCGAGTGCGTGCGACGGGCGGCCCCGCGGCTGGTGAACGTGCAGATCGAGGACATGCGACGGGGCGCCCACGAGCACCTGGAGTTCGGCGAGGGCGAGATCGACTTCCCGCCCGTCCTGTCCGAACTGCACGACGTCGGATACCGGGGCCTGGTCTGCGTCGAGTTGCCACGCCACAGCCACGCCGCCCCCTACAGCGCCCGCCGCTCGTTGGACTTCCTGCGGGCCGCGGCACCACCGGCCTCCGGTCTCGCCGCCGGGCTGCCCGCCCCCGCGGCCCAGTGGCTGGCCGACGCCCGCGAGGACGTCCGTGCGGACCCCGGCGTGGTGACGATGCTCTTTCCCACGGTGAGCCGCAGTTGCGGCCGTGGCCGGCTGCCCGGCACGGGCCCGTCACCGGTCGAGTGGACGGTCGATGACGCGGTCAGGGCCTTGCTGCTCGAGGCGCTGCCGCTGAGCGGACCATCGCTGTACGAGGCGATCTACCGCGTCTACCAGGAGGGAGACACCGCCGAACGCCGTGCCGTCCTGCGGTCCCTGCCGCTGCTCGATCGCGGGAACCGCGTCGGCGACCTCGCCCTCCCGCTCGTGCGTGAGGCGCTGCGCGCCAACGACCCGACCCTCGTCGAGGCGGCACTGGGCGGGTACGCGGCCCGCCGCCTCGACGACGACGGCTACCGGCAGGCCGTCCTCAAGTGCGTCTTCACCGGCATCCCGCTGGCCCGCGTCGAAGGTCTCGCGGAACGGACCGACCGGGAACTCGTCAGGATGCTCGCCGACTTCGCTCAGGAGCGGCTGGCAGCGGGCCGTGACGTCCCCGACGACATCCGGCCGCTCCTGCGCTCCCACCCCGAAGCCGCAGCCGCCGCCGGGCTGCCGGGCGACCTGCTCCGTACCGCCGACGCATCGTAGGGACGACCGCCATGCGCATTTTCGATCCCCATGTCCACATGACCTCGCGGACCACCGACGACTACG
Organism: Streptomyces sp. NPDC053426; assembly: GCF_055585405.1. Classification (NCBI taxonomy): domain Bacteria; kingdom Bacillati; phylum Actinomycetota; class Actinomycetes; order Kitasatosporales; family Streptomycetaceae; genus Streptomyces; species Streptomyces sp. NPDC053426. The sequence continues at coordinate 188,608 of NZ_JBVJKE010000008.1, read as the reverse complement.
AGGCGATGGCGGCGGCGGGCGTACGCGCCCTGGTCGAGCCGGCCTTCTGGCTGGGCCAGCCACGCACCTCGGTCGCCAGCTTCGTGGACTACTTCGACAGCCTGCTGGGCTGGGAGCCGCACCGCGCCTCCCAGTTCGGCATCCAGCACCACTGCACGATCGCGCTCAACCCCAAGGAGGCCAACGACCCCCGTCTGACGGGCGTGCTCGACCTCCTGCCCCGGTACCTGCTCAAGGACGGGGTGGTCGCCGTCGGCGAGATCGGCTACGACTCGATCACCCCGGAGGAGGACGAGGCGTTCCGCCGGCAGTTGCAGTACGCCGACGCCTACGACCTGCCCGTCCTCGTGCACACACCGCACCGCGACAAGGCCGCGGGCACCCGCAGGACCCTCGACGTGATCAGGGAGTCCGGCCTCGACCCCGCCTTCGTCCTGGTGGACCACCTGAACGAGGTGACGGTGCCGCTCGTCGCCGACAGCGGCTGCTGGATGGGCTTCTCGATCTATCCCGGGACCAAGATGAGCGAGGACAGGATGGTCCGGATCCTCCGTGAGCACGGAACCACTCGGATGCTCGTCAACTCCGCGGCCGACTGGGGGCGCAGCGATCCGCTGAGCACCCGCAGAACCGCGGACGCGATGCGCGCGGCGGGTTTCGACGCGGAGGCGGTCGACACCGTGTTCTGGCGCAACCCCCTGGAGTTCTACGGGCAGAGCGGGCGGCTCACGTCGCAGGCCGCGCCGGTGGCCCCTGCCGCCCGGGACTTCGCCGGAAACTCCATCCGTCGCGGCGAGGCGCTGCCCTCGTGAGATTCCGGCATCCGGACGGTTCGGTGATCCACCTCTCCTACTGCACCAACGTCCACGCCGCCGAAGACCTCGACGGCGTCCTGTCCCAGCTGTCCCGCTACGCGGAACCGGTACGCGAACGGCTCGGCACCGACCGTCTCGGACTGGGGCTGTGGCTCGCCCGTCCGGTCGCCACGCGGCTTCTCGCCGATCGGTCGGCCCTTCGCACCCTGCGCCGCGAGCTCGGTCTGCGGGGCCTCGAAGTGGTCAGCCTCAACGCCTTTCCGTATGCCGGGTTTCACGCGCCCTCCGTCAAGAAGGAGGTGTACCGACCCGACTGGACCACCCCGGAACGGCTCTCCTACACGCTCGACTGCGCCCGCGTCCTGGCAGCGCTGCTCCCCGACGACGCGCGGCGCGGAAGCGTTTCCACACTGCCGATGGCCTGGCGGGAACCCGCCTCGGCGCAGACGCCGCTCATCGCCGGACGGTACTTGACCTCGCTCGCCGACGGCCTCGGTGACCTCGCCCGGCGGACGGGGCGCACCATCAGGGTCGGCCTGGAGCCCGAGCCGGGCTGCCTGATCGAGTCGACCGCCCAGGCCGCGGAGCTGATGGCGGAGCTGGACGGGGAGCGGATCGGGGTCTGCCTCGACACCTGCCATCTCGCCGTCGGCTTCGAGCAGCCGGCCGAGGCACTGCGGCGGCTGTCCGCGGCGGGCCTGGACGTCGTCAAGACGCAGGCGTCCTGCGCCCTCGAGGCGGCCGACCCGTCGGATGCCGCCGCCCGTGCCGCGCTGGGCCGTTTCGCCGAGCGGCGATTCCTCCACCAGACCAGGGAACGGGCCGCGGACGGCCGACTGGCGGCGGTCGACGACCTGCCGCAGGCCCTGGCCGGAGACCTCCCGGGCCGGGGTCCCTGGCGCGTCCATTTCCACATTCCCGTGCACGAGCGGCCGGAGCCTCCGCTGGGGACCACCCGGCCGGTGCTGCTCGACTCACTGCGTGCTCTGCTGGGCGGCCCGCACGCCGTCACCGACCACATCGAGGTCGAGACGTACACGTGGTCCGTCCTGCCCGGCGCGCGCGAAGGGGACCTCGGGCTCGTCGACGGCATCGCCGCCGAACTGGATTGGTCGTGCCGGGCGTTGACCGCGCTCGGACTGCAACCGATGTGACAGGAGCGCTCCTCATGCCCAACCCGCTGCTCGTCCTGAACGTCGTGGGGCTCACCCCCCGGCTGCTTCCCCACATGCCGAACCTGACGGCGGTGAAGGACCGGGGCTTCGCCGCCAGGCTCGACACCGTCCTGCCCGCGGTGACCGCGACCGTGCAGTCCACCTTCCTCACCGGCGAACCGCCCGCGGTCCACGGAGCGGTCGGCAACGGCTGGTACTTCCGCGAGCTGGGAGACGTCCTGCTCTGGCGACAGCACAACCGGCTGGTCGGCGGCGAGAAGATCTGGGACACCGCCCGCAGGGCGAGCCCCGGTTTCACCGTGGCGAACATCTGCTGGTGGTACGCGATGGGAGCGGACGTCGACTGGACGGTGACGCCCCGCCCGATCTACTACGCGGACGGCCGCAAGGAGCCGGACTGCTACACCTACCCGCCCTCCCTGCACGACGAACTCACCGGCAGGGGCGGCGACTTCCCGCTGTTCTCCTTCTGGGGACCGGGCGCCTCGCTCACGTCCTCACGGTGGATCGCCGGAGCCGCCCGTTACATCGCGCGGAGGTACCGGCCGGACCTCGCTCTCGTCTATCTGCCGCACCTCGACTACGACCTGCAACGCCACGGCCCGAACGGTCCGCAGGCAGTCCGCGCCGCCCGCGAGCTCGACCACGCGATCGGCCCCCTCCTGGCGGACGCCAGGGCGGCCGGAACCACCGTGGTGGCGCTGAGCGAATACGGCATCACCGAGGTCAGCCGGCCGGTGGACATCAACCGGGCGCTGCGCGGGGAAGGACTTCTGCACGTCTACACGCAGGACGGCATGGAGTACCTGGACCCCTGGACCTCCCGGGCCTTCGCGGTCGCCGACCACCAGCTGGCGCACGTGTACGTGCGGGATCCCGCCGACGTTCCCCGGGTGACGGCCCTGCTGTCGGAACTGGACGGTGTCGCCGCCGTGCTGGACGCCGACGGGAAGAAGGCGCACGGCCTCGACCACGAACGCTCGGGGGAACTGGTCGCCGTCGCCGAGGCCGGCGCGTGGTTCACGTACTACTACTGGCTCGACGACGCACGGGCCCCTGACTTCGCGCGGCTGGTCGACATCCACCGCAAGCCCGGCTACGACCCGGCGGAACTGCTCTTCGACCACACGGACCGGCTGGTCAGACTTCGCGCGGCCGCCGCCTTGGTCCGCAAGAGGGCCGGACTGCGCTACGCCATGAAGGTGGTCCCGCTCGACCCGTCCCGGGTGCGGGGCAGCCACGGAAGGCTGCCCGACGACCCCCGGGACGGACCGATGCTGCTGTGCGACGACCCGGCCCCGGCGCGCCGGGCCGTCGCGGCGACCGAGGTCAAGGACCTGTTGCTGGAACTGGCCGGGGTGCGAGGGGCGACAACGCGCCCCGGAACGCGAGCTCGCCACTGAGCACCGCCTGGTGGGTGAGGGTGAGCGCGCGGCCGGGCGGGACCCCGAGTTCCTCGTCGAGGAGCCGACGGCCGCTGTGGAAGACGGCCAGCGCGTCGGCCTGCCGCTCACTGCGGTACAGCGCGGTCATCAACTGAGCGCGGAACCGTTCCCGCAGAGGGTAATGGGCCACCAGATCGGTCAGTTCCGCCACGACGCCCAGGTGCTCGCCCAGCGCCAGGTCCGCGTCGATGCGGCACTCCAGGGCCGCCATCCGCGCCTCGTGCAGCCCGGCCTCCGCGGCCTCGCGCAGGAACCTGGTGGTGTCGGCGAGCGCCGACCCGCTCCACAGGGCGAGGGCGGAGCGCAACCGCTCAGCCGCCGGTGCGTACCGCCCCGCCCTGAGATCGTCCTGGCCGAGCCGGGCCAGCCGTTCGAACTCGTACAGGTCCACGGAGCTCTGCCCGGTGTGCAGCGCATAGCCGGGGCGCCGGCGCACCAGCTCGACCCCGGGGCCGAGCTGCCTGCGCAGCCGGGACACATAGGTGTACACCTGCGCGGCGACGGTCGCGGGGGCGTCGTCGCCCCACAGCAGCGCGATGAGCCGGCTGTCGGGTACGACGGTGCCGCGGGCCAGCACCAGCGCGGCCAGCAACGCCCGCGGCTTGGTTCCTTCCAGTGCAGTCTCCTGGCCCTCGGCGCACATGCGCACCGGGCCGAGAACGCGGAATCGCATGGTCTCCCCCAGACGTTCGGTGAAGCGGTCTCGCCGGTCGTACGAAAGCGGGTACGGCCGTGTCAGTCGGTACGCGCGAAGCGGCGCGCGGCCACGGCCAGTGCCCCGAGGGCGAGCAGCGCGATCAGCGACAGCTCCAGGGCCACAGGCGGCGTCCACCCCCACCACTGGGGTCCCGCGTCCGCACCGGCCAGCCCCGTGCCACCGGGCAGGGTCCGCCGCAGGGCGTCCACCCCGTAGGTGAGGGGGTTGACCAGAACCGCGGCGTTCAGCCATCCGGGCAGCTCGTGGACGGGGAACAGGGCGCCCGACAGGAACAGCAGCGGCATCGCGCACAGGCCCATCACGATGTCGAACGTCTCCGGCCTTCTGATGCAGACGGCGCCCAGGACGCCCAGCACGGTGAAGGAGAACGCCACGAGCCCCAGGACGCCCAGCGCGAGCAGGAGGGGGAGGCCGTACGGCACGCCCACCACACCCGCCATGAGAAGCATCGGCAGGGCGTAAGCGGCGCCGGTCGTCGCCCCGCCCAGACATATCCCGCCCAGCAGCGCCCCGCGCCGTACCGGGGCGACCAGCATCTGGCGCAGAAAGCCCGCCTGACGGTCCCAGACGATCAGGGCACCGACGGTCATCGCGGGCCCCTGCACCACCATCAGCAGCACGCCCGGGAAGAGATACGTACGGAAGTCGCCGGCGCCCGGGCCGGAACCCGAGCCCGTACCGGGTGAGCTCAGCACGGAGTTCAGCCCCGAACCGAGGATCAGCAGGAACAGCAGCGGCATGACGAGGCTGGTGGCGATCCGGAGCCGGTTGCGTACGAACCGGATCATCTCCCGGCGCCACAGCACATGAACGGTGTGCAGATCCCTGAGCAACCCCGCGCGGCGCGGCGGAGCCGGCACCGCCGCCGCGGCCCAGGGGTCCGCTTTGTGCAACGCATCGGTGTGGGACATGGGCTGACTACCTCCTGGGACCGGCCGTGAGAGTCGGGTCGGGGCCGCCGGGATCCCGGATGGTGCGCCCGGTGTAGTGCAGGAAGACGTCGTCCAGGGTCGGCGGCGTGACCGTCACCGAGTGGATCGGCACGGTCAGTTCGGAGCACAGTCGCGGGACGAACGCGGCACCGTCCGCCACCCTGAAGTTCAGGCCTGCCGCGCTCTCGGCCGCCTCGATGCCGAACCGGGTACGGATCGCCTCCGCCGCCGCTCGGTCGTCGCCGGTGCGGATCTCGACCAGGTCGGAGGCGATCACCGCCTTGAGGAGGGCGGGGGTGTCCTCCACGAGCAGCTTTCCGCCGTCCATGATGGCCAGCCGCCCGCAGTACTCCGCCTCCGCGAGGTGATGGGTGGTCAGGAAGATGGTGACGCCGTGCTCACGGGGCAGCCGGCGCAGATACTCCCAGATCACCCCGCGTGTCTGCGGGTCGAGACCGGTGGTCGGCTCGTCCAGGAACAGCACCCGCGGGGAGTGCAGCAGCCCGCGGGCGATCTCCAGCCGCCGCTGCATGCCCCCGGAGAGGGTACGGACCGCGGCATCCCTGCGGTCGGCCAGATCCGTCAGTTCGAGCAGGTGGCCGATCCTCTCCTGGGCACGCCGGCGCGGCACGTCGAAGAGATCCGCCTGGAACCTCAGGTTCTCCTCGACGGTCAGCTCCTTGTCGAGGGTGGTCTGCTGGAAGACCAGGCCGATGCTGCGCCGCACCTCGTCGGCTTCCTCGACGGTGTCGTGCCCGGCCACGCTGGCCCGGCCCGACGTCGGCCGCAGCAGGGTGCACAGCATGTTGATCGTGGTGCTCTTCCCCGCCCCGTTGGGGCCCAGGAAGCCGAAGATCTCCCCGGCCGGAACGGCGAGGTCGAGCCCCGCCACGGCCTCGATGTCCCCGTACGCCTTGCGCAGCCCCTCGGTCCTGATGACGGCCTTCGTGCCGGAGGACGTCATCGGCGGGGCCCGCGCACGGGACGTCGCACGCTCATCAGCGTGTGGTACAACCGGACATCGTCGCTCTCGCCCACCGGTTTCCCGTCCACTTCCACCCAGGCGTGCGCGACGAACGGCTGGGTGCGCACTCCCGTGCACCAGTCCGGCCGCACCCCGCGCAGCTGGCACAGCAGTACCGTCGCCACCGAGCGCTGGAGGCATCCCTGCCCGGCGCAGCGGGAGCTGACCGTGACGACGGCCCTGCGCGCCGCCAGAGCCTGTTCCTCCGTGGCGGGGCGGGTTCCGGCCCCGGTCACCTCCAGGAACCGGCGAAGCCTGCGCGGCGGCAGTTTGATCAGCAGCCGGGCGGCGCCCGCCGCGGCACGCGCGGTGAGATGCCGGTGCCAGGTCAGGGCGGCGGAGTCCGTGGACGCGACTGACATGCTCATGATGTCACCACCAGGTGCGCCGAGGTCAGCGCGTCGATCAGGGCCCGGACATCGGCGAGGGCGACGTCCTCGGCCACCGGAGCGCTCGCGGCGAGGCGGACCGCGGCCTGCTCGGGTGACAAGCCCTCCAGCAGCAGCCGCAGCGTGGCCGCCCCGGTCCGGTTGAGCTGCCAGTAACGGCCGTTGCGCTGGTCGAGCAGGACCAGCCCGTCGTCGGTGTCGGCGGTGGTCACATCGGGGGGCAGGGTCAGTGTCACTGCGGTTCTCCTGCGGGGAGTGGGTGCTGTTCGTGGTGGGCGCCCAGGGCCCGGAGCCATGCCTCCACGGCGAGGGTCGGCTCGAAGACGCCGAGTTGCCGTGCCAGGGGGCCCGGGGTCAGCAGCCGTGTGCGCAGCACCGCCGGGTCGACCAGGCCGCGCCGGGCGAGGCGGGAACTCTCGCACAGTTCGAGCAGTCCGCCGCGGTTCTGCCGCAGCCCGTCGTAGATCTCCGCGCTGAACTCGCCCTTGCTGCGGCGTTCCAGGATGTCGGAGGGAACCACACCGCGCATGGCCGTGGCCAGCAGGGGCTTGTAGCGGCCGCGCAGCACACGGTCCTCGATCCGGAGACTGAGCGCGGCCTCCAGAACCCGGTCGTCGAGGAATGGCGCCTCCCACCTGACTCCGGTTTCGGACGGCAACGAGTTCAGCTCCCGCACGGCGCAGCCGGCCAGGGCGACGACCTCGAGCAGCTGGTGGCGGTCCCGTACCGGATCAAGGGGCTGCGGATCGGCCGAAGCCGTTTCGCGCAGCAGGCGCCGCACGATGCCGACGGCCTCCTGCGTCGCCCAGGGGGGCATGCGTACGCCCGCGTTCCAGCCGAGCGGTATCTCGGACGACCGGTCTGGCGGGCCGTCGATCGAACGGGCCGCCGAGTCCAGCCACTGCGCGAAGGTGGTCCGGTCGGTGAGCCCGCGCACCATCGACGGCAGACGCCAGCGGTTGCCGACCCGGATGCGGTGCAGAAGAGGAAGGCTGGTCAGGGGACGGCGGTGGAAAAGCGTCCACAACTGCGTCGGCAGGGTGCTGAACAGCTCGTCACCACCCACCCCGATGAGGTGCACCGTCGAGCCCTCGGCCGCCACTCTCCCCGCCAGTGAGGCCATCTGGGTGTGGTTGCGGAACCAGGTGAGCGGCGCCTCCGCCCGGCCGAGCGCGGACTCCTGCCGTCCGGTCGCGGCCACGAACCAGGGAGAGCCCCGCGGCGTGGAGAGGTGCCGTGCGTCCGGTAGGTGCCGCGCGGCCCGCTCCGCCCAGAAGCCGTCGTCGTTGCCGTCGTCCAGCGGCTGCCAGTGATGGGTGAGCAGCTCACCGCCCGCGTCGGCGGCGAGGAAACAGAGACTGGTGGAGTCCATTCCGCCGGACAGGTCGGCGCTGATCGTGCCCGTGGCCCGTGCGCGCACGGCGACGGAATCGCGCAACGCCTCGCGTACCGCGCGCGCGGCCTCGGCAAGTGGCTTGTCGGCCGCCGGCGGATCCCACCAGCGCACCGGCCGGCTGTGTCCCTGGCCCATCTCCAGCCACGACCCGACCGGCAGTTGCTCGACACCGGACCACACGGACCGGTTCCGCAGCGGCCAGGGGGCCGCGGGCGTCAGCATCCGCAGCGCCAGGGCGTCCTCGTCGAGGCCCGCGCCCGCGAGTTCCGCGAGCGGGCGGGGACTGTCGCACGCCACGACCCGGGCGCCGATCCTGGCGTACGAGATCTGCCGAGCCGTGGAGAGCGAACCCTGCGCGCGGACACGGCCGTCCAGCACGGCGAGGAAATGGAAACTGCCCGGCAGCGTGCGGACGAGCTGGTCCATGTCGCGCAGCGAGGACGCGCGGGCCAGTACGCGCCGGGCGAGCGCCGGGTCCATGCGCGAGTGTCCGACGAGCGCGATCCGGCGCGGGCCGGCGTCGACGAGCGTCAGTTCGTCCTCGGACCAGTTCCCGACCAGCCAGGGGCGTCCTGAGTCGTACGGGATGATCCGGGACCCCATGGGGCCGAGCACCCTGTCGGCGAGCGCGGCGCCGTCCTCGTTGTCCTCCAGGACTACAAAGCCCATGTCGCCTTCCCCGTTGTGGCTGCCACGACCGGCGGTACGAACGCGGAGGCCGCGGGGACCCGAAGGTCCCCGCGGCCGTTGGATCAGCCCCAGATCGGGGTGTTGTTGTTGAACAGGTCCGCGTTACCACCCCACGGAAGACCCAGCGTGAGCTCGGAGAACTCGCCGACCTCGACCAGGGTGGGGATCTCGTAGGTGTCCTGCTGCTCCATGTGAAGCCACCATCCTCAGGGTGAAGAAATGAGAGCGGGGAAAGCCGCGGTGGCGGGCTTCCCGCGATCTCTCGGACGGCTTCACACTAGGTTTCCCGGGTGCCTGGGTTCATGGGACCGGAAGCCCATTCCAGCCCCAAGCACCCCGCCCGCCGCAGGCGTACGGGGACGGCGGGGTCACGCGTCGCGGCGCCGGAGCACCAGATAGCCGCCCAGCAGGGTCGCCACGTTCCAGGCGAGCATCACCAGGAGTCCGGTGCCGGGTCCCAGCACCGACTCGTCGTTGGGCACCACCTCGATCATGCGCATGGCCGCCTGATCGGGCAGGAACTGCGCCACGGGCTGCAGCGCGGAGATGTTGTTGAGCATGGGGGAGACGAAGAAGAAGAGCGGGATCAGGATGACCAGCGACGTCACCGAACTGCGCAGCATCGCCGCGACACCCATGGCGAACGAGCAGACCAGCGTCATGTAGAGGCAGCCCCCGACCGTCGCGCGCAGCACCCCGCCGTCCGTGAACGTGGTGCCGTGCGGACCGAGCGCCCACTGCCCCAGGAAGAAACTGAGGTACACGGTGACCACCGATACCGCCAGGGCCGCCAGCGTGCCCGAGAGCCACTTGGCGAGGTAGAAGGCACCGCGCCCGGGTACCGCCGCCAGCGAGGGGAGGATCGTGCCCGAGGCGTACTCGCTGGTGACCAGCAGCACGCCGTAGGCGAGCAGAACGATCTGTCCGAAGCTCAGGCCGATGAAGCCCGAGTAGACCGGGTCGAAGTTCTGCTGGTCCTCGAACGGCATCCGGTCGAAGCTGTTGCGGATGGCGAAGGCGAACGCCACGTTGGAGCCGACGGTGATGACGAACGTCGTCAGCAGCAGCCAGGGCGTCGACCGCAGCGTACGGGCCTTGGTCCACTCGGAACGCAGCACCGCCCCGGAGAGTGTCGGGCTCATGCGCCGTCCTCCGTCTTCCGCCGATGGGCCAGGGCGCCGTTCTCGAGACCGCGGTATTCGACGGCCCCCGCCGTGAATCGCATGAACGCCTCTTCCAGGGAGGCCGACTGGGTGCTGACCTCGTGCACGGTGATCCCGTGGGCCGAGATCAGTTCGCCGATGGCCGAGGCCTGTGCCCCGACCGCTTCCAACGCTCCGTCCTCGCCCGTCAGTACGCGGACGCCGGCCGTGGACAGGGCTTCTCGCATACGTTCCGGCTCGGGCGTCCTGATCCGCACGAAGCTGCGCGAGTTGGCGTCGATGAACTCGGTCACGGAGGTGTCCGCGAGCAGCCGTCCACGGCCGATGACGATCAAGTGCTCCGCCGTCAGGGCCAGCTCGCTCATCAGATGGCTGGAGACGAACACCGTGCGCCCTTCGGCCGCCAGGTCCTTCATCAGGTTGCGGATCCACAGGACACCCTCCGGATCCAGACCGTTGACCGGCTCGTCGAGCAGCACGATCCCGGGGTCCCCCAGCAGTGCCGCGGCGATGCCGAGCCGCCCGCCCATACCCAGCGAGAAGGTCCCGGCGCGCTGGTCGGCCACGCTCTCCAGACCGGTGAGCCCGAGCACCTCGCGCACCCGCGACTCGGGGATCCGGTTGCTCTGGGCCAGGTACAGCAGGTGACCCCGGGCCGTTCGTCCGCCGTGGAAGGACTTGGCGTCCAGCAGCGCCCCGATCGTGCGCAAAGGCTCCTTCAGTCGCTGATAGGGGCGGCCGTCGACGAGGACCTCTCCCGCCGTGGGCCGGCTCAGGCCCAGCATCATCCGCATGGTGGTGGACTTCCCCGCCCCGTTGGGGCCGAGGAAACCCGTCACCCGCCCGGGGCGCACCTCGAAGGAGAGACGGTCGACGACCGTGGTCTGCCCATAGCGCTTCGTCAGTTCTCTCGCATGGATCACGCTTCCCACGGTTCCGTACGCCGCCCCGCGCGGCATCGCTCCGAGGGGTGAACCCGGGCATGGCCCAGGGGCGCACGGACGGGGCACCCGCCGGTCGTCGTCAGACCTGGGTAGGGCCGCCTCAGGGTGGAGGCGGGACGGCTCGACGGCCGGGTACGGTCGGAGAGTGGAACTCCGCTCCCCCCTCCCCCTGTTCACCCGCGGCCTCAGCCGCGGCCGGCTGATCGCCCTCGACTGTCTGGCGGCGGGGGCGTACACGGCGCTGCTGGTGATCGTGAGGATCACCGAGCATCAGCCGGCGGCGCGGGGGGCCCTGCTGCCGGTGTGGGCCGAGTGCCTGGTCGTCGCCGCGACCGCGCTGCCCGTCGCGGTACGGCGTCTGTGGCCGCTGCCCGTCCTGGGCGTGGTGCTGGTGATGACCACGGCATCCATCGTCCTCGACACGATGCGGGATCCGTTCGTCGCGAGCGCCTGCGCCCTCTACTCGGTCGCGCTCGAAGGCCGCGGCGGGCTGCGCGTCTTCACCGCGTCGGCGGGCCTGGTGGGCCTCGCCGGCGTCTTCGCCCGGCCCCTCGCCTCCGTTCCGTACTGGTGGATGAACGGGCCGGGCCTGATCCTGTTCGGCTGGGCGACGATGGGCGGCGCCTGGGTGGTCGGCCGGGCGGTGGCCGAGCGGCGGGCCTACGCGGCCGGCCTCGCCAAGCAGTCGGCGCAGCGGGCGGTGGCCGAGGAACGCCTGCACATCGCGCGCGAGGTGCACGACATCGTGTCGCACAGCATGGGCCTGATCGTGGTCAAGGCTTCGATCGCCAACCACGTCGCACGCTCCAGGCCCCAGGAGGCGTACGACGCGCTGCGGGTCATCGAGTCGATCAGCCGCAGCGCGCTGAGCGATGTGCGGGTCCTGCTGGGGGTGCTGCGCTCGGGGATCCCCGGCGAGGGCCCGGTGGCCGCCGAGACAGCCCCGACGCTGGGCGTGTCGGCTCTGCCGGAGCTGGCCGAGCGGGCGCGCAGCGCGGGCGTCGAGGTGGATCTGCGGGTCACCCACGCGGACCGACTGCCGGAGGGTGTGGGGCTCTCGGTCTTCCGGATCGTGCAGGAAGCCCTGACCAATGTCGTCAAGCACGCGGCGCCCGCTCGGTGCAGGGTCATGGTCGAGGCGGCCGTCGGCGAGGTGAGCATCGAGGTGACCGACGACGGACGGCCGGGCGCGAGCGCACGGCCGCGGCCGGGCGGACAGGGACTGGTGGGCATGCGAGAGCGCGTGGAGGCGTACGGCGGCACGTTCTTCTCTGGCACCATGCCGGAAGGGGGGTTCCGGGTGGCGGCCCGTATCCCCTTCGAACGTGTCCTGCGTGTCGCCGAGGGAGGCCTGTGAATTCCCGGGATGGTGCTGCCATGAGCCAGGAGGACGACATTCGCGTCGTGGTGGCGGACGACCAGGCTCTGCTGCGGGGCAGCTTCCGCGTCCTGGTGGACAGCGAGCCCGGCCTCCGGGTGGTCGGTGAGGCGGAGACCGGGGCGGAGGCGGTGGAACTCGCCCTGAGCAGGCGTCCCGACGTCCTGCTGATGGACGTGCGCATGCCGCAGATGGACGGCATCGAGGCGACCCGGCTCATCCGGAACTCACCCGAGGGCGCCGACACCCGGATCCTCATCCTGACCATGTTCGACCTCAACGAGTACGTGTACGCCGCGTTGCGCGCCGGGGCCAGCGGCTTCCTGCTGAAGGACACACAGCCCGACGAACTGCTGCGGGCCATCCGGGTGGTGGCGGCCGGTGAGGGGCTGCTGGCGCCCTCGGTGACCCGCCGCCTGATCGCCGAGTTCGCCTCCCGGCCCGAACCGGCGAGGGTGCGCGCGACCGAGCTGGCGGGCGTGACCGAACGCGAGCGGGAGGTCCTCCTGCTGATCGCTCGCGGTCTGTCCAACTCCGAGATCGCCCAGCAGATGTGCGTGAGCCTGGCCACCGTGAAGTCCCATGTGGGCCGGCTCCTGGCCAAGCTCGACGCACGGGACCGGGCGCAACTCGTCATCATCGCCTACGAGTCGGCTCTGGTCGCGGCCGAGGGACCGTCCCTCACCCCAGACCGGCGTCACGGGCCCGGACGGCTGCCGCCACCCGGTCGGTGACCCGCAGCTTGGCGAACAGACTGGTGATGTGGTTGCGCACTGTCTTGTTCGACAGCACCAGAGTGCTGGCGATGCGTCGGTTGTCCATGCCCCGGGCGATCAGATCGAGTATCTCCCGCTCTCTGTTGGTCAGTTCGGGGAAAGCCGCCTGGGCCGGAATGCCGTGCACGGCGGAGAAGTACGCGCCCAGCCGCTCCGCCACGGGCGGGCTGAAGACCGCTCCCCCGTCCGCGACGATGCGGATCGCCCACACCAGCTCCCGCGCCGCCACGTTCTTGAGCAGATAGCCACGGGCTCCGGCACGCAGGACCGCCACGACCGCGTCGTCGTCCGGTTCGGCACCGATCGCGATGACGTGGGGCGTCTCGGGAGACCGGCCGCTGACGGAGCATTCGCTGACCGTTCTCGTGATGTCGCCGCTCGACGTGTCCGCCATCTGCAGGTCGACCAGAACGACGTCGGCCCCGACGCGCCGCTGGAACAGCAGCTCGACGGCTTCGTCTCTGCTCGACGCCTCCGCGATCACGCGCAGGCCGTCGGCTCCCTGTAACGCCAGGCGCACCCCGTCCCGGAAAAGCGGGTGATCGCCGACCAGCACGATGCGTATCCCCGCCTCACCACCCGATCCGTCCGTGCCCGCCGGGCCGACCTCGGTGTCCAGGCCGCGCGCCACGGCGGCCTCCCGTACCGACCGCCGCACCATCTCCGAATTCCTCCCGCTGGATGCTGATGACGTTGGTGCTGACAACGTTCTCTCCCATCGCTCTTTGGGTACTTTCGGTTCGGTCTCGGAGGGCGCGCCGAGAACGGTCCCGGCGACTGCGGCGGTGCACGCGAGACGCCGGGGCGTGGCCGGGCACCGCGTGCGTCCGTATCACCGTGTCGAGGGGCGCGCGATCGAAGGGGGCACACGGGAAGAGAGCAGCCCTGGTGTCCAGCCGCGCCCGCCCCGCCTCGGACCTCCCGCGGCGGCCTACTCTCTGCGCGCGGCGACGAACCGCGGGAGGGCCGTGAGGACGGCCAGGGTCACGGCGGAGACCAGTGCGTATCCCTGCCGCTTGAGGACGAGCCGGGAGCACAGCACGCCGAAGACCGTCAGGGCCGGACAGCTCGGCGGAGCCGTCCCGATCGCCACCGGCAGGACCCGAAGCGGCCAGCCGCCGGACGTGACGACCACGATCGCGAACCCGGAGTCGATGGGAGCGATCACCGCAGGTCTCCGTAGGTCGCGGCGTCCGGCGTACGCTGGTGCGGCGCCGTCCCCGTCACCCGCTCGACGGACCGGCCTTGCCGCGGTGCGGTGTACAGCGGGGCGTCGGTGGTCTCGCGTGTCCCCCTCGGCCTCACCCCCGGCACATCCCGGCTCACCGCCAGTACACCGTCCGGTTCCTCCCAGGCCAGGTCGCCGGGCACCGGGCCCCTCGGAGACCGGGTCGGCACGACGTCGCACGAGGACCGGTACGCGGTGGGCCCGCGACGAGGCGGCCGAGGCGGTCGATCCACGCACGCGGCCCATGTGCGTCAGGTGCGCCACGGCCGACATGCGTTCGTCGGGGGAGAAGCGGTCGGGGACGTGGCCCACGACGGGCGGCCGGGCGGCCGCCCTGCCGGCGGTCGGGCGTGACAGCCCCACCGCGGTCCGCAGCAGGATCGATTCCCCGGAACCGTTCCCGCCGGCGAATGCCACGACCCCTCCGGCCGGGGCCTCGACGTCGACGTCTCTCAGAATCCAATCGCCACGGCCATAGCGCCTGCTCACTGCTTGAAGTCGTAACAAGTGAACTCCTTCGTCCGGTATCGCGATCCCTGCGTACCCGCAGCTCACGGCGCCGATCCTCCGCTTTGCACAAGCCTCGTACCCATGGCGGAAGCACAGCCCTGATCCGCGAGAAGGGCACGGTGACGCGGACGAAGAACCCGCCGGCCGGGGTGTTCCAGGAGACGTCCGGGCAGGCGCCGAACCCGGCTTCCCGCCCGACCACGACCTGGCGCGGATCACGAAGGACAGCGCGCCCGGAGACCGCCCCGTGATCTCGTCGAGGAGGTTCATCGAGGTGAGCGACGGGTCCTCCAGCGATCCGTGCGGATCGGCGGTGACCGGGTCCGCGGGCTCCACGTCGGGCACGGGCCCTCATCCTCTCCGTACGCAGTGCGGCTGCCGCCCTCACGTCGGCGCAGCCGGCCGACGTCACGTCCTGGACCGACTCACCCCGTAGCAGGGGCAGTACGCGCTTCACGCCCCGCTCTCCGTATGCCGCCGGACCCCACGACACCGGTCGGCGGAGACCGCCTCGGCCACCGCGTCGGCGCCCGGGTCCACCGCCGCACGGGCGTCCCGCTCGTCCAGGACAGTCCCGGCGTGAAGGCGGCGCCGGTGTGCACGGCGAGCGCAGAGTCGCCACCGGACCTGCGGTGCGCCTCGGCGCGGGCGACCGGTTCGTGGTTCTTCGCGCGGTCGCGCGGGCAGGAGGGCTGGAACCGGGCGGTTGCCCCGGTGGCGGCGACGTCCTCCACCCGGTGGCTGCCGAGGGTGCTCACGGCGAAGGGGACGTCGGCCGCGCGTGCCGCCCGGGCGGCGCCTCGCCGCCCACGAGGGCTCTCAGCGTCGCACCGTCCACGGGGTGTCCGGAGGCGAGCGGGCTCTCCCACAGGGCGGGGGTCGCCTGCATGACGGTGGCACGCGACGCCGACATGAGCTTGCCCAGGGCGTACGGGTCCTGGCTGGGCTCCTTCGACGCGAGCACGACCCACCCGCCGCCGATGAGCGGCAGCAGCGGTTCCAGGTCGGCGAGGTTTTCTCCGGTGCCGACGGTGCCCTTGGGCGCCCCCATCGATCCGGACGCGCAGATGACATAAGCGGGATTGCCGGGATGGACGCTCTTGCTCTGGTCAAGCCGCATTCTTCAGATCCTCGTCGCGATGCGATGCTTGCGCTGCCGTCCGGCTCGCTGATTCAGCGGCGGGTAAAAAGAGTTCCGGGAAGCCTTACGGGGCCCAGCACTCCGATGGATTCATGGAATTCGGCGGAATCGTCGCGGGAAATCTCCACGGCGATACGAGACCCGAGCCGGGACAGTGGCACACCCAGGCAGTAGTGGATTCCCCTGCCGAATGCGAGGCGACGTCACGGGGACGGTGGATGTCAAAATGATCGGGGTCTTCGTGACGCAGCGGGTCACGATGCGCCGAGGCCGGCCGGGCACAGACCAGGGAACCGGCTGGAACGGCGCGTCCGCCGAGTTCCGCGTCCCGCGCGGCCGGGTCCTCGCCGTCCAGGGACCGGCCGTCGGCCTCCGTCGTCGCGAGCCGGCTCGTGAGGTCGTCCTGGGGCCGGGCGCGCCGCTCGCGGATGTGGTGGACCAGGTGCTCGCCGACCGGGTCGAGGGGGGCCGCGTGGCCGCGCTCCTCGACGACGTCGCCATGGAGCTGCTCGGCGAGCTGCTCGATGCGGGGCTCCAGCGCCGCTGTGACCCGTGGCGAGAAGGCCTGGCCGACGAGCCCGCGCGGCCGGGTGTGGTCCGGCGGGTCGATCCCGACGAAGTCGCCTCGGGCCGCGCGTGCGGGCCGGCGCTGGTCCTCGGGGACGAAGTGGTTCACGTCATCGGAGAAGGTCCGGTGGTCACCCGGAACCCGTACCGCTTTCCCGTGCCGGAGGACTTCCCGGACCTCTGACTCCCGGCCCTCGCCGACCGCCTCGGTCGCGCGCCCGCCGACCGGACAGCTGAAGAACTCGTCGATACGTTTGTCGAACGGCAGACGTGTCAGCACGGATGAGTCAGTCAATTGAATTCCCCCATGAAAGCGCGCACAGGACAGGCGCCACTGATGGTCGCGCGAAAAGGGATCTCTCTACTGAAGTATCCCCCGATACGCCCGTCCAGCAGTTCTACAATCCAACGACGACGGAACATCGGCGACGCTACCTTGATCACTTAACGAGTGTCAAGAAGTTTCCCTCCGGCCGGACGGCGATCGATCAAGAACAGCACCTACCACCTGCGGTTTTCGATACGGCTAACCGCCCGTACGGCTGTGAAAGATGGCAAGAAATCGTCTGGCACGCCGAGAGGGGTCGTGTATTGTCGCCAAGACCCTTGAGCACGCTCGGGGACAACGGGGGCTTAATCGCCGGGGCAGGTCGGGGAATGGAATCCCCGCAGGCTGCCGTGCCGCCCGCGATCACGCGTGGGCCCCGCATCCCTTTCCCATGTATTCACCGTGAATGTCCGGGACCGTTTCCGGCTCCTTTGCGTCACGGAACCCGGCACACCGGCGGCGACCGCGAAGGAACGATCATTTCCGCTTCTCCGGACCGGCAGCTCGCTCCGGCTTCCGTCCGGACCGGGACGCGGCTCGCGCAGCGCTTCACCACCGGTCGCTGTCCCCGGAGGACGGCCGGGTGCTTGCGCTCGCCTCGCTCAAGGTGTCCGAGGAGACTCACCACCGGTATCCGCGTGGCCGCCGCGCGACGTCCGACGGCTTCAGCGGCTCGGTCCTCGTGCGGCGCGAGCCGGCTCTGCGCGCGAGGATCGTGCTGCGGTGCGCGGAGGGCGGGACGAACAAGCAGGTGGCGGCCGAACTCGGTGTGAGCGAGCAGTCGGTGAACCGCCGACGGGCCCGGTCCGTCAAGCGGCGGCCGGACGGTCCGGCCGCCGTCCGTCCCGCTCGACCAGGTCGAGGACGTGGTCGTCGCGAAGATCGTCGACGTCGTCGGCCCGTACCACAACCCGCCGGAGAAGGCCGTGGTGTCGTGCCTGGACGAGAAGAGCCGGATTCAGGCGCTGGACCGCTCGCAGCCGGTGCCGCCGATTTCCATGTCCGCCTCACCCCGGCTGGCTCTCCTGGACCGCCGACGAGACCCTCACGTCCCTCGCCGACCATCTCACCAAGGTCGCTCCGCCATCCACCAAGAACCAGATGAAGACCCGAGCCTGCGATTTCAGGCGCGTCACACCGGCCCGATACCTGGGGAATCAGGAGAACAGAAGGTCAGGCGCTCTTTGCCGCGGGCTCAAGAACGGCTACGCACTCCACGTGATGCGTCATCGGAAAGATGTCGGCCTGAGCAAGTCTCGGGAAAGGCCAGGTCAAAGCCTTCTTCTCGGCTCGCTGTCCTGCGCACGGCCCCCCAGAGCGTCAAACGAGCGTCATGACGACCCAGCCGTTTCTCCCGGGGGCGTAGACCTTCAGCCCTGGGGAAGACTGAGCACGGCCCGCTGGTAGACCGCGTCCACCGTCTCTTGCTCCCTCTCGCCGACTGCCGTGATGGAGGAGGACGCCCATCGGTCGGCTCACGTCGCAACCGGCGGCTCCCGACACCGGAGAGCGGGATCACCCCGTGCTCAGCGCCTCGGTCGGTGCCAGGCGGGCAGCGCGCACGGACGGGTACATCCCTGCAAGGACGCCGATGGCCATCGCTCCGCCCGTGCCCATGGCGATGGCGGACAGCGGGATCACCGGTGGCCAGCCCTGGTACGTCACGTAGGCGACGGTGGCGAGAACGCCGATCACCGTTCCTGATACTCCACCGAGCAGGGAGAGCACCAGGGACTCGGTCATGAACTGGCCTCGGATCTGTCCCCGGTTGGCGCCCAGCGCACGCCGGAGGCCGATCTCGCTGCGTCGTTCGAGCACGGAGATGTACATGGTGTTGGCGACTCCGATACCGCCGACCAGCAGGGCCACCCCCGCCAGTCCCAGGAAGAGCACCGAGAACGTGCTGTTCACGGCGCGTTTGGCGGCCAAGGCATCCGATGGCCGGCTCACCTGCACCAGCCCGGGGAGCTTCGGGTACACGGTGGCGGGAAGGACGTCGGCCACAGCTTCCATGGCGTCCTCGTCGGCTCGCACATAGATGACCGTGGGGTGTCCGTCGAAGCCGAGCTCCTGCTCCGCCGCCTGCCAGCCCACCAGTACGGAGCGGTCGAGGTCCTCGGCGAGAGGGATCGGATCGAGGACGCCGATGACCGTGAACCACGTCTGATCGATGACGACTTGGGGGGCCTCCTGCCCCGGGACGATGCGAGGGATTCCCAGCCGGGCAGCGGCTTGGTGGCCGAGCACGGCGGTGGGTAGCCGGTTGGTGGAGGGGTTCAGGAAACGGCCCGACCTCACCCGGCCGTTCACGGCGGGAAGCAGGTCGTCCTGGCCGGCGAGAACGTTGAGCCCGAGTCCGTCGTTGGGGTCTGTCCGGTCGGAGCGCCGGACGATCGCATGCGTGTTGGCCACGGCACTCGTGCGGCTCACCGGCCCGATCCTGGCGGCCATTGCCGCCGCTTCCCGCGGCAACAGCACCGGGGGCTTCTGGTTGGGCTGCGGCTGCGCTCGGAGCAGGTTCGTGCCCAGCGCCGCGAGCTGCCGGTCGAGCGCACCGTGGCTCGACGCCGGAATCCCGGTGACGAGGACGAGGGTGAGGGTGCCGATCGAAATACCGAGGGCGGAAAGCGCCGCCCTCATGGGGCGAACGCGGATGCCGAGAAGGCCGAGACGCAGGATGTCCGACGGTGCCAGTCGCACAGGTCGGGCCGGATCGCCGCGCTCGTCGGCGGCGGAGGGGTTCGGGACGTGGCGCCCCCGGGCCTTCCTCTGATCCGGGTCGTCCCGATGGCGAGTTGTCCCACAGGTCACGCGTCGCCCCCGGGGGTCAGAGACGCCTCAGGGTGTGAGTCGGTGACGACGCGCCCGTCACACATCTCGATCCTGCGTGGCAGGCGCGCTGCGATGTCCCGGTCATGGGTGATGACGGCGATGGTGGTGCCTTCGCTGTTCAGCTGGGTCAGCAGATGGAGCACGGACTGTCCGTTCGCAGTGTCGAGAGCGCCGGTCGGCTCGTCGGCGAGTACCAGCGCCGGTTCGTTGACCAGTGCTCGGGCGATGGCCACTCGCTGGCGTTCGCCTCCCGAGAGTTGGTGCGGCAAGTGGCGTGTGCGATGGGCGAGACCGACACGGTCCAGGGCGGTGACGGCCATCGGCTGCCGACGGCGGCGGGGCACGCCCGAGTAGAGCAGTCCGGTGGCGACGTTCTCCTCGGCGGTGAGGCCGTCCGTGAGGTGGAAGTGCTGGAATACGAAGCCCAGCCAACGTCCACGCAGCGCGGACAGTGTCCGGTCGGACAGCTGTGCGGCGTCCTGGTCGCCGATCCACACCGTGCCGCCCGACGGTCTGTCGAGGGTGCCCATGATGTTCAGCAAGGTGGATTTTCCGGACCCCGAACGGCCGACGATGGCCAGCAGCTCGCCCGCCCGGATGGTCAGGGATACGTCATCGAGGGCGGTGACCCCTCCCGCGTACACCTTGCTGACGTTTCGCACGGTGAGCACGGCCGAGCCCGTTCCCGGCGGGCTTGTCATGATGCCGTCACCACCACGTCGCCTTCCTCGATGCCGGCTCCGCTGACCTCCACGAGCCCC
The DNA here is from genome assembly GCF_055585405.1 of Streptomyces sp. NPDC053426. Classification (NCBI taxonomy): domain Bacteria; kingdom Bacillati; phylum Actinomycetota; class Actinomycetes; order Kitasatosporales; family Streptomycetaceae; genus Streptomyces; species Streptomyces sp. NPDC053426. Next base: position 168,396 of record NZ_JBVJKE010000008.1, on the reverse strand, counting down.
TTGGCGAAGAGGCCGGTCGTGACCCCGACCAGCTTCCCGCCGGGACGCTGCAGCGCGTAACCGCCTTCGCTCAGGGCGAGGAGGGCGCCTACGGGGACCACCAAGACGTTCTCCCTGGTCCGGGCCGTGAAGACGACCTGTACGGACGCCGCGTCGAGCTTGGCGACATCGTCGGCGTCCGACGGCTGGACCCTCACCTCCAGGGTGGGCGTCGTGTCGGTGCCGGCACCCGCTTCGGCGGCGTCGCCGCCCTGCACGGTGGTACCGATGGACCCGACCGTGCCAGGAACACTCTTGGTGTCGGGAAGGATGATGGAGACCGCGTCGCCTTGGTGCATGGACCCGGCACTGCCCGCGTCGGCCTCCACCGTGACCGTCTTGTCCTGCGAGGTGAGGGTGAGGACTTCTTCGGTGGCCGGGTCACCCAACTGCGCCTTGACGGCGTCGACGCGTGAGGGGCCGGACAGGACCACGGCCCGGTCCGGGGCCAGAGTCCCGGTGGCCTCCTGGCCGGTGTCGTGCTGCCAGCGCTTGAGCGCTGCCAACACTCCGGTGGTCAGTTCGGTGCCGGCCTCGCCCGCCTCGCTGCCCTCGCGCGATGCCGCGGACCGCTGCGGCCGAGGGCCGATGTCATAGCCCAGGGCTTCCAGGTTCTCGACGAGAACGGTCACGTCCCGCCCGGTCGTCCCCGCCTTGTCCAGCTCACGGAAGAAGGGAGTGTCGCCGAAGAACGCCGTGACCGGCTCGTCGTTCACCCAGTACAGGGGCTTCCCCCGTGAGACGACCGAGCCCGGGGCGGGCAGCCGGCTGATGACGCCCTTCCCGGACCCCTTCACCGTGACCTGCCCCCCGAAGCCCAGAACTCCCGGCAGCGTCCGGGAGTCGGACAGGTCGGCGCGCTTCACCCGGGTGGTCTGAGCGGACGGAGCTGCCGCGGGGCCGGGTTGCCGGCGCTCACCGTGGTCCGACAGCGCTCTCGCCCCGTAGACCCCGCCCGCGGCCACCACGAGGACCGCCACTGCCACTGTCCCCTTGCGCACGGTGCGGAAAGCCCTACGCGGCCGTTTTCGGGCCGAGTTACCACGGGGCGAGCCGCTACTTGTCACCGAACGCCTCCAGCGAACACGACTGCTCAGCCTCGGGGACTCCGGATTCCGGCAGGGTGCCCGTGGTGTCCTTGTCATAGGTCCAGCTCAGGCCGTCGGCGCTGACACTCGTGTCGGCGACGAGGTGGATCTTCATGCCCTTGCGCTGGAGGCACTTGACGTACGCGCGGAAGTCGTCCGCGAAGTGCGGGTTGCCCTCGGGCGTGGTCTCGGGAGGCTGAAGCGGCAGCTTGACCAGGCAGGCCTCGTAGGCGGGACGGTACTTGGGGGCGTCCGCCCTGCCCTGCTCCGGGGCTGCCTGCTTGGCGCCCGCGAGGGCCGCCCGCTTGGTGTTCATCGGTACGCCGTGCGCCTGCAGGCATGCGTTGTAGGCGTCCGTGAGCCGCTGCTTCTCCTCCTCGGAGGTGTCCAGGCGCAGCTGAGGGCGCTTGGCGTCGACGGCCGAGTCCTGGGCCTCGTCCTTCGACGCCGGCTCCTTGCCCGTCGGTGAGCCGGACGCCAAGGTGTCCACGCTCTTGCCGGAGCCGGCCTCGGCGTCCTCACCGCTGCCGCATGCGGCGAGCGACATTCCGGCGACCACGGCCAGACCGGCGGCGAGAGCGCGCAGCCGCGGGCGGCGCACTGGCGGATTACGGGGGTGCTCCGGGGCGTCGACGGGGCCGCGGAGTATCGGCGAGTGCTGTGCATGCCTGTTCATGCCGATCAGCGTTCACCAGCATTGTCAGGTGATTGTCAGGAACTCATGGCGATGCGGTCTGCTTCCCACGGCACGGGCAGAACACTGCCGTTGTCGTTCCTAAACTGACGCCATGCGTGCACATGTGATGGTGGCCGAAGACGACGCCGATCAGGCCGAACTGGTCCGTCGCTACCTGGAGCACGAGGGCCACGAGGTGACCCTGGTTCACGACGGCCGCTCCGCCCTTGACCTATTGCGCGGCCGACGCCCGGATCTGCTGGTCCTCGACGTGATGATGCCCCGGGTCGACGGACTGGACGTGTGTCGTGTCATACGTGCGGAGCCCCGTCTCGCGAACCTTCCCGTGCTCATGCTCACGGCCAGGTCGTCCGAGGACGATCTACTGCTCGGTCTGGATCTGGGCGCGGACGACTACATGACGAAACCGTTCAGCCCCCGCGAACTCATGGCGCGCATCCGGTCGCTGCTGCGCCGCAGCGACAGAGGCCCGGACGCCGAGGCCGACCGGGAAGCACGCAACGCCGTCCTGCGGGCCGGGCCGGTCACCGTCGACCGTGTCCGTCACGAAGTGTGGGCGTACGGCCGTGTGATCCGCTGCACGCCGGGAGAATTCCGCCTCCTCGACATGCTCGTCGAGCACGCGGGTCAGGTGCTGTCCCGGACCCAGATCCTTGAGCGTCTGCACGGCTCCGACCCCTTCATCACCCTCAGGACGGTCGATGTCCACGTCATGAATCTGCGCCGCAAGATCAAGGACGTTCGACCGGGCCCGCAGGACGTCATGCCTCTGGTGACCGTGTACGGAGTGGGCTACAAGCTCACGGACACTCCGCACGACCAGCAGGCGCACCCGTATGGATAGGTTCCGCAAGGGAAGAAGGGTCCGGATCTCGGCCGTGCCGCTGCGGCGCAGTCTGCTGCTGCGCCTGCTGGCGGTGTCGGCACTCGTGTCGGTCTGCTCGATCACCGCCACCGCATGGGTGGTCCTGCAGACCACCGCTGTCGTACTCAGCCGCGAGCGAGGGCAAGCACTGGCCGACGACGCCCGGATCTACGACACCCTCCTGGGATACGCCGCGACGCACCCGAGTTGGAACGGCGTCCAGCCGACCGTCGACCACCTGGCACAGTCCGCCGGTCACCGCATCGTTCTGCTCGGTGAAGACGGGCACCTCCTGGCGGACTCGAACGCCGACCGGAATCGCCCCTTCCAGCCTCCGCAGCAGGCATCCGCGGTCATCGACCCCCTGGCCGTCGACCCCGAGTTGAACAAGAACACGGACGACGGCCGGTCAGGCACGGAGCGGATCGACCCCCGGGCAGTGGGACCGTTCAAGCTGTCCGAGGAAGACAGCGAAAGGCTGACGCGCACTGCGAAGCGAGTGGTCCTGTGCCTGCGCGAGTTCTACGGCACCCAGGCCCACGTTCAGATGTCGCCCGCCGGACGCCCGAAGGTGGTGGTGACGAACCCCGGCGGTACACCCACCCTCGGTGAGCAGCGCTGCTCCCCCGGGTTCACTGATCCGACACCGTCGGAAGAGAAGGCCCTGGAGGGACTCACGAGCCTCGTCAACGCGTGCCTGGCCCGTCGGGAGGTGGACGGGGTGAGGCTCGCGATTGACGGCAGTTGGGAACCCCGGACCCGTCACGCGCCCCCGGCCTCGACAGTCCTGTCGTGTCTGACGACCAGCCGCAGCCAGCAGTTGGCACCGTATGTGGCACCCGCCGCGCTGCTGTACGTCAGCAGTCCCGGACGTACGGCGACGACGTTCTTCGACCTCTCCTCCGCGAACCGGCTCCGCATCGCAGGCTGGGCCGCCGCCGTGCTGGTGATGACGGTCACCGTGACCACGCTGACCGGCATCCGCCTGGTGAAGCCGCTCAGGACGCTCACCAATGCGGCCATGCGCATGGAGGGCGGGGAGGCGTCCCCGAGCGTGCTGGTCCGGGGAGGCGATGAGATCGCGAAACTGTCGGCCGCCTTCAACGCGATGTCGCAACGCCGCGAACAGCTGGAATCAGCACGCCGGGACATGACCAACGACATCGCTCATGAACTGCGCACCCCGGTGAGCAACATCCGGGGCTGGCTGGAGGCGGTGGAGGACGGCATCGCACAGCCCGACGCCGATCTGGTGACCAGCCTGCTGGGACAAGCACTCCAGCTCCAGCACATTGTCGACGACCTTCGGGACCTTTCCGCGGCCGAGGCCGGCGAGCTCCGTCTGGTTCCGGCGCCCGTCGAGCTCATGGAGCTGCTGGCTGCCGTCGCCGTGGCCAACCGGGCCACGGCGACGGCAGCAGGCGTGACCATCACGGTCGTGGACACAGGACGCGTCCCCGTCATCGCTGATCCCGTACGGATACGCCAGATGATCGGCAACCTCGTGTCAAATGCGATCCGCTACACACCCGCGGGCGGGTCGGTCACTCTGAGTGCCCACGTCGACCTCGACACCGTCGTGATCGACGTGGCGGACACCGGGACCGGGATCTCGGCCGACGAGTTGCCGCACATCTTCGACCGGTTCTGGCGCGCGGAGAAGTCCCGCAGCAGACAAAGTGGCGGCAGCGGCCTCGGACTGGCCATCGTGCGCCGCCTGGCCGAAGCACACCAGGGAACGGTGACCGCGGCCAGCACGCCGAACGTCGGCTCGACTTTCACACTTCGCCTGCCGCACCACTCATGAAGTGCGAGAAGTGGATCAGCGCCGGGGCGGGTCGAGCCAAGTCGGCTGCAGTGAGGATGCGACGTGGTGACACTCCCGGTGGGTCTGACCCCTCGGCCGACTGACGTCTCGACTGTCCTGTTGGGGATTTGTCGGCCCGCCGGGTGTCACCACGCACTCGGCCGGACGAGCGTTCGTGACCCAGGCCATGAACCAGATTCGTGGCCTGCTCGTCTCCGCCCCGGCAATGCTGCGGGAGCAGACCACCGGTCTGGACCGGGCCGCGTTGCTACGGACCCTGGCCCGGCTGCGGCCCGGCGTGGACCTGTCCCGCCCACTCGCCGCGGCCCGGGCCGCCCTGCGGCGGCTCGTCCGCCGCCACCAGGCCCTGGACGAGGAGATCACCGAGCTCAACGCGGAGATCGTCCCGCTGGTGAAGCAGGCGGCCCCGGCACTGCTGAACCTGTTCGGCGTCGGCCCCGAGACCGCCGGTCAGCTCCTGGCCTCGGCCGGGGACAACCCCGAACGCATGCGCTTCGACGAACGCACCCGCGCCTACGTCGAACGACGCACCGAGGAAGGGCTGAAACAAGAAGACATCATGCGCTGCCGCAAGCGATTCGTCGCCCGCGAGGTCTACCGCGCCCTGACCACCACACCAACGGAACGAATCACTCAAACCGATCTCGCTCCTGCCGCTTGACAAGCATAGGAGCATCCCGCGCGTGTTCCATCGGCACTCGCGCAGTCCCGGGGCGGGGTGCGTCAACGCAGCAGGGCGCCTTCCACCCGCAGGTCGCACCGCAGTTCCTGGACCGTCTCGAAGTCCGACAGCCCGTGCAGGGCCTGCAAGGTGACCGCGGCGGCCAGGATCTGTGGCGGCATGCTCGGCCGTCCGTTCGCCGAGGGATACATGTCCGCGAACATCTCCGCCGGGAACAGCTCGCCGCGGTGCTGGGCCAGGAACGCGAACACACTCCCGGCAGGGATCAGCTCCCGGCAGGTCTGCCACACATCCGGCCCGACCGTCTCACCGACCCACTCACCCATCGCCACACAACGAGTCTGGCCCTGCCGCTGACGCGGCAGGGCCAGAACCCAAGATCTTCATGAGTCTTCTAGCGTTTGTCGACGGCGAGTTCGCCGTTCAGGATCACCATGCGGAGGTCGCGTACGTTGCGGATGTCCGTGGTGGGATCGGCGTTCAGCACGAGCAGGTCGGCGCGCTTGCCGGGGGTCACCGTGCCGAGGTCGGGGCGGACACACTGCCTCGACGCACCGCTGGTGCCTGCGGCCAGTACCTGGGTGGGCGTCATCCCGGCCGCCCTCATGAGTTCGGCCTCTTCCAGGGTGTTGGCTCCGAACAGGCCCCGACCGCTGAAGGTGTCACTGCCCAGCGCGATGTGCACGCCGGCCTCAGCGACCTTCCGGAGATTGTCGCGGGCGTCCGGGTGGGCGTCGTCGATCCAGAGCGTGGGTGTGTAGGTGATGCCGCGTTCGAGCATCAGGTCGATGAGCGAGTGGTCGGTGAGGGGCTCGACGGTGACACCGTGCTCCAGGCCGTCCGCCCCGGCCTCGATCGCCTCGCGTGCCGCGGCTTGCTGGGTGGTGTGGACGGTAACCCGAAGGCCCCGCTCATGCCCGGCCTCGATGCCCGCCCGAAGGAGATCTGGGGGAAGCCGTTCCAACGCGACACCATCCGGAAAGGCGGGGTTCTGCCAGAGGTATCTCGGCCCGCCGGAGTGTGCGCACGCGCCCTCTGACAGGAGTTTGATCGCGTCCACCTTGTGGTCAGCCAGGTGGTGCACCAGGTCGCGGATCTCCTGCACGCTGCCGGCCTCTCCCGTGAAGCGTTCGCGCGCCCAGGGGTTGTCGCGGAAGACAGTGGCGGCGGGGTGCCCGTCGCGTCCGGTGATGCCGCAACCGGTCGCCAGCAGGCGCGGGCCCCGCAGCGTGCCTGCGGCGATTCTGGCCCGTGTGTCCAGGATTCCGTCCGTCGGATCACCCACCGACTTGATGGTGGTGATCCCGTGGTCGAGGAACAGCCCGAGCCGTTCAGGAAGCTCGTTCTCCTCGAAGGCCCGCATCGAATCGGGATCGGAGACCGCGCGCACGTCGTAGAAGTGGACATGAGTGTCGATCAGTCCCGGCATGACCCATCCTCCGGCCGCATCCACCTCCTGTCCGCCCCTGAGCGGCTCGGCCGATACGGAAGCGATCCGTGCGCCGTCGACGGCGACGTCATACAGACCGGTGAGCACCTGGCGGCCGTCGAAGACACGTGCGCGACTGATCACGAGGTCGTAGGTCACAGGACCGCGAGCCTCGGCGCTCGCGATCGCTTCGTCTTCCTGGTTCATCGCTCTCACTCCTGGCACGTTCTGAGCAGGTGCTCAGGTTCGGGTTCGCGTAGATGGACCGTGCGGGCTGACACCGGGAGCCGGGAGACCCTGGAGTACCGCGCCCCGGAACAAACTGAAACCAAACGAGTTACAGTTTGGGCGTGCGTCGTGACGTGGGACATGTGTGCGTCACCGCTGAATCAGCGGTCCTTCGCTTCGCCGTCGGAGGCCAGTATCTGTTGCAGCAGGGCGGCGATCGTCGTCCGGCCGAGCCGCTCCTCCAGAGCTCGCTCTGCGTTCTGGAACTCGACGTCAAGCAGATCGCCGATGTTGCGGCCGACCACGCACGCCCCGCTGGGCGGATGAGGGTGCCTCGAGAAGACCTGCTCCCCCTCCACGGCGGCGTACGCGTCATAGAGCGTGATGTCCCGCGGGGTGCGAGCAAGGGACCAGCCACCTCCCCGCCCCTCGGTGGACCGCACCAGATGAGCGTCTCGCAAGCGGCCGAGAATGCGCCGCACGAGAACCGGATTGCTTTCCAGGCTGTCCGCGATCTCCGCGGAAGTCAACGAGCCTCCACGCCGGTGCGCCAGCATCGCAAGCGCGTGGATCGCGACCGCGCTCCTACTGCTGAGCCCCGCCATCTCCGACTCCTGCCGCCGCCGACAAACTGCCACCAACCTAGTTGCAGATGATTCGATGGTCAACCGAGTCGTCCGGGGGCCTCGGACCCGAAGCAGGCCGGATGCGCCCTGGTCGGCTCATCGCCTTCACGGCCCGACACCTCCGGGATCTTGCCGCATCCACTACGAGATGCGCGCCGATCTCCACCAGGGACTCCTCCGACTCGGGCGCTCGGGCGGGCCCATCGTCCGTGACGGCGGCATCAGCAACACGACCCTGGGGGCCACCGATCCGCTCGAGAGCGGCGAGTTCGCACGGATCCCGCGACGCCTCGACGAGTGACCGGCTACTCGCCCGGCACGGATACCCACCCGCCGAGGTCTTGGACGCGGTCGAGCTCATCACCAAGCAGCTGGAGTATTTCGCCCGAGAGTGGACGCGAGAGGAATTCAAGGACTGACGGCTTTGACAAGCAACAGTCCACACTACGCGGCGATGACAACCTTGACACCGGACGGCGAACACGGTGGACCTCGTGCCGCAGGCAAGTGTGGTTCGAAAACCGGGTGCAGCGCATGCAGGCCGATATCCTCAGACTCGACGGCGAAGACGGTTCGCTCCTCGTCTCCGCGCCGGAGCAGGAACCAGTCCATGAGTCGGGTCAGTCGGTACCGGTGACGCCCGCCCTCGGTACGGCAGACGCGTCACCGTCATCGAGGCCCCGCAGGTTGGTGAAAACGGAAGGTTCCGCAACAGCCCGACACATCGATTGACCCGCGCCATCTGATCCAGGACGACCACCTCACGCCCCGTCAGAAACAGCGTCGAACGAGCGTCAAGAACATTTCCCGAACCCGTCCCTTACGGAGTTGAGGCCGAGCGTTCTCGACTCACACCTGCTGCGAAACCGCAGGTGAGACGCGTGGCGGGAACCTACAGCATGCTCCACGCGGTGAACCTACGGAAACATGTCGGCACAATCCGCCCGCAACCTGGGGAATCAGAGAATCAGCAGGTCAGCGGCTCTTTACTGCGGGCTCAAGAATTGCCACACACTCCACGTGCGAGGTCATCGGGAACAGATCGAACACCCGCAGCGTCCGCACCCGGTACCCCCCGTCCCGGAAGTACGCCAGGTCCCGTGCCAGCGCCGCCGGGTCGCAGGCGACGTACGCGATGCGACGCGCGCCCAGGGACGACAGGTGTTCCACCGTCTTGCGGCCGGCGCCGGCGCGCGGGGGGTCGAGGACGACCAGGTCGACCTCGGTGATGCCCGTGCGGGGCAGGACCGTCTCGACCTTGCCCTGTTCGATGCGGACGCGGGGGAAGTCCGCGAGGTTGTGGCGGGCGTCCTCCACCGCGCGCTTGCCGGACTCGATGCCGAGCACCGCGCCCGCCTCGCCGATCCGGTCGGCCAGGGCGCCCGCGAACAGGCCGACGCCGCAGTAGAGGTCGAGGGCCATGTCGCCCTTGCGGGGCAGCAGGCCCTGCATGACGGCGGTGACGAGGGTGTCGGCGGCCTTCGGGTGGACCTGCCAGAAGCCGCCGCCGGCGACGCGGTGGGTGCGGCCGTCGGCGCGTTCGCGGACGAAGGGGCGGCCGTGGACGCGGTGGAGCTGGCCCGAGCGCTCGTCGACGCGCATGACGGAGACCGGGCGGTCGAGTTCGACCAGGGGGAGGCGGGCGCCGGGCTTGGGGGTGAGGACGACCTGGCGGTCCTGGGAGCCCGTCGCGGCGATCGCCTCGACGGAGTCCATGCCCGTCCAGTCCCGCTTCTCGATGCCCAGCTCGCTGACGCCCTCGGCGGCGATCATGCAGTGGTCGATCGGCTCGACCTCGTGCGAACGGTGCCGGCGCAGTCCCGCGCGGCCGTCGGCGGTGACGGCGTACTGCACGCGCGTGCGCCACGCCGGGACCTGGCCGGCGGGGACCTTGTCGCCCTCGGCGGGCATCACGGTGCCGTCCCAGCCGGCTTCCTCCGGGGTGAGCCCGGCGAGGCGCCGGAGCTGCTCGGTGACGACCTCGCCCTTCAGGCGCCGCTGGGCGCCCGGCTTGGCGTGCTGCCAGTCGCAGCCGCCGCAGCGGCCGGGGCCGGCGAAGGGGCAGGGGGCGTCGATGCGGTCCTTGGAGGCGTCCAGCACCCGCACCGCGTCCGCGCGGAGGAAGCGGGCCCCCTCCTCGCCCTCCGTGACCCGCGCGACGACCCGTTCACCGGGCAGCGCGTGCCGGACGAAGAGGACCTGGCCCTCGGACGTACGGGCGATGCAGTGGCCGCCGTGGGCGACGGGGCCGACCTCGACCTCGTACTCCTCCCCCACCAGTGATTTCCTCGGTTCTGCCTGCATGGCGGGGTGACTCCACAACATCGAGAGCGGAAAGGCCCGTGCGGGCCGGGACGACAGCCCACCAGTCTACGTGTGCGAGGAGGAGTCCTTCGCCCGCTCCGCCGGACCGCGGCGCACCGAGCCGGGGGCGGCCCAGTCCTGCCGCTTCCGGGCCCGCTTCTTGGCCGCTTCGGAGGATTCCAGCTGATACGGCACCGAGGTCACCATCACACCCGGCGTGAACAGCAGCCGGCCCTTGAGCCGCAGCGCGCTCTGGTTGTGCAGCACGTGCTCGTACCAGTGGCCGACCACGTACTCGGGGATGATCACCGAGACGACATCGCGCGGGGACTCCTTGCGCAGGCTCTTGACGTACTCGATCACCGGACGGGTGACCTCGCGGTACGGGGAGTCGAGCACCTTGAGGGGTACGTCGATGCCGCGCCGTTCCCACTCCTCGCGCAGTGCCTTGGTCTCGGTCGGTTCCACGTTGACGCTGAGCGCCTCGAGGGTGTCGGAGCGCATCAGCCTGGCGTAGGCGAGCGCGCGCAGCGTGGGGCGGTGGATCTTGGAGATCAGGACGACCGAGTGGACGCGGGAGGGCCGCACCATGTCGTCGTTCGGGGTCTCGGGGGCGGCGATCTCCTCGGCGACACGGTCGTAGTGCTTACGGATCGCCGTCATCGTCGCGTAGAAGATGCACATGCCGAGCAGCGCGACCCAGGCGCCGTGGGTGAACTTGGTGACGAGGACGACGACCAGGACCAGGCCGGTGAAGAAGGCGCCGAAGGTGTTGATGGCGCGGGAGCGGATCATGCGGCGGCGCTTGGCCTGGTCCCGCTCGGTGGCCAGCAGCCGGTTCCAGTGGCGGACCATGCCGGTCTGGCTGAGCGTGAAGGACACGAACACGCCGACGATGTAGAGCTGGATCAGCCGCGTGGAGTCGGCGCCGTAGATCCACACCAGCAGCCCGGCGGCGCCGGCGAGCAGCACGATGCCGTTGGAGAAGGCGAGCCGGTCGCCGCGCGTGTGCAGCTGACGGGGGAGGTAGCGGTCCTGGGCGAGGATCGAGCCGAGCAGCGGGAAGCCGTTGTAGGCGGTGTTCGCGGCGAGGAACAGCACCAGCGCGGTGGCGGCGGCGAGGATCATGAACAGGAGACTGCCGTGGCCGAAGACGGCCTCGGCGACCTGGGAGATCACCGGGTCCTGGACGTAGTCCGCGCCGAGCGGGGCGCCGTCGTGGATCAGGTCCTTGGCGGGGTTCTCGGCCATGCGGACGTCGGTGGCGGAGGCCAGCGCGATGATGCCGCAGAACATGGTGACGGCGAGCAGGCCCATCATGGCGAGCGTGGTCGCGGCGTTGCGCGACTTGGGCTTGCGGAAGGCCGGTACGCCGTTGGAGATCGCCTCGACACCGGTGAGCGCGGCGCAGCCGGAGGAGAAGGCGCGCAGGAGGAGGAAGACCAGGGCGAAGCCGGCGAGTCCGGGGTGTTCGGGTTTGATCTCGAAGTCCGCGGTCGGCGCCCGCATCTCGTCACCGAGCACGACCGCGCGGAAGGCCCCCCACCCGATCATGGTGAAGACGCCCGCGACGAAGACGTACGTGGGGATCGCGAAGAGCGTGCCCGACTCCCTGACCCCCCGCAGGTTCATCAGCGTCAGCAGCACGATCACACCGATCGCGCAGGCCACCTTGTTCTCGACGACGAACGGGATCGCCGAGCCCAGGTTCTCGATGCCGGAGGAGATCGACACGGCGACGGTGAGGACGTAGTCGACCAGCAGGGCGCTGGCGACGGTCAGTCCGGCCTTGGGGCCGAGGTTGGTGGTGGCCACCTCGTAGTCGCCGCCGCCGCTCGGGTACTCGCGGACGTTCTGGCGGTAGGAGGCGACCACGGTGAACATCAGCACGACGACCGCGACGGCGATCCAGGGGCTGAAGTGGTACGCCGACAGACCCGCGATCGACAGGACCAGCAGCACCTCGCCGGGGGCGTACGCCACGGAGGAGAGCGGGTCGGAGGCGAAGACGGGCAGGGCGACACGCTTCGGCAGGAGCGTTTCACCCAGTCGGTCACTGCGCAGTGCGCGCCCGATCAGAATCCGTTTGGGCACGTCGGTCAATTTGGACACAGCAGTGGATCGTAAGCCTTCGGCCAGGGGGCGACCCAACCACCACCCCACATCCATACGGCTTCCATACGGCCTCTGCTCTCCGGGTGAAATCACCGGGTGACCGGACCGGGGATTCGGCAGGTCGGGGCAGTTCCATGCCTATATGACCAGTCCGGCCGTAGTCGCCACGCCCCGTGGAGGTTCCCATGCACCCGACCGCAGAACTGATCGGCGCCGCGGCCGCCCTCGTCGGCCTCGGGATCCTCACGCTGGCGAGCGTGCGCAGCATCACGCGCCGCTGAGCGTCCCGGGGACGTGCCCGGCGACTCCGGCGAGCAGGGCCTCCGGTCCGACGGCGGCCACCCGCGTCGACGGCACCGTGCAGGCGTACGCCCCCGCCACCGCCCCGAGCCGGGCGCAGTGGAGGGCGCCTTCGCCGCTGAGCCGGCCGTACAGGAAGGCGGCCGCGAAGGCGTCGCCGGCCCCGTTGGAGTCGACGACCGGTGCCGGGGGCTCGGCCGCGGGGACGTGGGTCAGCTCACCGTCGGCCAGCAGGTACGCGCCCTCGGCGCCCGCGGTGGCGACGACGGCCTCGGCCCGGCCCCGCGCGGCGATCCGGCGCATGACGGCCTCCGGGTCGGTCAGGGCGGCGGCGGACAGGAAGACGAGGTCCGCGGCGAGGGCGAACGTCTCGTGGTACGGGTTGACGCCGTCCCAGTCGTGCAGGTCGGTCGAGATCGTCACGCCCGCCTCGCGCAGCAGGGGCAGGGCGTCGGCGCACGGCTGGGTGATGACGACGTGGGCGTGCCGGCTGACGGCGGCCAGCCCGCGCACCGTCTCCTCGGGCAGCCGGTCCGTCTCGGACCCGCGGGTCGCGTCGTACAGGGAGAGCCTGCGGCCGTCGGGGCCGACCAGGTTGACCGCGCGCTTGGTGCCGCACGGCTGCGGTACGGCGGTGAGCGCGATGCCGTGGTCCCGGTGCAGGGCGCGGACGAGGTCGCCCTCGTGGTCGTCGCCGATCAGGTCGAGGTGGTGGGTGCGCAGGCCGAGGGCGCTGGTGCCGAGGGCGACGAAGTCGCCGCTCTGTCCCGCGCGGGTGACGATGCCCGGCCGGATCATGTGGCTGTCGGCGAGCGGTACGGGCAGCTCGGGCACGTGCACGATCGTGTCCACGCCCGCGCCGCCCAGGACGAGGACGTCGATCTCGGCGGTCATGGCCGGCTCTCTCCTTGCTCCGGGCACCGGTCGCGCCCGGGTGGTGCGGATACGTCGGACCCGGCACGCGACGACCGGGCCCCGGAGGGCGTCGGGACCGCGATCCCCCGGCATGATGTTGCCTGGCGGCCCGCACTCAGGCCGCGATGTTTGCCTGGCGAGCCGAAAGAGAGACATGAGCACGAAGGTCATGAAGGTCGAACGGCCTGCAGGAAGCGCGGTGTGACGCGATGCATATTGTCATCATGGGCTGCGGAAGGGTGGGTTCCGCCCTGGCCCAGACCCTGGAGGAACAGGGGCACACGGTCGCCGTGATCGACCAGGACCCCACCGCCTTCCGCCGTCTGGGCTCCGGGTTCGGGGGCCGGAGGGTCACCGGGGTCGGCTTCGACCAGGACACCCTGCGCGAGGCGGGTATCGAGGAGGCGGGCGCCTTCGCCGCCGTCTCCAGCGGCGACAACTCCAACATCATCGCCGCGCGGGTGGCCCGCGAGATGTTCGGCATCGAGAACGTCGCCGCCCGCATCTACGACCCCCGCCGCGCGGAGGTCTACCAGCGCCTGGGCATCCCCACGGTGGCGACCGTGCGCTGGACGGCCGACCAGATGCTGCGCCGGCTGCTCCCCTCGGGCGCCGAGCCGCTGTGGCGCGACCCCACCGGCGGGGTCCAGCTCGCCGAGGTGCACACCTCCACGGCCTGGGTGGGGCACAGGATCAGCAGGCTGCAGGACGAGACCGGCGTGCGCGTGGCCTTCCTGACCCGGCTCGGCGAGGCGATCCTGCCCAGCTCGCAGACGGTGCTGCAGGAGGGGGACCTGGTGCATGTGATGATGCGCACCGATGAGATCGACCGGGTCGAGGCGGCGTTCGCCAAGGGTCCCGAACAGGAGGGCGGTCACTGATGAGGGTCGCCATTGCCGGAGCCGGCGCCGTCGGCCGCTCGATCGCGGGCGAGCTGCTGGAGAACGGCCACGAGGTCCTGCTGATCGACAAGGCGCCGACCGCCATCTCGGTGGAGCGCGTGCCGCAGGCGGAGTGGCTGCTCGCCGACGCCTGCGAGATCACCTCCCTGGACGAGGCGGCGCTCCAGCGCTGCAACGTCGTCATCGCCGCGACCGGCGACGACAAGGTCAACCTGGTCGTCTCGCTGCTCGCCAAGACCGAGTACGGCGTCCCGCGCGTCGTCGCCCGGGTGAACAACCCGAAGAACGAGTGGCTGTTCAACGAGTCCTGGGGCGTGGACGTCGCGGTCTCCACCCCACGCCTGATGTCGGCCCTGGTGGAGGAGGCGGTGAGCGTCGGCGACCTGGTCCGGCTGCTGCGCTTCAGCCACGGCGACGCCAACCTGGTCGAGCTGACCCTGCCGGAGGAGTCGGCGCTGGCCGGCACGCAGGTCGGGGACGTGGAGTGGCCGCAGGACACCTCGCTGGTCACCATCATCCGCGGCACCCGCGTCCTGACGCCGACCGGGGAGGACTCTCTGGAGGCCGGCGACGAACTCCTCTTCGTGGCCGCCCAGGCGCGCGAGGAGCAGTTGGAGGACCTGCTCTCGGTCCGCAAGGAGTCGTAGAAGAGGGGGCGCCCGGAAAATTCCGGGCGCCCCCTCTTCCGTACGGACTAGGACTCGCGGCGGTGACGGCCGGCCGTCGTGGTCTCGCCGTTCTCCTGCGCGGCGGCGGCCTTGCGTTCCTCCTCCGCGCGTTCCTCCGCCTCCATCTCGGCGAAGACGTCGATCGGCGGCGGGGCCTTCGCCAGGAAGACCCACGTCAGGTACACGGCCAGCAGGAACGGCGGAATCTTCAGCGCGATCAGGACCCAGCCCAACTGGGTCGTGTCCGCCCACCAGTACAGCGGGAACAGGATCGCGCTCTTGCCGAGCAGGATCAGCCCCCACGCCCAGCTCGCCTTGGTGTACGCCTTCTTACGGCCGGGGTTGCGGGTGCGCCAGGAGAGGTTCTCCTTGAAGACGGGGCCCAGCATCAGACCGATCAGCGGGACGCCCGCCATCGCCGTGACGATGTACGCCAGGGCAAGACCCAGCGTGTACAGCATGCCCGGCAGGTAGAAGTCCTTGGCGTTGCCGGTCATCATCGCGAAGACCACACCGAAGGCCACGCCGAAGACGCCGCTGAAGGCGTGCTTGGCGGTGTCCTTCATCGCCAGCCGGACCACGACCATCACCAGCGACACGGCGAGCGCCGCGATCGCCGACATGTGCAGGTCCTTGTTGACCGTGTAGATGCTGACGAAGAGCAGCCCGGGGAGCACCGTCTCGACCATGCCCCGCACCCCGCCGAACGCCTCGAAGAGGGCGGCTTCGGTCACCGCCCGGGCGTCGTCCGCGGATGTGTCTTCGGTTGTCGGCTTGTCGAGTGACGTCACCGGCTACTCCCGTCCGAGGGGTCTCAGTTCGTATTTCGGATTGAACAGCACCCGGCGGCCCCGGCTCATCGAGATCCGGCCCGATGCGATCAGCTTGCGCCCCGGCTCTATCCCCACGATGGAGCGCCTGCCGAGCCACACCACGTCGAGCGCGGCGGAGCCGTCGAACAGCTCGGCCTCCAGGGCCGGAACCCCCGCGCGCGGCCGCAGCGTGACCGTGCGCAAGGTACCAGTAACCGTGACGATCTGCCGGTCGCGGCAGTCGCCTATCCGCGTACAGCCGGCCGTCTCGGCGTCCTCACGCAGCTCCTCGGACTCCAGGTCCTCCTGAGACGAGGAGAGCCGGTCGAGCATGCGCCGGAACCGGCCTGCCGGCTTCTCGGATCGAGGAACAGCACTCATATCTGAAGCGTACCGGGGTGCCCTGACGGTTACGTACCCCCTGCCGCCCCGCTCCGAACGGGCCCCTCCGCGCGGGGACGCCCCCGGCCTTCACTTCTCGAAGCGGTACCCCATGCCCGGCTCCGTGATCAGGTGCTTCGGGTGTGACGGATCCGCCTCCAGCTTCCGCCGCAGCTGCGCCATGTACACGCGCAGGTAGTTCGTCTCCGTGCCGTACGACGGCCCCCACACCTCCTTCAGCAACTGCTTCTGCGCCACCAGCCGGCCGCCGGCCCGCACCAGCACCTCCAGCAGATGCCATTCGGTGGGGGTCAGCCGTACGTCCTTGCCGTCGCGGTTGACCTTCTTCGCGGCCAGGTCGACGGTGAACCCGGTGGTCTCCACCACCACGTCCCCCCCGTCGCCGGCGGGCTCCGCGCGGCGTACGGCGGCCCGCAGCCGGGCCAGCAGTTCGTCCATGCCGAAGGGCTTGGTGACGTAGTCGTCGGCGCCGGCGTCCAGCGCCTGGACCTTCTCGCCGGAGGCGTGCCGGGCGGACAGCACCAGGACCGGCACCCGGCTCCAGCTCCGCAGTTCCCTGAGCACGTCGACGCCGTCCATGTCGGGCAGGCCGAGGTCGAGGACGACGACGTCGGGATGGCGGGCCGCGGCCGTACGGAGGGCGCCGGCGCCGTCGTGGGCGGAGTCGACCTCGTACGAGCGTGCTCTGAGGTTGATCACGAGGGCGCGCACGATGGCCGGGTCGTCGTCGACCACCAGGACACGGGTCATGAGGGCTGCCTTTCGGGTTCCACGGTTTCCTCCGCGACTGCGTGTGCTCCCGCGGCGCGCAGGATGAGCGCCATGGTGAGGCCGCCGCCGGGGGTGTCCTCGGCGTTCAGAGTGCCGCCCATGGCCTCGGCGAAGCCCCGGGCGACGGCCAGGCCGAGACCGACCCCGGCCCCGCGCGGGGCGTCGCCGTGCCGCTGGAAGGGTTCGAAGATGTGGTCCTTGGCCTCGTCGGGGACGCCGGGGCCGCGGTCCACCACCCGCACCTCGACCCGGTCGGCGAGAGCGCTGGCGGCGACCAGGACGGGCACGCCGGAAGGACTGTACTTGACGGCGTTCTCGATCACGTTGGCCAGCGCCCGCTCCAGCAGTCCCGGGTCCACGGCGACCATGGGCAGGGCCTCGGGGACGTCTAGGGCGACGCTGCCCTCGGGCACCCCGCCGAGCGCCATCGGCACCACCTCGTCCAGGTCGATCTCACGGATCAGGGGGGTGACGGTGCCGGTGTGCAGCCGGGACATGTCCAGCAGGTTGCCCACCAGGTGGTCCAGGCGGTCGGCGCCGTCCTCGATGCCCTCCAGCAGCTCGGCCCGGTCCTCGGGGGACCACTCGACGTCCTCGGAGCGCAGCGAGGAGACGGCGGCCTTGATCCCGGCCAGCGGGGTGCGCAGGTCGTGGCTGACGGCGGCCAGCAGGGCGGTGCGGATGCGGTTGCCCTCGGCGAGGGCGTGGGCCCGGCCGGCCTGCTCGCGCAGCCGGCGGCGGTCCAGGACGACGGCGGCCTGCGCGGCGAAGGCGGCCAGCACCCTGCGGTCCTCGGCGGGCGGTACCCGGCCGGTCAGCGCCAGCGCCATGTGGTCGCCGACCGGCACCTCCACGTCCGCGTCCTCGGGCCGCTCGACCGGGCCTCCGCGCCCCGCCCGGCCGGCGCAGGTCCACGGCTCGACGTCGCCCGCGCGTTCGAGGAGGGCGGCGGACTCCATGCCGAAGGTCTCCCGGACCCGCTCCAGCAGGTCCTCCAGGCCGGTCTCGCCGCGCAGCACGTTGCCGGCGAGGAAGGACAGGATCTCCGACTCGGCGCGCAGCCGGGCCGCCTGGTGGGTGCGCCGGGCCGCGAGGTCGACCACGGACGCCACCGCCGCGCCGACCGCGACGAATATCACGATGGCGACGATGTTCTTCGGGTCGGCGACGGTCCAGGTGTGCAGGGGCGGGGTGTAGAAGTAGTTCAGCAGCAGCGAGCCGACCGCCGCGGAGGCCAGGGCCGGCCAGAGCCCGCCGAGCAGGGCCGCCGCCACCGTCAGGGCCAGGAACAGCAGCATGTCGTTGGCGAGTCCCAGGTCGACCGCGCTGAGCAGCAGCGCCACCACCGCCGGTCCCGCCACACCGACCGCCCAGCCCCAGACCAGCCGGGAGCGCCCGAGCCGCGCGCCGCGGGCGCCGGGCAGTCCGCGGCCCTTGGCGACCTCCTCGTGGGTGACGATGTGCACGTCCAGGTCGGGTCCCGAGTCCCGGGCGACGGTCGCGCCGACGCCGGGTCCGAGGACGTACTGCCAGGCCGGGCGGCGCGAGGAGCCGAGCACGATCTGGGTGGCGTTGGCCCCGCGGGCGAAGGCGAGCAGGGCGGCCGGGATGTCGTCGCCGACGACGTGGTGGAAGGTGCCGCCGAGGTCCTCCACCAGGGTGCGCTGCTCGACCAGCTCCCCGGGTGAGGCCGCGGTGAGCCCGTCGCTGCGGGAGATGTAGACGGCGAGCAGCTCGCCGCCGGCGCCCTTCTCCGCCAGCCGCGCGGCCCGCCGGAGCAGGGTGCGGCCCTCGGGACCGCCGGTCAGGCCGACGACGATCCGCTCGCGGGAGCCCCATATCGCCGAGACCTCGTGCTCGCTGCGGTAGCGCTGGAGGTGGGCGTCGACCCGGTCGGCCACCCACAGCAGCGCCAGCTCCCTCAGCGCGGTGAGGTTACCGGGGCGGAAGTAGTTGGACAGGGCGGCGTCGACCTTGTCCGGCTGGTAGATGTTGCCGTGCGCCATGCGGCGGCGCAGCGCCTCGGGCGTCATGTCGACCAGCTCGATCTGGTCCGCCCGCCGCACCACCTCGTCCGGCACGGTCTCCCGCTCCCGTACGCCGGTGATCGACTCCACGACGTCGCCCAGCGACTCCAGGTGCTGGATGTTGACCGTGGCCAGGACGTCGATCCCGGCCGCGAGCAGCTCCTCCACGTCCTGCCAGCGCTTGGCGTTGCGCGAGCCGGGGACGTTGGTGTGGGCGAGTTCGTCGACGAGGGCCACCCGGGGGCGGCGGGCGAGGACGGCGTCGAGGTCCATCTCCGTCAGGACGGCCCCGCGGTGCTCGACGTCCCGGCGCGGGATCCGCTCCAGTCCGCGCAGCAGCGCCTCGGTGCGGGGCCTGCCGTGCGGTTCGGCGAAGGCCACCACGCAGTCGGTGCCGCGTCCGGCACGGCGGTGCGCCTCGGAGAGCATCGCGTACGTCTTGCCGACGCCCGGTGCCGCGCCGAGGTGGATCCGGAGGTTGCCGCGTCCCATGGACTCATTGTCTTCCCCCGTGACGCCCGGCCGGGCTCGGGGTCCCGGCGGGGGTCAGTGCTCGGTGATCTCGCCGTCGCTCAGCTCCAGGACGCGGTCGGCGAGGTCGAGGAGGGTGGTGTCGTGGGTGGCGACGAGCACGGTGACGTGCTCGCTGCGGACGACCGCGCGCAGCAGCTCCATCACGGCGTGCCCGGTCTCCGCGTCGAGCTGGCCGGTCGGCTCGTCGGCGATGAGGAGGGCGGGACTGTTGGCGAGGGCGCGGGCGATGGCGACCCGCTGCTGCTGGCCGCCGGAGAGTTCGCCGGGCCGCTGGGCGGCGTGGTCGGCGAGGCCGACCAGGGACAGCAGCAGTGCGACGCGCTCCTCGCGCTCGCGCGGGTCGGCGCGGCGCAGCCGCAGCGGGACGCCGACGTTCTCGGCGGCGGTGAGGATGGGGATGAGGCCGAAGGACTGGAAGACGAAGCCGACGCGGTCCCGGCGCAGGGCGAGCAGCCCGTTCTCGTCGAGGCCGGCGAGGTCGCGTCCGTCGACGTGGACCCGCCCCCGGTCGGGGGTGTCGAGGCCGCCGACGATGTTCAGGAGCGTGGTCTTGCCGGATCCGGAGCGGCCCTTGAGGGCGACCAGTTCGCCGCGCGGGACGTCGAAGGAGACACCGCGCAGCGCGTGGACGGCGGCGGCTCCGGCGCCGTACGACTTGTGCACGTCCTCGACGCGCACCATGGTCTCGGTGACCACCTGACCCATCCCGACCGCCCTCCCCCGTGGACCGGGCGCCAGTATCCCCGGCCGACACCCGTGCGATCAACGGTCAGACCGACTCGTCCCCCCACACGCACAAGCACACAACCACCGCGAGTACCGCCACAACCACGAACAGCCGCCGCTACCGCAACCGCGGACAGCCGCCGCAACCGCGGGCAGTCGTGCCTCCCCCAGTGCCTCAAGGGCCTGGGAGGTACCCCCAGGGCGATGGGGGTCCCCCCGCTCGAGCGAAGCCGAGAGTGGGGGAGGGTGGGCGGTGGGGGTACCTCCCGCTCATGGGGGTCCCTCCCGCTCGAGCGAAGCCGAGAGTGGGGGAGGAGCCGAGAGTGGGGGAGGCACCCCGCAAGCGCCGGGCAGCGCGACCCACCCCCGGCCGGCATCAACGCCCGGCGCCCCGGTCCGCCCCGCACCGCGCACCGCGCACCGGCTCACGCACCGCGCACCGGCTCGCGCGCACGAAGAAAAGGGCCCCGCACCGGCTCACGCACACGAAAAGGGCCGCACCCCGCCAGGGATGCGGCCCTCCACCCGGCCGACTAGCGGACCTCGGTGATCTCCGGTCCGCGCTGGAGCTGGCCCATGCCGCCGGCGAAGCGGGAGCCGCCCTCCTCCTGCTGCACGTTCTCCGGGACCATCTGCGCGTCGTTCGGCAGCTTCAGGACGATCGGGTCGCGCGGGGCCATCGGGCCCTCACCGCGCACCACGACCGTGTCCCGGAAGATCTGCTCGAGGAGCCCGGCGGCCCCCGGCTGCACCGCGCCCTGGCCCGAGATCACCCCGCGCAGGAACCAGCGGGGGCCGTCCACGCCGACGAACCGCACGACCTGGAAGCCGCTGGTGCCGTCCGGCAGCTGCACCGGCACCTGGGCCCGCAGCTCCCAGCCCAGCGGGCCCTCGACCTCGTCGATGATGCCGCCCTGCTGGGTGATGCCGGACGCGATCTCCTCGCGCACCTCGCCCCAGATGCCCTCGCGCTTGGGCGCGGCGAAGCCCTGGAGCTGGATGGCGCTGTCCCGCAGCACGACGGTGGCCGCGACGATCGCGTCGCCCGCGACCTCCACCCGCAGCTCCATGCCGTCGACGCCGGGCACGAACAGGCCGCCCAGGTCGACCCGGCCCTCGCCGGGCTCACTGACCTCGCTGCTGTCCCAGGGACCGTCGGGCCTCGGCGCCGGCTCGAGCCTCAGCCGCTCGGCCTCCTCGCCCGCCTCAGCGTCGACACCGTCGACGACCTGCTCGGCCTCGCCGGCCGCACCGTCGGCGGCATCCTTCTTCTTGCGACGTCCGAACACGTCACTGTCCTTCCCGGTCGGATACGACCGAAGCGTATCGATTCCCACCCGCTGTACCGCCTTCGGCGGCCTGAACGCTTGTGCCGCTCTTACCTTCCACCGCGGCATGGCCGCCGGTGGACCCGAAGCCCCCCTCGGCCCTGGCCGAGGGGGGAAGCTCCGCGACCGACACGAAGCGGACCCTCTCGACCTGCTGGACGACCAGTTGGGCAATCCGGTCGAAGCGCTCGAACCGCACGGTCTCGCGCGGATCGAGATTCACCACGATCACCTTGATCTCCCCACGGTACCCGGCATCAACCGTCCCCGGGGCATTCACCAGGGCGACGCCGCAGCGGGCGGCGAGTCCGGATCGCGGGTGCACGAAGGCCGCGTACCCCTCGGGCAGCGCCACAGACACCCCCGTGGGCAGAACGGCCCGCTCACCGGGAGCCAGTTCGCGGGCCTCGGTGGTCCGCAGATCGG
The DNA here is from genome assembly GCF_055585405.1 of Streptomyces sp. NPDC053426. Lineage (NCBI taxonomy): Bacteria > Bacillati > Actinomycetota > Actinomycetes > Kitasatosporales > Streptomycetaceae > Streptomyces > Streptomyces sp. NPDC053426. The sequence continues at coordinate 146,684 of NZ_JBVJKE010000008.1, read as the reverse complement.
CTCCCGCGTCCCCCGGGTGCTCGTACGCCGGAAGCGGTACGTCCGGATCGACGCGCCGGATCAGCACCTCGAGCGCGCTCACGGGTTCACCTCGAAGGCGCGGGCACGGCGGACCGTGTCGGGGTCGCTCATGGCGGCCTGGATCTCCTCCTGGCGGCCGTGGTCGACGAAGTGGTCGACCTTGACCTCGATGAACAGGGCGTCGGCGCGGACCGCGACCGGCCCGTCGGGGCCGCCGACGCGTCCGGTGGCGGTGCAGTAGATCTTCCGGCCGGCCACCGCCGTCACCTCGGCCTGGAGGTGCAGCACGGTGCCGACCGGCACGGGCCGGACGAAGTCGGTCTCCAGCCTGCCGGTCACCGCGATCGTGCGCAGCAGCCAGTTGAGCGAGCCGAGCGCCTCGTCCAGGGCGGTGGCGAGGACCCCGCCGTGCGCGAGTCCCGGGGCGCCCTGGTGGGCGGGCCGCACGGTGAACTCGGCGGTGATCGACACGCCTTCGCCGGCGCGGGCCGCCAGGTGCAGCCCGTGGGGCTGTTCGCCGCCACAGCCGAAACACTGGCCGTAGTGGGCGCCGAGGAGCTCGCCGGGTGCGGGGGCCTCGGGGTGGCGCACCGGTTTCGCGGCGTCGGCCGGGGGCTGAAGAGCTGCGGAAGTACCACTCACAGGCGCAGACCTTACCCGCGCGTGAGTCCCGGTCCGACACCGTGCCAAGCTTGGATTCATGCAGCTCTCCGCCTCCCCGTACGAAGAACGCCTCACCGCCCCCCGCTCCTGGTGGCTGATCTCCTTCCTGGTGGGGGTCTCCTTGGCGCTGATCCTGCTGCCGTTCGGCACGCTGCCGATGCTCGGCGGTCTGGCCGGCGGCACCGCCGCCGCGGCGGTCGCGGCGAGTTCGTACGGCTCGGTGCGCATCCGGGTCGTGGGCGGCCACCTGATCGCGGGCGAGGCGAAGATCCCGGTGTCGGCGCTGGGCGAGGCGGAGGTCCTGGACGCCGAGGAGGCCCGCGCCTGGCGCTCCTACAAGGCCGACCCGCGCTGCTTCATGCTCCTGCGGGCGTACATCCCCGGCGCGCTGCGCGTGGACATCACCGACCCGGCGGACCCGACCCCCTACGTCTTCCTGTCGACCCGCGAGCCCCAGCGGCTGGCACAGGCGCTGAGGGCGGCGAAGGACGCGTAGCGCCGGTCCGGCGGGGCACGGCGGGGACGACCGGGGGCTGCACCACTGCCGCGTGGTCCCCCGCACCCCTGGGCAAGCCGGCCTCTGGCCCGCGTTCGCACGGGGCGCCGGGCTGACACGGCCCGTCCGGCGTTTGAGGACGAGGCCCGTTCAGGGCCGAAGGGGGGTCTGGGGGCGCAGCCCCCAGGGACGGGACGGGAAGGGGCGGCGGGGGCGACCGGACGTCTGGTCCCTCGCCCCGGGAAGGGCCCGTGCAGGGACCGAGGGCGTGGCTGCGGCCGTCACGGCCCGGGAGGCGGCCTTCAGGGAGCCTGGCGCCCGTCGCTCTTGTCCGGATGGCCGCCGAGTTCCTTGAGGACGTCCTCGGGAAGGGCGTCCTCGGGACGCTCCAGGGCGGGGAGGGCCGGCAGCGCGTCCCAGGGCACCTGGATCTTGCGCAGGTCGCCCCGGATGCGCGCGGCGAGCTTTCTGGTGTCCCTGCGGTTCATGACGGCGCCCACGGCGGCCCCCACCAGGAACGGCATCAGGTTCGGCAGGTTGCGGACCGTGCGCTTCATGATCCGCTGGCGCAGTTCGCGCTTCATGTGGCTGTTCAGCGCCGCGCTCACGGTCGAGGGCTTGGTGGCCTCGACGCCGCGCTCCTCCGACCAGGAGTTGAGGTACACGGTGCTGCGCTGGGCGAGGGTGCCGGCCGGCCGTACGCCGTAGACCTCGTGGAGTTCGGCGATCAGCTTCAGCTCGATCGCGGCGACGCCGGTGATCTCGGCGGCCAGCTCCGTCGGCATCGCCGGCGGCACGGGCATCATGGCCGCCGCGCCGACTCCGGCCCCGACCGTCGCCGTGGCCTTCGCGGCGCCCGCCACGAGCTTGTCCGCGAGCTCCTCGGGGCCGAGGCCGGGGAACTGCCGGCGCAGCGTCCCGAGGTCGCGTACGGGCACACGCGGGGCGATCTCGATGATCCGGTCCGCGAGATGCGCCAGTCCCGCGCGGGCGCGGGCACCGCCCTTGCGGGCGCCTTCCAGGGCCTTCTCGCGGATCACGGCGGCCCGCCGGTGCGCCACGGGCGCGGTGACCTCCAGGGGGGCCGGGAGGTCACCCCGGCGGGCTGCCGCTTCGAGCGAGGCCGCCCCGGTACCGGTTGAGCCCCGCTCTTGGTCACGCGTGTCGTGCTCCGGGCCCTCCTGGGGCCCTTGGTCCGCTCCCCTCGTGAAGAAGCGGCGCTTCCGCGGAGGGGTCGAGCCAGTCACGGCCGACCCCGCCTCAGTCGCAGTCGCGGCAGATCGGCTGGCCGTTCTTCTCGCGGGCCAGCTGGCTGCGGTGGTGGACCAGGAAGCAGCTCATGCAGGTGAACTCGTCCTGCTGCTTGGGCAGGACCCGGACGGCCAGCTCCTCGTTCGAGAGGTCCGCTCCGGGCAGTTCCAGGCCCTCGGCGGCCTCGAACTCGTCGACGTCCACGGCCGAGGCCGACTTGTCGTTCCGCCGGGCCTTCAGCTCTTCCAGGCTGTCCGAGTCGACGTCGTCGTCGGTCTTGCGTGGAGTGTCGTAGTCGGTTGCCATTTGTCGCTCTCCCCCTCTGGGTGTATGCGGTGTCTCCAGCGCACGTAACGCGTGAGAGGCCGGACTTGTGCCCGACCTGAGGCGGAGATTTTGCCTCACATCAAGGTCTGTTACTCAATCGACACCCAACCGAACTCCTCATGAGTGATCGGCTTGGATGGCGATGGGGACCGTACACGGTCCGGATGCCGCACTCCAAAGGCGCCTCACCGTGTACTTCCCGTGATCAAGCCCCTTGAAAACCGGGACTTTCCCGACTTTCCCAGGGATGCATGATCACGGAGAGTGGGCGACCGGGGAATCGCTCCTGTGATCGATCACACACGGGGATACAGGAGAGGCGCCCCGAAAATTCCGCCCAAAGCGAACACCCCGTTGTGTCGGCGGCATCATCTCAGATCGGCAGGGTGACACGCATCACGAGCCCGCCCCCTTCGCGCGGCTGTGCGTAAATGTGGCCGCCGTGCGCCCGGGCGACCGACCGCACGATGGACAGACCGAGTCCGACGCCCTTGTCGCTGCCCGTGCGCTCGGTGCGCAGCCGCCGGAACGGCTCGAAGAGGTTGTCGATCTCGTACGCCGGTACCACCGGGCCCGTGTTCGACACCACCAGGACCGCCTGGCCGTGCTCCACGTCGGTGGTGACCTCGACCCAGCCCTCCTCGGGCACGTTGTACCGCACGGCGTTCTGCACCAGGTTCAGCGCGATCCGCTCCAGCAGCACGCCGTTGCCCTGGACGACCGCCGGCCGGCGTGCGCCGCGGATCTCCACGCCCTTGGCCTCCGCCTCGCCGTGCACCTGGTCGATCGCCTGGGTGGCGACCTCCGCGAGGTCCACGGGCTTGCGCTCGACGATCTGGTTGTCGCTGCGGGCGAGCAGCAGCAGGCCCTCCACGAGCTGCTCGCTGCGCTCGTTGGTGGACAGCAGCGTCCTGCCGAGCTGCTGGAGCTCCACCGGCGCTCCGGGATCGGAGAGGTGCACCTCCAGGAGCGTGCGGTTGATCGCCAGCGGGGTGCGCAGCTCGTGCGAGGCGTTGCCCACGAAGCGCTGCTGGGCGGTGAACGCCCGCTGGAGCCGCTCCAGCATGTCGTCGAAGGTGTCGGCCAGCTCCTTCAGCTCGTCGTCCGGGCCGTCCAGCTCGATCCGGCGGGACAGGTCCGAACCGGCCACCGCGCGGGCGGTGCGGGTGATCCGGCCCAGCGGCGACAGGACCCGGCCGGCCATGGCGTAGCCGAAGGCGAAGGCGATGATCGCGAGACCGAGCAGGGCCCCCAGGGAGCGGCTGAGCAGGTCGTCCAGCGCGTGCTGCCGCTGGATGGTGTTGCACCGCTTGAGCATGTCGTTGAGCTGGCCGTTGGTGGTCGCGCCGTTCAGCTGCGGACAGGTCTCGCTGGTGATGTCGATGTTGCTGCCGGTCACCTGGAAGGACTGGCCGCTGCCGCCGTCATTGAGCGCCTGGGCGGCCAGCAGGTAGATGATCGACAGCAGCAGGATCCCGGCGATCAGGAACATGCCGCCGTACAGCAGCGTGAGGCGTATGCGGATGGTGGGACGCAGCCACGGGAAGGGCGGGTCGCCCTTCCTCGGGTCCCAGGTGGGCTTGGGGGGCGCCGTGGGGGGCGCGGGTGTGGCGGCCATCGGTCATCAGATCCGGTATCCGGAGCCGGGCACGGTCACGATGACCGGCGGCTCCCCCAGCTTGCGGCGCAGGGTCATCACGGTCACCCGCACCACGTTGGTGAACGGGTCCGTGTTCTCGTCCCAGGCCTTCTCCAGGAGCTGCTCCGCGGAGACGACAGCGCCCTCGCTGCGCATGAGCACCTCCAGGACGGCGAACTCCTTCGGCGCGAGCTGCACCTCCTTGCCGTCGCGGAAGACCTCGCGGCGGTTGGGGTCGAGCTTGATCCCGGCACGCTCCAGGACGGGCGGCAGCGGCACGCTCGTACGCCGCCCCAGGGCGCGCACGCGGGCGATGAGCTCGCTGAACGCGAAGGGCTTGGGCAGATAGTCGTCGGCGCCGATCTCCAGGCCCTCGACACGGTCGCTGACGTCGCCGGAGGCCGTGAGCATCAGCACGCGCGTGGGCATGCCGAGCTCGACGATCTTGCGGCAGACGTCGTCGCCGTGCACGAGCGGGAGGTCGCGGTCGAGGACGACCACGTCGTAGTCGTTGACGCCGATGCGCTCCAGGGCGGCCGCACCGTCGTACACGACGTCGACGGCCATGGCCTCCCGGCGCAGTCCGGTGGCCACCGCATCGGCGAGCAGCTGCTCGTCCTCGACGACGAGTACGCGCACGTCGCTTGTCCTTCCTCATGTCCCGCCCTTGGTCGGACAGCGCCGCAGGGCGCACTCGGGCAGGGGTACGGGTGGGTGTGTTGCCTCCATCCTGCCCTTTTCGGCCGTAAGTCGGCTGTAAGGCAGGGGAACGGGCGGTGGCGGACGGGTGCGGGACAGGGGAACGTCCGGACGAACGGGGCGGGAATACGAGAATTTCTCGCGCGGTTAGGTTTCCCCGGAAGGGAGCTTGGGGAGGACGGGTTTTACATCCCGCGATCACGCTCTGCACGTACCGCGCCACCATGCGGTACGTAACAGTCCGCTTCCGCAGAGCGGGCGTGGATGTCCGGCACCGTCGCCGCCCGGCCGAGCGGCGCTGGGCATCCGCTTCGGACGTGATCGTCCCTTCCGAACGGCACACCCCCGTGCCACCGACCCACCGACCCAGGACGAGGGGGCGCAGCATGGACGCATTCACCGCAGGACTTCTGCAGCGCATAAAGGCGACCGAGTCCGACCTGTCGCGGGCCCGCGACGACGGCGACGACTTCCTCGTCGACGTGGAACAGGGCGAACTCGACGACCTGCGCCGCCTCGCCGCCGAACACGGCGTGGAGGTCGGCGCGCACAGCGTCTGATCGGCTCGCACCGAAACGGGCCCCGGCGAATCCAGCGCCGGGGCCCGTTCGTGTCCGTCCCCGCCCACACCGGCTGAGGCGCCCCGTGGGCGAACGAACCGTCCAGTCAGTCGTGCCAGGCCCCCAGGTCCTCCAGGATGTGCTGGAGCGGCTCGAAGACGCCCGGGGTGGCCGCGACCGTGAGGTCCCAGGACGGGCGGTCTCCGGGCCGGCCGCCGGTCAGGGCGCCCGCCTCGCGGGCGATCAGGTCACCGGCCGCCAGGTCCCAGGGGTGCAGCCCGCGCTCGTAGTAGCCGTCGAGGCGCCCCGCGGCGAGGTCGCACAGGTCGATCGCGGCCGAGCCGCCGCGCCGGATGTCCCGAAGCCGGGGGATCAGCCGCTGTGCCACGTCGGCCTGGTGGGTGCGGACCTCGGTGACGTAGTTGAAGCCGGTCGACACCAGGGCCTGGTCCAGGGGCGGCGAGGGACGGCAGGTCAGCCGCCGCTCGCCCTCCCAGGCGCCGGTGGCCCAGGCTCCGCCGCCGCGTACCGCGTGGTACGCCTCACCGCGCATGGGGGCCGCGACCGCCCCGGCCACGGTCTCGCCGTCCTGCTCGGCGGCGATGGAGACGGCCCAGGTGGGCAGGCCGTACAGATAGTTGACCGTGCCGTCGAGCGGGTCGATCACCCAGCGGATGCCGCTGCTGCCCTCGGTGGAGGCGCCCTCCTCGCCGAGGAAGCCGTCCTCCGGGCGGCGCTCGGCGATCAGCGTGGTGATCAGCTTCTCGGCCGCGATGTCCATCTCGGTGACGACGTCGATCGGGCTGGACTTGGTCGCGGCGACCGCGAGGTCGGCCGGACGGCCGTCCCGCAGCAGCTCGCCCGCGCGGCGGGCGGCCTCCCGGGCGAGCTCCAGCAGTTCCGCGTGCAGGGGGTCGGTCACGGCGCTCCTCATGCGTAGGGGCTGTCGGCGCCCGCGGCGGCGGGGCGCGGGGCACGGGCCGGGCAGCAGCCCACCGGGCAGAGGTCGTGGCTCGCGCCGAGCGCGCCCAGGGCGCACGGCGTGACGTCCTGCCCGCGTTCGGCGACCGCGCGCTCCACGATCAGCTCGCGGACCGCGGCGGCGAACCGCGGGTCGGCGCCGACGGTCGCCGAGCGGCGCACCGGCAGGCCCAGCTCCCCCGCCTTGGCGGTGGCCTCGGTGTCGAGGTCGTAGATGACCTCCATGTGGTCGGAGACGAAGCCGATGGGGGCCATGACCACGGCCGGGACCCCGGCCGCGTGCCGCTCCTCGAGGTGGTCGCAGATGTCGGGCTCCAGCCAGGGGATGTGCGGGGCTCCGGAGCGGGACTGGTAGACGAGCTGCCAGGGGCGGTCGACGCCGGTGCGCTCGCGGACGGCGTCGGCGATCACCTGGGCCACGTCCAGGTGCTGCCGGACGTACGCGCCGCCGTCGCCGTGCTCCTCGACGGGGCCGGAGGTGTCGGCGGCGGAGGTGGGGATCGAGTGGGTGCAGAAAGCGATGTGCGCGCCGTCCCGGACGTCCTCGGGGAGGTCGGCGAGGGACCGCACCACCCCGTCGACCATGGGCTCGATGAAGCCGGGGTGGTTGAAGTAGTGCCGCAGCTTGTCGATCTTCGGCAGCTCCAGCCCCTCCTGCTCCAGGGTCGCGAGGGCGTCGGCGAGGTTCTCGCGGTACTGGCGGCAGCCCGAGTACGAGGCGTAGGCGCTGGTGGCCAGGACGAGGATCCGGCGGCGTCCGTCGCGGACCATCTCGCGCAGGGTGTCGGTGAGGTAGGGCGCCCAGTTGCGGTTGCCCCAGTAGACCGGCAGGTCCAGGCCGTGGTCGGCGAAGTCCCCCCGCAGCGCGTCCAGCAGGGCGCGGTTCTGGTCGTTGATGGGGCTGACCCCGCCGAAGAGGAAGTAGTGCTGCCCGACCTCCTTGAGGCGTTCCTTGGGGATGCCGCGCCCGCGCGTCACGTTCTCCAGGAACGGGACCACGTCGTCCGGGCCTTCGGGACCACCGAAAGAGAGCAGGAGCAGGGCGTCATAGGGGCTGGCATCGAGCACGTCAGGCATGTCTCGATCCTGCCACCCGGCACCGACAGCCGGGACGGGGCGGGGGGTGTCACCGGCCACGACGCGGAATTCCGGTGTGTATGAGGGTGACCTGACCCGTAAGCTGTATCGACTGCGGTCGCACCTTACCGAGCCCCTCCGGAGATCCCGTGCCCAGCCCCTATCGCGCCCTGTTCGCCGCCCCCGGCAGCAAGGCCTTCTCCGCCGCGGGGTTCCTCGGCCGGATGCCGCTGTCCATGATGGGCATCGGCGTGGTGACGATGGTCTCCCAGCTCACCGGCCGGTACGGACTGGCCGGCGCGCTGTCGGCGACCATCGCGCTGGCCGCCGCCGTGGCGGGCCCGCAGGTCTCGCGCCTGGTGGACCAGTACGGGCAGCGGCGGGTGCTGCGCCCCGCGACGCTGGTCTCGCTCACCGCGGCGGCCGTGCTGCTGTTCGCCGCGCACTACGGCTGGCCGGAGTGGGTGCTGTTCGCCGCGTGCGTCGGCATCGGCTGCGTGCCGAGCGTCGGCTCGATGATCCGGGCCCGCTGGGCCGCCCTGTACCGGGGCACCCCGAAGCTGCACACCGCGTACTCGTTCGAGTCCGTGGTGGACGAGATGTGCTTCGTCTTCGGGCCGATCATCTCCATCGGACTGTCCACGGCCTGGTTCCCGGAGGCCGGCCCGCTGCTCGCGGCCTGCTTCCTGGCGGCCGGCGTCTTCTGGCTGACCGCGCAGCGCGCCACCGAGCCCGAGCCGCACCCGCGCGAGCACGAGGACGGCGGCGGCACGGCGCTGCGCGCCCCGGGCCTCCAGGTCCTGGTGGCGACGTTCGTGGCGACGGGGGCGATCTTCGGTGCCGTGGACGTGGTCACCGTGGCCTTCGCCGAGGAGGAGGGGCACAAGGCCGCCGCGAGCGTGGTGCTCGCCGTGTACGCGCTGGGCTCCTGCGTGGCGGGCGCCGTGTTCGGGCTGCTGCACTTCGCGGGGGCGCCGGAACGTCGCTGGCTGCTGGGCGTCTGCGCCATGGCCGTGAGTATGATCCCACTCCTACTGGTCGGGAACCTGCCGTTTCTGGCCGTGGCGCTGTTCGTTGCGGGTCTGTCCATCGCTCCGACGATGATCACGACGATGTCCCTCATCGAAGAGCACGTACCACGCGCGCAGCTCACCGAGGGCATGACCTGGGTGAGCACCGGGCTCGCGGTCGGGGTCGCGCTCGGCTCCTCCGTGGCCGGCTGGGTGATCGACGCGGCCGGGGCGCGTGCCGGGTACGGGGTTCCGGCCGTGGCCGGGGCCGTCGCGGTCGCGGTCGGTTTCCTCGGGTACCGCCGGCTCAAGCGGCCGGCTCCGGGTCGGGGAGGCTCCGTTGGGCAGCACAGCGAGCACGGGGAACGGCACATGGCGTAACTGGGGCGGCAACGTCTCCGTCCGCCCCGCGCGGGAGACCTCGCCCGCCTCCGTCGAGGAGCTGGTCGCCGCCGTGCACCGGGCCGCCGAGGACGGCATGCCGGTGAAGGCGGTCGGCACCGGCCACTCGTTCACCTCCATAGCCGCCACCGACGGCCTGCTGATCCGCCCTCATCTGCTGACGGGCATACGTCACATCGACCGCGCGGCCGGCACGGTCACGGTGGAGGCCGGCACCCCGCTCAAGCGGCTGAACACGGCCCTCGCGCGGGAGGGCCTGTCGCTGACCAACATGGGCGACATCATGGAGCAGACGGTCTCCGGGGCCACCGGTACGGGCACCCACGGCACGGGCCGCGACTCCGCCTCCATCGCCGCCCAGATCCGGGGTCTCGAGCTGGTCACCGCCGACGGTTCGGTGCTCACCTGCTCCGAGAAGGAGAACCCGGACGTCTTCGCCGCCGCCCGGATCGGACTCGGCGCCCTCGGCATCGTCACCGCGATCACCTTCGCCGTGGAGCCGGTCTTCCTGCTCACGGCCCGCGAGGAACCGATGCCCTTCGACCGGGTCTGCGCCGAGTTCGACCAGTTGCACGCCGAGAACGAGCACTTCGAGTTCTACTGGTTCCCGCATACCGGCAACACCAACACCAAACGCAACAACCGCAGCGCGGGTCCGGAACGTCCGGTACCGCGGCTCAAGGGCTGGTTCGAGGACGAGTTCCTCTCCAACGGGGTCTTCCAGGCGGCCAACTGGGTCGGCCGCGCGGCGCCCGCGACCATTCCGGCCATCGCGCGGATCTCCAGCAGGGCGCTCTCCGCGCGGACCTACACCGACATCCCGTACAAGGTCTTCACCTCGCCTCGCCGGGTGCGCTTCGTGGAGATGGAGTACGCCGTTCCGCGCGCGGCCCTGGTGGAGACGCTGCGGGAACTGAAGGCGATGGTCGACCGCTCTCGGCTGCGGGTCAGCTTCCCCGTCGAGGTGCGCACCGCGCCGGCCGACGACATCACGCTGTCCACCGCGTCCGGCCGGGACAGCGCCTACATCGCCGTCCACATGTTCAAGGGCACCCCCTATCAGGGGTATTTCACCGCGGCCGAGCGCATCTTCACCGCCCACGAGGGGCGGCCCCACTGGGGGAAGATCCACACACGCGACGCCGATTACCTCTCACGGGTGTATCCGCGCTTCGAGGAATTCACGGCGCTGCGGGACCGGCTCGACCCGGAACGCCGGTTCCGGAACGACTACTTGCGGAGGGTCCTGGGGTCATAGAGGATTCGTTGCGCGGCGTGCCAATCCACGCACGTGGCCCAAATGGAGTACTCTTGCCAGCCTTGGGCCCGGTCGCCCGTCAGGGTGCCCGGAACCGCGAAGGACCGCCGGGAGGGGGCTAGTTGCACAGGGTGACGCAGTTGGTCACTTAGCGTTGCGAATAGGTAACCGTGCCATAACGGCGATCCAGGGCCCGCGCCCGACACGCCGGGCAAATAGGCAAGGTTGTGGCAGGCTGCACCCGGGCAGGCCACACTCGACTAGCGGAAGCAGCGACGCACGTGACGTCGGCAGGCACCACCCGGGAGGTCCCCATGCCCGAACTGCGTGTCGTGGCCGTCTCGAATGACGGCACACGGCTGGTGCTGAAGGCTGCGGACAGCACGGAGTACACCCTTCCGATCGACGAACGGCTCCGGGCCGCCGTGCGCGGCGACCGTCCCCGCCTCGGCCAGATCGAGATCGAGGTGGAGAGCCATCTCCGCCCCCGCGACATCCAGGCGCGCATAAGAGCGGGCGCGACCGCGGAAGAGGTCGCGCAGATGGCCGGCATCCCCGTGGACCGCGTACGCCGCTTCGAGGGCCCCGTCCTCGCCGAGCGCGCGTTCATGGCCGAGCGCGCCCGCAAGACCCCCGTCCGCCGCCCCGGTGAGAACTCCGGTCCCCCGCTGGGCGAGGCGGTACAGGAGCGGCTGCTGCTGCGCGGCGCCGAGAAGGACACCGTCCAGTGGGACTCCTGGCGCCGCGACGACGGCACCTGGGAGGTGCTGCTGGTCTACCGGGTCGCGGGCGAGCCGCACTCGGCGAGCTGGACGTACGACCCGCCCCGGCGGCTCGTCCAGGCCGTCGACGACGAGGCGCGCTCGCTGATCGGCGAGTCCGACGACCTCGCCGCGCCCGAGCCCAGCTTCCCCTTCGTGCCGCGCATCGCCCGGCTGCCGCGGGACCGCCCGCTCGACCGTCCCGGCGACCGCGAGCGCCCGAGCCTGCCCGCGCAGGCGTCCGAGCCCGACGAGGAGTCCCTGACGGCCACGGCCTCGGGCGAACGGGACTCGCTGACCAGCCTGCTGGAGGCGGTCCCGAGCTTCCGGGGCGACCTGGTCGTGCCGGAGCGCGCGCCCGAGACCCCTGTCGAGGAGCCGGACCCCGAGCCCGAGGCGGAGGAGCCGCCGGCCCCCGCGGCCTCGGCCGGGGCCGCGTACGCGGACGTCCTCATGCCGCGTTCCGTCAGCAGCCACCGGGACCGGCTCATCGGCTCGACCGACCGTCAGGCCGAGGCGGACGGCGTCCGTCCGGGGCGCCGCGCGGCGGTGCCGAGCTGGGACGAGATCGTGTTCGGGACGCGGCGGAAGAAGCAGGAGTAGCTCGTTCGGGCGGTCCGTGTCCGCGGCCGGTTGACGGCACGGACACCGTTGGCCGCCCCCAGCGGCAAGACGCCGATGGGGGCGGGTCTCCCGGCGGAACGACCCGCCGTCGGCGGGTCGTTCCGCCGGGAGACCCGCCCCCATCACAGCCCGCCCCCCTCACAGCCCGGGGCCGAAGACCCGCGTCGTCCGGACTCCGGACTCCGACTCCGGTCCATTGCTCTACCGCTCTACTGCGGGTCCGGACCCACCGCGACCGGCCGCTCCGGGTCGGACGACCACTCCGACCAGGAACCGACGTACAGCGCCGCCGGGATGCCCGCGACCGCCAGCGCCAGCACCTCGTGCGCGCCGGAGACACCCGAGCCGCAGTACACGCCGACCGGTGCCCCCTGGGACACGCCCAGTTCCTCGAAGCGGGCGCCCAGTTCCCCGGCGGGCAGGAAACGGCCGTCGGCGCCGACGTTCTCCGTCGTGGGCGCCGAGACCGCGCCGGGAATGTGCCCGCCCACCCGGTCGATCGGCTCCACCTCACCGCGGTACCGCTCCCCCGCGCGGGCGTCCAGCAGCACCCCCGAACGCGCCAGCGCCGCCGCGCCGTCGGCGTCGAGCAGCCCGTCCGCCCCCGGCACCGGCACGAAGTCCCCCTCGGCCGGCTGCGGCACCGACGTCTCCAACGGCCCCTCCCAGGAGGGCAACCCGCCGTCGAGGACTCGCACGTCCGGGTGACCCGTCCAGCGCAGCAGCCACCACGCGCGGGCGGCGCCCCAGCCCAGGCCCCCGTCGTACACGACCACCGGCGTCCCGGACGACACGCCCGCCCGCCGCATCGCGGCGCCGAACACCGCGAGGTCCGGCAGCGGATGGCGGCCGTGCCCGCCCGGAGCGGAAGCCAGTTCCCGGTCCAGGTCGACGAAGACGGCGCCGGGGATGTGCCCGGCCCCGTACGCGGCCCGTCCGTCGAACGGCGGCTCACCGGCCGCCGTGGCCAAGCTGAGCTGCCAGCGGACGTCGAGCAGCACCGGCGGGTTGGCGCCCGCGAGCGCGCCCGCGAGGTCGGATGCGGAGATGATGGCGTTCATGGCCACCATCCTCGCGCACGGGGTGGCCGAGCCGCCCGCGTCCGGCTACTCTGCTCGGCCGGACAGGACCGGTCACGAGGCGTACCGGATCGGGCACGTACTGTGTCGACAGCGGCGCGGGAACGATCCGCCGGGACCCGAGAGGACAACGGCCGGCACACGCGGCCGAGAAGAGAGTGACGATGACCGACGCACGGGGGAACGCCCGCCCGAACGGCGGGGCGCCCGCTCGGCACACACCCGGCACACCCTGCTGGGTGAGCCTGACGGTGCACGGCCTGGAGGCGACCGAGGAGTTCTACGGGGCGCTGTTCGGCTGGGAGTTCCACCCCGGCCCCCAGCAGCTCGGCCCGTATGTGCGGGCCCTGCTCGACGGCCGTGAGGTGGCCGGCATGGGGGTGCTGCCGCCGGACCGTGAGCTGCCGGTCGCCTGGACGCCGTACTTCGCCTCGGACGACGTGGACCTGACGGCGGACGTGGTGCGGTCGTGCGGCGGCACCGTCGGGGTGGGCCCGCTGGACGCCGCCGACGCCGGCCGGCTGGCGATCGGCTCCGACCCCGGCGGTGCCGTCTTCGGCGTCTGGCAGGCGGCCGCGAGCCCGGGCACCGCCGTCTCCGGGGTGCCCGGCACCCCCGCCTGGAACGAACTGACGACCTTCGAGTCGGCCCGTACCGCCAAGTTCTACGAGACCGTGTTCGGCTACGACGAGGAGCCGGCGCTCCCCGCCGACCCCGACCATGTCACCCTGCGCCTGAACGGCCGCCCGGTGGCCGGCGTCCGCGGCGTGGGCAGGGCCCCTCTCCGGGACCGGGGCCCGCACTGGACGACGTACTTCACCGTCGCCGGCGCCGACGACGCGGTGGAGCGGGTCCTCCGCCTGGGCGGCCGGCTCCTCACCCCGCCCCACGACGGCCCCCACGGCCGCGTCGCCACGGTGACGGACCCGGAGGGGGCACGGTTCGCGGTGGTGGAGAGCCCGCGCTGACGCGCGGACTCCCGCCTGCCACCGGTGGGGGGCTCCCGCGCGGCCTACTTGACGACGTACAGCGTCTTCGGCCAGCCGTAGCGCCCGGCCTTGGCGAAGAGGTCCTTGATGTCGGACGGCTTCAGCTTGACGCAGCCGTTGGAGTAGTAGTCGCGCGTGCCGTCCCAGCGCTCGGACTCGATGGTGCCCTGCTTGCCGTTCGGCTTCATCTCGCTGTGCACGAACAGCTCGGTGCGCTTGGTGCCCTTGGCGCACTTCTTGTCGGACAGCTTGATGACGTGGCCGTTGATGATGCCGTCGAAGTTCGTACGGTGGAACTCGATCTTGTACTTGCCGTTCTTCGTGTTGGTCCCGGGGAGCCATCCCTTGTTGGTGGCGCACTCGTTCTGGCTGCCGTTGCCGGAGCCGGCGCGGTACTTGGCGACGACCTCGTCCTTGGCGCCGGCCACGCTCTTCATCAGGTAGAGCTTGGAGTTGATCGGGTCGGACGTGTTCTTCTTGAAGTACAGGTAGTAACCGCCGCCCGCCGCACGGGCGTCCGGGGCGGCCGCGGTCGTGGTGGCGACCAGGCCGCCGACGAGAGCGGTGACGACGGCGAGCGGGGCGATACGGGTGCGCAGACCGCGCGTGGGCATGGGGACGGCTCCTTCTGCAGTGGGGGGGCGGTGACCGCGCCGCGTCCGGTCCACCCCCGTGGGTCCGGAACGCGGCGGCAGCACCGGAGTCTTGACGGAAGGATCTTGTCCGGCAACGGTTTGCGGTGTCCGGGACAGACGGAGCCTGTCCGGCCTGGTCAACGGCGTGCGCGGACGGTGCGGCCGGGCTGTCCGACAACCGCCGGACACCGGTTGCCCGCTGTGGCGGGTGTGGCGAGAATGACCGCATGATGGTCTCGGGGGGCGTGGACCCCGCAGAGGCGCGGACGGCGCGCGAGTACGTCTCCCTGCTGCGGAAGCTCAAGGAGCACAGCGGTCTGACCTTCCGTCAACTGGAGCAGCGGGCCGCGGAACGCGGCGAGGTACTGGCCCGCAGCACCCTGGCGGACGCCCTGCGGCGGGACGCGCTGCCACGCGCGGAGGTGGTCGCGGCGCTGGTCCGGGCGTGCGGTGCCGGGGAGGACGTACCGGAGTGGCTCACGGCCAGGGAGCGGCTCGCGGCCGGGGAGGACCCTGTGACCGACGGTACGGATCAGGAGTCGAAACCCCTGGACGGACCGGCGGATCAGGAGCCGGAGCCCCCGGCCGGGCCACCGGAGCCGTCGGACCCCCGCCGCGGCAGGACCGCCATGACCGCCGCGCTGGCCTCACTCGGCACGGTCGTCCTGCTCGCCGTCGGCGCGGTGGTGCTGCTGCCGCAGGACGAAGGGAACGAGAACACGAAGTCGACCGCCACCCCCACGACTTCGAGCTACTCGCGCATCCGCCCGGCGCGCGCACCCGAGTTGTGCCTGACCGACGGGGACGTCCGCGTGAACGGCGAGTCCAAACTCCTCGCGGTGCAGCGGCCCTGCACGGAGGCCGTTCCTCCGCGCGTGTACCTCCAGCGGGCGGATGACGGCCGCTACCAGATCCAGTTCCGCCACCCGGAGCACGGCACCGGCTGCCTCACCGTCCTGGGCGACGGCGCGTTCCGGAACACGCTCGAACCCTGGGAGGACTGCCGGGCGGGCGGCGACTCCCAGTGGTTCCGCCTCGAACGGGCGGACGGTGCCGACCGGTGGCGGCTGCGCTCGGCGCGGGACGACGGGCTGTGCGTGGGCGTCCGCGGGGGTGCAAAGGAGGCGGGCGCGGCGGTGATGGCGGAGCGCTGCGCGGAACACGACGGTGACGACCAGGTGTTCCTGATCGCGCGGGAGTGACGAGGACCCGGTTGCCCCCGGACGGCGCGTCTGAGGCCGGGCCGCAGCTGACGCATCCGGGCTCACGAGGAACCCGGATGCGTCAGCCGAGGGCTCTCTACCCGGATGCGGCGTCGTCCCCGTCGGACTGTTCGACGTAGTCCGTGGCGGAGGGCTCGTGGTCTCGCACGACCTCGACGTCCTCGACCCGCAGGGCGGGTTTCGTCATGTCCAGTCCGGAGAGGTGGTTCTTCAACTTCTTCGCCATGGGGCGGAAGGTCGCGAACGTGAGCCCGCCGGAAACGACGGCGCCGACGACGGGAACTGCCTTGGAGACGGCCCTTGCGAAGGTCTGCTTCGTCATCTCCTTACCCAGGTGACCCGCGACCTTCTTCACGAGGGGATAGACGAAGCCCTTCGTGAGTGCCTTCTGGGGAAGCTTCTTGGCGACCTGCTTCGACATCGCCTCCGCGACCTTCCCGACAGCGGTGTTCGCCGAATGGGCGCCGAACATCACGCCGACGAAGAGTGTGAGCACTCCCTCGGTCGCGTCGTCCATGTCGTCGCCGTCTCCGGAGAACAGGTCGGGCCAGCTGTAGAGGTAGGCGAGCTTCTGCGCGATGCGCAGCATGTGGCCCATGTACTGCGCCAAGTCGGCGGGAACCGTGGCGGGAAGGAAAATCAGGCCAGGCAGTCCGGCAGCCGCGGAAGCCGCGCTGACCTTGGCGGTCTCGTACTTGATGGAGTCGTTGGCAGCCTTCTCCAGAATGTCGAGGGGGATACCCGCCGCCGCCGGCGTCTCATCGATCGCTTCTTTGATCTGTTCTTCGGAGCAGTGGCGGGACAGCGCCTTCCGAAGGTACGTCTCCCTGTCGATACGCACGCCCGGAAGTTTCGCCGCAGCGACCAGCACTGTGGAGAAATGCGACCCCGGGTCTTCCATCTCTTTACCCGCCATGAAATAAACCTGACCTTCCGGGAGGAACTACCTCCCCGTATGTCTCCAGAGTTTCGGTGAGTCGGTGAGGACAGCTCAGCTGTCGGTCTCTCCGTTGGTGGACCACTCGTTGGCGAAGTGCTCCATCTGGCGGAGGACCAGGTCGATGGCCTCCTTCTGCTGGTCCGGCGGGTAGTTGTTGCGGGCCAGGAGGCGCTTGATGGTGCTGCGCAGGCGGGCGCGGACGGACTCGCGGGCGATCCAGTCGGGCTTGAGCCGGCGGCGGACCTCGGCGACCAGTTCGCGGGCGATGCCCGCCAGGACCTCGTCGCCCATCAGGGAGCGGGCCGTGCCGTGGTCGGCGACGGCGTCGTAGAAGGCGAGCTCCCGCCAGTTCAGGGGCGGGTCGAACTTCTCGCCCCGGTTGGCGTCGGCCATGACGTCCTTGGCCATCTCGACCAGCTTGGCGATGAGTTCGGCGCTGGTGTACTGCTGGCGCATGTAGCGCACCATCAGGTCCTGGAGGCGCTCGGAGAACGTCGTCTGCCGGACGATGTTGTGCCGGGTGACCTCGCGCATCTTCCGCTCGACGAGCCGTCGCAGCGCCTCGGCCGCCAGGTGCGGGGTGTCGCTCTGCTGGAGCTGGGCGACGAGTGCGTCGGTGAGGTGGGTGAGGTCGGCGGTCTCCAGGCCGGCCTCGGCGAACAGGTCCGTCACTCCGCCCGTCTCCACGACGGACGACGTCAGCTGGGAGAGGTACAGCTCGACGTCGCGGGCCACGGGGAGGCCGCGTGCCTCGCGCTCCATGGCGTCCAGCTTGGCCATGTAGGCGCGGACCTCGACGAAGAACTGGATGTGCCGCTTCCAGGCCGGCGTGTCCGCGAACCGGTCCCCCACCTCCTTCGAGCTGCCCGCCAGCGCCCAGAAGCGCTCCAGCCGGTAGGCGTGGTCGCGGAAGCGGCGGCCCGGGGTCTGGCGCGGGTCGTCGAGCAGGTCGGGGTCGTTGCCCTTGGTGCGGGGGTCGCGCAGGTGGTTCGCGGTCTTCAGGGCCGCGTCGACGAAGGCACGGGGGCCGGGGCGGTCGAGCAGGGGTTCCCACTCGAAGCCGCGGAGGATGCCGGTGAGGATGTCGTACTCGTTGCGCAGTTCGTCCAGCGCGCGCTCGACGTCCTGGCCGAGGGTGCGGTCGCGCCGGTCGGCCTCGGTGTACTCGGCGATGGCCCGCTGGAGGTTCTCCGTCAGCGGGGCGTAGCCGACGAGGAGGCCGTCCTCCTTGCCGCGGAAACGGCGGTTGACGCGGGCCAGGGCCTGCATCAGGTTGGCGCCCTTGAGCGGCCGGTCCAGGTACATGGTGTGGATCGGCGGAGCGTCGAAGCCGGTCAGCAGCATGTTGTTGACGATGAGCAGTTCCAGCTCGTCGTCGGGGTCCTTGGCCCGGTTGATGACGGCCTTGCGGCGGCTGTCGGTCAGCGCGTGGGCGAGCAGTCCGTCCGAGTCCTTGCGGGAGTTCGAGGAGAAGACGATCTTCATGACGCCCTTGTCGAACTCGTCGCTGTGCCACTCTTCCCGCAGCTCGCGCAGCGCGTCGTAGACGCGTACGCAGATCTCGCGGGTCGCGCACACCACCATCGCCTTGCCGGGCGCCCCGCCCGACCCGGAGGCGCCGACGAACGGCTCCATCCGCTCCCGGCGGGCCTCCCAGTGCTCCACCAGGTCGGCCGCGAGGTCGCGTATGCGGGCCGGCGCGCCGTACATGGCGTTCATCGTCGCCACGGCCTTCTCGACGAGACGGCGCTCGGTGTCGTCGAGGCCCTCGGTGATCCGGTCGGCCTCCGCGTCGATGGTGGTCGGGTCGACGTCGCGGTCCAGGACGAGCTGGATCACGCGACTCTCGTGGTAGACCTTCACGGTCGCGCCGTCGTCGGCGGCCCGCTTGAGGTCGTAGACGTCGATGTAGTCGCCGAACACCTCGCGGGTGTCGCGGTCGGCCTCCGAGATCGGCGTGCCGGTGAAGGCGAGCAGCGTGGCGTGCGGGAGCGCGTCGCGCAGGTGGCGGGCGAAGCCCTTGAGGTCGTCGTAGTGGCTGCGGTGCGCCTCGTCGACGATCACGACGACGTTCCGGCGGTCGGAGAGCATCGGGTGGTCGGTGCCCGCCTCCCGCTCCTCCTTGGTCTTGCCGAACTTCTGGAGCGTGGTGAAGAGGATCCCTCCCGTCCTCTTCGCCGCGAGCTCCTCCCGGAGTTCGGCGCGGGTGACGACCTGCTTCGGTGACTCCGGGAGGATCTCGCTCTCCTGGAACGTCGAGCAGAGCTGGTCGTCGAGGTCCGTGCGGTCGGTGACGACCACGACGGTGGGGTTCAGCAGGGCCGGGTCCCGCATCACCAGGGCCGTGGTGAGGACCATCTCCTCCGACTTGCCGGACCCCTGGGTGTGCCAGACGACGCCGGCCTTGCCGTCGCTCGCCGAGGCCGTGCGGACGGCGTCGGCGGCGCGGGTGACCGCGTGGTACTGGTGCGGCTTCGCGATGCGCTTCATCCGCTTCGACGGGACGAAGTTGATGAAGGACTGGATCAGTTCGAGGAAGCGGGACCGGGTGAACAGGCCGTGCAGCGCCAGGTTCTGCCCCGACTCCGAGAAGCCGTCGGCGGTCAGCGGGTCGACGCGGGCGCCGAACTCGTCCGTGTTCCACGGGGCGAAGTGCTCGTACGGGGTGAACGGGGTGCCGTACTTGGCGGTGATGCCGTCGGAGAGCAGGACGACGGTGTTGTGGCGGAAGGCGGTCGGGAACTCCTGGACGTACCGGGCCACCTGGGCGTGGGCCGTCTGGAGCGTCGCGTCCTCGTCGCCGGCGCGCTTCAGCTCGATGGCGGCGAGGGGCAGGCCGTTGACGTACAGGATGACGTCGAAGCGGCGGTTCCTGTCGCCGTCGATCACCGTGACCTGGTTGAGGGCGCGGTAGGTATTCGCGTCCGGGTCGGCCAGGTCGAGGAGGCGGATGGTGGGGTTGTGCTCGGCGCCGAAGGAGTCGGTGTAGGTGACCGAGCGTATGCCGGTGGTGAGGTGGCGGTGGGCGGCCCGGTTCTCCTCGTAGGTGTCCTGGGAGCCGGGGGTGGCGGCGGTCGCCACGGCCTCGCGGACGGCGTCCGGGGGCAGGTTCGGGTTCAGGCGCTCGATCGCCTCTCGGAGGTCCGGGTAGAGGATCAGGTCGTCCCAGGACTTCCGGTGATCGGAACCGGGCGCGAACGCGTTGCCGGAGGCCGGCTGCCAGGCCAGCTCGGCCAGTTCGTCGAGGGCGAGGATCTCCCAGTCGGCCTCGGTGGGACGGCGGTGGGTTCTGTCGCAGGGCTCGTTCGCGTCGTGGTGCGTCGTCACGTGGCGTCCTCGACGATCTTCTCGGCGTCCTTGACCCGGAGGCGGCCGGACACGAGCTGAGGGAGGAGGGTGTCGCGGAGCGTGCCGAGAACACGGTTCTCCACCAGTCTCTCCGCAGTCAGCTTCACGAGCGGCGATGTCCTGGCCGACCATTCGGCGAGGCGTTCGGGACGGGGCACGGCGCACTCGAGTTCCATGATGATGCGCTTGTTGATGTGCTGCTGGGCCCCGCCCGAGGCGTGCTTCGTCAAATCGGCGACGCGCGCCCTGATTTCATGGAACAGCCAGTCATTGAGCGCGGTGTCGTCGGACCAGACACCGGCAACGTTCTGACTTCCGCCGGCAGGGATCTCGAGTCGGGAGATCTTTCCCATCGTGGCACCTGTGATACCGATCAGAGTCGCTCCGGGCGGCATCATCTTCACAGAGCTTGCGGCCAGGGCTTCTTCGGTGATCGTCTCGCTGGGCTCGATGACACGGAACTCGTTGGCCTTTCCGGAATTGATCCAGTTGACGGTCCCACCGGTCCAGTACTCGGGCTTCGACCTGCTGGGCGTCCCACCCACCACGATCTGGGCGATCTTTCCGATGCGTACACGCTTTTCGACCGAATCGATCAGCGCCCTCTGATGAAAAGCACGACTCAAAGCGTCCGCCGTGGTGGCGATGCCCTCATTGACGGCGATCTTGTCGTCCAGCGCGCCGAGAACGGAGCAGATCGCCTTCTGCTCGTGGAGCGGCGGCAACGGGATCTCGACCGATCTCAGTTCACTCAGGCTCAAGTTGGCCTGAACGGACTGCACGACCCGCGAGTGCGCCCGCTGGATCCGCCGCTCATCGCGAAGGCAGTAGAGAGCGAAACGCGGTTCCACCACCCGGCGGTCGGGCCTGATGACCGCCACGGCCTGGTTCGTGTTACCGGGCACGAGGGGCGAGGTCACCTGCGCCACCCGCCCGATGGTGCCTGCGATGGTGAACAGGATGTCGTCGACCTGGAGGGCGGAACGACTCAGTTGACCGTGGGTCTCCTCATCGATGTACGCCGTCTTGCGCGGGTCGATGAAACCATTGCCCTTGATCGACTCGACCTTGACGAAGGGAATTCCCGACAGCTTGAAACCGCGACCGACGCTGGTGGGAGTCGTCCCCTTGGTGACCACGAGTGACACCTGACCGATGGTCGCGCTCTTCCACACCGTCATGCGATTTCCCCCATTGCGTCACGAACTCTTCTCTCCAGCTCCGCGGACTTCCCGAAGAGTTCGTACAGCTCGTCCGTCAGTGCGGCGATTCGCTCCGCCACCGCGTCGGCGTCCTCTTCCGCCGTCTCGACGGCCCCCACGTACCGCCCCGGTGTCAGCGCGTAGCCCTGTTCACGGACCGTCCCGAGGTCGGCCGAGAAGCAGAAGCCCGGCTCATCCGCGTACGTGAGACCTTCCGCACGTGCCGAGGCCGTGCCCCGCCAGGCGTGGTAGGTGCCGGCGATCTTCGCGAGGTCGGCGTCCGTCAGGATGCGCTCGGTCTTGTCGACCATCTCGCCCGTGTCTCGCGCGTCGATGAAGAGGATGTTCCCCCGCCGGTCCTCCAGGCGCTTCGCGCCCTGCGGGGACTTGTCCTTGGACAGGAACCACAGGCAGGCCGGAATGGGGGTGGTGCGGAACAGCTGGGGCGGCAGCGCCACCATGCACGCCACCAGGTCGGCCTCGATCAGGGCCTGTCTGATCTCGCCCTCCCCGCTGGACTGAGAGCTCATCGACCCGTTGGCCAATACGATGCCGGCCGTGCCCTTCTCCCCCAGCTTGGAAATCATGTGCTGAAGCCAGGCGTAGTTGGCGTTGTTCTTCGGAGGGACCCCGTACTTCCAGCGCGGATCGGTCTCGTCCCTCGCCCAGTCCTTGATGTTGAAAGGCGGGTTGGCCATCACGAAGTCGGCCTTGAGATCCGGGTGCTTGTCGTCGGCGAAGGTGTCGCCCCAGCGGGAGGCGAGGTTGCCGTCGATGCCGTGGATGGCGAGGTTCATCTTGGCCAGGCGCCAGGTGCGCTCGTTGAGCTCCTGGCCGTAGACGGAGATGTCGGCCTTGTGACCGCGCCCCCGATGCGCCTCGATGAACTTGGCGGCCTGTACGAACATGCCGCCCGACCCGCACGCCGGGTCGTACACACGCCCCTCGTACGGCTCCAGGATCTCCACGATGAGCCGGACGACCGAGCTGGGCGTGTAGAACTCCCCGCCCCGTTTGCCCTCCGCCCGCGCGAAGTTGCCCAGGAAGTACTCGTACACCTCGCCCAGCAGATCCTGCGCCGGCCGCCCCCCGCTGCCGCCGAACCGTGCGTCACTGATGAGATCGACGAGTTCGCCCAGGCGCTTCTGGTCGACGCGGTCCTGGTTGAAGATCTTGGGGAGGACGCCGGTGAGGGGGGCGTTCTCCCGCATGATGGCGTCCATCGCCTCGTCGAGGAGCTTGCCCACGCCCTGGGCCTTGGCGTGGGTGGCGATCCAGGACCAGCGGGCGGTCTCCGGGACCCAGAAGACGTGCGCGCCGGTGTACTCGTCGCGGTCTTCCAGGAAGTCGTCGAGGCGGTCCTCGGCGATGCCCTCCTCCATGAGCTCCTTGGCCAGCTCGGTACGGCGCTCGTCGAAGGCGTCCGAGACGTACTTCAGGAAGATCAGGCCGAGGACGAACTCCTTGTACTGGGCGGCGTCGATGGAGCCGCGGAGCTTGTCGGCCGCCTTCCAGAGGATGTCCTGGATCTCCTTGGCGGTGGAGGCGCTGAACAGCTCCGCCTGATCGGCGGGCTTCTTCGTGCGGGGAGGCATCGGGTGGACCGTCTCCTTCAGTGGACGTCGGTGTGCGGGAGATGCTGGATGGTGAGCGTGCCGTCGGCCATGCCTGCCGCCATCAGGCGGGTCAGGTCGTCGAGCGCGGCCGTCTGCTCGCGCAGCAGGGCCGCATGTCTCTCCGTCTCGGCGAGGACGGCCTCGTACAGGTCGGCCTCGGCACTGCTCAGGTCGGGGATCACCAGGTCCTCGATGCTGCGGGACGCGCGCACGGCACCACTGGTGCGGGCGTGTTCCCCCGCCGCCGCGCGCAGCAGCGCCGCCAGCACCCGGGGGCGTACAGGCGGGTCGGCGTCGGGGTGGACGCGCAGGATGCGAGCGGGCGCCGCGACCAGCGAGATGCCCTCCGTGTCGACGTACACGCCGAACCGCGGGTGAGCGGTGACCACAAGGTCCCCGGGTTCGGTGAACTGGGCGTGCTCGTAGGCCGTGAGGAGGATGCCCCGGTCGATGCGCCGGCCGCCGATGCGGGCGGTGCCGAGGATCTCCTCGGGGGTGAGGACCGTGTAGTGGCCCGCGGGGGTGAGGTGTTCGGGGTCGAAGCGGTGGCCGGGGCGGCGGCGCAGGCGGCGGGCGCGCAGGAGGCGGCCGACGGAGGTACGGCGTGCCGGCTGGTTCTCGGGGCGCGGTTCCGCCCGGGCGTTCAGCCGGAGTTCGCCGGTACGTGAACGCTCGTGGAGCTCACTCAGCCGACGTTCCAGGTCCGCGATGACCGCCGGGCGTTCCACCACCGTCCGCGTATGGCGGGACGCGAGCGTCCGGTGCCGCGGAGCGAACGCGGTGCCGGGGCGGCCGTCGAGGTCGGTGCCGTGGACGATCGCGGCATGACGTGGCTCGTGGCGCCGGTCGGAGGTCCATCCCGAGGCACGCCAGATGGAGACGTCCTCGGCGAGCGTGTCCAGGACGGGATCGGTCAGCGGCCGGGCGGAGTAGTCCGCGAGGAGGACGAGACCCGTGCGCTGCTCCTCGGGGACGCGGGCGAGGACCCAGACCGCCGTGCGGTAGCCGGGGCGGTAGGCGTACGCGCCGTCGGGAAGGCTGATCGCCGCCTTGAGCAAACCGGGCTTCAGAAAGGAACGGCGCAGGCGGTCGGCGTCGCCGTGCCGGGCGAGCGGGCCGGTGAGGACGTCCGCGGGACCGAGGACGACGGCGGTGGCTCCGGTGTCGAGGTAGTCGGTGAGGGCGGCGACCTGCTCCAGGACCGCCTTCGCCTCGCGGGTCTCGGCGGCCTCGTAGGGCAGGGCGCAGACGAGGAGGTTCGGGTCGCCCCACTCGTCGGCGGTCAGTTCCTCGCCCTCGACGACGTCGAGCCGGAACTCGTACACCCCGCGGACCAGCATCCGGCGGCGGACCAGGCGCACCCGGGCCGGGTCGGGGTCGGCGGCGAGGTAGACGTGGCCGGAGTCCTCGGCGGCACGGTCGTGGAGGGCGGCCGGGAGGTCGCCGGAGCAGGCGTGCGGGACGGCGATCACCGAACCCTCGTCGAGGGTGTCGACCCCGGAGAGCGCGGCGAGGGCGCGGACCACGGCCGGAGTGGGCCCGTCGGCTGCCGGATCGTGGGAGCCGAGGCGGTGGCGGGCCTGGAGGATCCAGTCGAAGGCCTCGGTGGGGTTGTAGGCGGCGTCGATCAGCTCGTCGGCGAGCACGGCGAGGGCCGGGCCGGTGTGCTCCGGGTCGGGCAGGGCCCGCAGCTCGGAGAGGAGGAAGCGGTCGTCGGGGTCGAGGTCGGCGGCCCGTTCCAGGAGGGCGCTCCAGGAGTGGCCGTCCGCGACGCGGGCGTCGAGCTGCTGGTGCAGGCAGACCAGGGAGGTCAGCGCGCCGATCAGGACGGGCGCGGGCAGGGCCGGGGTGCGCCAGGCGGCCAGGGTGTGCAGGGCGAGCTCCGCGCGGAGCCGGCGGGCGTCGGTGTTGCCCCGGCCGGTGGAGGCGAGCCAGTCGACGACGGCACGGGCGTCGAAGAGCGGACGTCCGTCCTCGTGGGCGACGGGCGCGGGGAAGTCGGGGTGGCGGCGGGCCCAGGTGGTGGGGACCGGGCGCTTGACCTGGGCGAGGGCGGCGATCTCGGCGTACGTGATCCGCCAGGCCGGGGTTTCGGACAGGATGGCGGAGGGCGTCTTCGCGGCCGTGCGCGTCGTCATCGGACGTGTCCCCCTCCCCCTGGGTCACCGAGGCCGGTTCCCCCGCCTCGCCGCCCACCCCTCTCGACGGGGCAGGCGTCGGCAATCTACAGCTGGACCGAAAGACAGGAAGAAACCCCGCTGATAATACGGGTTATCAGTGATCTCCTCCCTGCTCCTCCGGAACGACGGGCACCTTGTGACCACCACGTGCCACGACGCCGACCGGAGGACCACCGCGATGAGCCACCCGCCCTCGACACCGCCCGGCACCCCTGGCCCCTCCGGTTCCGGGAACGCGCCGAGCTGGGGCGCCGTACCGCCGATGCCCGCTCCGCCGGCCGGTGCCGGGCAGCCCCCGGCGGGCGTGCCCGCCGGGCCGAAGCCGTCGCGCCGCAAGACCTGGCTCACCCACGGCGCGACCGCGCTCGTCGCCCTCGTGATCGGCGCGGGCGTCGGCGGCGGGGAGTCCGGCGGCAAGGACGACTCCGCCGCTCCCGCCCCGGCCGTCACCGTCACCGAGACCGCGCCCGCCGAGGCCGGCGAACCGGAGCCGGCCGTCACGGTCACCGAAGAGGTCACGGTCACGCCGAAGCCGGCCGAGAAGCCCGGAGCGGCCACCACGGTCGAGGGCGACGGCCAGTACCTCGTCGGCGAGGACATGAAGGCCGGCACCTACAAGACCGCCGGGCCCGACAAGGGCAGCATCATCGAGAACTGCTACTGGGCGCGCACCAAGGACGCCTCCGGGGAGTTCGGCGCGATCATCGCCAACGCGAACCTCCAGGGGCAGGGCCGGGTGACGGTCAAGAAGGGCGAGTACTTCGAGACCAACGGCTGCCAGGAGTGGACCAAGGTCGGCTGACCGGCCGCCGCACACGCCGCCGCGCTCGTGGGGGGACGCGGCGGACACGGGGCGGGCGGCCGGGACCGGACCGCCCGCCCCGCCCTTCCCCCTTCCGCCACCCGCCACCCGCCACCCGCCACCCGCCACCCGCCCGACGTGAACAGGAGGGTCCGTCGATGGGCCGCCGTTCCCCGCTCGCCCACGCACCCCGCCCCACCCTCAAGGGCCGTCCGCAAGTGCACTTCGACGGCGTGGTCAAGGCCGTCTCCCGGACGCCGATCGTCCTCGCCACGGACGCCTCCGTCACCGGCGACAAGGTCGGCACCGGCTACCTCGCCACCACCGGCGAGACCGGGCTGCGCGCCCACGCCTACCCGCGGTACCTCACCGCACCCCGCGTCCGTGTCGTCGTCACCGAACTCCGGGCCGTGTACTGGGGACTGCGGCGGATCTTCGCCGCGCACCCCGGACGGCCCGTCGAGGTGCGCGTCGACAGCCTCGACGCCCTGGAGCTCCTGCACGAGTGGCGAGGCGGCGGCTGCCGGATGCCGGACGGGTACGAGACCCGGCTGCGTTCGCAGGGCCGCCGGCCCAGCCTCGTCAAGCTGCAGATGTACGCCGAGTACACGCCCGGCCTGACCTTCGTCCACGAGAAGGCCCACGTCGGCAACCCGCTCAACGAGGCCGCCGACTCCCTGGCCAAGCTCGGCCTGCGCTCCCTGCACGGCAGGGTTTCGGCGGCCGAGATACCCCGGCTGGTGCCGCTCTGGGCGAGCGGGGCGCTGGCCGAGTACCGGCGCGGCCGGGGCTGAGCCCCGTATCCGCTCGCCACGCCCTCCTCCCGCCACGCCTCCGTCCCCTCACGCCTCCGCGCCCTCGTGCCGAAAGGAAGTTCCGCGATGTCCTCCCCCGAGCAGCAGCCGCACACCCCACCCCCGGCCACGGCCCCCGGAACGAGCCGGGGAACGGCCGAGGAGCCGGCCCCCGCGTCCGCCGAGCCGCTCCCCGCCCCGCCCGACCACCCGCCGGCCGCGTCCGCCTCCCGCTGGTCGCGGCTGTCGCGCGGCGCCGCCCTCGCGATCGGCGCCGGCCTCGGGGCCGCCGTGGTGGGGGCGTGCTGGGCGGGGGTGTCGCTGGCCGACGGCTCGGAAGGGTCGTTCAGCACCGACGGGACGCTCACCGTCACCGGGATCGGCGCGGGCCTCGCCTCCGGCGACCCGTGTACCGGAACGGACGGCTACTCCGACATCGACTTCGGCGCCCAGGTCAGCGTCACCGACGCCGCCGGGACCCTCGTCGCCAAGGGCGGTCTGGGCCTCGGCCGGAAGACGGAGCTGGGCTGCGAGTTCCCCTTCACGGTCGACGACATCACACCGGGCTCGAAGTTCTACACGGTCGAGGTCTCCCACCGCGGCGGCCTCACCCAGACCGAGGACGAACTGCGTTCGGGCGGCCTCGCGTTCACCCTCGGCGACTGACCACGCCGTCAGGCAGTGACCCGTACCGTCTCCACCCAGCCCGGGGGCTGCGGCGCACCGTCGCCGATCAGGGCCGCGATCAGGCGGCAGGACGGGGTTTCGGCGGGCCACGGTGTGAAGCCGTCGGTGAGGACGATGACGATGGTCGGGCGGTCGCGGGCCGCGAGGGCCGCTTCGATGCCGACGCGCATGTCCGTGCCGCCCCCGCCGCCGAGGGTGATCTGTTCGGTGGCCGTCACCCGGGACACGGCGTGCACGTCGGCGTCGCAGGCGAGGACGGTGACGCGGTTGCCGCGCACGCCGACCTCGCGCAGGACGCCCGTGACCTCGCCCAGGGCGGCCGCGAGTTCCGCGTCGCCCATCGAGCCCGAGGTGTCGACGACGACGGCCACCCGGGGCAGCGGGCGGCGCAGGCTGGGCAGGACGACGCCGCGCAGCGCCGGGGTGCGGCGCGACGGGCGGCGGTAGGTGTAGTCGATGGCCCCGCCGGCCCACGCGGCGGCTTCCCGCACCGCGCCGGACAGCGCCTGCCGCCAGTCCACCGTGGGTTCCAGGAGTTCCTCGGCCCAGCGCTGCCAGCCTTCGGGCAGGGTGCCCCGGGAACGCTGGTGGGCGCGCATCGCCTGGGCGGTGTGCCGGCGCAGCGCCTGGGCCTCGACGTCACCGAGCGCGGCGGGGCCTGCGGATCCGGGGAGTTCCCAGGGCACGGGGCGGCCGTGGGCGCCCGATCCGCAGTCGTGTTCCCGTACGTGCTCGGGCAGTTGCGGCAGATACACCTCGAACAGCTGTCCGCCGGGCAGGCCGAAGAGACGGGGCTCGACGCGTCCGGCGGGCAGGCGCAGGCCGTCGGTGAGGAGGTCGTCGTTGATCTCGCAGTCCTGGGCGACGTTGACGCGGTACCGGTCGCGCTGGTCGGCGGCGGGGAGCCGGCCGGCGCGGCCGTGGTGGTCGCGCAGCAGGTGCGCCGCCTCGTGGATCCAGACGCCCGCGAGTTCCTCCACGGGGGTCGCGTCGACGAAGGCGGGTGACACGTAGCAGCGCCAGTGGCGGTCCACGCCCATCGTCGGCACGTCGGGGCTCGGCACGACGGTGAGGGCGTACAGGGCCGACGCCAGGTAGGGGCGGTCGCTCGCCGCGCGGTAGCGGGCGGCGAGCAGTTTGGTCGTGTCCAGGCGGCCGCGGGGGTCCGTCATGCCCGCGTGCCTCAGCGGCCGCCGGGCAGGGCCCCGGACATCTGCAACAGGTCCAGGAACCCGTCGATGCCGGGGGGTACGGGCCAGTCGAGCCGGCGCATCGACGCGAGGTCGGTGGCGGCACGGGCGGCCACGTCCGGTACGCCCGCGTCCACGGCCTTGGCCAGGACCGTCCAGCCGGCCTCCCAGCGGGGCCGGGTGAGGTCGCTCTGGATGGCGGCGACGACCGCGATGAGGAAGGCGAGTTGGCGGTCGCCGCGCTCGGGCAGGGCGAACGCGTCGGGGTCGGCGAGGACCCGCTCGGGGTCGGGCAGGTCGAGGTGCTCCAGGTACGACAGCAGTTCGATGCCCGCGCCGTCCCCGACGGCGCCGGTGAGCGCGGCGGCCGTGGCCTCGCGGCCGGCGCCGGTCGCGTATCCCGTGGCGAGCAGCCGCAGCGCCATCTCCCAGGTGCGCGGGGACGGCCAGGAGCGGCCCCGGCTCTCGGCGTCGGCGGGGATGTGGTGGACCAGTCCCGGGCGGGCCGTGAGGAAACCGGAGACGGCGCCGCGGGCCCGCGCGACGGCACCGGGCGCCTTGGCCGGATCGACCGCGGGGACGGCCACCTCCGGCCAGGTGCCGGCCATGCCGCGCGCGACCGTGGCCGGGTCGTGGGTCCAGTCGAGGTGGACGAAGCGGTTGGCGAGCGGCGGGCTGAGGTGCCAGCCGTCGGCGGCGCTGGAGGGCGGGTTGGCGGCGGCGACGATGCGCACCGCGTCGGGCAGGACGAGGCTGCCGACCCGGCGTTCGAGGACGACCCGCAGCAGCGCCGCCTGCACGGCCGGGGGCGCGGAGGACAGTTCGTCGAAGAAGAGCAGGCCCTGTCCGGCGCGGGTGAGCCGGACCGCCCAGTCGGGCGGGGCCATCGGCACGCCGGTGGTGGCCGGGTCGTCCCCGACGATCGGCAGCCCCGCGAAGTCCGACGGCTCGTGCACGCTGGCGATGACCGTCTCCAGCGGGAGGCCGAGTCCGGCGGCGAGCTGCTCCAGACCGGCGGACTTGCCGATGCCGGGTTCGCCCCACAGGAGGACGGGCTGGTTGGCCGTCACGGCCAGGGCCAGTGCCTCCAGTTGGGGGTTGGCGGCGGGTTCGGTGCGGTGCGTGCGCAGCCTGGCGACGAGGTCGTCCGCGGCGGCCAGCGGGGCCGGTCCGGTGCGGGGGGCGGGGTCGGTGCTCAAAACGGCGGTTCCTTGCTGTACTCGACGGGCTCGTCGGGCTCGGGCTCGGGCTCGACAGGCTCGTGATCGTCCGCTTCCTCCTCGTTGCGGTCCATGTACTCGTCCCACCAGTCGGCCCCGAGGCCCGGGTGCTCCTCCCGGACGCGCTTCCGGAGGAAGGCCAGGTCGGACCGCTTGTAGCGGCGGATGACCTGGGCCAGCGACAGCTCCATCCGGTCTTCCACGTCGATCCGGGCGCCGGCGGCGAGGAGTGCCTCCACCAGGGCCCTGGAACCGCCGTCGTTGACCGCCACGAACAGCGGAGTACGGTCCCGCTGGTCCCGGGCCTCCAGGTCGAGTCCCGCCGCGAGCAGCCGGGGCAGGAGCGGTTCGTGGTCGAGGAGGTGCAGTACGTGGAGCAGTGAGCGTCCGGAGGCGTCGCGGACCCGGGGGTCCACACCGGCGTCCAGGAGGTGGAGCACACCGTGGGTGTCGCCGTGCTGGGCGCGCAGGAACAGGTCCTGCCGCTGGGCGCGCAGTGCCTTCGGCAGCCGGCCGCTGCCCGACGCCCAGGTCTGCTCGACGGCGAAGCATCCGGCGACGGCGCCGCCGAACGCGCGCAGGGCCCGCTCGCGCTGCTGCTCCTCGTCGCTGTGCGGCATGCGGAGCGGACCGCCCGGACGGAAGCCCACCTCGTGCCATTCGCCCCGGCATCGCACCCGGACGGGGGCGGGATCGGTGGGGCCCGGCGGGCCGCCGGGCCCGTCGGCGACCCGGAGGTCGGGGAACAGCGCCTCACGGACCAGCGGATGCAGATGTTCCGGTTCGACCCCGCCGACGCGCAGCAGGTCGAGGTCGGGGAGCCTGCGCCAGAGCGCTTCGGCCAGGAAGGGCACGCCCTTGGCCTCCTCGCGGCCGACGGCCCTCGCCCCGAGACCGGTGGCCGTCGGCTCCAGCAGGACGCAGGTGCGCCAGTCGCCGGCGACGAGGAAGCGGTCCCCGACACCCTCGTCCGTCAGCCGGCGGACCTCCCGCTCCAGGCGGGTGTGGTCGAACGCGATCCTGCCGATGAGCACCGCCGGATCGGCCCGGTACCAGCCGGGGCCGGTCGGGGGTGTCAGGTCGAGCTCGGTCCCGGCGGCGGCGAAGGCCGCCTCGATCTCGCCCTTCTGGTGCAGCAGGGTGACCCACTCGGCCCGGGCCGCCGCGTCGGCGGGGCCGGGGTCGGCCGTGGGCAGTTCGTCCGTACGGCGCGGCCGGCCGTCGGGGTGGAAGAAGGCGGGCCGCTCGGTACCGCCGCCGCCCCGCTCGCGCAGTCCGGCGGTGCGGCGCGCGTCCCACAGGTGCCGGGCGTACCGCCAGTCCTCGGTCGGGCGTCCGAAGACGCCGGCGGTCTTCTCGTCCGTGATCGTCCGGAACCGCAGGGTGATCCGCTGCGGGCCCTCCAGCATCGCGGGTGTGGTGAGGTGCAGGTACGGCGTGGTGCGGGGGCCTTCGCCCGCCCGCACCGGCCGGTAGCGGGCGAGGACCACGGTCCGGTCGGTGTCGAGGGTGGTCCAGCCGCCCAGCACCCGGGGCAGGTGCCAGCGCACCAGGTCCGGGACCAGGTGGCGCAGGTCGTCCTCCAGCGCCGCGGCGACGTCGTCGCCGCAGTGCTCGGCGACCTCCGGCAGGTCGATGTCGACGTCCACGCCGGCCGCCGCGCACGCGCCCCGCCAGTCACCGGCGGTACGGCGTTCGGTGGCGCGCTCGATCATCCTCCGGGGCACGGCGTAGCGGCGGATGCGTCGCCAACTCGCCGCCTCCTCCGGTGGGAAGCAGGGGAGTTCGGGGCGGCGGCTCACCGGTAGACACTTCCTATCGCGCGCAGGTCGGGGTGGGCCCCGGCCATGGGCCGCAGGCGCTGGGTGAAGGAGCGCTTCACCTTCCGGGGCAGTCCCGGTCCCAGACCGACGTACTCCAGCGGTGAGTCGTCCGGCACGGCCGCCAGCAGGGACTTCGCGCCGCGCCCGGTGAGCCCGGTGTGGCACAGCTCCAGCCTGCGCAGCGGGCTGCCCGCGAGGGCGGCGGCCAGGGCGCGGGCGCCTTCGTCACCGGTGGCGTTGGCGGGGGCGCCGAGGCTCCGCTCGGACATCGGCCGTCCCAGGTCGAGCGTCTCGATGGCGCCCAGGGCGTCGGCGAGGGCGCGAGCGCCGGCGGGGCCGATGCCGTTGCCGCCCAGGCCCAGGCGTACCGGCCGTCCGGCGTCGGCGGCGGCTGCCGCGAGGACGGCGGCGCCTTCGTCGCCGAGGTGGTTGGCGGGCAGGTACAGCTCGCGCACGCCCGCCTCCCGGATCAGCGCCGCCAGCAGGCCGGCGGCGTCGGCGGTCAGGCCGTTCCCCCCGAGGAAGAGGCGTTCCACCGGGCGCGGGCGGCCGGTGAGGGCGTCGAGCAGGGCGCGCAGGCCCTCGGTGGTGACACCGGTGTTGACCAGGTCGAGGGTGCGCAGCGCGGTGTTGCGGCGGAGCGTCGCGGCGAGCGCCACGGCGCCGTCGTCGCCCACCGGGTTGCGCTTGAGCCACAGGGCGCGGACGGTGTCGTCCGCGGAGAGCACGCCGGCGAGCGCGGCGGCGCCTTCCGGGCCGATGCGGTTGCAGCCGAGGTAGAGCGTGTGCAGGCCGTGGCCGTCGACGAGCGCGCGGGCGACCGTCGACGCCCCTTCGTCGCCGATGGCGTTGGTGCCGAGCAGGACGTGCCGGGCGTGCGGCGACGCGGCGGCGACGGGCATCAGCCGGGCGGCGCCGGCCGCTCCGAGGCCCTGCTTGCACAGATCGACACGGCCGTCCGCGCGCACGGTGCCGAGCGGGAACGTCTCGTCGCCCTCCACCGCCCGGTCCGACCTCAGCCGGGCCAGCAGCGGGTCCAGGCCGACAGGGTCACTGATCGGGATGTCCGGGTGCTCGATCGCCGGGCAGCGCACGGGTGTCGGCTGCGTCATCACCACTCCACCGGTCCATCGCCGGTGCCCGGCTCGCCGAGGGCGGCATCGCCCTCCGCCCGCCCAGGACGGACCGACGCCAATCGACGTTCCTCCACGACAAGGGCGGCAAGGCCGGTCGGATTCGAACCGACGTCCTCCAGCTTGATGCTAGGGCGCGACGACCTCTGCGCTACGGCCTTGCCGTGGAAGATCATAGCGGGATCGGCCGCGATGTCGATCACTTGTTTGAATGAGGTCTTCTGCGCGCCGTCCGCGCACGGGGCGCCACCGGTCCCTCAGCCGCCCACGAGGGCGACGAGCTCGATGAAGCGGTCTCGTCCCGGAACGTCACGGTGGCCATCAGGCACCTCGCTCGATCTGCCTGCGGATGGACTTGTCGGTGATCTTGGTGTCGGCGGCGAGCAGGAACGCCTTGCTGAGGATCAGGGAGAGCCGTTCGTCCTCGAACGGCAGGAAGACCTTCCCGCCGCCCTTGCCGCGTGACGGGACGACGCACAGGTAGGCGTCGTGCGGTTCCATCAGGATGTTGGCCGAGCCCAGGTGGATCTTGTACGTGCCCAGGTCCCCGCGGACGATCAGGAAACGGCCGTCGAGCGTGCACCGGCCGGCGATCCTCAGCCGCGGCACGATCCGCTCCAGCGCCTCCCGGCGGACCTCCGCGCTCGCCGTCAACGCACCGAACGTGGCCGTCCGCCAGTACCCGGTGTAGCGGTCCTCGCCCCGGTCGGTCCAGTCGGGATCGGCGGCGATCGAGGTCACGCCGACGAAGAGGTCGACGTCCCGCATCGCCTCGCTGAACACCAGCGGGGGCACCTCGGACAGCTGAGCCTCCCGCCAGCGCCGGCCGTCCCGGCGTTCGAAGCGGACCTGGTCCGTCGCGGCGTGTTCGGGCGCGTAACCACCGTCGTCGGTGGCGGGCTCGTGGTGGAAGCAGGCCCGCCACGCGCCGTCGCCGAACTCCGCCCGCGCCTCGCCGTCGTAACCGCCTTCGTGCCGGCCGAGGAAGTTGGCCTGCCAGCCGCGTTCCTTGAACAGCGCGTAGAGCTGCCGGTAGTGGACGATGTGGGCGGCGAACCGGTTGGAGTAGCCGCCGGTCTCCTCCTCCGCCGGGGTGAGCAGGTAGATCTCCCGGAAGGCCTGCTTGAACGGCTGCCGCAGCCGCTCGGTGACGAGCCGCTCCCGCCACGCCCTGATGTCGCGCGTCGACGCCCGGATCGGATGCCACAACCGCACGCGTTCGGGCGCGCCGGGCGGCTCGGCCGCCGGTGCCACCGCACGCCACTCGCCGTCCGCGTCCCGGAACTCCCAGATCAGGCCGCGGACGAGAGTTCCGGTGACCGGATGGTCGCGGTAGTAGCGGCACCACTCGTCGTACGGCCACTCGCGCCCGGCCGACATCAGCGCCTCGACGCGGGCCCGCTCACCCGACAGCGTCCCCCGCACCTCCCTGACCAGGGCCTTCAACTCCTTGAGAGCGTCCGGGAAGCCGTCCTTCACGGCCGCCGGTGCCGTGCGGGACGTCCCGCCGTCGGGGCGTGTGAAGGTGAGCCGCACGCTCCTCGCGTCCTCGATCGCCACCCTTACCCGGTGTCCGTCCCACTCCCGTTCCAGCGAACCGTCCGGCGCCAGGCCGTGGTCCGGCACGCTGCGCTCGATGAGCTGTTCCGCCGTGATGCCCTGCTTCCCCGCCGCCGTCACCAGCGCGGTGTCGAGCTGCTTGCGCAGCGCCCGGTGCCTGATCCGGGACCGCAGCCGCCACAGGACCTCCAGCGAGGCCGGATCGCCGGTCTCGGCCAGCGCGTTGACCGCCGCGCCCGCCAGCTTGAGGTCCGTCACCACGCCGGTCCCGGTACCGCCGGTCCGCAGCGCGAGCGCGCCGAGGTGCCGCACCGCGGCCGGGTCGCCGGTCAGCGCGGCCGCCCAGAGGACGCCGCGCGCCAGGTCCCCGTCGTTCTGGTGGGCGACGTAGTGGTAGTGGTGATCGCCGTGGGCCCAGTCGGCGTACTCACCGTTCTCCCTGCTGCACAGCGGATCGTCCTCGGCCAGGGCCCGTAGGACGTCGGCCACGAGGTCCCGCGCCGACGCCGCGTCCGCGAGTTCGAGGCACGTCCGCCGCCACTTCTGTGTGGGGCGCGGTCCCGACAGGTCGGCCAGGTGCCGTACGAAACATGCCAGTTCCGGCGTCGGTGCGGTCTTCGCCCGGTCGCCCAGCGGAGCTGCCCAGGGAGCGTCGGCGGGGATCAGTCCCTCGGGGATGTGTGCCTGGTCCACGCTCGCGAGCAGTGCTCGCAGGCGCTGGGCGAGCGACGCGCACGTGCTCGCCCCGACCGTGGTGTCCATGAGCTCCTGGTGTGCGTGCCGCAGCCAGGGCATGACCGCGCGGCGGCCGTCGGCGTCGAGCCGGTCGGCGGCGTCCAGCGCCGACCCCAGCGAATCGGCGAACCACCAGCCCATGTCGTGCTCGGTGGCGCGGAGCAGCATCACCGCGACCTCGTCGGGCGTCCAGCCCCGCACCCGCGCGGTGAGGGACCCGATCTCGGCGCCGTAATCCCACATCGTGTCGCCGAAGCAGGCGGCCAGCGTCAGGCACAGGACCGCGGCCCTGCCCTCCTCGTCCGCGCAGGCCGCGAGCCGCCCGTCGATCTCGGCCCGGGTCGCCGCGCCCGCCGCCGCGAATCGCTCGTACTCGCGTCCCAAGGACATCCGGAACTCGGTCCGCTGACGCTCCAGGAGGTCGACGAGCCAGCGGACGCGGTCGAGCGCGGCGGACCTCACGTCGTCGAGCGAGTCGTTCCTACGGGATTCGGCCACCAACGTGTCGTACAGCATGGCGGGATGATGACAGGGGGCACTGACAACGCGACCGGCTCAAGGCCTCGCCCCTGGGACGACGCCCTCCCGAACGCGCTCGTGACACTGGTCCGATGGCCGGCGAACCGCTCGTGGACCGTGTTGCCGGTCTCCTCGGTCGGCGGCTCCGCCAGGCGCGGGCGGACGCCGAGCGCGTCGGCGCGATGTCCTCCTGACCGGCAGCGGAGCGTCGTACGGCGACGGGCCCGTCCACGGTCCGACACGGCAGGCGTCAGCGTCCCGGAGCCGGCGCGACCACGGGCCCGGCCCCGGTGTCCGGGTCGGGGCCGGACCGGATGCCGACCAGGAACGCGAACCCGCGGTGCCCCGCGGCCGCCCGGTCAGCCCGACGTGACCGGCAGCACGTCGGGCGACAGTGCCGCCGCGCGGGCCGTCGCGGCCGTCATGCGGCGGCGGTGGTGACGGCGGCACAGGACCTCGTAGCCGACCTCGTCCGCGGAGCCGGTGACGTCGCCGACGACCACCTGGGCGCCCTCGACGACCATGACCCCGCCGACCGTGCGCGCGTTGTGCGTGGCGCGGGCGCCGCACCAGCACAGGGCCTCCACCTGGAGCACCTCGACCCGGTCGGCCAGCTCCACCAGCCGCTGGGAGCCGGGGAACAGCTTGGAGCGGAAGTCGGTGGTGATGCCGAAGGCGTAGACGTCGAGCTCCAGGTCGTCCACGACCCGTGCGAGCTGGTCGATCTGCTCCGGGGCCAGGAACTGCGCCTCGTCCGCGATCACGTAGTCCGCGCGGCGGCCCTGGGAGAGGTGGTCGACGAGGTACGCGTACAGGTCCGCGCCGTCGCCGACCTCCACCGCGTCGGTGACCAGGCCGAGGCGGGAGGACAGCTTGCCCTCGCCGGCCCGGTCGTTGCGGGTGAAGATCATGCCGGTCAGGCCGCGTGCCGAACGGTTGTGCTCGATCTGGAGGGCCAGCGTCGACTTCCCGCAGTCCATCGTTCCGGAGAAGAACACCAGCTCGGGCATGGGAGGTCGGGCACCTTTCGGCAAGGGGTCGGTCAGGGAGTGCGGGCGGAGACTCAGGAGCGTACTTCGAGCAGGGGGACCAGCTGCTCGGCAGGGGTCATCGAACCGTGGTTGCCGACCATCGCCGACTCCCTGGGCTCCCGCTCGGAGGCGATCAGCAGGACGTCGTCCCGCGCGGCGGCGACCACGTCGCCGATCCGGTGGTACACGCGCTCGTCGACCGCCGGACCGAACCAGCCCGCCTCGATCGCCTCGTCGCGCGAGGCCACCCAGAACTGCTCGCCGAGCACCTCGCGCCAGCAGGCCAGCACGTCGCCGGCGGCACCCGGTACGGCGTAGACGTGCCGGGCGCGGCCCTCGCCGCCGAGCAGGGCGACACCGGCCTTCAGTTCCCAGTCCTCGTCGAAGTCGATGCGGTGGTCCTCGTCGAAGGGGATGTCGACCATGCCGTGGTCGGCGGTGACGTAGAGCGCGCTGCGCGCAGGGAGCTGTTCGGCCAGGCGCTGGACCAGGCGGTCGACGTACATGAGCTGGCCGCGCCAGGTGTCGGAGTCGAGACCGTAGCGGTGGCCGGCGCCGTCGACCTCGGCGTAGTACGTGTAGACCAGGGAGCGGTCGGCGGCGGCCAGCTGCTCGGCCGCGACGTCCATGCGCTCCTCGCCGGACAGCCGCCCGTGGAAGCTGCCGCCGCTGAGCGCGACCTTGGTCAGCGGGGTGTTCGCGAAGGCCGGGGAGGTGACCTGCGCGGCGTGCACGCCCGCGCGGTGGGCCAGCTCGAAGACGGTGGGGTACGGCTGCCAGGGGCCGGGCGGGGCCCAGGGCTGCCAGCGGAGCTGGTTCATCAGCTCGCCGGTGTCCGGGTTGCGCACGGTGTAGCCGG
Source organism: Streptomyces sp. NPDC053426 (assembly GCF_055585405.1). NCBI lineage: Bacteria > Bacillati > Actinomycetota > Actinomycetes > Kitasatosporales > Streptomycetaceae > Streptomyces > Streptomyces sp. NPDC053426. The sequence goes on along the minus strand of NZ_JBVJKE010000008.1, from coordinate 109,350 downwards.
GCAGGCCGTGCGCGCCCGGCGGCAGGCCGGTGCCGACGGAGGCCAGGGAGGTGGCGGTCGTGGCCGGGTACCCGGCGGTGATCGGACGACCGGTGCCGCCGCGCGAGGCGGCGAGCAGGGACGTCATGAAGGGGGCTTCCTCGGGGTGCGCCCTCAGCTGCTCCCAGCCCAGCCCGTCGATCAGGAACACGCAGTTCCGGTCGGCGGGGGCGAGCTCCCCGATCCCGGCGGTCGCGCCGGGGACGCCGAGGCCCGCGGCGAGCGTGGGCAGCAGGTCGGCGAGCGAGCCGGTGCCGTACTCGGGCACGGGGGCGGAGGCGATGGGGAGGGGCTCCGGATGGGTGTCCCAGACCGCGGGCTGCACCATCAGCGGGCGGTGTCCGCGGTCGCCTCGGACAGGGCCTGCGCGAAGGTGAGGGCCTGGCGTACCGTCTCCGGGCCGTCGCCGGCCTCGCTGACGCGCAGGCTCAGGTCGTCGGCCGTGGAGCTGCCCGTGTAGCCGTGGTCGGCCTCGCAGTTGGGGTCGCCGCAGGCGGCCGGCTCCAGGTCGATGCGGGAGACGGCGCCCCAGCCGATGGTGAGCACGATCTCGCGCGGCAGCGTGCCCGGCTTGTACGACTCCGGATTGGCGACCACACGGCTGACCACGATCGACGAGATCCGGCCGAGCTTGACCGACTCCGTGGACGTGGTGGCGTACGGCGTCGGGGAGGTGTTGTCCGCGGCCTGCTCGTCGGTGTGGCTGACGATGAAGCGGTTGCCGGTGAGGACGAGCACGGTGACATGCCGCCGCACCTCGTTCTGGTCGAACGTCGTCTCCTGATGGACCAGGTACGACCGGATGGGCTCGCCGCCCACGGCGGCCTCCACCGCCTCGGCCACGAGGGCCGGGTAGTAGCCGCTGCGCTCGATCGCCGCCCGCAGCCCCTGGGTCGTCGTACTGGTCTTGGCCATGACGCCCATCCTACGGGGGAGCGCCGACTGCGAGGCACCGGTCAGTACGCGGGGAGGGTCCGCGGGCCGAGGTCGTCACGGGCGGGCGGCGGGGCCAGGCGTACGGACGCGCCGAGGACGCTCACGCCGCGCGGGGCGACGACCACCGGCTCCAGGGTGACCGCGACGACCTCCGGATGATCGTCGACCAGCCGCGACACCCGCAGCATCAGCTCCTCCAGCGCCGGGGTGTCGACCGGTGCCGAACCGCGCCAGCCGAACAGGAGCGGGGCGGTCCGGATCGACCGCACCAGCGAGGTCGCGTCCCGGTCGGTGACCGGGATCAGCCGGTGCGCCATGTCCCCGAGCAGCTGGGAGGGGGCTCCGGCGAGGCCGAAGGACAGCACGGCTCCGGCGGCGGGGTCGATGACCGCGCGCACGACGGTGTCGACACCGCGCGGGGCCATCCGCTGCACCACGGGGCGCAGCTCCTCCGGGGCGCCGAACAGCTCCGTCAACTCGGTGTACGCCCGGCGCAGTTGCTCTTCGTCGGCCAGGTCCAGGCGGACGCCGCCCAGGTCGGCGCGGTGCCTCAGGTGGGGGGCGGTCGCCTTGAGGGCCACGGGGTAGCCGAGGGTGCGCGCGGCCTCGGCGGCGGCGCCGGGGTCCGGGGCGGGGAGGGCGCGGTGGACGTGGATGCCGTAGGTGCCGAGCAGGTCGCAGGTCTCGGCGGTGCCGAGGGTGAGGCCCTGCCCGCGCGAGAGGAGCCCGTCGATGAGGGCGGCGGCACCCCGCTCGTCGATGTCGTCGTACTCCGGCACCTTGCCGGGGTCGGCGGCGTCCCGCCGCCACTGGCCGTACGTGACGGCCTGGGCGAGCGCCCGGACGGCACGCTCGGCGGCGGGGTAGGCGGGGATGAGGCGGGCGCCCTCGGGGGGCGGGGCCCCGGCGGACACCTGGTCCGGCGCACGACCGCCGGCGGGCGGCACGGTCCGGGAACCAGCCGCGGGACGGGCCCCGGCCGGGGGCACCGCACCCTCCGCCGTCCCCGGCGCGGTACCGGCCGCGGCCGACGGCGCCGTACCCACGCCCGACCGGGACGCCGCCCCGGAGGCCGCCCCCGGCGCCGTACCGGCCGCGTCCGGTGAGGGCGCGCCCACGCCCGCCCCGGAGGCCGCACGCCCGGGGGCCTGTGGCGCGGCACCGTCCGCCGCGTCCTGCGACGCCATATCCACGCCCGGCTGGGACGCCGCCCCCGGCGCGGTACCGTCGGCGGCCCGCGGGGGCGTGCCCCCGGCCGCCCCGGGACCGCCGGCCGCTCCCGTCCGTGGTGCGGCGGGCCCGTCCGCGCGGGGAGCCCCGCTCGCGGAGGTGCCCACCGCGGCCTGCGGTGCGGTGCCGGCCGTGTCCGGCCGGGGCGTCGGGGCGGGGGGTGTGTCCGCTCGTGGCTGTGGTGTCTGCGGGGCCGTGCTCGTGGCGGCCGACAACGCTTCCGCGAGGCCGCCGAGTTCCACGTGGACCACCAGGACGGGTTTGGACGGGGTCGCGGCGGCGGCCGAGCGCAGGGCCTGGGCCAGGGCCGCGTCGCCGACCGAGCCCTCCCCCACCGCCGGGATCGCGGTCACGACGACCGCGTCGCTCGTGTCGTCGGCCAGCGCGCGGGAGAGCGCCGCGTGGAAGTCCGACGCCGAGGCGGCGGTGGTGAGGTCAAGCGGGGGATGCGGACGCAGGCCCTCGGCGAGGCAGGCGTCGTAGGTGAGCAGGCCCAGGGACTCGGAGTTGCCGAGGATCGCCACCCGGGGCCCGGCCGGCAAGGGCTGGCGGGCGAGCAGCAGGCCCGCGTCGACCAGTTCGGTGATGGTGTCCACGCGGATCACCCCGGCCTGCCGCAGCAGCGCGGACACCGTCGCGTGGGGCAGCCGGGTCGCCCGTACGGCGTGCCCCCGGGGCCCGGCTCCATGGCGTGCGCCCTGGACCACGACCAGCGGCTTCGCCGCCGCGGTGCGCCGGGCGAGGCGGGTGAACTTGCGGGGGTTGCCGATGGACTCCAGGTACATCAGGACGACGTCGGTGTCGGGGTCCTCGTACCAGTACTGCAGGACGTCGTTGCCGGAGACGTCGGCCCGGTTGCCGGACGACACGAAGGTGGACACGCCGGTGACGCCCGTGACACCGCCGCCGCGCCGGTGCAGGCGGGACAGCAGGGCGACGCCGATGGCGCCGGACTGGGCGAACAGGCCGATCCGGCCGGGGCGGGGCGTCTCCGGGGCGAGCGAGGCGTTCAGTCGCACGTCGGGCGAGGTGTTGATGACGCCGAAGGCGTTCGGGCCGATGATCCGCATGCCGTACGAGCGCGCCTGCCGTACGAGGGCGCGCTGGCGTTCGCGGCCGTCGGGGCCCGACTCGGCGTAGCCGGCGGAGACGACGACGAGCCCCTGCACCCCGTGCTCGCCGCACTCGGTGACGATCTCGGGGACCCGCTCGGCGGGCACCGCGACGACCGCGAGGTCGACGGGCCCCTCGATGTCCCGCACCGAGCGGAACGCGGCCACCCCGGCGAGTTCCTTCTCCCCCTCCCCCAAGGCCTTGTTCACGGCGTACAGCCGGCCGGTGAACCCGGTGTCCCGGAGGTTGTCGAGGACACTGCGGCCCACGCCGCCGGGTGTGCGGCCGGCGCCGACGACGGCCACCGAGCCGGGGGCGAGCAGCCGCTGCACCGAGCGCGCCTCGGCGCGCTGCTCCCGCGCGCGCTGCACGGCCATGGAGCGGTCGGTGGGTTCGAGGCCGAACTCCAGGCGGACGACACCGTCCTCGAAGCTGCGCTTCTGGGTGTACCCGGCGTCGGTGAACACCTTGATCATCTTGGTGTTGGCGGGCAGCACCTCGGCCGCGAACCGGCGGATGCCGCGCTCCCGCGCGACGGCACCGATGTGTTCGAGGAGGGCGGAGGCGACGCCCCGGCCCTGGTGGGCGTCCTGGACGAGGAAGGCGACCTCGGCCTCGTCGGCCGGCGCGGACGCGGGCGTGCCGTCGGCGCCGATCCGGTCGTAGCGTACGGTGGCGATGAACTCGCCGCCGACGGTGGCCGCGAGTCCCACCCGGTCCACGAAGTCGTGGTGCGTGAAGCGGTGGACGTCCTTGGCGGACAGACGCGGGTAGGGCGCGAAGAAGCGGTAGTACTTCGACTCGTCCGACACCTGCTCGTAGAAGCTGACCAGGCGCTCGGCGTCATCGACGGTGATGGGGCGGATGCGCGCGGTGCCGCCGTCGCGCAGCACCACGTCGGCCTCCCAGTGAGCGGGATACTCGTGCCGGTCCGACGAGGTCTGCATGGCCCCCAGAGTACGGCTCGCGTACGACAACGGCGCGAGGCAGTCTGTGGTGGACGACAGCCGGGCCGAGGCCGCGGACCGGCTGTCACCGGGAGCGGGAGCGGACGCCACTTCGGGCGCGCTCCCGGCACGCTCCGGGCATGCTTCACGATATGGGAAACTGGTCTAGACAACCCTGAACAGCGAAGGGCAGCAACACATGGCTGAGCGCCGCGTCAACGTCGGCTGGGCCGAGGGTCTCCACGCCCGCCCCGCCTCCATCTTCGTCCGAGCCGCCACGGCCGCAGGCGTCCCGGTGACGATCGCCAAGGCCGGGGGCGACCCCGTCAACGCGGCCTCCATGCTGGCCGTCCTGAGCCTGGGGGCCCAGGGCGGCGAGGAGATCGTCCTCGCCTCCGACGCCGAGGGCGCGGACGCCGCCCTGGACCGTCTGGCGAAGCTGGTCTCCGAGGGTCTCGAGGAACTCCCCGAGACCGTCTGAGGCGCCCCTTTGCGCCTAAACCGGCACCGCTCTCGCGGATCTGGTTGCGCGCCGTGAGGGTTCCTCAATCGATGGTTGCGGCGATCGTCGTTCGCAGACATCCGACCGCAGCAGCGAGAGGCCCGCCCGAGTTATCGGGCGGGCCTCTCGCTTTTCCTTTTCGCGGGCAGCATGAATAACCCCCGATAAATGCTCCCTCTTTGTATACGGCACCCGTGTTAATGTCGAATGCTCGGCATGTTTACGGCATGTTGCGAGTTCCTCACACGGTCCGCGCGGCCGGCGCCGGAGGCGAAACGCAGGCGGTGCCCGGCGCTCGCGCGCTCGGTGTGCAGCGCCGTGACGGACCGCGCGCGGTCGCCGTCGCCGCGCGCCACGGCGTCCACGATCGCGCCGTGCTCCGCCCAGTACTCGACGGGGTCGGACGGCCCCTCCGCGGCGTACATCCAGGCGATCTTGTGCCGCAGCTGGGTCAGCGTCGAGGTCAGTGCCGGGCTGCCGGTGGCCTGGGCGAGCGTCTCGTGGAACCAGCCGCTCAGGGAGCGCAGGTCGTCGCTGTTGCCCTGGCGTGCGCGTTCCTGCCCCAGCCGGACCAGGCCGCGCAGCACCTTCAGATGGGCCTCGGTACGGCGCTGGGCCACGCGGGAGGCGCCGAGCGGCTCGAGGAGCATGCGCATCTCCAGCAGGTCGGCGGCCTCCTGCTCGGTGGGTTCCGCGACGCACGCGCCCGCGTGCCGCCGGGTCACCACGAACCCCTCGGCCTCCAGCGTGCGCAGCGCCTCCCGGACGGGGACGCGGGAGACGCCGTAACGGCGGGCGAGGACTTCCTCGGTGAGCCGCCCGCCGCGCTCGTGGACACCCGCTACGATGTCGTCCCGGATCGCCGTGCACACCGAGTGCGCGGGAATACGCATGACGAACCTCCGGCTTAATCCCCGTGAAACGTCGAAGATTGACGTGTGTTCCGCGACTCTATTGCAATCTGCGGGAATTCACGACGGCGGACCGGAATCCATACATATTTTTTGGACAGGCCATGCCCGGACAGGCGATGCCCGGAAACACCGATGCCCCGGCTCGGGGAGCCGGGGCATCGGGAAGCGAACGGGTCAGAGGTTCACGCCGTGCGCGCGGAGGTAGGCGACGGGGTCGAGGTCGGAGCCGTAATCGGCGCCCGCGCGGGCCTCGAAGTGCAGATGCGCGCCCGTGACGTTGCCGGTGGCGCCGGAGAGGCCGATCTGCTGCCCGGCGGCGACCTGCTGGCCCACCGAGACGCCGATGGACGCCAGGTGGGCGTACTGGGTGTACGTGCCGTCGTGCATCTTGATGACGACCTGGTTGCCGTACGAGCCGCCCCAGCCGGCCTCGACGACGGTGCCGACGCCGACCGACCGGACGGGGGTGCCGCTCGCGGCGTGGAAGTCGACACCGGTGTGGCTGCCGGAGGACCACAGCGAGCTGCCGGCCTGGTAGCCGGTCGAGACGTACGAGCCGGAGATCGGGGAGACGAAGGTGTTGAGGCGCTCGCGCTCGGCCTCCCGCGCGGCGCGCTCCTTCTCCGCGCGGGCCTCCTCGGCCTCCTTGGCGGCCTTCTCCCGCGCGGCCTCCTCCGCGGCCTTGCGCGCGGCGGCCTCGGCCGCCTCCCGGGCGGCCTCGTGCTGGGCGGCCGCCTGGGCGTCGATCCGGTCGGCGACCGCGTCGCCGAGGGTGACGACGGGCGTGAGGCCGGTCTGTGCGGCGGCGGGCTCGGCGGCGAGCGCGGGGGCCGCGAGGGAGCCGACGACGCCGGTGGTGGTGAGCGCCGCGACGCCCGCCGCGCGGGCGGTGCCGCGCTGCGTCCGGCTGGGACGACGGTGCTTGCCCGGGGCGCGGGTGAACGCCATGTACAGGCTGGTCCTTTCCTTCCCTCTCGCCTACCGGGTTAGCTGACGGGTTCGGAGCAGGAAGGTCTCCTACGGACCCCCTCGCGACACGCGCGGGCGTCCGATTCACCCCAGGGACTGCGGTGGGTCCCCGGCTCCCCTGGCTCGCGCCGTAGGGGGACTCGGCGATGACTGTCCGGTGCCGCGGATGCGGCGCACTGCCCGACGAACAGCCCGGACGACGCTAAGCGGGCCGTCTCCCGATCCTCAAACGAATCCCGGTTTTTGTAGCGCATCCCACAGGCCAGACAGGCAACTTCCGCCCCGATTCGGGCATAAGCGGGCCCTGGTGACCTTCGTGTCACCAGGGCCCCACGCGCGCGTGCGTCCTCGCCGCTCGCTACTCGGCCGTCACGACGGTGACTTCACCGATGCCGAGTGCCTCGACGGGTGCCTTGATCTGCGCCGCGTCACCGACGAGGACGGTCACCAGACGGTCCACCGGGAAGGCGTTCACGACGGCCGCGGTGGCCTCCACGGTGCCGGTCGCGGCCAACTGCCGGTACAGGTCGGCCTGGTAGTGGTCGGGCAGGTGCTGCTCGACCTGGTCGGCCAGGGTGCTCGCGACGGCCGCGGCGGTCTCGTACTTGAGCGGCGCCACGCCCACGAGGTTCTGCACGGCGACATCGCGTTCGTCGTCGGTGAGCCCGTCGGCGGCGAGCGTGCGCAGCACCGTCCACAGGTCCTCGAGGGCGGGGCCGGTGTTCGGGGTGTCGACGGAGCCGCTGATGGCCAGCATCGCCGCGCCGGTGCCGTCCGGGGCGGACCTGAGGACCTGACCGAACGCCCGTACGCCGTAGGTGTAGCCCTTCTCCTCGCGCAGCACGCGGTCCAGGCGGGAGGTGAGGGTGCCGCCGAGGCAGTACGTGCCGAGGACCTGCGCGGGCCACACGCGGTCGTGCCGGTCCGCGCCGATACGGCCGATCAGCAGCTGCGTCTGGACGGCGCCGGGGCGGTCCACGATCACGACGCGGCCGGTGTCGTCGGCGACCACCGGCGGAACGGGCCGCGGCTGCGCCGAGGAACCGGTCCAGGCGCCCAGGGTGTCGCCGAGCAGCGCGTCCAGGTCGACGCCGGTGAGGTCGCCGACGACCACGGCGGTCGCCGTGGCGGGGCGGACGTGCTTCTCGTAGAAGGCGCGTACGGCCGCGGAGTCGATGCCGGCGACCGTCTCCTCGGTGCCCTGGCGCGGACGCGACATACGGGCACTCGCCGGGAACAGCTCCTTGGAGAGCTCCTTGGCGGCGCGGCGGGAGGGGTTGGCCAGTTCGTGCGGGATCTCGTCGAGGCGGTTGCGGACCAGCCGCTCGACCTCGCTGTCGGCGAACGCGGGCGCCCTGAGCGCGTCGGCGAGCAGCCCGAGCCCCTTGGTGAGCCGGGAGGCCGGGACCTCCAGGCTGAGGCGGACGCCGGGGTGGTCGGCGTGCGCGTCCAGGGTGGCGCCGCAGCGCTCCAGCTCGGCGGCGAACTCCTCGGCGGAGTGCTTGTCGGTGCCCTCGGAGAAGGCCCGCGCCATGATCGTGGCGACACCGTCGAGACCGGCCGGCTCGGCCTCCAGGGGCGCGTCGAGGAGCACCTCGACGGCGACGACCTGCTGGCCGGGGCGGTGGCAGCGCAGCACGGTCAGGCCGTTGTCGAGCGTGCCGCGCTCGGGGGCCGGGAAGGCCCAGGGCTTGGCGTCGCCCGCCTGCGGCTGCGGGTGGAAGTCCATCGTGGCGAGCTCGGTCACTTCGCCGCCTCCTCGTTCTCGTCGGTGCCGGCGGCTGCGGCGGCTTCCTCGGTGTCCTCGGCGTCCTCGGCCTCCGGGGCGACGGGCTCGTAGACGAGCACCGCGCGGTTGTCGGGGCGCAGACGGGCCTTGGCGACCTCCTGCACCTCCTCCGCCGTCACCTCCAGGACGCGCTGCACGGCGGTCAGGGCGAGCTGCGGGTCGCCGAACAGGACCGCGTACCGGCACAGTTCGTCGGCGCGGCCGGCGACCGTGCCGAGCCGGTCCAGCCACTCGCGCTCCAGCTGGGCCTGCGCGCGTTCCATCTCCTCCGCCGTGGGGCCCTGCTCGGCGAACCGGGCGAGCTCCTCGTCGATGGCGGCCTCGATGACCGGCACCTCCACGTCGCCGGACGTCTTCACGTCCAGCCAGCCCAGGGAGGGGGCCCCGGCCAGCCGCAGCAGGCCGAAGCCGGCGGCCACGGCCGTGCGGTCGCGCCGTACCAGCCGGTTGTAGAGCCGCGAGGACTCGCCGCCGCCGAGGACGGTGAGCGCCAGGTCGGCGGCGTCGCACGCGCGCGTGCCGTCCTCCGGCAGGCGGTAGGCGGCCATCAGCGCACGCGCGGGGACCTCCTCCTCGACGATCTCGCGGAGCTGCCCGCCGATGACGTCGGGCAGCGCGCCGTCGCGCGGGGCGGGCTTGCCGTCGTGGCCCGGGATGGAGCCGAAGTACTTCTCGATCCAGGCGAGCGTCCGCTCCGGGTCGATGTCGCCGACGACGGAGAGCACGGCGTTGTTCGGCGCGTAGTACGTGCGGAAGAACTGGCGGGCGTCCTCCAGGGTGGCCGCGTCCAGGTCCGCCATCGAGCCGATGGGCGTGTGGTGGTACGGGTGGCCCTCCGGGTAGGCGAGGGCGGTCAGCTTCTCGAAGGCGGTGCCGTAGGGGACGTTGTCGTAGCGCTGGCGGCGCTCGTTCTTGACGACGTCGCGCTGGTTCTCCATGGACTCGTCGTCCAGGGCGGTCAGCAGGGAGCCCATGCGGTCGGCCTCCAGCCAGAGGGCGAGCTCCAGCTGGTGGGCGGGCATGGTCTCGAAGTAGTTGGTGCGCTCGAAGCTGGTGGTGCCGTTGAGGGAGCCGCCGGCGCCCTGGACCAGCTCGAAGTGACCGTTGCCCTTCACCTGGGCGGAGCCCTGGAACATCAGGTGCTCGAAAAGGTGAGCCAGACCCGTACGTCCCTTGACCTCGTGACGCGAACCCACGTCGTACCAGAGGCACACCGCGGCGACCGGGGTCAGGTGGTCCTCGGAGAGCACCACGCGCAGGCCGTTGGCCAGGCGGTGCTCGGTCGCTGTCAGGCCGCCGGAGCCTGCCTGGGCTGTGGCCGTGTGACCCATGGGCATGTACGTCCCTTCGATCGCGGAGGCGGTCGTCGAAACCGCCGTTTCTGCCGGTCCTGCCACTGTATGCAAGCGCGCGGACCCCCGACGAAGTTCCCGACGCGACCGGGATACGCCGAGAGCGAGAATGCCGGGCGACACGCGGGCACCCGCGCCACCGTTCCCGCGAGCCGCGATCCGCGGACCGCCACCCCCACGATCCGCGGACAGCACCTCCGCTCTCCGCAGGCGTTCGCCACCACACGCCGCTTTTCCACAAGCAGCCGCCGCCACGAGCCGCGTCAGCCGCGGGCAGCGCTTCCGCGATCCGCGGGGCAGCCGGCCACCGCATGCCGCGCCCACCACGCGCAGCCGTGCCACCACATGCCGCGTCCGCCGCGGGCAGTCGTGCCACCGCATGCCGCGCCCACCACGCGCAGTCGTGCCACCACATGCCGCGCCCACCGCGCGCAGTCGTGCCACCGCATGCCGCGTCCGCCGCGGGCAGTCGTGCCGCTGGGGCGGCACGGGTGGGCGCGACGGCACCCCGCAAGCGCCGGGCCGCGCAACCCCACCCCCGGCCAGCCACGACACCGGGCACCCGCCCGACCCCACCGCACGGGCGGGCGATGAGGGGACCTCCCGCTCGAGCGGAGCTGAGAGTGGGAGAGAAGCCGAGAGTGGGGAGGCACCCCGCCGACACCGGCACCGGCACCGGCTCGCGCGACCCGCCCCCGACCCGCTTCACCCCGATCACCAGGAGCCCCGCAAAAAGCCGATCACACGCACCGCGTACCCTGCTCCCCCGCCCCCATCAACCGCCCGGACCCGGGACCCTGGTCCCGTCTGTCAGTGCCACGGTCCACAATGGTCCGCGTCAGATCCCGTCCAAAACGCTTCAGCAAGGAGCCGGCAGCGATGGCCCGCCGCAGCACGAAGACCCCGCCGCCCGACGACTCGTACGAGGAGAAGATCCTCGACATCGACGTCGTCGACGAGATGCAGGGCTCCTTCCTCGAGTACGCGTACTCGGTCATCTACTCCCGCGCCCTGCCGGACGCGCGCGACGGTCTCAAGCCGGTGCACCGCCGCATCGTCTACCAGATGAACGAGATGGGCCTGCGGCCCGAGCGCGGCTACGTGAAGTGCGCCCGCGTCGTCGGCGAGGTCATGGGCAAGCTGCACCCCCACGGCGACGCGTCGATCTACGACGCCCTGGTCCGCATGGCCCAGCCGTTCTCGATGCGCGTCCCCCTGGTCGACGGCCACGGCAACTTCGGCTCGCTGGGCAACGACGACCCGCCCGCCGCCATGCGGTACACCGAGTGCCGGATGGCCGAGGCCACCAGCCTGATGACCGAGTCCATCGACGAGGACACGGTCGACTTCGCGCCCAACTACGACGGGCAGGAGCAGGAACCGGTGGCGCTGCCCGCCGCCTTCCCGAACCTCCTGGTGAACGGCGCGTCGGGCATCGCCGTCGGCATGGCCACCAACATGCCGCCGCACAACCTGCGCGAGGTCGTCGCGGCCGCGCGGCACCTGATCAGGTATCCGAACGCCGATCTCGACGCCCTGATGAAGCACGTCCCGGGCCCCGACCTGCCCACCGGCGGCCGGATCGTCGGCCTGTCCGGCGTCCGGGACGCGTACGAGTCGGGCCGCGGCACGTTCAAGATCCGCGCGACGGTCACCGTGGAGGACGTGACGGCCCGCCGCAAGGGCCTCGTCGTCACCGAGCTGCCCTTCACGGTCGGCCCGGAGAAGGTGATCGGCAAGATCAAGGACCTGGTCGGCTCGAAGAAGCTCCAGGGCATCGCCGACGTCAAGGACCTCACCGACCGCGAGCACGGTCTGCGGCTGGTCATCGAGATCAAGAACGGCTTCGTGCCGGAAGCGGTCCTGGAGCAGCTCTACAAGCTGACGCCGATGGAGGAGTCCTTCGGCATCAACAACGTGGCGCTGGTGGACGGCCAGCCGCTCACCCTGGGCCTCAAGGAACTCCTGGAGGTCTACCTCGACCACCGTTTCAACGTCGTACGCCGGCGTTCGGAGTTCCGCCGCGGCAAGCGGCGCGACCGCCTCCACCTGGTCGAGGGCCTGCTCACGGCCCTGGTGGACATCGACGAGGTCATCCGTCTCATCCGCTCCAGCGAGAACTCCGCGCAGGCCAAGCAGCGCCTGATGGAGCGGTTCTCCCTCAGCGACATCCAGACCCAGTACATCCTGGACACGCCGCTGCGCCGCCTCACCAAGTACGACCGGATCGAGCTGGAGGCCGAGCAGGACCGGCTGAACGCGGAGATCGAGGAGCTGACCCGGATCCTGGACTCGGACGCGGAGCTGCGCAAGCTGGTCTCCGCGGAACTGGCCGCGGTGGCGAAGAAGTTCGGCAACGACCGCCGTACGCTGCTGCTGGAGTCGGCCGGCGCCCCGGCCGCCGCCGTACCGCTGCAGGTGGCGGACGACCCGTGCCGGGTGCTGCTGTCCTCCACGGGCCTGCTCGCCCGTACGGCGGACAACGAGCCGCTCGCCGACGACGGCAAGCGGGTCAAGCACGACGTGATCGTCTCGGCGGTGCCGGCGACGGCCCGCGGTGAGATCGGCGTCGTCACCTCGTCCGGCCGGCTGCTCCGGCTGAACGTGATCGACCTGCCGCAGCTCCCGCAGGCGATGCCGACGCCGAACCTCTCGGGCGGGGCGCCCCTGGCCGAGTTCGTGTCCCTGGAGGACGACGAGCAGGTGGTGTGCCTGACCACGCTCGACGAGTCGTCGCCGGGCCTGGCGCTCGGCACGGAACAGGGAGTCGTCAAGCGCGTGGTGCCCGACTACCCCTCCAGCAAGGAGGAGCTGGAGGTCATCACGCTCAAGGAGGGCGACCGGATCGTCGGTGCGATCGAGCTGCGCACCGGCGAGGAGGACCTGGTCTTCATCAGCGACGACGCGCAGCTGCTGCGCTACCCGGCCGCGCAGGTCCGGCCGCAGGGCCGTCCCGCGGGCGGCATGGCGGGCATCAAGCTCGCCGAGGGGGCGAAGGTCATCTCCTTCACGGCGGTCGACCCGGCCGCGGACGCGGTGGTGTTCACGGTCGCGGGTTCGCGGGGCACGCTGGACGACTCGGTCCAGACGACGGCCAAGCTGACCCCGTTCGACCAGTACCCGCGCAAGGGCCGGGCCACCGGCGGCGTGCGCTGCCAGCGGTTCCTGAAGGGCGAGGACTGCCTGGCCCTGGCCTGGGCGGGCCCGCTCCCGGCCCGTGCCGCGCAGAAGAACGGCACGGCGGTGGCCCTCCCGGAACCCGACCCGCGCCGTGACGGCTCGGGCGTCTCCCTGCCGAAGACGGTGTCGGTGGTGGCGGGCCCGGTCTAGGCGGCCGGGTCCTCCGCCGCCCCCTGCACATAGCGGAGAACGCCCCACATGCCGCGGTCGTCGGCGTGTGGGGCGCCGTCGTTCGCGCACGCCTCCAGTTCCTCGCCGAGGGCGGTGGCGTCGATGCCCGAGCCGATGAGGACGAGCTGCGTGAGCCGCTCCCCGCCGGCGGGCCAGGGCTCGGGGTAGAACCGCAGGAACGGTCCCACGGCGTGTACGGCGTACCGGTTGCCGACGTCGTACGGACCGAAGTCGACGTACCCCTTGATCCGGTAGAGCCCCTCGGGCCGGCTGTCCAGGAACCGGATCAGCCGCCGTGGGTCCATCGAGCGCCCGGAGACGAAGGAGACGCTGTCGTACGCGGCGTGCAGGTGCTCGGCGTGGTCGGCGTGGTCGGCGTGATGCAGATCGTCGAACGACAGCTGCCCGACGCGCTCCTCGCTCGGCCTGCAGTCGAAGAGGAACTCGGGGTCGACACGGCCGTGCGTGGCGGGGACGACGGCCGCGCGGTCGACGAGGGACCGGACCAGGGTCAGTACGCGCGAGGCGTCGGTGACCCGGTCCACCTTGTTGACGACCACGAGGTCCGCCAGGGCGAGGTGCCGGTCGATCTCCGGGTGCCTGGCCCGGGTGTCGTCGAACTCGGCGGCGTCCACGACCTCGACGAGTCCGCCGTACACGAGGTCCGGATGCTCGCTGGCGAGCACCATCCGCACGAGTTCCTGCGGTTCGGCGAGGCCGCTGGCCTCGATGACGATGACGTCGATCCCGGCGGAGGGGCGGGCCAGCCGCTCGAGGTACACGTCGAGTTCGCTGCCGTCCACGGCACAGCACAGACACCCGTTGCCCAGCGACACGGTCGAGTCACCGAGCGCCCCGGCGACGGCCATCGCGTCGATCTCGATGGCTCCGAAGTCGTTGACGACGGCACCGATGCGGCTGCCGCCGCTGCGGTGGAGAAGGTGGTTGAGCAGGGTGGTCTTCCCCGAGCCGAGAAATCCGGCCAGGACGACCACCGGAATCTGCCGCCCGCTGCTCCGCTCCGACACGCGACCCCTCTCACACCTGTGCGCACACCGGCTCGCTCACGGCGTGCGCACGGAAGACCGACTGACGGTCCAGGATACGAGTACCCGGAACGACGGCGAAGTGAACGATTGTTAGCAGCGTCCACGGGGCAGACGTTGGGCAAGGCGCCGGTTTGTGCGACCCTCGCTTCCCTCCGTGCGCCGCCTGGCCGCCTTCCCGCCGATCAGAGCCGCTCGGCACCCTGGAAGGCGGCAAGCGCCGCCCACCGCTCGCCGGTTCCCTACAGTCGACCCGCAACCCGACGACCGGCGGACGGCGGCCTGATCGGGGGTATTTGACATGGCCACACAGAGTAGTGGGATACGGGGGCTCCGCACCGCGGTCGCGGCCGTCCTGGGCATCGCGGCAGGCGCCGTCGCCGCCGCGGCGGCGCAGCGACACGCCCTGGATGCGATCGGCGAGCGTCTGGAACACCTGGAGAAGCGGGCGGTCACGCAGCAGCAGACCAACCTGGCCATGCAGCAGCGCCAGCACTGGGAGCTGCTGAGCAAGGCGATGGACAACCCCGAACTCACCGAAGTCCTGGACATCTTCGAGGCGCCGGTCACCGTCCAGAAGCGCCGCCAGTACCTCTTCGCCAACGCCCTGTACACGAACCTGCTCTGCTACTACCGCATCGGCAACCTCACCAGGGACGAGTTCTTCAAACACGCCCGGGGCATGTTCCAGAACCCGATCGTCAGGGAGTACTGGTACGCGACCCGGCAACAGCGTGCGAGCCTGACGGGGACGGAAGAAGCAGAGCTCGGCCTGCTGATCGACGATCTGCTGCTGCAGCTGGACGAGGCCGACACCGACGAGTGGTGGGTGGTCGGGGACCCACCACTCGATGCGTGACTAGGCGTCCGGGATGTCCGCTTTCGCCTTGATCAGGGTCTCCCTGGTGATCACGACGATGCGTTCATAGTCGGCACGTGCGGCGTCCTCGGGCAGTTGGGAATCGAGCGAATCGGTGGCATCCGTGCCGATGACGGCGAAGCTCCCGTCAGCCAGCTCGAAGATATCGGGGCATGTTCCACCACCAGTACTGCCTCGATAGCGCGGAGCGACACCGAGACGGCGGACGATCTGACTCACTGTTCAATTTCCTCTGCTTCTCAAGACGCGAGCGCCTGCGCCCGCTACCACGCGACGCGCGATGGCATCGTCGCAGGTCTGCCTCCCGACCGGAGGAGGCTCGCAGACGGTCGGACCCGCTCACACCTCAAAAGACGCAACGCGTGCGGCATTCCTATCACTCGGGGGCGTGAGGGCACTCCCGCTCCGAAGAATCCTCCGCAAGAGTGACAAGTAAGCGAAGAATCGATGATCAGCCTTGTTCAAGGCAATTGTCACCATCGGGCCGTGCGCACCCGTGGACGCGGTCGGCCCACGACGTACGGGCGGGCCGACAAGCCACTCGCGAACAAGTCAGGTTAGGCTCACCTTTGTGAGTAGCACGTGCTCGAACGTCTCCCGTGAGTTCGATGAGCCGGTCGCGGGAACCGCGGCCACCGCGCGGACCTGGCTGCTGCTGGAGCAGCCCGGCCCCTGGGGTGCCAAGGCGCTCACCTCCAGCCATCTCGACCCCGCGCTGGGCCGCGCCCTGGAGGCCGCCGCGCAGGACACCGGGGTGCGGATCGCGCTCATACGGCGGCCCGGACGGCACGCGGACCGCCGGACGCCGGGCACGCGCCGGGTGTACGTGGCCCACACCGTTCCCGGAAACGTGTGGCTGTACGCCACCACCACCGCGGACCCCGAACGCCTGCTCGACCTCGACTTCGCCGCGCTCGGCAGGGGCGAGCCGGAGTCCTTCGCGACCGCGCTCGGCGGACGGCCCCACGAGGGCGACCCCCTCGCCCTCGTCTGCACCAACGGCAAACGCGACCGCTGCTGCGCCCTCCTCGGACGGCCCCTGGCGGCCGAACTCGCCGCCTCCGGGGTCGAGGGTGTCTGGGAGGTCACCCACCTGGGCGGTCACCGCTTCTCCCCCACGCTGCTCGTGCTGCCGTACGGCTACGCGTACGGGCGGGCCGAGGCGCACGCCGTCAAGGAGGTGCTGCACGGCGTGCGGGAGGGCCGGATCGTCGTCGAGGGGTGCCGGGGAGGCTCCGCCTGGGAGCGGCCGGGGCAGGCGGCCGAGCTGGCCGTCCGGCGCGCGGTGGGCGAGTACGCCGCCGAGGCCCTGAGCGTCGTACGGACGGACGGTGCGGCGCCCCGCTGGGAAGTGACCGTCGCCCACCGGGACGGGCGCCGGTGGCTGGTGGAGGTCGCCCGGGGCGCGTCCCTGCCGCCCCGTCCGGAGAGCTGCGGGTCGGTGCTCGGCTCGCCCGCGCGGATGGACGTCGTGGGCGTCCGCGAGGTGACCCTGGCGGCGTTGGCGGGCTGACCGCTCCCGCTCGCGGAAGCACGGGCCCGGGAGATCCCCGCCACACCCCCGCGGCACCCCGCGCCCGTCCACGTACCGTCATGGGTATGAGCTCCACTCCCCCCGCACGCCGCCTGCGCCTCGGCCTGCCGCGGCGGGTGTTCTCGCAGGTCCTGCTGATGCAGCTGGCGATCGCCGCGGGAGTCGCGGTGCTGGCCACCGGGCTGTTCCTCGCGCCGCTCGGCGACCAGCTGGACGACCAGGCGATGCGCCGCGCGCTCGCGATCGCGCAGACCACCGCCCAGCAGCCGCAGCTGGCGCGGGACCTGCGAGGCACGGCGCCGTCCCCGGACGGGCCGGTGCAGCGGGAGGCGGAACGGATCCGGAAGGCCACCGGTGCCGAGTACATCGTGGTGCTGGATGTGCGGGGCGTGCGCTGGTCGCACACCGATCCGGAGCGGATCGGCGGGCTGGTGTCGACCGACCCCGGTGAGGCGCTGGCCGGACATGACGTCATGGAGATCGACGACGGCACGCTGGGGCGCTCCGCGCGGGGCAAGGTCCCGCTGCGGGACGAGGACGGGGAGATCGTCGGGGCGGTCTCCGTCGGTATCGCCTACGACAGCGTCCGGGCCCGGCTGATCCACGCCATCCCCGGGCTGTTCGCGTACGCCGGCGGCGCCCTGGCCGTGGGCGCGCTCGCGGCCTGGCTGATCTCCCGGCGGGTGCAGCGGCAGACCCGCGACCTGGCCTTCTCGGACATCGCGGCGCTGCTCGCGGAGCGTGAGGCGATGCTGCACGGCATCCGGGAGGGCGTCGTCGCCCTGGACCGCACCGGCCGCGTCCGCCTGCTGAACGACGAGGCGCAGCGCCTGCTGGGGATCGGTGAGGAGGCCGTCGGCCACTCCCCCGACCTGGCGCTCGGCGCGGGACGCACCGCCGATGTGCTGGCCGGGCGGGTGACCGGTACCGATCTGCTCACCGTCCGCGGCCGGCGGGTGCTGGTCGCCAACCGGATGCCGACGGACGACGGCGGCGCCGTGGCCACCCTGCGCGACCGCACGGAGCTGGACCGGCTCGGCCGGGAACTGGACTCCACGCGGGGACTGATCGACGCGCTGCGCGCCCAGGACCACGAGCACGCCAACCGCATGCACACCCTGCTGGGGCTGCTGGAGCTGGAGATGTACGACGACGCGGTGGAGTTCGTCGGCGAGGTCGTCGGTGATCACCGGGCCACGTCGGAGCAGGTCACCGAGAAGATCCGGGATCCGCTGCTCGCGGCGCTGCTGGTGGGCAAGGCGACGGTCGCGGCCGAGCGCGGGGTGGCGCTGTGGGTGTCGGACGGGACCCGGCTGCCGGACCGGCTGATCGACCCCCAGGGGCTCGTCACCGTCGTCGGAAATCTGGTGGACAACGCCCTGGACGCCGTCGCCGGCACTCCGCACGCGCGCGTGGAGGTCGAACTGCGCGCCGAGGGCCGTACGGCGGTGCTCGTGGTGCGCGACACCGGGCCCGGAATTCCGCCGGAGCACCGTGAGTTGATCTTCACCGAGGGCTGGTCCACCAAGGAACCGCCGGCCCACCGCGAGCGGGGCATCGGGCTGCCGCTGGTGCGCCGGCTCGCCGAGCGGCAGGGGGGCAGCGCGGACGTGGGCGAGGCGCCCGGCGGGGGCGCGGAGTTCACCGTCGTGCTGCCCGAGGCCCTGGCCGAGCCGGGCGCGGAACCCGCGCTCACCGGGGCGCCCGTCCCGGGGACCGTCGAGGAGGAGTCGGAATGATCGAGGTCCTGGTCGTGGACGACGACGTGCGGGTCGCGCGGGTCAACGCCGCGTACGTCGAGAAGGTGCCCGGCTTCCATGTCGCCGGTCAGGCGCACAGCGCGGCCGAGGCGCTCGGCCGGCTGGAGTCGCTGCCCCGGCTGGATCTCGTGCTCCTGGACCACTATCTGCCCGACGAGACGGGGCTCGAGGTGGTGCAGGAGATGCGCCGGCGCGGGCACCAGACCGACGTGATCATGGTGACGGCGGCCCGTGACGTGTCCACGGTGCAGGCGGCGATGCGCCAGGGCGCCCTGCAGTACCTGGTCAAGCCGTTCGCCTTCGCCGGGCTGCGCGCCAAGCTGGAGGCGTACGCGGAGCTGCGCCGCACCCTCGACGGCGGGGGTGAGGCGGAACAGGCGGAGGTGGACCGCATCTTCGGCGCGCTGTCGGCCTCCTCCGAGCCGCAGTTGCCGAAGGGGCACTCCCCCACCACCGCGGAACTCGTACGGCAGTCCCTGATGAACGCGGGCGGCCCGCTGTCGGCCCAGGAGATCGCCGAACGCACGGGGGTGAGCCGCCAGACCGCCCAGCGCTATCTGAAGCTCCTGGAGCGTACGGGGCGGGCCGTGCTGACCCTGAAATACGGTGACGCGGGCCGCCCGGAACACCGTTATGAGTGGGCGACCCGCGCCTGAACGAGGCCCCCATGGGGCGGGGAGGGTACTCCCGCGGACGGCGGGCGCCGTCCGTCTCCGCCGGGCGCCCTACGCGGCCCCCGCGCCGGTCAGTGAGCGCACCTCGGTCTCCGCGTGCTTGGCCTCGTCGGGCACCTCGGGCGAGGTGAACGTGCCGAGCCAGCCCGCGAGGAAGCCCAGCGGGATGGAGACCAGGCCGGGGTTCTGCAGCGGGAAGAGCTGGAAGTCGGCGCCCGGGAAGAGCGACGCGGGACTGCCCGACACCACGGGGGACAGCAGCACCAGCACCACGGCCGGGATCAGCCCTCCGTACACGGCCCACACGGCACCGCGTGTGGTGAAGCCGCGCCAGAACAGCGAGTAGAGCAGCACGGGCAGGTTCGCGGACGCGGCCACGGCGAAGGCGAGGCCCACCAGGAACGCGACGTTGAGGTCGCGGGCCAGCAGACCGAGGCCGATCGCGACCAGGCCGATGCCGACCGAGGCGACGCGGGCGACGGCCACCTCGCTGCGCGGCTTCCCGCGCCGGCGGCGCAGGGAGGCGTACAGGTCGTGCGCGACGGACGCCGAGGAGGCGAGCGTGATCCCGGCGACCACGGCGAGGATCGTGGCGAAGGCGACCGCGGCGACGATCGCGAACAGGATCGTTCCGCCGGTGGAGCCGGCGCCGCCGCCCAGGTCGAGGGCGAGCAGGGGCACCGCCGTGTTCCCGGACGCGTTCGAGGCGCGCACGGTGTCCGGTCCGACGAGAGCGGCGGCGCCGAAGCCGAGCACGATCGTCATCAGGTAGAAACCGCCGATGAGCCCGATCGCCCAGACGACCGACCGCCGTGCCGCCCGCGCGGTGGGGACGGTGTAGAAGCGGGACAGGATGTGCGGCAGCCCGGCCGTGCCGAGCACCAGCGCGAGGCCCAGGCTGATGAAGTCGAACCGCGCGGTCCAGTCCCCGCCGTAGGCGAGCCCGGGTGCCAGGAACGCCTCGCCGTGACCGCTGCGTTCGGCGGCGGTGAGGAGCAGCCGGTTGAAGTCGCCGTGGAACCGCAGCAGGACGAGGACGGTCAGCGCGACGGTGCCGCCGAGCAGCAGGACCGCCTTGACGATCTGGATCCAGGTGGTGGCCCGCATCCCTCCCAACGACACGTAGATGACCATGAGCACGCCGACGCCTACGACGGTCCAGGTCCGGGCCGCCTCGCCCGGGCCGCCGAGCAGCAGCGCGACCAGGCTGCCCGCGCCCACCATCTGCGCCACCAGATACAGAACGGACACGGTGACCGAGGAAGTTCCCGCCGCGATGCGCACCGGCCGCTCCCGCATGCGTGCGGCGACCACGTCGGCGAGCGTGAACCGCCCGCAGTTGCGCACCAGTTCCGCGACCAGGAACAGGACCACCAGCCAGGCCACCAGGAAACCCACCGAGTAGAGCATCCCGTCGTAGCCGACGAGCGCGATGAGCCCGGAGATGCCGAGGAAGGACGCGGCCGACATGTAGTCGCCCGCGATGGCAAAACCATTTTCCATGGGGGAGAAGAGCCGGCCGCCCGCGTAGAACTCCTCCGCCGAGCCCTGCCGGTGGCGGCTCACCCAGGTCGTGATGGCCAGGGTCACCGCGACGAACGCGCCGAACAGCAGCAGTGCCGGAAGCCGGTGCTCGCCCGTCATGCCGCGCCGCCTCTCCCGCGCGCCAGCTCCTGGGCGTCCCAGCGCAGTTCCAGCGCCGCCCGGTCCCGGCGCAGCCGCGCGTGGCGGACGTAGGCCCAGGTGAGCAGGAAGGTGGTCAGGAACTGGCCGAGCCCGGCGACCATGCCCAGGTTCACGGCGCCCGCTACGGGCCGTGCCATCAGTCCCGGTGCGGTCGTGGCGGTCACGACGTACGCCACGTACCAGGTGAGGAAGGCGGCGACCGCCGGGACCACGAACCGCCGGTACCGGCTGCGCACCTCCTGGAAGGCCGCGCTGCGCTGTACTTCGAGGTAGACGTCGGCCCCGTCCGCGCGGCGGGCCGGCACCGCCGCCTCCGCCGGGCCGGCCGACTCGCCCCAGCCCGAGGCCAGGGCGTCGTACCAGGGATCGTCGTACCTCACGTCCCCCGAGTTGCTTCGCTGCATGCCCAAGGATGGACAGAACGGGAAGATCCCCGACTCTTCTTCCCGTTCTGCTTCACCCCATCAGGTGACTGGTCCGTGCGCGCGTCCCGCGTGCCCGCCGGGGCCTGTCCGGCGGATCGTGCCGGAGACGCGGGGCCCGGCACACCCTCCCTCACGGCCCGAAAGGGCACGGGGGGTGCCCCCAGGGGCGTTGCCGTCGGTTGCCGACTCCCCACGCTCACCCGGGCCGCGAGGCGCCGCCGGTTTCCTCCGGCCCGATCCGCCGGACGGGCCCTACGCGTCGATGCGCGAGCGGTCCAGGGTCGCCGCGGAGCTGGAGATGAACTCCTTGCGCGGGGCGACGTCGTTGCCCATGAGGAGGTCGAAGACCTGCTCGGCGGCCTCCAGGTCGGTGAGGTTGATCCGGCGCAGGGTGCGGTGACGCGGGTCCATGGTGGTCTCGGCCAGCTGGTCGGCGTCCATCTCGCCGAGGCCCTTGTAGCGCTGGATCGAGTCCTTGTAGCGGATGTTCTTGCTCTGGAACTCCATGAGCTTGTCGCGCAGTTCCCGGTCCGAGTACGTGTAGACGTACTTCTCCTGGCCCTTCTTGGGCTGGATCAGCTCGATGCGGTGCAGCGGCGGCACCGCGGCGAACACCCGGCCGGACTCGACCATGGGCCGCATGTAGCGGTGGAACAGGGTCAGCAGCAGGGTGCGGATGTGGGAGCCGTCGACATCGGCGTCGGTCATCATGATGATCTTGCCGTAGCGGGCCGTGTCGATGTCGAAGGTGCGCCCCGATCCCGCCCCTATGACCTGGATGATCGCGCCGCACTCGGCGTTCTTCAGCATGTCCGTCACGGACGACTTCTGGACGTTGAGGATCTTGCCGCGGATCGGCAGGAGCGCCTGGAACTCGGAGTTCCGGGCGAGCTTGGCCGTGCCGAGCGCGGAGTCGCCCTCGACGATGAACAGCTCGCTGCGGTCGACGTCGTCGCTGCGGCAGTCGGCGAGCTTGGCGGGCAGCGAGGAGGACTCCAGGGCCGTCTTGCGGCGCTGCGCGTCCTTGTGCTGACGGGCCGCGATGCGGGTCCGGGCCGCGGCGACGGCCTTCTCCATGACGACGCGGGCCTGCTGGGCGTCGTCACGCTTGGTGGAGGTCAGGAACGCCTTGAGTTCCTTGGAGATCACGTTGTTCACGATGCGGCGGGCCGCCGAGGTGCCGAGGACCTCCTTGGTCTGGCCCTCGAACTGCGGCTCGGCCAGGCGGACCGTGACCACCGCGGTGAGGCCCTCGAGGGCGTCGTCCTTGACGATGTCGTCCTCGGCCACGCGCAGCATCTTCTTGGCGCGCAGCACCTCGTTCATCGTCTTGGCGACGGCCTGCTCGAAGCCGGCGACATGGGTGCCGCCCTTGGGGGTGGCGATGATGTTGACGAACGACTTGAGCGTGGTGTCGTAGCCGGTGCCCCAGCGCATCGCGACGTCGACGCCGAGCTCGCGGGTGACCTCGGTGGGCGTCATCTGGCCGTGCTCGTCGAGGACCGGGACGGTCTCCTTGAAGGTTCCCTGTCCGGTGAAGCGGAGGGTGTCGCAGACGGGTCGGTCGGAGGCCAGGAACTCGCAGAACTCGCTGATGCCGCCGTCGAAGCGGAACGACTCCTCGCCCTTGCTGCCGCCCTCGCCGAGCCCGAACTCGTCGCGGACGACGATGGTCAGCCCCGGCACCAGGAACGCGGTCTGGCGGGCGCGCTGGTGCAGCGTGTCCAGGGCGAGCTTGGCGTCCTTGAGGAAGATCTGGCGGTCGGCCCAGTAGCGCACGCGCGTGCCGCTGCGGGTCTTGGGGATCTTCTTGGCCTTGCGCAGTCCGCTCCCGGCCTCGAACTTCGCGTCCGGGCCCACGGCGGCGAAGGCTCCGGGGACACCGCGCCGGAAGCTGATCGCATGGGTGTGCCCGCCACGGTCCACCTCGACGTCCAGCCGCGCGGAGAGCGCGTTGACGACGGAGGCGCCGACGCCGTGCAGACCGCCGGAGGCGGCGTACGAGCCGCCGCCGAACTTGCCGCCGGCGTGCAGCTTGGTCATGACGACCTCGACGCCGGAGAGGCCGGTCTTGGGTTCGACGTCGACCGGGATGCCGCGGCCGTTGTCGCGGACCTCCACCGAGCCGTCGTCGTGGAGGACGACCTCGATGTGGTCGCAGTAGCCTCCGAGGGCCTCGTCGACGGAGTTGTCGATGATCTCCCAGAGGCAGTGCATCAGACCGCGGCTGTCGGTCGATCCGATGTACATACCGGGGCGCTTCCGCACGGCCTCGAGCCCCTCGAGGACGAGCAGGTGCCGCGCGGTGTAGTTGGAACCGTCCCGGTCTGCTCCTGCCAGCAGCGCTGTGGACGGCACGGACGTCTCGGCGGTCACGCGGTTCGCTCCTCGCTGAATTTCAGATGCGGCCCTCTTGGGTAAGGGCGCGGCTTCAGTCACCGGTGAGAGGGTACCGAGGCCTGGTAGAGCCGTTGTAACGCCACCCTCGCTTCAGCCCACCCTAGTCCAGGGTCGCATGTGTGTTCGATCCCTCGATGGAGTGAAGCACACATCACGTTCCCTTCCAGGCATGAACCATTTAGGCTCCGGGCACGTCCTCATGAACAACCGGCAAGCCAGCCGGGAGGGCCGACCACCGATACGAACGCGAATCCGTACGACACATCAGACACGCACTACGGCACATTCGCCGCCAACCGGCAACAGCCACCCACCTCGGAAAATTTTTTCGAGGAGAAGCCACGAGCGGGAACGTTTTGGGGCTGGTTGGATGTTGACCCTGGTACGACAGCTCGTCGAGCTAGAGAAGAGGCGACGTGACTACTGTTCTGACCCCCGCGAGCCCGCTGACGGCCGCCGATCGCTGCGACCGCTGCGGCGCCCAGGCATACCTGCGCGTCGTCCTGCTGAGCGGCGGAGAACTGCTCTTCTGCGCCCACCACGGCCGCAAGTTCGAGCCGGAACTCAAGAAGATCGCCGCTGAGATACAGGACGAGACGGAGCGGCTGACCGCCCCTCCGGCGACCGCTCCCGACGAAGAGCGCTGACAGAGAGCGCCGACACTTCGCGTCCGACGACGAGCAGCCCGGCACAGGCCGGTGAGCGGGCGGCCGGCTCCACTCCGGAGGCGGCCGCCCGTCTCGTGCCCGCACCCGCCAGGAGCCGCTCAGCGGCCCCTGCGCCCTTCCGGCGGCTCCTCTCAGCCCTGCGGCCACCCAAGGGCCCGCAGGATGTCGGAGACGCGCGTGTACACCCCGGGATTGCCCGCCCAGCCGCACCCCGTCCCCCAGGAGACGAGGCCTATCAGCCGTCCCTGGGCCACCAGCGGCCCTCCGCTGTCCCCCTGACAGGCGTCCCGGCCCCCTTGCACCTCTCCCGCGCACAGCATCGTCTCGGCGCGGTAGGTGCCCTCGGAACCGCCCGGATACGCCTTCTCGCACAGCGCGTCGGGCTGCACCCGCACGCGTGCCGCGTGCAGACTGCCGGCATAGGCCCCTGACCCCGTGGTGTCCCCCCACCCGTAGACGGTGGCCTCGGTACCCGCCCGGTACGCGGGATCACCGGCCCCGGCCATGGTTATCACCGAGCTCGAGGGCAGCGGCTCGGCCAGTCTGAGCACGGCGTAGTCGCCGGAGTTGGTGACGCCGTCGTAGTCCGGGTTCACCCAGGTGCCGCGCACGGCGATCTCCCGACCGCGGTCCGAGAGCAGTTCCGTACGCCCCGTGATCACCCTGAGGTCGCCCAGGCGCCCCGGGGGCGCCCCCAGCACCTCCTCGTCCATGCAGTGAGCCGCGGTGAGCACGGTGGTCCGGCCGACCGCCACACCCCCGCAGAACTGTCCCGCTCGCGTACCTCCGAACCGGTCGCGGCTGGACAGCGCCACTGTCCACGGCCCCTCCGAGACATCGACGGGGAAGCCGCCGACGACGATGCTGTCGGCGGCCGCCGGAACGGCCGAGGCCAGCGGTATGACGGTCGCGGCGGCCGCGAGGGCCAGCGGCCGGGCCAGGGCCCGGGCAAGACGACGTCGCATGCACGCTCCTCACACTGGGGTGGTCCTGAGACACCCACAGTGATGGACCCCGTCCGAGCCCGCACCCGCGCGACAACGCGAAGGCCCGGCTTCCCGGGACGGGAAACCGGGCCTGACGCGAACCGGCGCACGAGGGTGCGCCGTGGCGGGCGGACCTAGTCGAGGTAGTCGCGCAGCACCTGGGAGCGCGACGGGTGGCGCAGCTTCGACATGGTCTTGGACTCGATCTGGCGGATGCGCTCGCGCGTGACGCCGTACACCTTGCCGATCTCGTCGAGGGTCTTCGGCTGACCGTCGGTGAGACCGAAGCGCATGGAGACGACGCCCGCCTCGCGCTCGGACAGGGTGTCCAGGACGGAGTGGAGCTGCTCCTGCAGCAGCGTGAAGCTGACCGCGTCGGCCGGGACGACCGCCTCGGAGTCCTCGATGAGGTCACCGAACTCGCTGTCGCCGTCCTCGCCCAGCGGGGTGTGCAGGGAGATGGGCTCGCGGCCGTACTTCTGGACCTCGATGACCTTCTCGGGGGTCATGTCGAGTTCCTTGGCCAGCTCCTCCGGGGTGGGCTCGCGGCCCAGGTCCTGGAGCATCTGGCGCTGGACGCGCGCGAGCTTGTTGATGACCTCGACCATGTGCACCGGGATACGGATGGTGCGCGCCTGGTCGGCCATCGCGCGGGTGATCGCCTGGCGGATCCACCAGGTGGCGTACGTGGAGAACTTGTAACCCTTGGTGTAGTCGAACTTCTCCACCGCGCGGATCAGACCGAGGTTGCCCTCCTGGATGAGGTCCAGGAAGAGCATGCCGCGGCCGGTGTAGCGCTTGGCCAGGGAGACCACCAGACGGAGGTTGGCCTCCAGCAGGTGGTTCTTGGCGCGGCGGCCGTCCTCGGCGATGATCTCCAGCTCGCGCTTGAGCTTGGGCGCCAGCTTGTCGGAGTTGGCCAGCTTGTCCTCGGCGAACAGGCCCGCCTCGATGCGCTTGGCGAGCTCGACCTCCTGCTCGGCGTTGAGCAGGGGGACCTTGCCGATCTGCTTGAGGTAGTCCTTGACCGGGTCGGCGGTGGCACCGGCGGCGGCGACCTGCTGGGCGGGCGCGTCGTCCTCGTCCTCGTCGGAGAGCACGAAGCCGGCGTTCTCGGTGCCCTCGGGCTCCTCCGCGGCCTTGGTGTCCTCGAGGACCTCCTCGTCGCCCAGCTCGGCGTCGTCCTTCTTGGCCGTGGTCTTCTTGGCGGCCGTCTTCTTGGCCGTGGTCTTCTTGACGGCCGCCTTCTTCGCGGTCGTCTTCTTGGCAGCCGCCTTCTTGGCGGGTGCCTCCTCCTCGGCGGCGGGGTCGGCGGCGGGCGCCGCCGGAGTCGCGGTGGCGGTGGCCTTCCGGGTGGTCACCGTCTTGGCGGCGACCGTCTTGGTGGCGGTGCGCTTGGCGGGACTCTTCGCTGCGACGCTCTTGCGGGTGCGCTTGGGCTCTGCGGCACTGACCATCAGCGTCACACCCTCTTCCTCGAGGATCTGGTTGAGGCTGCGCAGTACGTTCTTCCACTGAGTGGCCGGAATCTGGTCAGCTTCGAAGGCCCGACGCACGTCATCGCCGGCGATCTGCCCCTCAGCCTTTCCCCGCTCAATGAGCGCCATGACAGAGACGGACTCGACGATCTCCGGCGGGAGCGTACGGGATGTGCTGGCCGACACGAACAACCTCTCGGAACGTTGGAAAACGGCTTCCGGCCCCGTCCACAGTGGACAGGAGCCGACCGCCGGCTTGGGGATGGGCCGACGGCGCGGGCGGGGGCCAGGGAAGATGCACAGCGCCATGAACGGCGTCCGTATTCCCTCCGCGGCTGTCACCTCTTAGGTCATCGCGTTCTTCCCAGGAGCGTTACGCCCAATCCGCGTGGCCCGAGTCACACCCCGTAAGCGCACAGAATCGGTCAAACAACTACGAAAGCGTTCACTCAGGGGCGAGGAGGTCACCTCTCCGAGTCTGCCACGCCGTTCTGGGCATCGGACCCCGCGGGATCGTCGACGATCCCGCGGGGTCCGACGGGGGACGGCTCATCGGTGGGGCACTGCCACAGGAGGGGGATGGCATGCCGGACCGCGCCGTCCGCGGAACGCGGTCAGTGCTCGCGCGGGGCGGGCACCACGCGTTCCACCTCTGGGTGGACCGTGAGCAGTTGCCGCATGGCCGCCTCGGCCGCCGCGCCGTCGCCGCCGGCGAGGGCGTCGACGATCCGGCCGTGCTGCGCCAGGGACGTCTCGTTCGGCCGCTCACAGCCCGTGGCCGGGCCGCCCGAGACCTGCAGCGCGGCGGACACGATCCCGGAGAGGTGCTCCAGCATCCGGTTGCCGGCGATCTGGATGAGCAGGGAGTGGAACTCCGCGTCGG
This sequence comes from Streptomyces sp. NPDC053426, assembly GCF_055585405.1. Classification (NCBI taxonomy): domain Bacteria; kingdom Bacillati; phylum Actinomycetota; class Actinomycetes; order Kitasatosporales; family Streptomycetaceae; genus Streptomyces; species Streptomyces sp. NPDC053426. The sequence goes on along the minus strand of NZ_JBVJKE010000008.1, from coordinate 81,788 downwards.
CGCGGGCGAAGGTCAGGGCGTCGCCCTGTCCCATGGCGTGGCCCATGATCTCGACCATGTCGGTCAGCCGCTGCTGGACGTCCTCCCGTCCGTGGCCGGCCGCCAGGCAGGCGGCGAGCGGCTCGATCGTCCAGCGCAGCTCGCTGAGCTCACGGCGCTGGTCGTCGCGCTGCGGCCCGAAGGCCCGCCACTCGATGATGTCCGGGTCGAGGAGGTTCCAGTCGCTGACCGGGCGCACGCGCGTGCCGACGTTCGGCCGGGCGCTGACCAGGCCCTTGGCCTCCAGGACGCGGAGCGACTCGCGGACGACGGTGCGGGAGACCTCGAAGCGCTGGCCGATCTCCTCCGGCACCAGCGGGCGGTCGGCGCCCAGGTCCCCGGAAACGATCATCTGACCCAACTGCTGGACGAGTTGGCCGTGCAGCCCGCGACCGCGGCTGCCCGCGGCCCGTCGGCCCACACGGCCCAGCTCCGGGTCCGCGCCGTCCCAGGCAGGGGCCCCGACGCGGTCGACGGCGGGCGTCTCGGCGTAGGGGTAGCGGTCGAGTCCGCCCGGGCTCGCGAGGCCGGAGTCTGCGGAGCGGGCGGCGGTCATCATGGTGTGCGCAAGGGTACTCACGCATCCTTTGTCGGCTCCGCTACCAACTCCCTTGAGGTCTTTGGTGAAAAGCACACGAAAGGGTGATCGCTCACCCCGTCGCAATTGACGCCTTATCGGAAAGAAATGGGCTTTCCGTGGGGAGTTGTGGGCAGAGACGGGCCGATGCGTTCGTGGGTGGTCGTTATCGGACTCTGCTCCGCAGACCGGTGAGCACGTACGCGCACAGCAGCGCCGCCAGCGACAACGTCAGCGCGCCGCCGACGGGTTGGGCGACCAGGCGCAGGACCGCGTCCAGATGGCGTTCGCCCCCGAAGGGCCACCGGAGCGGCACACCGTCCCGTAGCCGCGACGCGAGCGGGACCGGGGTGCGCGCCGCCGGCCCCTCCGTCGCCTTGTGCACGAGCGGCACGACGAGAAGGGGGACGGCGACGACGACGGCGAGACCGGCGGTGGTGGACCGGAACACGCCCGCGGCCAGCACGCCGGCGCAGGCGCACCCGGCCACCAGGCCGAGCCAACCCGCACTCAGCGGCAGCCAGTCGGCGGGAACCTCGACGGCCTCCCGTCCGTAGACGAGGTAGAGCAGCTCGGCGTCACACCCGACGGTCAGGACGGCCAGCACCAGCGCGGTGGCCGAGGCCACGAGGAGTTTGGCGGTCAGCAGCCCCAGCCGCCGGGGCACGGTGCCGCGGTCCGCCGCCAGCGCGGGGTGGCGGAACTCGTCGCCGAAGGCCAGCGCGCCGAGCAGTCCCGCGCCGAGCGCCGCGGGCGGCAGCGGCAGCTCCCTCGGCCACGCGGCCAGCAGGCGCGGCTGCGGGGTGTGCCCGGCCCGCGCCAGCAGTACGGCGGTGAGCGCGGACACGACGAGCACGGCCGCCCCGACGAGGAACCCCGTGCCGACACCCGTGGCGCGGCGGATCTCGTAGCGCAGCGGGCGAAGGGGCCTGGGGGCAGGGCGGACGGAGACGGAGGGGGGAAGCCCGGCAGCGGCGTCGCGGGTGCGGGCGGCCCGGCGCGAGCGGGCCCTGGGGGCCGGGCGGGCGTCCTCGGCGACGGCTTCCTCCGGCTCCCGCCGGGGCGGGGACACGGACGCGGGGGAGCCTTCGCCGTCCGGGGCGCCGGGGCGGTGGTCCGGATCGTGTGCCGTGTCGTCCGCGGGGACGGGGTCCCCGGCGTCCCGGACGGCGGTGCCGGCCGGGACCTCCTGCTCACCCGGCGCCGGTTCGCCCATCCCGGCGCCGGGCCCCATGTCCCCGATCTCGTCCGCAAGTTGGTGTACGACGATGCCGTGCCGGAACGCGACCTCGCCGACGTCCGCGCAGGTACTGCCGTAGACGCAGAGGCGGTTGCCGCCCTCGTGCACGGCCTCCACGGACCGCCGGGTGGCTCGGGCCTCCTGCGCGAGCAGGGCGGAGAGACGGGCGGCGTGCGGGCTGCGGACGGCGACGCGGGGGCGCAGCCGGGTCCGCGAGAAGTCCGCCACCTCCTGGTCGGCGACGAGCCTTCCCCGTTCCAGGGTGACCACGTGGTCCGCGATCCGCGCGGCCTCCTTCGGGTCGGCCGTCGTGCACAGCACCGTGCCGCCCTGGGCCGCGTACGCCCGGAGTGTGCCGTACAGCCAGCGGTTCTCGGCGGCGGAGAGACCGCGCGCGGGCTCGTCGAGCACGAGTGTGTGCGGGTCCGGCAGCAGTGCGCAGGCCAGTCCCAGGCGGCGGTCCATGCCGCGCGACAGGGTGCCCAGGCGTTCGTCGCGCAGGCCCACGATCCCCGCCGCCTCGAGGACTTCGTCGGCCCGGCGGACCGGGACGCCCGCGGCGGCGCACAGCATGCGCAGGTGCCCGCGGACGGTGCGGGCGGGGTGGCCCGGCACATCGCCGAGCAGCACGCCGACTTCGTGGGCGGGATGGGGGATGCGGTGCAGCGGGCGCCCCCTGAAGTAGGTGATGCCACGGCCGCGTTGGAGTTCGAGCATGAGCCGGAGCGCCGTCGTCTTGCCGGCGCCCGGTGCTCCGAGCAACGCGGTGACGCGGCCCGCGTGCGCCTCGAAGGAGACGTCGTCGACGGCGGGCGGAAGCTCTTTGCGGGGGCTGCTGGTCAGTCCGGTGGCCTGGATCACCCGATGCAAGATAGCGCGCCATATCGGATTTTCCGGGCATCTCACGGCCGGTCGGCAAAGGGGAAGGGCGCTGCCCCGCCGGGCCCGTTGGCCGCCTCCGGTCGTACCGCGTCAGACCTCGGGGCGCAGCATCGGGGGATTGAGCAGGGTGGCACCGCCGGCCCGGAAGAGCTGGGCGGGGCGACCGCCCTGCCGGGTGGTCGTGCCACCGGTGGGGACCAGGAAACCCGGCGTGCCCGTCACCTTGCGGTGGAAGTTGCGCGGGTCGAGCGCCACGCCCCAGACCGCCTCGTAGACCCGGCGCAGCTCGCCGACGGTGAACTCGGGCGGGCAGAAGGCCGTCGCCAGCGACGAGTACTCGATCTTGGAGCGGGCGCGTTCCACCCCGTCCGACAGGATCCGGGCGTGGTCGAAGGCGAGTGGCGCCACCGGCTCGCCGTCCCGGCCGTGACCGCCCTGCTGCAGCAGTTCCTCCACGGGCGCCCAGCGTGCGTTGCTGGCGTCACCGCCCGCCCGGGGTGCGGGCAGGTCGGGGGCGAGGGCGAGGTGGGCGACGCTGACGACCCGCATCCGGGGGTCGCGCCCGGGATCGCCGTACGTGGCGAGCTGTTCCAGGTGAGCGCCGTTGTCCTGGGCGGGGGCGGCGGGGTCGTGCACCCTCAGCCCCGTCTCCTCGGCCAGTTCCCGGGCCGCCGCCTGTGCCAGGTCCTCGTCGTCCCGCACGAAGCCGCCGGGGAGCGCCCAGCGCCCCTGGAACGGCGCCTCGCCCCGGCGTACCGCCAGCGCGCACAGGGCATGGCGGCGCACGGTCAGCACGACCAGGTCCACGGTGACGGCGAAGGGAGGAAAGGCTGACGGGTCGTAGGGCATGCGATGATCATAGTCGTCTGCCTGACGATAAACACTCCCTTCGCCGACCGTGACACCAACCGGTCCACTTCGTTCCGGCAGGTCCGCCGTTCCGCCCTCCCTGCCGCCCGGCGAGGACGTGCCCCACCGGGTCAGGCCCCCAACTGGAGTCCGGCGGCCGCTTCCTCGACCATGGCGAGACCGAGCCGGCTGATCCGTACGGCGAAGGGGGCGCCCGCCACGCGCAGTCCCGTCAGGACCGTCTCACCCAGCGGGGCGCCGCGCACCGGTCGCAGCGCGACCGTCCGGGCCGGGGCGTCGGGGCGGATCCCCGCGAGCGTGGTCAGCAGCAGGACTCCGGCGGCCGCCGCCGTGGCCGCCGGGCGGCAGGCCGCCGGGTGCGGGAGCGGGGCGCTCCCCTCGGTCCGCTGCTCCCCCGCGTACATCTCGGGCAGCCGGTGGCCGAACGCCTCCGCCGCCCCGAGCACGCCCCGCAGCAGGGCCGCCGCCTCCCTCTCGTAGCCGGCGGCCGCGAGCCCCGCGACGGCGAGCGCCGTCTCGCGGACCCGCACGGCGCCGGAGCGGTGTCCGAACGGGTTGTAACCCGCCTCCTTCACACCCATGCCGCGCAGGCCCCAGCCCGAGTCCAGGTCGGGGCCGCCCAGCAGCCGCGCCAGCCGCTCGGTCCGCCCCTTGTCGAGGAGGCCGGGCGCGAGTTCGCCCCCGCCCAGCAGTCCGGTGTCGAGGAGGTGCGCGACCGGTGCGCCCAGGTGCGGGACGGGGCGGCCGTCCGGGGCGCGGGCCGCCGCCGGCCGGTCTCCGCGCGGGCCGTCGATCCAGAAGTCGTCGTGGAAGGCCCCGCGCAGGGTCCGCGCCCACTGCCGCAGTCCGGCGCCGCCCGGTCTGCCGTACGCGTCGAGCAGGTCGGCGCCGAGCAGGGCCGCCCGGTGGGCCTGGGCCTGTGTCTCGCAGCGGACGGGTCCGCCGGGTTGCGGGTCGGGCAGGTAGGCGCCGTCGCCCACCGTGTTCCGCAGCCAGGTCAGACAGCGTTCGGCGGCCGGAAGCAGCTCCTCGGTCTCGCGTTCGGGGAGCCCCCAGCGGCGGGCCTCGGCCAGGAGCACGGGGAAGAGCAGTGTGGCCTCCGTTCCCGTGCAGCCGGGAGGCAGATGGGGCCCGGCGTCGCGGCGCGGGCCGGGGATCATGCCGGCCTTCGGCCCCGGCCCGGGGAGCTGGGTGCGGGCGAGGATGCGCAGGGTGCCCGCGGCGAGCCCGGTGCCGAGCGGCAGGACCATCCGGGCGGCGGCGAGGGCCTCGGCCGGGGCGAGCCCGCAGCGCCAGGGGGCGCCGGCCGCGAGGTGGAGGTCGGCGGGGTGCTCCGGGTCACGCAGCAGAAGGGCCCGGAGGTCGTCGACGCTCGTCCGCAGCAGGGCGGGGACCCGCGGGTCGTCCCCCGTGGCACGCGCCGGAGCGAGAGGGCTCGTGGCCGTACGGCCCGCGGAACGAAGAGGCGCCGCTCCGTCCTGCCGTACGCGCAACTCGATGCTCGCGCTGCCGCCCGGGGGCAGGTCGAACTCCCAGCGCAGCAGTCCGGCGGAGGCCAGCGCCTCGGCGGGCGGCGGTTCGGCCGTGACCGACGCGCGTGCGCCGGCACGGGACCAGCGCAGGCCACAGGCGTGGACATCGGCCGGCAGTTCGGGCCCCGCGCGGCCGGCGGCGATCGCCCCGAGGTCGGCGAGATCCGTGCCGAGGGCCACCTCGACGGGCAGGCGCAACGGACGCGGGGCCGCGCTGCGCAGCGTGATCCGTTCCGTGCCGTCCGCGCAGCGTGTCCGCTCCACGAGCACGTCCGGGTCCGGGCCGCCGCCTCGCGGGGACACCCGCAGCGTCCCCACGAAACGGGCCAGGTCGGCGGCCACCATCCGCGCCTGGACCGCGAGCGGCTCCCGCCCGGCCACGCGGACCTGGCACCGGGAGAGGAGACGCCGTCCCGCGCGGTAGAACCCCTCCAGCCCGCTGCCGGTCTGCTGCCCCTGTTCCGTCGAGATGGCGAGGCCGGGCAGGGCGACGCAGATCATGGTGGTGTGCGCGGGCGGCAGTTCGGCGGGCCGCCGACGGGCGGGGTGGTGATCCCGCTGTCGTGGCAGTGGCGTCCGCGTGCCGGCCAGGGCTCCGGCACGGTCGGCGAAGGGGGCGGGCGGAGCCGGCTGGTGCATGGGAAGGCTTTCTCCGTGCTCGGTGTGGCTCGGGCGGGCCCGCCGCCGACAGGCTTCGGTCAGGCCGGTGGAATTCGGTCGGGCCGGTGGAAGTGGAACACGACGTCACGCCCCGTCCAGGCGTTCCGCCACTCAGGTGAACGGAACCGCCCGTCTCCGGGTCACGCCCACACCCACCCACACCGCGGACAAGTCGTGCCTCCCCAGTGCCTGAACGCTCTGGGAGGCACCCCCAGGGCGGTGAGGATCCCCGCCTGAGCGGAGCCGAGGCTCGGGGAAGCACCCCGCCGACGCCGGGCCGGGCGGCCTCCCCGCCCGCTCCGGACAGCCGTCGGCTCTCCGGAGCGAGTCCCGGGAGGACGGATTCCGGCCCGATGGCGCAGCACGGACAGCACCCCCGCCACCCACCACGCCTCCTCGAGGCCTGTTCCTACTCGACGAGCGCAAAGCCGCAGCTCACTCACTCCTCCCGGTCGCCGCCCCGGTGACCGGTCTGCGCGCCCGGCTGTGAGGTACCGCGGCGACGCCCCGCGCCGGGGCGCGCGCCGCCGGGACGTGTTCCGCTCTCGTCCGTGCCGCCCGCCCCGGGGCGGGCGCTCGCCGCTGACGTACGCGAATGCGGAACCCGTCGTCCCGGTCGGCCGCCCTCCGTGCGGGCCCGGCGAGGGAGAACGCCGCCGGTGCCGGGCGCACGGGTGCGGCGCCGGCGCGGCAGGGGAGCCTCTTCGGGGCCCGGAACCGCTGGTTCGGCAACCGGCGGCTCCGCGGCCGCGGCCGTCGGCTCGTCCGGCGTCGCCCGCCCCCGGTCCCCGCGACCGGACCGCAGGCAGCGGCGGATCGACTCCGGGTCCAGTCCCTCGTTGCACGCCTGGTGCAGAAGCCGGGCGAAGAGGTAGTCGGGGTCGGCTCCCAGGGCCATGGCGAGTGCCTCCCGGGCCTCCAGTTCGTCACCGGTGGACCAGGCGACCCACCCGGCGAGGGTGAGGGGTGCCGCGGCGTGCTCGCCGTACGCTCCGACGCAGCGGCGGGCCAGGGCGCGCCACAGGCGGAGGGCCGGGCCCGCCTCGTCGCCCTCCATCCACTCGGCCGCGCGGTCGCGGGTCGTGCGGTCCTGCAGGCCGAGGATCAGCGCCGCGGCCTCGTCGTTCCCGAGCAGTTCGTCGTCCCGCAGGTCCGCCGGGAACATGCCGGGCACGGGCGGGGCGTCGGCGAGACGGCCCAGGAGCCGCTCGGCCAGCCCCAGTGTCTCCCCGGCGACCTGGTGCCGGCCCTCCGCGTCGAGGATCCTGGGGATCAGCGCCAGGCCGGCGGCGTCCAGGGCGGCCTCCTGTTCCCGGGCGGCGGAGTGCTCCCACGGCTGGAGCCTGGCGCGCAGTTCGCGCAGGGTGCCGCGGATCTGGAGCCCGGCGTAGGTGGCGGCGGCGGCCAGCACCGAGGTGCCGGGCAGGCCCATCGGCGTCCCCTCGGACGGGCAGCAGCCCTCGTCGTCGCAGCAGTACGACCAGAAGCGGCCGTCCGAGACGCACAGGGCCTCCACCACCGGGATGTCCAGGGCGCCGCACTCCAGGCGCAGGGTGTGGGCGAGCGGACCCAGCCGCTCCTTGACCTGCCGGCCGGATTCGCCCCGGCCCGGTTCGTGGCAGAGGAAGACGACCATCTGCTCGGGCCGGGCGCCCCGGCGCTCGCTGCCCGTCACCAGGCCGTGGGCCAGCTGCCGGGCGGCGGCGGGCCAGTCGTCGGGGTTGGCGGGGATGCCGAGCCGGGCGCGGCCGCCGAACCGGCCCCGTCCGTCCTTGTCGTGCAGGGCGACCAGCACGATGCTGTCCTCGGGGCGGTAGCCGAGCAGGTAGGGCAGGGCGTCGGCGAGTTCGGCCGGGGAGCGCAGCGTGACCTGCTGTCCGTCGCCATGGCTGTCGTACGCGGTGCAGGTGATGTCCTGCGGACCCGGTGCGCGGTCTTCGTCGCCGCCGGGCGTCCGGGGACCGGTGTCACGCCCGGGGATGTCACCGTTTTCGGGGGATCCAGTGGTTTCGCCGTGTTTCGTCATGCGAAGACGATCTCGCGGATTACGGCCTTCCGGTTTTCCCTGTGGATAACTCCGGCCAGGAACATGTCACCTCCCTCAGGACCACGGGGCAGCTCCCATGCTCCCGCCCGCATGTCAGTGGCGTCCTGTTGTATGGACCCATGGAGCACACGAGCAACGCGGATCTCCGCACGGCCGCCGACGCGGTTCTCGCCCGCCTCGTCGGGGACGCCTCGGGCGGGGCCCGGCTGCGCGAGGACCAGTGGCGGGCGATCGAGGCGCTGGTCGCCGACAAGCGCCGGGCCCTGGTCGTGCAGCGCACGGGCTGGGGCAAGTCCGCGGTCTACTTCGTGGCCACCTCGCTGCTGCGGGCACGGGGCAGCGGCCCCACCGTGATCGTCTCCCCGTTGCTGGCGCTCATGCGCAACCAGGTGGAGGCCGCGGCCAGAGCCGGAATCCGCGCCCGGACCATCAACTCCTCCAACAGCGAGGAGTGGGAGTCCGTCCAGACGGAGATCGCCGCGGGCGACGTCGACGTGCTGCTGGTGAGTCCGGAGCGGCTGAACAACCCGGACTTCCGCGACCAGGTGCTGCCCAGGCTCTCCGCCGCGACCGGGCTCCTGGTGGTCGACGAGGCGCACTGCATCTCCGACTGGGGACACGACTTCCGCCCGGACTACCGCCGACTGCGCACCATGCTCGCCGACCTCCCGGACGGCGTGCCCGTCCTCGCCACCACCGCCACCGCCAACGCCCGTGTCACCGCCGATGTCGCGGAACAGCTGGGTACGGGGGGCTCGTCGGACGCGCTGGTGCTGCGGGGCCCGCTGGACCGGGAGAGCCTGAGCCTGAGCGTGCTGCGCCTGCCGGACGCCGCGCACCGGATGGCCTGGCTCGCCGACCACCTGGACGAGCTCCCGGGCTCGGGGATCGTCTACACGCTCACCGTGGCCGCCGCCGAGGAGGTCACCGCCTTCCTGCGGCAGCGCGGGCACACCGTCGCCCCGTACACCGGCAGGACGGAGAACGCCGACCGGCAGCAGGCCGAGGAGGATCTGCTCGCCAACAAGGTGAAGGCCCTGGTCGCCACCTCCGCGCTCGGCATGGGATTCGACAAGCCCGATCTGGGCTTCGTGGTGCATCTCGGCTCGCCGTCCTCCCCCATCTCCTACTACCAGCAGGTCGGCCGCGCCGGGCGCGGTGTGCGGCACGCCGAGGTGCTGCTGCTGCCGGGGAAGGAGGACGAGGCGATCTGGGAGTACTTCGCGTCGCTCGCCTTCCCCTCGGAGGACCTGGTGCGCCGTACGCTCGACGTCCTCGCGCGCTCCGACCGGCCCGTGTCGCTGCCGGCCCTCGAGCCGCTGGTGGAGCTGCGCCGCTCCCGGCTGGAGACCATGCTCAAGGTGCTCGACGTGGACGGGGCGGTGAAGCGGGTCAAGGGCGGCTGGATCGCGACCGGGCGGCCGTGGACGTACGACGCCGAGCGGTACGCGTGGGTGGCGCGCCAGCGCAAGGCCGAACAGCAGGCGATGCGCGAGTACGCGGCGAGCACGGACTGCCGGATGGAGTTCCTGCAGCACCAGTTGGACGACGAGGGCGCCAAGCCCTGCGGACGCTGCGACAACTGCGCGGGCCCGCGGTACACCCCCGAGGCATCCTCGACCGCCCTCGAGGCGGCCCGTGTGGATCTCGGCCGGGCGGGCGTCGAGGTGGAGCCCCGGCGGATGTGGCCCACCGGGCTTCCGGCGATCGGCATGGACCTCAAGGGGCGCATCCCGGCGGGGGAACAGGCCGCTCGGGGCATGGCGTTGGGGCGTCTGTCGGACATCGGCTGGGGCAACCGGCTGCGTCCGATGTTCGCGCCGCAGGCACCGGACGGACCGGTGCCGGACGATGTCGCCCGGGCCGTGGTGGGTGTGCTGGCCGACTGGGCCAAGGGCCCCGGCGGCTGGGCTGCGGGAGCGGCGGACCCCCAGCCGCGGCCGGTGGGGGTGGTCACCCTCGCCTCCCGCAGCCGGCCCCGGCTGATCCACTCGCTCGGGGCGCGCATCGCGGAGATCGGGCGGCTGCCGCTGCTGGGATCGGTGGAGTACACGGGCGAGGCGCACTCCGCCTCCCGGAGCAACAGCGCCCAGCGCCTCAAGGCCCTCGACGGGGCACTGACCGTGCCGGCCGGGCTCGCCGCCGCGCTGGACGGGGCGCCGGGCCCGGTTCTCCTCGTGGACGACTACACGGAGACGGGCTGGACCCTCGCGGTCGCGGCACGCCTGCTCCGGCGGGCCGGTGCACAGGGTGTGCTGCCGCTGGTGCTGGCCGTACAGGGCTGATGGTTCGGACCACCCGGCGGGTGGGGATATTAGCCGTGGAACATCCGATACCGGGCCGCTGCGTCAATTGCTCGTTGCCGCATCCAAGTTCGACAGGAAGAATTGAAGGACGCACCCGCACGGCTCGCCCGCCGATCAGGTAGGGCTCTGTTGCGTGCGCGCTCCCCCGAATCCGACCCCGCCCGCAGTCCGGGCGTAGCCGAAGGGAGAACCGTGACCTTCGGATTCGCTCCGTCCTCGGCGGCATCGCTGTCGACGTCCGCCGCTTCCGCCAATCGTGTGCTCGAGCCCGCGGAGTGGGCCGCCGCGGGAATCCCGCTGCTGGGCAGTCCGCGGGAGGTCGTCAGCGGACTGCACGCCCGGCACCATCCCGGTCCGGCGACCGCGGTCGTCGCCGTGCTAGATCCGGACGAACGGGTGCGGGCGAGCGCGTCGTTCACCCGGCGTACCGCCTCCGCGGACGGCTGGCTGCTCCGCAATGTGCTGCTGTCCCAGTTGCGCCGGGTGATCCCGCACGACCTGCGCCGCCGCACCCCGGTGCGCACCGCCGTGCTGCTCTACTGCCGTGACGGCGACGCGCGCTGGACGGAGGAGGACGGTGCGTGGATGTGGGGGCTGCGGGACGCCTGCACCCTGCACGGGCTGCGCTGCGGTGCGTACATCACGCTGACCCGTGACGGGTGGCAGGTCCTCGGTGAGGGGCGTGGCGGCCGCCACCCCAGCGCCGGCTCGGCGCCGGAACCGTTCGCCACGTCCGCGGCACCGCCCCGGATACCGCGCACCGGTGGCGCCGCGTCGGAGGTTCTGCGCCGCGCGGCGGCACGCTGACATCACGGGACGCCGCCCGGACATCCGGGGGCCTCACGTGGTGGTGCGGGGCGGTCCGCACCACGGCACGGTGCGCCCGCACGAGACCGGACCCGGCCCGGTGCCGAGGCGGCGAAGACGCGAGAGCGTCGCCCCTCCGGTCCCGGGCACGCCGAGTCCCCGAGTCGTGCGGACGCCGCGACCGCGGCGTCCGTGTCCCCCTCGGTGTCCGGGCCGGACGCCTTGGTGACGGCTCAGACGCCCGCGCCCAGCACCGAGTTGATGCGCTGCGGGTCGCCGCAGACGATCAGCAGGGTGCCGGCCCGGGCGTGCGCCACCGACAGGGCGGAGGCGGCCGCGGATTCCGGGCCTCCGTTGACGGCGACCACGACGACGGGGCGCGCACCGGCGCGCTCGGCGGCCTTGGCGTCCGTGTAGAAGACGTCGTCACCGGCGTCGTGCTGGGCCCAGTAGGAGGCTTCGCCGAAGGACAGTTCGTGGGTGGCCCACGGGTGCGGGTCACCGGTGGTGATCACCAGCACGTCGCCGGGGGCGCGGCCCGAGTCCAGCAGCAGGTCCACGGCCTCTTCGGCGGCGTCGAGCGCCCCCTGGGCCGAGGCCGGGATCAACTGGAGCTGCGGGGTGGCCGCCGCGGGCGCGGGCGGGCCCGGGGGAACGGGCTTGGCCGCGTCGCGCGACGCGCGCTGCACCGGCGGCGCGGGCCTCGGCGGGCCGGGACGACCGGGACGCGACGGAGCCGCGGGGCGGGGACCGGGTACGGGGCGGGGGGTCGGCGCGGTGCGGGGACCCTGGGCACTCTCGTGAATCTGAGGCTCCTCGGGAATGAGAGGCATGGGTTGATTTTTATCAAACGTTGGTACGGCTCGCGCCGCCGGGTGGCACATGAGTGCGAGCGGTTCGTCAGAAGTCGAAGCCGAGCTGACCCTCGATTTCCGGAACGCGCCCTTCCGTCACGCTGCGGACCTTCTTGAGGTGCCGCCACTGGGGCAGCGCATCAAGATACGCCCACGACAACCGGTGGTACGGGGTGGGCCCCCGGACCTCCAGTGCGGCCTTGTGCACGGGCGACGGATACCCGGCGTTGTCCGCAAAACCGAAGTCTGCATGGTCGATGCCCAGTTCGGCCATCATTTTGTCGCGCTGAACCTTGGCGATCACCGAGGCCGCCGCGACGGCCACGCACGACTGGTCGCCCTTGATGACCGTACGGACCTTCCAGGGCGTGCCGAGATAGTCGTGCTTGCCGTCGAGGATCACCGCGTCCGGCCGGACCGGCAGCCCCTCCAGCGCACGCACCGCCGCCAGCCGCAGCGCGGCCGTCATCCCCAGGGCGTCGATCTCCTCGGGGGAGGCGTGTCCCAGGGCGTACGAGGTCACCCAGCTCCGCAGCGTCTCGGCGAGCTCGGTGCGCCGCCTGACGGTGAGGAGCTTGGAGTCGGTGAGGCCCCCCGGGGGCCGGCGCAGTCCGGTGACCGCCGCGCAGACGGTGACAGGACCGGCCCACGCGCCGCGCCCCACCTCGTCGACACCTGCAACGATCTTCGCCCCGGTCGTGGCGCGCAGAGAGCGCTCGACGGTGTGAGTAGGTGGTTCGTACGGCATGGCGCCCCTAGCGTACGCCGCCCGCGGCGGCCCGCGACACCCCGGCCCCCGAGCGGCGCCGACGGCTCGGGGAAACCGCGGTCAGGAGCCGGCCGACCGCGGCAGCGGGACCATCAACCGGTCGATCATCTCCTCCGGATCGACGTCCGGCCATTCGCTTCCGCACACCTTCGAGCGATACACCGTCCTCACCTGGACGACGTCGAGGACATATCCGTTCACCGCGTCGGCACGCACCTCTCTCCGCCCTGTTCCACGCTCGATCACGGCGCGCAGCATCTTGACGGTGGGCCCCACGACCCCTTCGAAGACGACGGCATGGAAGCGCTCGCCCCGGATCGTGTCACATTCGTGAATCACCGATCGCAGAGCGCATCCCGGCTGGGAGAACACCGCGTCGCGCACCTCAGGCACAGGTCCGACAGATCCTCGCGCACGCCGCCCAGGTCCGGCGCCTCGCCGAACTGCGGCAGTCCGGCCCGCAGCGCGTCCGCGACCGGATCCTCCTTGGACGTCCTCCATCGTCAGGCCGTTCCGGCGGGCCGCACATCCAGAACGCTCTCGAGTTCGGCACCACCGGCCTCGCCTGGGTGATCAGCGCCTGCACCCTGCCCTTCGGTGGCCTGCTGCCGCTCGGCATCTTCGCCGCGGTCGGGCTCGGCCCGGCAGACGCCGATCAGCTCCGACAGCTCGTATGGCGGCGGCATCCTCGGCCCCATGCCGATCTTCGGCTTCGGCACGGGACTGAACTTCGTGACGCTCACCGCGGTCTCCGGACCGGCCCTCCTGACGACGGTGTTCGGCACGGCCGGCAGGGACGAGGCGGAGATGCGGATCCCGGGCCTCCTCGCGGAAGGGACGGCGCAGCAGACGGAGTTCGCCCAGACGCAGCAACTGCCCGACCCCTGGGGCCACGAGGTGCTCACCGAGGGCATCTCCACCGCCTTCGTCCCGGCTGCCGCGATGCCCGTACTCCCCCTGGTCACCGCGTGGTTCGTCATCCGGGTCCGCAAGAGCGGCCTGAAGGCGCTGTCCGGCTCGGCCGGACCGGGCATGGGCCGAGAAGGGAACATCACGGGTCCGGCCCGGCGGCTCGCCGGCCGATGTCTTCGGACCCGGCGGGCGAGGGCCTGGCCGGCCCGCCCCCATCAGGGCGAGCAGAACCCCGAGCAACGCCTTCACGATCAGCACCACGGCTCCTCCCCCGTTCCCGCACGACGGACTCATCCACACGTGTCAGGCCCCATGCCTCACGCAGCGGATGTCTCGACAACGGACGACCGGTCACGGAGAGTTCCCGGCGCGCACGGAGAGTTCTGAACCCCGCCCCGGACGGGGCAGCGTTCAGCCCTCGTCCTCAGACCGCGGTCCGCATCCAGTCCGGCAGGGACTCGACCCGGTCGGCCCACTCGGCGGGCGGTGCCCCCGCCTCCTCGGCGGCGACCACGCCGCCCACGATCGCACAGGTCGTGTCGACGTCCCCGCCCACCTGGGCGGTCGTCCAGAACGCCCGCTCGTAGTCACCCAGGGACCGGGCCGCCGACCAGAGCGCGAAGGGCACGGTGTCATGCGCCGTCGTACGCCGTCCGCAGCCGAGCACGGCCGCGACAGTGGCCGCGTCCGCGTAGTCGAGCATGTCCCGGGCCCGGCGCAGCCCGGCGCCGACCGCGCTCCTTGCGGGCACCAGCGCGATCACCCCGTCGAGGAGGGCTTCCGAGCCGGGCGGCCCGCCGGGCGCGGCGACCAGCGCGGCCGCCGCCGCGACGGCCATGGCACCGACCACGGCCTCACGGTGCTGGTGCGTGGGGTAGGCGGAGATCTCGGCCTGATGGGTGGCCTGTTCCGGGTCGTCCGCGTACCAGGCGCCCAACGGCGCGATCCGCATCGCGGCGCCGTTGCCCCACGACCCCTGCCCGTTGAAGAGCGCGGCGGCGAGTTCCCGCCAGTCGCCACCCTCGCGGACCAGCCGCAGCAGTCGGTTGACCGCGGGCCCGTAGCCCCGGTCGAAGTCGTGATGCGTGGCGAAGGACCGTGCGAGGGCGTCCTGGTTGATCCGGTGGTGCGTGGCCAGGACGGAGACGACGGAGCACGCCATCTCCGTGTCGTCCGTCCACTGCCAGGGTGCCGGGGGCAGTTCGCGACGCTTGAGCAGCGGATAGTTCACCGGCACGAAGAACTGGGAGCCGAGCGCGTCCCCCACGGAGACGCCGCGCAGGCTGGCCAGGGCGCGGTCCAGGCGCCCGGCGGGAGAGGAATCAGCGGTCATCGCCCTGCCACTCTATCCGGTGACCCTCTGTCTATCCGGTGATCCCGTAGGGTTCCGGATCCCGCCAGCGCCCGAAGGGCCGGTCGAGGGTGTACTTGCCGTTCTCCCCCAGAACGAGCACGCGCATCTCGGCGTTCCCCGGGTTCGACAGCGACTCGAACTCCGCCACGGTCCAGTGGAACCACCGCATGCAGAACAGCCGCATGGCCAGACCGTGGGTGACGATCAGGACGTTCGGGGGGTGGTCGGGGGCCTCGAAGCTGCGGAACAGGCTCTCCAGGAAGCCGCCGACCCGGTCGTAGACGTCGGCTCCGGACTCCCCCTGGGCGAACCGGTAGAAGAAGTGCCCGTAGGCGTCCCGGTAGGCCTTCTGCAGACGCACGTCCTCACGGTCCTGCCAGTTGCCCCAGTCCTGCTCGCGCAGCCTCGGCTCCTCCCGCACGCGTATCCGACCCGGGTCGAGCCGGAAGGCGCTCAGCGTCTGGTGCGTGCGGCGGTAGGGGGAGACGTAGACGCTGACGCGCTCACGGCCGAAGAGTTCCCGCAACCGCTCACCCGTCTCCTCCGCCTGCAGCCTGCCCCGTCCGGTCAGGGCCAGGGCGTGATCGGGTTCGCGCTCATAGACGGAGTCATCAACATTGCCCGTTGATTCGCCGTGTCGGACAAGGACGATGCGCCGTGGTCGTGCCATGCCAAAACCCTAGATCGGGTGACGGCCGGACGAGCACCCGTGCGGGCCCCATACGGCGTAGGTCACACATGTCCCACACCCCGCGTCACACCGGTACGCACCGTTCCGCGTCCGGAGATCAGACCGTCCAGGCCGACTCCATCTCCACGATGTCCCCCGCGAGGGCCGCGACGTCGGCCTCCGTCTGCGCCCGCAGGGCGAGGCGCTCCACCCGCTCGGTGCGGTACTTGCCGTGCTCGGCGGCCGACCGCCACATCGACAGCACCAGGAACTCGTGCCCGGGCGCCTCTCCGAACAACCCCCGGACCATGCCGGGCGAGCCGGCCATGGCCGGGTTCCAGACCTTCTCCTGCATCAGCACGAAGTGCTCCGACCGCTCCTCGTGCACGCGGCACAGCGCCACCCTGAGCAGGTCGGCGTCCGTGAAACGCGGTTCGAAGCCGGTCTTCACGTCGAAGCGGTGGTCGAAGAGCCTGACCTGGGCGTCCTTGAACGTGCCCGACTGGGCCGAGGCGAGCCGGTCGTGGGAACGGGCCATGAACGAGTCGTAGAAGGCACGGCTCTCCCAGAAGGAGAAGATGTGCGCCACGTCCGGCCGCCCCCGGCTCCAGCCTCCGCCCTGCCCGCGAAACCCCGGCTCCCCCAGAAGCCCCGCCCACTTCCGCTGCCCCCGCTCGAACCCGCGGCGGTCCACCACGGTGCAGCGAATCCACTTGACCAGCACCGCGCCATCGTAAGGCCAGGGAGCGTGGCGCCGGTCACCCTCGGAGTGACTGCTTACCGCCGTCCGCCGCCACACGCGTGGCAGGATGGACAACCCGCCGGGAACGCCCGGCAATCGGGGTGAGCGGGCAGGACGGTCACGGGGAAGGGGAAGACTGGTGAACGGCCTCAACAAGGGCATCCGCAAGGTCGAGATCGCGCTGAGGTGGGACCCGAGTCCGTCGGGGCAGCCCTCCACCGACCTGGATCTCGTCGCCGCGCCCTACCCGGCGGGCGAGACGCACGACGCCCCCGCCTACGTGGTGCACTTCGACAGTCGTTCCCCCGACGGCACCATCACGCTCAACCGGGACAGCAAGGACGGCCAGGGCTTCGGCTACGACGAGGTCATGACGCTGGAGCTGGACCGGCTCGACCAGCGGTACGCGCGCGTGGTGGTCGGCGTCGTCATACAACAGCACCAGGGGCGGCGGACGTTCTCCGGGGTGGGCAACCCCGGTCTGCGCGTCCGCGAGGGCTACACCGTGCTGGCCGAGGACGACTTCGGCGGTGTCCTCGGGGCCACGGCGGCGACGGTCGCGGAGTTCGTCCGGGACGGGTCGGGAGCCTGGGAGTTCCGCCCCGGTGTCCAGGGGTTCGAGGGCGATCCGGCGGACTTCACCCGTGCGATGGGGACGTCGCGCCGGGCCTGACCCGCGAGAACACCGAGGGCGGTGGCGCCGGAACACCGGCACCACCGCCCTCAGCCGTTCCTCACACCCGGGCAGCGCCCGGGTGTGCCGGCCGCGTCAGCTGCAACCGCTGGTCGAGCCGCAGCCCTCGCAGATGTAGCAGGAACCGGCGCGCTGCATCTTCGTACCGCAGGAGAAGCACAGCGGGGCGTCCGCCTGGATGCCCAGCTGCATCTCGACCAGCTCGGCGCTGGTGTGGGCCTGCTTCGGGGCCGGCTTGGCCGCCTCGGCCTCGGCCTTCGGCGTGGCCACCGCCTTCAGCTCCTGGGCGCGCGGCGCCGACTGGGCCAGGCCCTCGACGTCGAGCTCGTCGTCGGACGGCTCGTACGAACCGGTCTCCAGGTGACGCTGACGCTCCTCGGCGGAGTGGATGCCGAGCGCGGAGCGCGTCTCGAAGGGCAGGAAGTCCAGCGCCAGACGGCGGAAGATGTAGTCGACGATCGACTGCGCCATCCGCACGTCCGGGTCGTCCGTCATGCCGGCCGGCTCGAAGCGCATGTTGGTGAACTTCGAGACGTACGTCTCCAGCGGCACGCCGTACTGGAGGCCCACCGAGACGGCGATGGAGAAGGCGTCCATCATGCCCGCGAGCGTGGAACCCTGCTTCGACATCTTCAGGAAGACCTCGCCGAGACCGTCGTCCGGGTAGGAGTTGGCGGTCATGTAGCCCTCGGCGCCGCCGACCGTGAAGGAGGTGGTGATGCCGGGGCGGCCCTTCGGGAGGCGCTTGCGGACCGGACGGTACTCGACGACCTTCTCGACCGCGGCCCGGATCGTCTCCTCGGCCTTCTCGGTGACCTCGGCCTTCTCCTTCTCCTTGGTCTTCGCGGAGAGCGGCTGGCCGACCTTGCAGTTGTCGCGGTAGATGGCGAGCGCCTTGACGCCGAGCTTCCAGGCCTCGAAGTAGATCTCCTCGACCTCCTCGACGGTCGCCGTCTCCGGCATGTTGACCGTCTTGGAGATGGCGCCGGAGATCCAGGGCTGGATCGCGGCCATCATGCGGACGTGGCCCATCGGGGAGATGGCGCGCTCGCCCATGGCGCAGTCGAACACCTCGTAGTGCTCCTGCTTGAGACCGGGGGCGTCGATCACATTGCCGTTCTCGGCGATGTGGGCGACGATCGCCTCGATCTGCTCCTCCTGGTAGCCCAGGCGGCGCAGGGCCTGTGGGACGGTGCCGTTGACGATCTGCATCGAGCCGCCGCCGACCAGCTTCTTGAACTTCACCAGCGCCAGGTCGGGCTCGACACCGGTGGTGTCGCAGGACATCGCCAGACCGATGGTGCCGGTCGGGGCGAGCACGGACGCCTGGGCGTTGCGGAAGCCGTTCTTCTCGCCGACGCGGACCACGTCCTGCCAGGCCTCGGTGGCGGCGGCCCACACCGGGGTGTCCAGGTCGTCCATGCGCACGGCCGTGCCGTTGGCGTCGGCGTGCTGCTTCATGACGCGCTGGTGGGCGTCGGCGTTGCGGGCGTAGCCGTCGTACGGGCCGACGATCGCGGCGAGTTCGGCGGAGCGGCGGTACGCCGTGCCCGTCATCAGGGAGGTGATGGCGCCGGCGAGGGCGCGGCCGCCGTCGGAGTCGTAGGCGTGGCCGGTCGCCATCAGCAGGGCGCCGAGGTTGGCGTAGCCGATGCCGAGCTGGCGGAAGGCGCGGGTGTTCTCGCCGATCTTCCGGGTCGGGAAGTCCGCGAAGCAGATCGAGATGTCCATCGCGGTGATGACCAGCTCGACGACCTTCTGGAAGCGCTCGGTCTCGAACGACTGGTTGCCCTGGCCGTCGTCCTTGAGGAACTTCATCAGGTTCAGCGAGGCCAGGTTGCAGGACGTGTTGTCCAGGTGCATGTACTCGCTGCACGGGTTCGACGCGGTGATCCGGCCGGACTCGGGGCAGGTGTGCCAGTTGTTGATGACGCCGTCGTACTGGATGCCCGGGTCGGCGCAGGCCCAGGCGGCCTCGGCGAGCTTGCGGAAGAGCGCCTTGGCGTCGACCTCCTCGATGACCTCGCCGGTCATCCGGGCGCGCAGGCCGAACTTGCCGCCCTGCTCGACCGCCTGCATGAACTCGTCGTTGACGCGGACCGAGTTGTTGGCGTTCTGGTACTGGACGGAGGCGATGTCGTCGCCGCCCAGGTCCATGTCGAAGCCCGCGTCGCGCAGGACGCGGATCTTCTCCTCTTCCTTGACCTTGGTCTCGATGAAGTCCTCGATGTCCGGGTGGTCCACGTCGAGGACGACCATCTTGGCCGCGCGGCGGGTGGCGCCACCGGACTTGATCGTTCCGGCGGAGGCGTCGGCTCCGCGCATGAAGGAGACCGGGCCGGAGGCGTTGCCGCCGGAGGACAGCAGCTCCTTGGAGGAGCGGATCCGGGAGAGGTTCAGGCCGGCGCCGGAGCCGCCCTTGAAGATCATGCCCTCTTCCTTGTACCAGTCGAGGATCGACTCCATGGAGTCGTCGACGGACAGGATGAAGCAGGCGGAGACCTGCTGCGGCTGGGGCGTGCCCACGTTGAACCACACGGGGCTGTTGAAGCTGAAGATCTGGTGCAGGAGGGCGTACGCCAGCTCGTGCTCGAAGATCTCGGCGTCGGCGGGCGAGGCGAAGTACTTGTGGTCCTCACCGGCCTTCCGGTACGTCTTCACGATGCGGTCGATCAGCTGCTTGAGGCCGGTCTCGCGCTGCGGGGTGCCCACGGCGCCCCGGAAGTACTTGCTGGTGACGATGTTGACCGCGTTCACCGACCAGAAGTCGGGGAACTCGACGCCGCGCTGCTCGAAGTTGACCGAGCCGTCGCGCCAGTTGGTCATGACGACGTCACGGCGCTCCCAGGCCACCTCGTCGTACGGGTGGACTCCGGGAGTGGTGTGGATGCGCTCGACACGCAGTCCCTTGCCGGCCTTGTTGCTCTTGGCTCGGGAACTCCGTGCCGGACCGCTCGCCGTCTCTGTCATGCCGCCTCCCTGTACGGGCAAAAACGCCCTGAAGTGCCCCGTTTGTTCCCGTGGCACGGTGTTCTGTCTGGTGCTGCGGGCGCATGCTCGTCTGCCCGCAACAGGTCTTCTCATCGCCGCCGCCCGGCCGGTCCCCGCGTCTGCCGCGCGGAGCCGGCCCGCCGGTCAGTCGGCGGCGGGAGCGGGTTCGGGGACCTGGACGGTCCCGCCGGACCCGCTGTCGTCTTCCCGGCCTCCCGGGGCGGCTCCCTCGCCGTCCCCGTCGCCCGCGGCGGGCCGCTCCGCCCGCCTGAGTTCCGCGATCGCGGCCTCGAAGTCCTCCAGCGAGTCGAACGCCCGGTAGACGGACGCGAACCGCAGGTAGGCGACGAGGTCGAGTTCCTGCAACGGGCCGAGGATGGCCAGTCCCACGTCGTGGGTGGTCAGCTCGGCACTTCCGGTGGCCCGCACCGCCTCCTCGACACGCTGCCCGAGCTGGGCGAGGGCGTCCTCGGTGACGGGCCGCCCCTGGCACGCCTTGCGCACACCGTTGATGACCTTGGTGCGGCTGAAGGGTTCGGTGACTCCGGACCGCTTGACCACCATGAGCGAACACGTCTCCACGGTCGTGAAACGACGGGAGCAGTCCGGACACTGGCGGCGCCTGCGGATCGACGTGCCGTCGTCGGTCGTACGGCTGTCGACGACACGGCTGTCGGGGTGCCTGCAGAAGGGGCAGTGCATGAACTCCCAACCCTCCTCACAGCAGACTCGATGGCCTCGCGAGGCCTCTCGGGCCTCACGAAGCAGCACCAGCATAGGCGATCGCGGAGGACCCGAAGACCCGGGGGACCACAACTTCTGGGCTACTGCTGCAATCCAACCACTAGATGTGGGGATTGGCTCATACATCCACACCATGCACGCGTGTCGCGCACGTCGGGGCGGGCAGGACACGCCGGACGCCGCGCGACGAGGGGGCCGCCGCGCCGGAGGCGGGGAGGAGGTGTGCGACTCCCGGAGAGAGCGGGGGCCGCTTCACGCCCCACGGGGCGCCCGATGGCAGACTGAGGGCCACCGCCGCGAGGTCATCGCCCCGGCGGTGAAGGGTACAACGATTGGCCCGTTTGTCCGGCAGGAAGCGGGGCGACCAATACACCTCGACAAGAGATCATGTACAGCAATTCGCGATTTTTCACTCGAACGTGTGTTTGGCGCAACCTTTCGAAAGCAACTACCGTTGTGCTGCAGGGAGACCATCGAGAGGGGCCGACGTGACCACCACCGCAGACAGTGCCGCCATCACTGCCCAGGACCGCCCCCAGGGCCGGATCGAGCCGGTGCACGCGATGAACGAAGCCACGAATCCCGAGGGGCACAAGCGCTCCCTGCCGGGCCGACCTCCCGGCATCCGGGCGGACAGCTCAGGACTCACCGACCGCCAGCGCCGGGTGATCGAGGTCATCAGGGACTCGGTGCAGCGTCGCGGCTACCCGCCGTCGATGCGCGAGATCGGCCAGGCGGTCGGTCTCTCCAGCACCTCCTCCGTGGCCCACCAGCTGATGGCCCTGGAGCGCAAGGGTTTCCTGCGCCGCGACCCGCACCGCCCGCGCGCCTACGAGGTGCGGGGCTCCGACCAGGCCGCCTCCGTGCAGCCCACGGACACCGCCGGCAAGCCGGCCGCGTCCTACGTACCGCTGGTCGGCCGTATCGCCGCCGGTGGCCCGATCCTCGCCGAGGAGTCCGTCGAGGACGTCTTCCCTCTGCCCCGGCAGCTCGTCGGTGACGGTGAGCTGTTCGTGCTGAAGGTCGTGGGTGACTCCATGATCGAGGCCGCGATCTGTGACGGCGACTGGGTGACGGTCCGCCGCCAGCCGGTCGCCGAGAACGGGGACATCGTCGCGGCCATGCTCGACGGCGAGGCGACCGTCAAGCGCTTCAAGCGGGAGGACGGCCATGTCTGGCTGCTCCCGCACAACGCGGCCTACGAGCCCATCCCGGGTGACGACGCGACCATTCTGGGCAAGGTGGTGGCCGTTCTGCGGCGCGTCTGAACACGGCGCGGGACCGGCCCGGAGCGCCGCCCCGCCCCCTGACCGGGCCCCGGGACCCCTGCGCCGGTTCCGGGGTCCTGTGCTGTCCGGACGGGCCCGGCTGCTGCCGCCGGCCGGTGGCGTGCCGCGGCACGCCACCTCCCTCACTGCGCCGCCGTCCCGGCCTCCGCCCCTTGCGCCGCCGCGTCGATCGCGGCCAGCGACTTCCTGACCTGGTTGCGGTCCGTGGTGTACCAGAAGTCGGGCAGCGACGCCTTCAGATAGCTGCCGTACCGGGCAGTGGCCAGCCGCTGGTCCAGCACGGCCACCACACCCCGGTCGCCCGAGGCGCGTACGAGACGGCCGGCGCCCTGCGCCATCAGCAGCGCCGCGTGGGTGGCGGCGACCGCCATGAAGCCGTTGCCACCGGCTTCCTCCACGGCCTTCTGGCGGGCGCTCATCAAGGGGTCGTCCGGGCGCGGGAAGGGAATCTTGTCCATGACCACGAGCTGACAGCTCGGCCCCGGTACGTCGACCCCCTGCCACAGCGACAGCGTGCCGAAGAGGCAGGTCTTCGGGTCGGCCGCGAAGTTCTTGATCAGTTCGCCGAGCGTCTCCTCACCCTGGAGGAGGATCGGGAACTCCGGGATGCGGGAGCGCAGCTCCTCGGCGGCGAGCTGGGCCGCCCGCATCGAGGAGAACAGCCCCAGGGTGCGGCCTCCCGCCGCCTGGATCAGCTCGGTGAGCTCGTCCAGCATGTCCCCGCGGTCACCGTCACGGGCCGGGCGCGCCAGATGCTTCGCGACGTAGAGGATGCCCTGTCGGGGGTAGTCGAACGGCGAACCGACGTCGACGCCCTTCCACTGGGGGAGGTCATCGCCTTCGGCGCCCTCGGGACCGAGCCCCAGGGACGCTCCCACGCCGTTGAAGTCGCCGCCCAGCTTCAGCGTCGCGGACGTCAGGATCACGGAACGGTCGGTGAAGAGCTTCTCCCGCAGCAGACCCGAGACGGACATGGGTGCGACGCGCAGGGACGCGCCGAAGCGGTCGTGCCGCTCGTACCAGACGACGTCCCACTCGGAGCCGTTCGTGATCCGCTCCGCCACGTCGTGGACGCTCTCCACGGAGGCCAGCGCCTGTTTGCGGACCGCGTCCTCGTCCTGGACGGACTTGTCGCGGGTGCTGCCGATGGCGGAGATGACGGTGCGGCAGGCGTCGCGCAGCGCCATGAGCGCGTAGCCGAGGTCCTCCGGGATCTCCTCCAGCCGGCCCGGAAGGGCCAGCTCCATCAGCCGTTCGAACCCTTCGGCGGCGGTCTGGAGCTGGTCGGCGGCCTTCTCGTTGACGAGCTTCGCGGCGCGCCGCACCGCGCGGTTGACCTGTCCTGGGGTGAGCTCCCCCGTGGCGACTCCGGTGACCCGGGAGACCAGCTCGTGGGCCTCGTCGACGATCAGCACCTCGTGCGGCGGAAGCACCGGCGCGCCCTCGATGGCGTCGATCGCGAGCAGGGCGTGGTTGGTGACGACGACCTCGGCCAGCTTGGCGCGCTCGCGGGCCGTCTCGGCGAAGCACTCGGCGCCGTAGGCGCACTTCGTGGCGCCCAGGCACTCCCGCGACGACACCGACACCTGGGACCAGGCCCGGTCGGACACGCCCGGCGTGAGGTCGTCCCGGTCGCCGGTCTCCGTCTCGTCGGACCAGTCACGCAGGCGCAGCAGGTCCTGGCCCAGCTTGCTGGTGGGCGCGGCCGCCTCGAACTGGTCGAAGAGGCCCTCCTCCTCGTCCTGCGGCACGCCCTCGTGCAGCCGGTGCAGGCACAGGTAGTTGGAGCGGCCCTTGAGCATCGCGAACTCCGGGCGGCGGCGCAGCAGCGGATGCAGCGACTCCACCGTGCGCGGCAGGTCCCGCTCCACCAGCTGGCGCTGCAGGGCCAGGGTGGCCGTCGCCACCACCACCCGCTCCCCCTGCGCGAGCGCGGGCACCAGATAGCCCAGCGACTTTCCGGTGCCGGTGCCGGCCTGGACCAGCAGATGGGCGTTGTCGTCGATCGCCTCGGCGACGGCTTCGGCCATGGTCACCTGGCCGGGACGCTCCGTGCCGCCGACGGCGGTGACGGCGGCGTGCAGGAGTTCGGGGAGTGAGGGCTTCGTCATAGCGCGACCACCCTACGACCCGGCACTGACATTCGTGCGATCACGGCGGGGGCTGGGGACGCGGTCAAGACGGGGCTCCTCTGTCGGACGGTGTGAGGGGGCGAAGTCGCCGGAGTGCGGGACGGACGGATCGTGCCGGGCACGGGACGGACGGATCGTGCCCGGGCCCGCGGCCAGGACATCGCCGCGGCGCGCATGGGAACCGCTGCGGCGTGAGCGGTGTACCACATACGAGAGCGCGGTGACGGAGCGCTACATCAGATGACACAGGGACCGGTCCCGGAGCATGAGGGCGGCCCGCTTGGTGGGCAGATCGACCTCGGCCGAGAAGTAGAAGCCGGCGTTGAGGAAGGCGGTGACGGAGGGGATGTTGCGAAGGTCGGGCTCCGCGACGACACGTGGCGAGGCGGGCCTCCTGGCGAGGGCGAGGTCGGTGACCGTCCTGAGCAGGATGCTGCCGAGGCCCCGCCCCCGGTCGCCGGCGGCACCGATGAGGACATGGAGTCCGGTGTCGTGCGGTCGGGCCGGGTAGTGGTGGGCCAGGGGGTCGAGATCCGCGCGGTAGATCTCCCAGTAGCTCATCGGTGTTCCGTCCAGAACGCCGAGGTACGGAACGCTGTGTCCGTCACCGGTGAGCTGGGACCGCACATGGTCGGCCGTCACGGCCGGCGGTCCGGCGAGTTCCCAGAACAGGGCGACGGTGGGGTCGTTCATCCACCGTGACAGAAGGAGCAGATCGCGTTCGACACGGACGGGGACCAGTCGGAACAGGCCCGCGGGAGTCCTGGCCGGACCCCAGTCACCGATGGGGGCGGACGTCATGAGTGCAGGGGGTTGGTGATGGTGACGTAGACGGACTGGGTGTCGACCGGGCCGACGAGTTCGTCGAGGCCGTGCAGCCGGGTCAGCAGGTTCGCCTTGCAGCGCAGGGCGGGTGAGTCCAGCAGACGGGCGGGCAGCGTGCTGCTCGTCCGGGCCGGTCCGGTGGAGACTCCGGTGAGGAACCGGCGGAGGGCGGCGAGCAGCAGCCGTTCGTCGGCCAGGCGCTGGGAGCCGAAGGCACCGATGAGACCGAGGACGTTGTTGATGCCCAGGTAGTAGGCGAAGCGTTCGTCGGTGACCTCGTCGGAGACGAAGGTGTCGCTGTGCTCGCCGATGCCGGGCAGCCGGGCGTCGAGTTCCGCGCGTCGCGACGCGCGGAAGTAGTAGCCCTGGTTGTCCCGGTAACGTCCGCCCGCGGGCCAGCCGTCGGCGTCCAGCAGGAGCAGGGTGTTCTGCTGGTGCGCCTCCAGGGCGATGCCGGCCTCTCCGTCCAGCCACAGCACGGGCCGCACCACGTGCTCCAGGTACCGCAGGAACCACTCGGCGGCGACGGCTCCGGACGGCCGCCCCGTGCGAGCGGCGAGGCGGGTGACGATCTCGGCCAGCCGGGATCCCGTACGGCCACCGGGGCGGGGCCGCGGCGAGAGCAGTCCGGCGACGCAGGCGACGTCGTCGTGCGGCCGGAACGGGTTGTGCCGGATCACCGCGTCGAGGCCGGGCACGGGGTCACCGGCCGGTGTGTTCACGGCGATCCAGGCCGGGTCCCGGACGATGTCGAAGTCGGGGTGCGCGGCCCGCCACCGCTGGGACAGTCCGGTGCGCAGCAGCCGGTGGACCTCGACCCCTCGGTGGAGTTCCTTACGGAGGTTCTCCCGGCGGGAGTTGGTGATGCGCAGGCCCAGCGACAGCTTGAGCATGGCCGGGGCGTCGGTCCGGTGGACGGTGCGTACGGAGGATGTGGGGTACCAGGGGTCGCCGTGGCCGCCGAGGTCTCGGAGCAGTCCGGCGTCCAGCAGTGCGGCGGTCTCGGGACGGTGGCGGACCTGGCGCAGTTGCCAGGGGTGCGCGGGGAGAGCCGCGTAGCCGTCGGGCAGTGGCAGTCCGGGGCCGGCGAGACGTGCGGTGAGGCGGGCCGCGGTGACGGGGCGTCCGCGCTCGGTCCAGGCGGAGTCGGCGGCGAGCAGAGACGGGGCGACGGCGATCCAGTGCAGCGGGAAGGAGCCGCGGGACTCGGGCGAGTACCGCCGTGCCTCGGCGTCGGAGAGGCCCTCGCGGCTCTTCGGGTCCGGGTGCAGCGGATGGCCGAGGACGAGTGACTGTTCGGCGGCGAGGAAGAGGTCGGGGTCGTCGGCCGTGTCCGTCCGTCGCTCGCCGACGAAGGCGGCGGCACGCCGTACGGAGTCGGCGACCCGCGCGACCAGATCGGTGCCGTCACCGGCCGGCGGCCGTGCCGGTGCCGTAATGCCGGCGCTCTCCCTGCTGAGGAGGGCGGCGAGCAGGACGGCGTCGACGGGCGGGGCGGGGTCGGGGGCGTCGGCCAGATAGGGCAGGCCGAAGCGGTGCCAGCCCGTGAGGGACCAGTACAGGACGGGGACGAGGAGGGCCGTGCCACTGGCCGGCAGAGGGAGGCACAGGATGTCACTGCCCGGAGCGCGGACGCCGGTTTCGCGCACCCAGCAGCGCAGGAGGTTCTCCGTGGCCGCGGCGTGGGCCGCCCTGCGCGGGTCGGGATGGTCCAAGGGGCAGGCGCCGGTGCCTCTGAGCCAGTCGGTGTCGGGCAGTTTCCGGTGCTGGTGGGGTACCAGGGAGCTCGGGCGGTCGGCGGGTGCGGGGGTCGTGTGCAAGGCGGATCCTCGTGGGGGTGGTGCGGTAGCGGGGTCAGCCCGTCCGGGCGGGACGGCCTTCGGGGATGCCGGACTCCTCGTGCGTGTCGTGGCGGCGGGCGGGGTGGTCGCGAGCCGCCGCGTGCAGGGCGTCGGCGAGCCGGTCCAGGACCGCGGCCGCCTGTTCCTCCGTGATCGTCAGGGGCGGGAGCAGACGTACGACCCTCGCGCGGGGGCCGCCCAGGTCGACGATCAGACCGCGCCGCAGGCACTCCCTCCGTACGGCGGCAGCGAGTCCGGGTGCGGCGGGGCGGTACCGGTGTGGGGCGTCGGGCGGTGTTTCCGGGGCCACCACCTCGATCCCGATCAGCGGCCCCCGACCTCGTACGTCCCGCACACAGGCGAGTTCACCGGCGAGCGTTCGGAGCCGGTCCAGCATGGTGGCGCCCGGGGCGGCGGCGTGTCCGGCGAGGCCGTTCTCGCGGACGTGGGCGAGGGTCGCCGTGTCCGCGGCCATGCCGAGTTGGTTGCCGGTGTGGGTGGGGAGGCCGGGCAGGTGGAGGTCGTCACGGTGGACCACGACGGCCAGGGGCAGACCGCCCCCGACGGCCCCGGACAGCACCATCGTGTCCGGGACGGTGCCGCCGCGCTCCACCGCCCAGAAGGTGCCGGTCCGTCCGACGCCGGTGAGTGTCTCGTCGGCGACCAGGGGGACGGGCCGGGCGTCCGGCGCCGGCTCCACGAGCATCCCGGCAGGACGGCGCGCATCCGGCGCGGTGTCGTCGAGCGCGGACTCCATCCGGCGGACGGCGGGTTCGGCTCCGCGCCCGTCAGCGGCCCGTCCGGTCGCCGCCCGTACGTGCCGGAGGGCGGTCGCCACCACGTCGTCGCGGCCCGGCCCGCAGAAGCGCACGCGGGCGCGTTCGGCGAGACCGGGTGGCAGGGTGCGCGACAGTTCGGTGACGAAGGCGTCCTTCACCGGGGTCGCCAGGCCGGGGACGTCGAGCGGCACGCCCGAGTCGATGATGCCGCGGATCGCCTCCAGCACGACGGGGTGGTTGTGCCCGAGCGCGAGGGCCCCCGCGCCGGAGAGGCAGTCCGGATAGCGGCGGCCGTCCGCGCCCTCGACGGTCATCCCGCGCGCCCGCACCGGGACGACCGGCAGGGCGCCGGGCTCCCGCCCCTCGTACGCGGTTTCCGCCACCGTCCTCCGTCCTCCCCTGTGCTCCCGCCGAACCACGGCACGGGGCATCCGCGTGCGGGCAGCGGACCTCCCACCGCTACCAACCGCGGACCACCCACCGGGTTACGGGTTGCTCCGGGATCACCGGCCCCCTGGGTCGGCGACTCGGAGCCCGCCGGCCTCAAATCGGCGCATCTCCGGACGATCGACCAGGTCAGGTGGCTTGTAGCCGAACCGTTGCCGTTCCGTCGGACGTCCCCCACAGCGAGCGCATAGTGTGTGGTGCCGTTCCCGAAGGCCGTGGGAGCGTCCCCGAACTCCGTGCGGACCAGGGGCGGGACCACGGCCGAAGCACCAAGTCCGTTCATTCCAGGGGGAGTCAGATCATGCGATCCATACGGCCGTCGTCCACCGCTCGCCGAGGGGGGAGAGCGCGCCGGACCTCCCCCGTCCTGGCCGCTGTCGCGCTCGCCTCGGCGCTCGCCCTCACCGCCACCGCCTGCGAGTCGGGAGACACCGACGCGAGCGCCGAGACCTCCGCGACCGCCGCCGACGACGGCAAGCTCAAGATCCCGGACGACATCAAGGACCGGCTCAAGGAGCACGGGATCGACCTCGACAAGTGGAAGAACGGCGCCTGGAAGGACTGGAGCAAGGACGACTGGCTGCGCGAGGCGCAGGACTACGTCAACCCGATCATCGAGGGCCTGTGGGACCCGGACCGCATGCGGGACGCGGAGGAGCCGGACCAGGGGGTCGACGAGAGCGACATCTCCGGTGACCAGGGCGTGACGGACCCGATCCCGGAACCGGTGCAGGCGGAGGCCATCGCCCCGTCGTACCACGCCAACGCCCCCACGGCGGGCAAGGTGTTCTTCGACTCCCCCGAGGGCACGATGGTCTGCTCGGCCACGGTCGTGCAGGACCCGGCCAACCCCGGCAAGTCCAACATGGTGTGGACGGCGGGCCACTGTGTGCACGCGGGCAAGAAGGGCGGCTGGTACCGCAACATCGCCTTCGTGCCGTCGTACAACGACGCGGGCAAGTCGGCGAAGGAGCTGGAGACCGCCACGAAGGAGGAGATCGCTCCGTACGGCGTCTGGTGGGGCGACTGGGCGCAGACCTCGGACCAGTGGATCGAGCAGGGCGGTTCCACGGGCGGTGACGGCGCCTCGTACGACTTCGCGGTCATCCATGTGACGCCGGAGAAGGGCGGCGACGGCAAGTCGCTGGAGGAGACGGTCGGTTCGGCGCTGCCGGTGGACTTCGACGCTCCCGCGGTGCCGGAGGTGGAGGAGATCACGGCGATCGGTTACCCGGCCGCCCCGCCGTACGACGGCCAGACGCTGTACGACTGCCAGGACGAGCCGGGCCGGCTGTCGCTCAGCGCGTCGGACCCGACGATGTACCGCATCGGGTGCAGCATGACCGCCGGTTCGTCCGGTGGCGGCTGGGTCGCGACGGGTTCGGACGGGAAGCCGGCGCTGGTGTCCAACACCTCCATCGGCCCGGTGACGTCGGGCTGGCTGGCCGGTCCGCGACTGGGTGACGAGGCCAAGGGCGTGTACGACGCGGTCAGCGGGAAGTTCGCCGGGCAGTGACCGGCGTGCCCGGTCCCGCGTGCCACCGTGCGCGGGACCGGGCGGGAGATCAACACGCGGTACGACATTCATTCGTTTCAACGGGGGTCATCGCACCATGGGTTCCACACGTACGTCCGCGCCGCTCGGGCGTGGCCGGCGCACCGTCCTCACCGCCGTCGGGCTGGTCGCCGCCCTGGCGCTCACCGCGACCGCGTGCGGCGGTTCCGAGAAGGACAAGGCGAACGACAAGCCCGACGCCACCACCTCCCAGGCCGCCGACAGCGGCGGCGAGGTGAAGATCCCGTCCGACATCGCGGACCGGCTCGAGGAGCACGGGATCGACGTCGACAAGTGGAAGAACGGTGCCTGGAAGGACTGGGACAAGGACAAGTGGCTCAGTGAGGCCGAGGACTTCGTCAACCCGGTGATCGAGGGCCTGTGGAAGCCCGACCGGATGCGGTCCGCGAAGGAGGCCGACAAGACCGTCTCGGTCAAGGACGCGACGGCGGCCCAGGGCGTCAGCGACCCGGAGCCGGACCAGGTCCGGGCGGAGGCCGAGAAGACGCCGTACCACGAGAACGCGGCCCCGGTCGGCAAGGTGTTCTTCGACTCCCCGGAGGGCCCCGCCGTCTGCTCCGGCACCGTGATCAAGGACGTGAACCACCCGGGCAAGTCCAACCTCGTCTGGACGGCCGGACACTGCGTCCACGCCGGTGGCGACGGCGGCTGGTACCGCAACCTCGTCTTCGTGCCGGCCTACAACGACCTCGGCCAGTCCGCGGCGGACCTGGGCGGTGCGAGCGCCACCGAGATCGCCCCCTACGGCAACTGGTGGGCGGACTGGGCCTCGACGTCCAACGGCTGGATCCAGGGCGGTTCGCAGTCCGGCGGCGACGGGGCGGCGTACGACTACGCGGTGCTGCACGTGAAGCCGGAGCAGGGCGCCAAGTCCCTGGAGGAGACGGTCGGCGCCGCGCTGGACGTGGACTTCTCCGCGCCGTCCGCGGCGGAGGCCGGCGAGATGGGCGCCTGGGGTTACCCGGCCGCGCCGCCCTACGACGGCCTGCAGATGTTCAAGTGCCTCGACGCTCCGGGCCGGTTCTCGCTCAGCGCGGACCTGCCGACGATGTACCGCATCGGCTGCTCCATGACCGGCGGCTCGTCCGGCGGCGGCTGGTTCCGGGTGCTGAACGGCAAGACGGTGCTGGTCTCCAACACCTCGATCGGCCCGATGGACAACACCTGGCTGGCGGGCCCGCAGCTCGGTGAGGACGCCGAGGCGCTGTACCAGAACATGAGCAAGACCTACGGCGGTCAGTGACCGGCACGTCCCGCACATGACGAAGGCCCGTCCCCTGCCGTGAGCAGGGGGCGGGCCTTCGCTCTGCCGTGAGGGATCAGCCGGCCGGGGTCGGAACGTACGGCGTGAGTTCCGCCGCCAGCTCCTCGTGCACCCGGACCTTGAGCAGGGTGCCCTCCGGGGTGTGCTCCTCGGAGATCACCTCGCCCTCGTCATGGGCGCGGGCGACCAGCTTGCCGCGGGTGTACGGCACGAGCGCCTCGATCTCCACGGACGGGCGGGGCAGCTCGTTGTCGATCAGCGCGAGCAGCTCCGTGATGCCCCGGCCGGTACGGGCCGAGACCGCGATGGAGCGCTTCTCCGTCCGCAGCAGCCGCTGAAGGGTCAGCGGGTCGGCCGCGTCGGCCTTGTTGATCACGACGATCTCGGGTACGTCGGTGGCGCCGACGTCCCTGATCACCTCGCGCACGGCGGCCAGCTGCTCCTCCGGGACCGGGTGCGAACCGTCCACCACGTGCAGGATCAGGTCGGCGTCGCCGACCTCCTCCATCGTGGAGCGGAACGCCTCGACCAGGTGGTGCGGCAGGTGCCGGACGAACCCGACGGTGTCGGCCAGCGTGTACAGCCGCCCGCTGGGGGTCTCGGCCCGGCGCACGGTCGGGTCGAGGGTCGCGAACAGGGCGTTCTCGACCAGGACGCCCGCGCCCGTGAGGCGGTTGAGCAGCGAGGACTTGCCGGCGTTGGTGTAGCCCGCGATGGCCACGGACGGCACCTTGTGGCGCCTGCGCTCCTGGCGCTTGATCTCGCGGCCGGTCTTCATCTCCGCGATCTCCCGGCGCATCTTCGCCATCTTCTCGCGGATCCGTCGCCGGTCCGTCTCGATCTTGGTCTCACCGGGGCCACGGGTGGCGAGGCCGCCGCCCTTGCCGCCGCCCATCTGCCGGGACAGCGACTGACCCCAGCCGCGCAGTCGCGGCAGCATGTACTGCATCTGCGCGAGCGCGACCTGCGCCTTGCCCTCGCGGGACTTGGCGTGCTGGGCGAAGATGTCGAGGATCAGGGCCGTACGGTCGATGACCTTGACCTTGACGACGTCCTCGAGGTGGATCAGCTGGCCGGGGCTGAGCTCACCGTCGCAGATGACGGTGTCCGCGCCCGTGTCGAGCACGATGTCGCGCAGCTCCTGCGCCTTGCCGGAACCGATGTAGGTGGCGGCGTCGGGCTTGTCTCGGCGCTGGATCACACCGTCGAGGACGAGGGCGCCGGCCGTCTCCGCGAGGGCGGCGAGCTCGGCCAGGGAGTTCTCCGCGTCCTGCACGGTTCCCGAGGTCCACACACCGACGAGCACGACCCGCTCCAGGCGGAGCTGCCGGTACTCGACCTCGGTGACGTCCTCGAGCTCGGTGGAGAGGCCCGCGACACGGCGCAGGGCCGCGCGCTCGGAGCGGTCGAACTGGTCGCCGTCCCGCTCTCCGTCGACATCGAGGCTCCAGGCGACGTCCTCTTCCATCAGGGCATCGGCCCGAAGACCCTCGGGGTAGGTGTGCGCGAAGCGCTTGGTGTCCTGGGAAGGGGAAGAAGAGGAGGTCATTGGGTCCTTACGTCGTTGGGTAACCGTATGCGGCGACGGAGCCGGTCCGTGGGACCCTCCGTCACTGTCCACAACGTCCGGGGGGCCCGGGAGATTCCCGTGTCCCGTGCTGTGCGGACCTGACGATGGTCGCACGGTACGGCTCGTCTCGTCACCGTGTTATTCCCGGCCCGCGCCCGGTCGATGCGCGGGCGTGACCGGCCGCCGTGCGGGTGCCGCGGACCGGGCCTCGGACTTCCATTCCGGGTGGCCGGGCATCGGCGGGGTCGTGGCCCCGTACAGCCAGGGGCGCAGGAAGCCGGTCAGGTCGCGTCCGGCGGTGCGGGACGCCAGCCGGACGAAGTCGGAGGTGGAGGCGGTGCCGTCGCGGTGACGGGTGACCCAGTCGCGCTCCAGGCGCTCGAAGGCGGTGCGGCCGATCTCCTCGCGCAGGGCGTACAGCACGAGGGCCGCGCCGGAGTAGACGCTCGGCCGGAAGATGTCGGCCTTCCGGCCGGGCTCCGGGGGCTCGGGCGCGGCGGGCGGTCCGCCGGCCGCGCGCCAGCCGTCGGACGCCTCGTAGGCGGCCTTCATCCGGGCCTCGAGGGTTCTGCCGCCCCGCTCCTGCGCGTACAGCGCCTCGTACCAGGTGGCGTGGCCCTCGTTGAGCCACAGGTCGGACCAGGTGCGGGGGCTGACGCTGTTGCCGAACCACTGGTGGGCCAGCTCGTGCACCATGACCGACTCGACGTACCAGGCGGGGAGGGACGGATCGGTGAACAGGTCGCGTTCGAAGAGGGAGAGGGTCTGGGTCTCCAGCGCGAAGCCGGTGGACGCGTCGGCGAGGAGCAGACCGTAGGTCTCGAACGGGTAGCGGCCGGCCCTCTCCTCCATCCAGGAGATCTGGGCGGGGGTCTTCGCCAGCCATGGTCCGAGCTTCGCGCGGTGCGCGGTGGGCACGACGTCCCGCAGGGGCAGTCCGTGCGGGCCGGCGCGGTGCAGGACGGTGGAACGGCCGATGGAGACCTGCGCGAGTTCGGTGGCCATGGGGTGGCGGGTCCGGTACGTCCAGGTGGTGTCCCCGCGCGTGCGGTCGACGCCGGCCGGCAGACCGCCCGCGACGACCGTGTGGCCGTCGGGGGCGGTGACCCTGAAGGTGAACACCGCCTTGTCCGAGGGGTGGTCGTTGCACGGGAACACCAGGTGGGCGGCGTCGGCCTGGTTGGCCATGGCGAGGCCGTCCGCGGTGCGCACCCAGCCGCCCTCGCGGTCCTCGGCGGCCACGGGGTCGCTGGTGTGCCGGACGGTGATCCGGGCCCGCTCGCCCTCGTCCAGATGGCCCTCGGGTGTGATCACCAGGTCCTCTCCGGCACTGGTGAAGCCGGCCGGAGCCCCGTCGACCTCGACGGAGTGGACCGTGCCGTGGGCGAAGTCGAGGTTGATCCGGTCCAGGCCGGCGGTGAGACGGGCGTCGATCGTGGTGACGGCTTCGAGCGGCCGGTCGTTGCGGCCCGGGTAGTCGAGGGCGATGTCGTACGACAGCACGTCGTAGCCGGGGTTGCCCAGGTACGGGAAGAGCCGGTCACCGATGCCGAGCGGGACGGCGGGGGCACTCGCGGCGACCAGACAGACGGAGACGGCGGAGGCGAGCGACGCGGCGACCGCCCGACGCCGCCGCGCGTGACCGCCCCCGGCACGGGCGTCCCGGCCTCGGGCTGCCTGGCTGTGGGGTGCTTGGGCCTGGGGGCGGTGGCTGTGCGCCGTCCGGCCCTGGGGCACGTGGCCGTCAGGCACCTGGGACCGGGGGCCGTGGTCGGGCGGTGACTGGCCGTGCGGGGTCTGGCTGGATGTGGTCCGGTCAGGGGGCACGTGGCCGTCGGGGGCCTCGGGCCGGGGGCCGTGGGCCGGGGGTGGCTGGCCGTGCGGGGCGTGGCTGGGCGTCGTCCGGGTCCGGGGCGGGCGGCTGTGGGGTGTCTCGGGCCGGGGGGCGTGGTCGACGGGTGGGCGGCCGTGTGGGACAGGAGCGTGGGGGGTGAGCATTCACCACGGCTATCAGCGTGCGCGTGTGCTGTGGTGACGGCGCGCTTTCGGCCCACCCGATCGGGTAATCACACCGCCGCTCGGACGCTCCGTGCCTCGGTCAGACGCCCGGCGCCTGCCGCTGGGCCCGGCTCACGTCGTACACACCGGCCACGTTGCGCATCGCGCGCATGAGGACGGGCAGGTGGGCGGCGTCCGGCAGTTGCACGGTGTAGGTGTGCCGCACCTGCTGGCGGTCCGGGGGTTCGACGGTCGCGGAGACGATCTCGGCGCCCTCGAGGGCCATGGCCTCGGTGAGGTCCGCGAGCAGATGCGGCCGGACGAAGGACTCCGCGACCAGCGTGACCCGGCACTCGGCGCCCTCCCCCCAGCGCACGCCGACCTCCGCGCGCCCCGCGCTCTTCATGCGCGCCACCCCGGCGCACTCCACCCGGTGCACGGTGACCGCTCCCCCGCGCACGGCGAAGCCGGTCACCTCGTCGGGCGGTACGGGCGTACAGCAGCCGGCGAGCCGTACGGTCGCGCCGGCCCGGTCGGCCAGGACCTGGGCGGCCGTGGGACGACCGGGGGCCGGGGCGTCCGGAGCCGGTGACGGGGCGGGGTCGCCGGTGAGGGGCCGGGCGGTCTCCTCCGGTACGGCCCCGGACGCCTCGTCCTGTGCGGGGTGGGCGGTCAGCCACCGCTGGATGGCGATCCGCGCGGCGGGGGTGTGGGCGTGCTCCAGCCACTCCCTGGAGGGCTCGGAGGCCACGTCCTGGCCCATCAGCAACTGGACGGTGTCGCCGTCCTTGAGGACGGTGCTCAGTGTCGCCAGCCGGCCGTTGACCCGGGCCCCGATGCACGCGTGGGCGTCCTCGCCGTACTGCGCGTAGGCGGCGTCCACGCAGGTCGCCCCCTCGGGCAGGCCCAGTGTGCCCCCGTCGGGGCGGAACACGGTGATCTCGCGGTCCTGGGCGAGGTCCTCGCGCAGGGTGGACCAGAAGGTGTCGGGGTCGGGCGCGGCCCGCTGCCAGTCGAGCAGCCGGGAGAGCCAGCCGGGCCGGGTGGGGTCGACGCGTTCGCCGTCGCTCGCGGACTGCTCCTCCGACGGTGCGGCGTAGGGATTGCCGAGGGCGACGACCCCGGCCTCGGCGACCTTGTGCATCTGGTGGGTGCGGATGAGGACCTCGACGACCTGTCCGTCCGTACCGGCCACGGCGGTGTGCAGCGACTGGTACAGGTTGAACTTCGGTACGGCGATGAAGTCCTTGAACTCCGAGACCACGGGCGTCATACAGGTGTGCAGCTCGCCCAGGACGCCGTAGCAGTCGGCGTCCTCGTTCACCAGCACCAGCAGACGGCCGAAGTCGGCGCCGCGCAGTGCCCCGCGTCTGCGGGACACCCGGTGCACGGAGACGAAGTGGCGCGGGCGGATGAGGACTTCGGCGGTGATGTCGGCCTCGCGGAGCACCTTGCGCACGTCGTCGGCGACTTCGGCGAGCGGGTCGTCCGCGCGGGCGGCGTTGCGGAC
Organism: Streptomyces sp. NPDC053426; assembly: GCF_055585405.1. Classification (NCBI taxonomy): domain Bacteria; kingdom Bacillati; phylum Actinomycetota; class Actinomycetes; order Kitasatosporales; family Streptomycetaceae; genus Streptomyces; species Streptomyces sp. NPDC053426. The sequence goes on along the minus strand of NZ_JBVJKE010000008.1, from coordinate 45,867 downwards.
GACCAACTCGCGCGTGTGCTCGTACTCCTCGGGGTGGAGGATCGCGAAGACCAGGTCCTCCAGTTCCGTCTTGAGCGCCTGGACGCCGAGCCGTTCGGCGAGCGGGATCAGGACGTCACGTGTCACCTTGGCGATGCGTTCCTGTTTCTCGGGGCGCATCACGCCGAGGGTGCGCATGTTGTGCAGCCGGTCGGCGAGTTTGATCGACATCACGCGGACGTCGTTGCCGGTGGCGACGAGCATCTTGCGGAAGGTCTCGGGCTCGGCGGCGGCTCCGTAGTCGACCTTCTCCAGTTTGGTGACGCCGTCGACGAGGTAGCGGACCTCCTCGCCGAACTGCTCGCCCACCTGATCCAGCGTCACCTCCGTGTCCTCGACGGTGTCGTGGAGCAGGGAGGCGGTCAACGTCGTCGTCTCGGCGCCGAGTTCGGCGAGGATCAGGGTCACCGCGAGCGGGTGCGTGATGTACGGCTCGCCGCTCTTGCGCATCTGGCCGCGATGGGAGGACTCGGCCAACAGGTAGGCGCGGCGCAGGGGTTCGAGGTCGGCGTCGGGATGGTGGGCGCGGTGGGCGTCCACCACGTGTCCGATGGCGTCGGGGAGCCGGTCGCGGGCGGCGGGGCCGAGCAGCGCGGCACGGCCCAGCCGGCGCAGGTCGAGCCGGGGGCGGGACTTCCTGCGCGACCCCGTGGGCGTGACGTGACCAGATGTCACAGGGCCTGGGGTCGCAGGGTTCACGGCCTCCGCGTTCATGGGCACCTCCGGCTGCGTGGACCGGCGGACGGCGTGCCCCAGGGCGGACTCGGGCTCGGGAGACGGCGTTCGCCCCCCGTCCGGGCCGGTGCTTGATGCTACCGAGCCGGACCCCCTCGGGCCGCCCGCCTCCGGCCGAGCGTGAAACGGATCACCCCATCGAGGGAAGGTCGACCGGAGGTCCTTTTCACGCCATCGGACCGGGGACCCTCCATGATCTTGAAGGCGAGCGATCTTCCGGCCCTGCGGATCTTTCCGTCCGGCAGGCCGGAAGCTGCGATACCGAGCCGGCGCTCCGCTCAGCGCTGGGCGTTCTCCAGCCACTCGGGCTCGATCACGCCCTCGGCGACGATCACCGCCGGACCGGTCATCTCGATCTCGCCGTCGGGCCGTTCGGTGATCACGAGGGTGCCGCCGGGCACATCGACGGTGTACGTCACGGGGGTGCCGGTGACCTTCGGGTCGGCGCCGTCGCGGCGGGCGGTGGCCACGGCGACCGCGCACGCGCCCGTGCCGCAGGAGCGGGTCTCCCCGGACCCGCGCTCGTGCACCCGCAGCGCCACGTGCCGCGGGCCGCGGTCGACGACGAACTCCACGTTCACGCCGTCCGGGTAGGCGGCGGCCGGGCTGAACGGGGGCGGGGTGTACAGGTCGCCCGCGTGGGCGAGGTCGTCCACGAAGGCCACGGCGTGCGGGTTGCCCATGTTCACGTTCCGCGCGGGCCAGCTGCGCCCGCCGACGCTCACGGTGACGTCGCCCTCGGGGAGCAGCGCCCGGCCCATGCCGACGGTGATGTCACCGTCTTTGGCGATGTGGACGGTCTTCACCCCTCCGCGCGTGGCGATCGCGGTGTCTCCCGCGGACACGTGTCCGGCGCGCTGGAGGTAGCGCGCGAACACCCGCACTCCGTTGCCGCACATCTCCGCGATCGAGCCGTCGCCGTTGCGGTAGTCCATGAACCACTCGGCCTCGGCGGCCATGGCCCGTGCCTCGGGGTGGGCCGCGGACCGCACCACGTGCAGCAGTCCGTCGCCGCCGATGCCCGCGCGGCGGTCGCACAGGGCGGCGACGGCGGCCGGGGAGAGGTCGATGGCGTTCTCGGGGTCCGGGACGATCACGAAGTCGTTCTCCGTGCCGTGGCCCTTGAGGAAGGCGAGCATGTCTCGATCCTACGAGAACGCGCTGCCGGCGGCGCCGCGAGGCTGTGGTTCCGTGCGGGCCCGGTGGGGGGCTGGTCGCGCCCACGCGGCGGAGCCGCACATCGGTACATCCCCGCACCCCCAGGGGCGCTGGTCAGCGGAGGCGGGCTACTCGCCATACCGCCAGGGCCACCACCGCTGCGACCATCACCGCGTATGCGGCCACCACCCGCCAGTCGGGTCTGCGGCCGGAGCCGCGGGCCGGCAGGCCCGGCCAGGTGGAGCCCACCCTGCGGGCGGCCATCATGCCCCAGCCGGCCGCGCAGGAGCAGATCAGCAGCCCCAGCATGGCGATCACGGCGCCGCTGTCGCCGAAGTCGAAGGCGAGCGGGAAGGCGAACATCAGGGAGCCGACCGCGGCCAGCCCGACGATCGGCGCGAGCTGCCAGATGCGCAGCCGGCGCTGCGGGCGCAGCTCGACCTCGACCTCGTCACCGCCCGCGAACATCTCGTCCGGCTCGGGGCCGTCGTCGGTCACGCCGCCCTGCGTCTCGTCCGGTCCGTCCGGACTGAGGCGGTCGGTCGTCTCCTGCTCCGGGACACCCCGCTCGGTGGTGAGGTGTTCGGTGCCGTGTGCGGTGTCGCGAGGGCCGGCCTCCATCGCCACGCGCCCTCCCAACTAGGACTCCACTGGTCGATCGAAGCTCGATGATGGCACGGTGTCACAGGCCCGGATGACGGCCTGGGCGTCCCGATGCCAGGACGTGATCAGGCTGTAACCGGTCGTTCGACCAACGACAACGCGAGCTGCGGAAGTTCCCTCAGGTCCGCCGCGGCCCCACTCAACCAGTGCACCCGGGGATCGCGCCTGAACCATGAATCCTGACGGCGCGCGAAGCGCTTGGTGGCACGGACGGTCTCGGACCGCGCCTCTTCGAGGGTGCACTCCCCGGCGAGCGCCGCGAGCACCTGCTGGTAGCCGAGCGCGCGCGACGCCGTACGCCCCTGGCGCAACCCTTGCGCCTCCAATGCGCGCACTTCCTCCACGAGGCCGGCCTCCCACATCCGGTCCACCCGGCGGGCGATCCGCTCGTCCAGCTCGGGGCGGGCCACGTCGACGCCGATCTGGAGGGTGTCGTAGACCGAGTCGTGGCCGGGGAGGTTGGCCGTGAAGGGCCTTCCGGTGATCTCGATGACCTCGAGCGCGCGGACGATACGGCGGCCGTTGCTCGGCAGGATCGCCCGCGCGGCCTCCGGGTCCGCCACGGCGAGGCGCGCGTGCAGCGCCCCCGGGCCGCGCAGCGTGAGCTCCTCCTCCAGGCGTGCCCTGACCTCGGGGTCGGTGCCGGGGAACTCCAGGTTGTCGACGGCGCCGCGGACGTAGAGGCCGGAACCGCCGACGAGGACGGGCCAGCGCCCCTCGGCGAGCAGCGCGTCGATCCGCTCCCGGGCCAGCCGCTGGTACTCGGCGACGGACGCGGTGACGGTGACGTCCCAGATGTCGAGCAGGTGGTGCGGGACGCCGCCGCGCTCCTCGGGCGTCAGTTTGGCGGTGCCGATGTCCATCCCCCGGTAGAGCTGCATGGAGTCGGCGTTGACGACTTCGCCGCCGAGTCGCTGGGCCAGGAATACGCCCAGATCGGACTTTCCGGCCGCGGTGGGGCCGACGACGGCGATGACGCGGGGGGCGAGGGGTGCGCTGCTCACTGATCCAGTCTCGCAAACCTCCCGTCCGGCCCTCGAACGGGTTACGTGACGCGACGGTCACCGGGTCGTTGCCCGTTGCGAGGTTCTTGCCGCCGGATCACGGGGGCGGCGGCCCGGGTCACGCGAACGGACGCACCGGGCGACGCGGGATTTCGCCCGCACGAGTAACGTATGGAGTGAATATGGGCGTTTTTGCACGGATTTTCCGGAAGACGAAGGCCGCGGAGGAGACACGGACCGCCGAGGTCCGGGCCGGCGAAGCGGCGGCCGGGGCCGGCACGGAGAGCGCGGCCGGGGCCGCGGAGCCGAAGGGGTCGGCCGAGGTGCCGGAGACCACCGGGCCGGCGGAGAAGGAGACCGGCGAGGTCACCGGCACCGACACCGTCGAGATCCCCAAGCAGCAGTCCGCCGAGGCGGCCGGCAGCGAGACCGGTGAGGGCGCCCGCACGTAGACGGCCGCGAGGAAAGGTGCATCATGGGTCTCCTGGACAATCTGAAGGCCAGACTCGGCCCGGCCAAGAACAAGGTCTCCGACCTCGCGCACCAGCACGAGGACAAGATCCAGCACGGCCTGGACAAGGCCGCGCGGACCGTCGACAAGCGGACCAAGGGCAAGTACAGCGACCGGATCCAGACGGGCACGGGCAAGGCCAAGGGCGCCGTGGACCGACTCGCGCACAAGAACGACCCCGGCTCGGGCGCGGGCGGCACGACCACGCCGCCGGCCGGGCCGCCGCCCACTTCCTGAGCGGCACACCGGCGGGCGGCCGCGGAGCACACCAAGGGCTCCCGGCCGTCCGCCGCGTTCTCCCGGCGGCAACCCGCCCACGCCCAGGTGGCCACGAGGTAGCCGACCCATAGGGGGCGTCCTCGTGGAGCAGCGTGCCTTCCAGGTCCGAGCCCCCCGGCCGTCCGCCGCGTTCTCCCGGCGGCAGCCCGCCTACGCCCAGGTGGCCACGAGGTAGCCGACCCCATAGGGGGCGTCCTCGTGGAGCAGCGTGCCCTTCAGGGTCGGGTTTCCGGTTGCCGCGCCGGCGAGTACCTGCCAGGGGGCCCGGCCGGATACCTTCAGTTCGTGGGCCAGTGCGGTGTCCAGCGCTCGCAGGGCCGCGGTGTCGGCCGTGCCCAGCGCGCGTGCGAGTTCCGTGTCGAAGGGGGCCGCGCGTTCGTCGAGGTAGCCGGGTGCCTTGAGTGTGCGGCAGGCGCTGGCGTCGCCCATCACCAGCAGCGCGACCCGTTCCGCCCGGCCGGCGAGGGCCTCCCCCGCCTCGGCGCACCGCCCGGCCGTGAGGGACTCCCCCACGGCCAGTCCCTCCACGGGGGCGTCCGCCCATCCGGTGCGGTCCAGCAGCCAGGCGCCCACGGCCAGCCCGTACGGGAGTTCCCGCCCGGGTGTGCCCTCGCCCCGTCCCAGCCGTACGTCCAGGCCGACGCCGAAGCCCCGGAAGGATCCGGGGGCGCCCTCCGGGTAGACCTCGGGCCCGGCACCGTCTCCCGGTCCGACGACCACGAGCAGATCCGGCCGGGCGGCGGCGAGCACGCCCAGCGCGTCCGTGCACGCGGCCCGCGCGGTGTCCAGCTCGGGGGCGGCCCCTGCGGCGACCTCCGGCACGAGCAGCGGCGGACACGGGCAGACTGCGGCGGCGACAAGCATGATCGACAGCCTACTGCGGCGGCCCGGAACGGCACCCCCGCCTCACGGGTCGTCCGCGCTCCGGACGCGCTCCGCGAGGCGGTGCCGCAGGCGGCGGACGCCCGGCCCGCCCGCGGTCTCCACGTGGTACGCGTCGTCCTCCACGCGGTACACCTCGCGACGCCGTCGCATCGGCCCTGCGGAGAACCAGTGCGCGCACGCACCGTCCCGTACGGCCTGCGGCGTGCCTTCGCGACGCGCGACCGGCCGGAGTGTGCCGCGCGGCGGCTCCTCCACGACGGCCCGACGGGCCGTGCGTCCCCCCGTCACGGTCCGGTCAGTCGACGGCGCAGCCCCCGGTGACCGCCGGCAGCGGCTCGGGCACGCCCACCTTGGGCAGGCCGAGCAGCACGCCCGCGGGCCGTGCCGCCTTCTCGGTGTTCCGCTTCTCCCAGGCGTCCCCCGCGCGGGTGCGGCGCACGTCGAGCACCGCGCCCTCGGCGAGGAGGTGGTGCGGGGCGGCGTAGGTGATCTCGACGGTGACCACGTCGCCGGGGCGCACCTCCTGCTCCGGCTTGGTGAAGTGCACCAGGCGGCTGTCGGGGGCGCGGCCGGAGAGGCGGTGGGTGGTGCCGTCCTTGCGGCCCTCGCCCTCGGCGACCATCAGCTCCAGGGTGCGGCCGACCTGCTTCTTGTTCTCCTCCCAGGAGATCTCCTCCTGGAGGGCGACGAGACGCTCGTAGCGCTCCTGGACGACCTTCTTGGGGATCTGGCCGTCCATCTCGGCGGCCGGGGTGCCGGGACGCTTGGAGTACTGGAAGGTGAACGCCTGCGCGAAGCGGGCCTCGCGGACGACGTGGAGGGTCTGCTCGAAGTCCTCCTCGGTCTCGCCGGGGAAGCCCACGATGATGTCGGTGCTGATCGCCGCGTGCGGGATGGCGGCGCGGACCTTCTCGATGATCCCGAGGTAGCGCTCCTGCCGGTAGGAGCGGCGCATCGCCTTCAGCACCGGGTCGGAGCCGGACTGGAGCGGCATGTGGAGCTGCGGCATGACGTTCGGCGTCTCGGCCATGGCGGCGATGACGTCGTCGGTGAAGTCGCGCGGGTGCGGCGAGGTGAAGCGGACGCGCTCCAGGCCGTCGATCTTCCCGCAGGCCCGCAGCAGCTTGCTGAACGCCTCGCGGTCGCCGATGTCGGAGCCGTAGGCGTTGACGTTCTGGCCGAGCAGGGTGATCTCGGAGACGCCCTCGGCGACCAGGGCCTCGATCTCGGCGAGGATGTCGCCGGGGCGGCGGTCCTTCTCCTTGCCGCGCAGCGCCGGGACGATGCAGAAGGTGCAGGTGTTGTTGCAGCCGACGGAGATGGACACCCAGGCCGCGTACGCGCTCTCGCGACGGGTCGGCAGCGTGGAGGGGAACGCCTCCAGCGACTCGGCGATCTCGACCTGCGCCTCCTCCTGGACGCGGGCGCGCTCCAGGAGGACCGGCAGCTTGCCGATGTTGTGCGTGCCGAAGACGACGTCGACCCAGGGCGCGCGCTTCACGATGGTGTCGCGGTCCTTCTGGGCGAGGCAGCCGCCGACCGCGATCTGCATGCCGGGGCGGCTCGCCTTCTTCGGGGCGAGGTGGCCCAGGTTGCCGTACAGCTTGTTGTCGGCGTTCTCCCGGACGGCGCAGGTGTTGAAGACGACGACGTCGGCGTCGCCGTCGGAGCCCTCGGGGGCGCGGACGTAGCCCGCGTCCTCCAGCAGCCCGGACAACCGCTCGGAGTCGTGGACGTTCATCTGGCACCCGTAGGTGCGTACTTCATAGGTGCGTGTGCCGCCCACTGACTGGCTCCGGTCGATGCTGCTCATGCCCCTAAGGGTAGGCGGTGCCGCGGACCGCCTCCGCCGCGTGGGCAACTCCCTGCCAGGCAGCTTCCTGGCCTGGCCGGATGCGGACAGCGGGGGTGGCGTGATGGTTCTCTCTTAGCAGCGGCCGGAAAGCGCGGGGAACGCGGACCGGCCCGGGGGAGCTGAAGGCACCACTGGCTCCATGCGCATCGTCGCAACGGCACTGACTTACGCATGGAATGGAGACCAGCATGATCCGTACCGACCGTTGTACCGCGGCCGCCGTCCTCGCCACCGCCGTCCTGGCGACCGTCGCCTGGGCGGTGCCCGCCCAGGCCGCCGACGCGGCCGGGCGGGAGTCGGCGGCCACCGCTCAGGAATTCGTGTGGCCCGCCCCGCAGGCCAACCAGCCCGACGACTTCACGTGGCCCGCGCCGCCCGCGCCCCGCCCGGACGACTTCACCTGGCCCGCGCCGCCCGCGCCCCGCCCGGACGACTTCACGTGGCCCGCGCCGCCGGTCCGGCCGTGACCGCCCTGCCGGGCCGGGCGCCGGGCGCCGCGCCTCAGACCCACTGCCGGCGAGCCGCCTGCACGCCCGCCTCGAACCTGCTGGAGGCGCCGAGCCGGTCCATCAGCTCGGCCATGATCCGCCGCTCCGTGCGCACCCCGATCCCGAGCGTCCGCGCCACCGCCTCGTCGGTGAGGCCGGTGGCCAGGAGCTGGAGCAGTTTGCGCTCCTGCGGGGTGAGCCCGTGGGCGTCGTCCTTGACGGAGGACTCCTGATGGAACGGGGTCGCGTGCTCCCAGTACGCCTCGAACAGCGCCCGCATGGCGAGCACCACGGGCGGGCTGTTGAAGAGCAGCGCCGAGGGGCCCGTCTGACCGGGCAGTCCCGCCACCACCGCGGTGGTGGTGTCGACGATCAGCAGGCGCATCGGCAGGGTCGGGGACGTACGGATCTCGCTGTCGTGGTCGGCCATCCACTGGGCGTGTTCCCTGGTCACCCGGTCGTTGGTGATGCTGTCGAGGTAGATCGAACGGAACCGGACCCCGCGGGCGAGCGCCCGTTCGTTCAGCGGGCGGGCCGCCTCGATCGACTCCGCGGTGAGTCCGCCCACGGGGTGGAACGCCAGGGCCTCGTGCCGGCACCCCTCGGCCAGGGCCTCCAGGCGGATGCGGATGTCGTCGACGTCGTCGAGCTCCTCGGTGCCGTCGGGACCGGACCGGCTCGACGCCGTGTACTCGGCGGCGAGCGCGGCCAGCGCCGCCCGGTTCTGCTCGATGCGCTGCTGCCGGTAGGCCAGTTCGTCCTGTTCCCGCTGGAGCAGGACCTTCAGGCCCAGCGACGGGTTCACCGCGCGCAGCGCTCCGGGCGAGTCCCGGGACGGGGCGAGGAGGGACAGCTCGGACAGCTGGGCGAGTGCCTCCTGCACCTCGTCGGCGGCGATGCCGAGGAGGTCGGCGAGTCTGGCCGGATCGTGTTCCTTGTGGAACAGGATCGCGCGGTAGACGGCAAGCGTTCGCTGGTCGAGTGGAGATACGTCTTCCACGTGGTGTTTCCCCCTTGAACCACATGTCCGGACCGGGCACCACACCGGGTCGGACGTCTGCGGCGCGGCACGGGGGAGGCACCGCACGCCCGGCGAAGCATCCCCCGTAGATCCTTCACGTTCTCGCCACGCTACCTGCTCAGGAGTTCCGGTGTCGCACACAGTCGCGTTTGTCGTCCCTCCGTTGAACGGCTGTGTCGTGCTCGTCATCGACGCGACCACCGGCGCCGGCCGCAGTGTGGCCACCCGGCTGAGCGCGGCGGGCGCGGCGGTGGCGGTGGTCGGCGCGGGGCATCCGGGACGCGACGACGACGCGGCCACCAACGCGGCCTTCCTCTGCAAGGAACTGGCCGGTATCGGACTGGTCGCGCTGCCCTACCAGGTGGACGTCACACGGCCGGAGACGCTGCGTGCCCTGCCCGGTCAGATCGCCGGCGACCTCGGCCCGGTGGCCGCGTGCGTCGTGGTGATCCCGTCGGGTCCCGGCAGCGGGGACCTGGCCCGGGACTTCCGCGCCGTCTCGGCCGTCGTCGCGGCGGCCCTGCCGGCCGGGGCCGAGCACATCGAGATCGACACGGGGCACGACGGCGCCGGTCACGAGCGGGCGGCGCAGTCGGTCGCGGACCGGCTGATCGAACGGTTCGCCCGCTCGCACGAGAGTCATTGACAGTCCGCAGTGATGGGCGGCCCGCGATGGTCGAGGGTCCGCCGCACACGGCACGCAGGCCCTGGGGCCTGGTTTCCACGAGTCTTCTTCACCGTTCGTCCGCACGGGGGTTCAGCATGTCGATACGGGTAGTCGTCGCAGGTGATCACCAACTCGTCCTGGAGGCCTTCGCCGAGACGCTCAACGGCGTCGACGGACTGGAGGTGGTGGGGCTGGCCACGTCGTGCGACGCCGTGCTGCCGGCGGTGGAGCGGCACCGGCCCACCGTCCTGCTGCTCGGCGAGTCCACGATGGCCGGCAAGGCGCTGCGCACCGCCACCGACGTACGCAGTCACCATCCCAGGTGCGGGGTCGCGCTGATGGTGGGGGCGGCCACGCCGTCGGTGGTGGACCGGGCCGTGGCGGCCGGCGCGCTCGGTGTCGTACCGAAGAACGCCCGGCTGCCCCAGCTGGTGACGACGCTGATGGGGGTGGCGGGCGGCTGTCTGACCGTCGATCCGTCGCTGCTGCGGCCGGTGGCGGTCGGGGAGACGACGCTGAGCGTGCGGGAGGTGGACGTGCTGCGGCTGACGGCCGGCGGGGCGACCGTGAAGGAGATCGCGGGAGAGCTGTACCTGGCGGCGGGCACCGTACGCAATCTGACGTCGGCGGCCATCAAGAAGCTCGGGGGACGCAACCGGTTCGACGCGGCGCGCATCGCCGGGGAACACGGGCTGTTGTGAGCGGACGCGCGCCTGCCCCGGCACGGTGGGTGCCGGGGCGGGGCGGGATGGTGCGCCTGCTCGTCACGCTCGTACGGGCACGGGCGCGACGGGTGTACGAGGTCGTACGGGACTTCGTACGGGACTCACTTCTCCAGGCAGAACTCGTCGATCGGGTAGCCGACGTGGCGGTCGGCGGTCGGCAGGTGACCGAGGATCGTGTCGCCCGGCTTGAGTTCGGTGGAGTTGAGGACCGCGGCGTCCGGGCCGAGGACCCGTACGTGCCAGTCGTCCTGGAGGATCAGGTTGACGGTCTGTCCGCTCGGGGCCACCGCGTCGATGGAGATGAGCGGGCGGGTCTCTATCTTGACCCGGCCGACGCTGACCGGACGGGTGCGGCCCTTGGTGTCGACGGCCAGCACCTTGCTGCCGGCGTGGAGTTCGCTCAGGTAGTGGGTGCGGCCGCCCTGCGAGACGGTGTACGAGTGCAGGGCGCCGGCGTTGACCCGGAACGGGCGGGTCGGCATGTACGGCAGCGGGTGGGTCTCGCTGACGCACAGCACCATGCCCTTGGAGTGCGAACCGACCAGGATGCCCTCGTCCTTGCGGAAGTGGGTCGTGGTGTCGACGCAGGCCCGCTCGCCCATGCCGATGTGGGTGGTGTGGGTGACGGTCAGCTCCACCAGGTCGATCTCGCCGCCGCGGGCGCTGGCGGCGGTGCGCAGCGCGGTGGCGTCACCGACCGTGTTGGCCCGCATCAGCACGCCGTCGGAGCCGAGTTCGAGGACGCCGTAGACGATCTCGGCCTCCTCGGTGTTGGAGGCGGTGGTGATGATGGAGCCGGGGGCGCCGGTGGCCGCCGCGATCACGATCTCGAGCGGGATCTTGGTGGGGTCGCGGAAGTCGAGGACGCTCCACGGCTCCAGCCGTGCCGCGAGGCAGGCGTCCTCGAGCGTGTCGGCGTCGACGATCTCCACGTACCGCCCGAACTCGACGTCCGGGTGGGCCTCCTGGAGCGCGGCCCGCTCCTCCCGGGGACCCGGCACGACCACCAGGTCGGCGGCGCCGAGGTCGGCGGGGACGGCGTCGAGGCCGTCCTCGAAGAGCAGGACCTTGCGGACGGTGGGCGGCAGGCCGGCGAAGGCGGCCGGGTCGGCGGCGACGATGCCGTCGATGCGCTGGTGCAGGGCCTCTTCGAGGACGGCTTCGGTGGCGTTGCCGGCGCCTCGGATGTCAAGCCAGCACAGTTTTGCGTCCGTCATGGTGCGGACCTCCTGTCGGATGCGAAAGGTCGGAGAGGTGGTGGGTGTTCTCGGGGAAGGCACCGGACGCCGCCAGGGGCGCCGGGTCGTCCAGGTGGTCGGGGGTCAGCCGTTCGTCCCGGTGGACGCCGGCCCCGGTGGGGAAGGCGACCGCGCCGAAGTGCTGCTCCGGGAAGTGGTGGATCAGCCGGGCCACCTTGGCGGCGAGCCGCCGGGGATCGGCGGCCTGGAAGATGTTGCGGCCCATCGCCACCCCGCCCGCGCCGCCGGCCAGGGCGTCGCGGACATAGGCGAGGACGTCCTCCTCGGTGGGCATCGCGGGACCGCCCGCGACCAGCACCGGCACCGGACAGGCGGCGGTCAGGTCGAGCATCTCCGCGGTCGAGCCGAGGAAGACGGTCTTGACCAGGTCCGCGCCCAGGTCGGAGGCGACGGTGACGGCGTGCGCCACCAGTTGCGGGTCGCGCGGGTCGGTGACCCGCGGGCCGCGCGGGTACACCATGGCGAGCAGCGGCAGGTTCCACCGGTCGCAGGCGTCGGCGATCCGTCCGAGGTCGCCGATCTGCTGCCGCTCGTCGTCCGAACCGACGTTGACGTGGACGCTCACCGCGTCCGCGCCGAGCCGGAGCGCCTCCTCGACCTCGGTCACCACGTACTTGGCGTCGGGGTCGTGCGCCTGGCTGGTGGACGCGTTGAGATGGATGATCAGCGACATCGCGGCGAACCGCTCCGGGCTGATGTGGCGGACGCTGCCCTTGTGCACGACGACCGCGTCCGCGCCGCCGGCGGCGAGCTGTCCGGCGAGCTGGTCGAGGGTCGTGCCGCGGGGCACCACGGGCCCGTCGCTGATCGAGTGGTCGAGAGGGGTGATCATCAGGCCGGCCGTGCTGTGGCGGTAGAGCCGTCGCAGCCGCAGTGACCTGGCGAAATGCCCGAATCCGGTCATGGAGTGCCCTTTCTGTTGCGCGGATCGGTGCGCCGGCGGGCGTGGTGTCCGGGCGGGCCGTCCACCTCGGCGCCGGGGTCGGGTGGGCCGGTGCCGCGCGTCTCGGCGGCGGGCGGGGGTGCCACGCGCACCGGTGCGGTCGCGCCGCGCAGCCGCGTCCGGTCGGGTTTGCCGGACGGGGTGAGCGGCAGTTCGGGCCAGACGGAGACGCTGACCGGGGCGTGCTCCGGGGTGAGCGTCGCCGCGACGTAGCCCCGCAGGTCGCAGGAGGTGTGTCCGGCGCCCGAGTGCAGTTCGACGGCGGCGTGCACCTGCTCCACGAGGTCCTCGTCCCGCACGCCGAACACCGCGGCCTGGCGCACCTGGGGGTGTTGGAGCAGCGCCGCCTCGATGGCGGCCGGGTCGAGCTTGAGGCCGCCGTGCTTGATGACGTCGCCCACCCGGCCGTCCAGCCGCAGATAGCCGTACGGGTCCCAGTGTCCGAGGTCGCCGGTGCGCAGCCAGCCGTCGCGGTACGTGCCGGCGGTCAGCTCCGCGTCGTCCAGGTAGCCTGCGGACACCGTCGGCGAGTCGATCCAGATCTCGCCGCTCTGTCCGCGCCCCAGCGGGGTGCCGGTGCCGGGTGCGCGGATCTCCACCCGTACCCAGGGGAAGGGCCGGCCGACCGAGCCGAGCAGTTCGGGCTCCCGGTGGTCCAGCGGGGTGAGGCTGCTGATGCCGCCGGCCTCCGTGGTGCCGTACACCTGGATCAGTACGTCGCCGAAGAGCCGTACCGCGTCGCGGACCCGTTCGGGGGCGGCCGGTGTGCCGCTGTAGGTGATGCGGCGCAGCGACGACAGGTCGTACGACGTGACCAGCGGGTGGTCGAGCAGCCGGTACAGGTGCGGTACGGCCAGGTAGGCGTCGGTGACCCGGTGTTCGGCGATGGCCGCCAGGGTGGCGTCGGCGTCGAACTCGTCGTGGAGCACCACCGTGCCGCCTCCGCACAGCACGGCGTCGGCCATCGGCGCGGTCGTGTGGCTGACCGGGGTGACGGAGAGCAGCGTGGCCGGGCCCCGTGGGTCGAGGCCGTCGGCGAGGCGTCCGACGAGGTGTTCGCGGGTGCCGTAACGCTGCGCGACCATCTTCGGCCGGCCGGTGCTGCCGCTGGTGAAGTCGACGACGGCCAGGTCGTCGGGCCGGGGCGGCTCGGCCGGCGGCGCGGTGCCGGGCCCGTCCGCCGTGCGCGGGATCGCCCGCACGGTGAGTCCGGGCCGGCGGCGGGCCAGCCATCTGCCGCGGGCCGCGCTCTCCTCGTCCTCCTCGTCCACCAGCAGCAGCGGCACCGCGAGGTCCCGCAGCAGTTCGGTCTGGGTGGCGAGGGAGAAGGTCTCGGTGTCCGTGCGCGGGTTCATCGAGCGGACGTACACCGAGGTCGCGCCGAGCAGGTGCACGGCGTAGCGGGCGCTGAGCATCAGCGGGTGGTTGGGGCCGGTCAGGATCGCCACCGTGGTGCCGGGTCCGACCCGCAGGGAGCGCAGCAGGGCGGCGCTGCCCACGAGGGACGCGCGCAGCTCCCCCGCCGTCACGGCCGCGTCGGGCCGGTGCACGACGACCCGGGTGGGGTCGCGTTCCAGCGCGGCGAGCAGCCGGCGGACGTAGGGGCGTGCGAGGGTTCCGGTGGTGGTCATGGTCCTCCTCTCCGTTCGTCGGGAAGTCGTGGGGGTTCGTCGGGAACTCGTCGGGAATTGGTCGACAATTAGCCGGGGAAGTCAGGCGATCTTCATCTGCGCCATCATTCCCATGGCGCTGTGGTCGATCATGTGGCAGTGATACGGATAGACGCCGCGGTGCGAATCGAAGGTGAGCTGGAGTTTCGCCGTCTGTCCGGGAAAGAGCAGCACGGTGTCCTTCCATCCGGTCTCGGCCGGATACGGCGGCTGCCCGTCGCGTTCGAGAATCCTGAACTGCACCAGGTGCGTATGGAAATTGTGCGGAACGGTGACGCTCTTGTTGGTGACCGTCCACACCTCGGTGCTGCCCCACTCGACGTGGGTGTCGATGCGGTCCGGGTCGAAGGTCCTGCCGTTGATGTACGCCCGGTGGCCTCCGGTGCCCGGCTCGTCCATGTTCAGTTCGAAGGTGCGCTCGACGGTGGGCTTCGGCAGGGGCGGCAGCGTGGCGAGGGTGTCCGGGACCCGGCTGCGGTCGGGGGTCCGCTCGCCGATGTCGAACCGCATGACCTGGCCGACGAGTTCGGTGGGGCCGGGGCCCAGCATGTTGGCGAGGGTGAGCCGCGTTCCGGGCGCGTACTTGGAGAAGTCGACGACGAAGTCGATGCGTTCGCCGGGCGACAGGACGAGCACCGGGGTCTCGGCGGGGGCGGCGAGCAGCCCGCCGTCGGTGCCGATCTGCTGCACGGGGTGCTGGGTGGCGGAGCCGTCCGACAGGGCCAGGACGAAGATGCGCAGGTTGCACGAGTTGACCAGCCGGAAGCGGTACTTGCGGGCCTCGACCTCGAGGTACGGCCAGGGCCGGCCGTTGACCAGGATGGTCGTGCGGTTCTGCGCGTCGTCCATCGTGTAGACCATGGCGGCGCTGTCGTCGAAGTCCGCGTCCCGCAGGACCAGGGGAATGTCGTACTTCCCGGAGGGCAGCCCGAGCCGGTCCTCGTCGGGGTCGCGCAGCAGGTACAGCCCGGAGAGCCCCCGGTAGACGTGCTCGGACTCCATGTGGTGGGCGTGGTCGTGCATCCACAGGGTGGCGCCGGGCTGCCGGTTCTCGTACACGTAGGTGCGCCTGCGTCCCGGCGCGATCGTGTCCATCATGCCGCCGTCGTGCTCCACCGGGTTGTTGCCGCCGTGCAGGTGCACGGACGTCGGCATGTCCAGCGCGTTGACGTGCCGGACCACCGTCCTGCGGCCGGTGCGGGCGCGGATGGTGGGGCCGGTGAAGGAGCCGTTGTACGTCAGGACGTCGGTGCGGGTGCCGGGCAGGATCTCGGCGCTCGCGCGGCGCATGGTGATCCGGTAGTAGTCGGCGTGTCTGGTTCTGCGGTACGGGGCCAGCACCGGCGGCACGGTCAGCGGCACCGCGAACGGCTCGGCCGCCGGGGCCGCCGTCGCGGCGACGGGGACGGTGGCCGGCCCGCCCGCGGTGAGCGTCTTGAACAGCCCGCCCGCCGCGCCGACCGCCCCGACGGCGCCGGTGGTCATACCGAGACGTATCGCATGTCGACGAGTGAGCACGAGAATGTCCTTCTGTCGTTGGGGCGGTGGTCGTTGAATTCCTGTTCCGAGGATGCGCTTCGGGCGTCGATTGTCCGAGCGGAGACGGTCCGTCCCTGTCATGTGTCACGCATTCCATGACCTCGGTCACGAACAGGAATGGTGACTGTCATGCGGTGCGGCCGGCCGGGGCGGAGAGGGTGTAGCGGGCGTCAGAGTGGATTTCGTCGAGTTCTTCCAGTGAATCCCTCTGACGGAGGCCCTGATGATTCCCGTGTCCACGGAGAAACCACCCGAGTTCGCGGCCCGCGCGCTGCGTACGGACGTGCGGATCACGTTCGACGACACCGCGGACACGGCGGTGCTGCGCGGCCCCGAGAGCTCACTCGTGCTGCGCCCGGTGCGCGGTGGCCTGCGCACCGTACTGCGCCGGCTGGCCGGGGGCCCGGTGCCGTACGAGGAGCTGTACGAGGGGTTCGACGGCGCCGCGCGGGAGCGGGCCGACGCCGCGCTGGCGCGGGCCGGCCACCTGCTGGCGTACAGCGTGCTCACGCACGACGGGCCGCCGCCGCGGCGGGAGTTGGTGCGGCTGGAGCCGACGGCCCGGGACGCCGAGCACCGTACGGCGGCCGTGCCCGCCGGCGCGCGGGTGCGTCTGTCCCGGTTCGCCCTCTGCCGTACGCGCGGGGGCGTGCTCGTACTGGAGTCACCGCTGGTGAAGTTCCGGGCCGTGCTCGCCGACCGGGCCGCCCGTGAGCTCGCCGCCGCGCTGGGGCAGCCGGGTCCTGCGGTCCGGGCCGGTGAGGGCACCGGGCTGAGCGAGGCGGAGACGCTCACGGTCCTGGCCCATCTCGTCGGCACCGGCTTCGTCGAACTCGCCGCGCCGGACGGCACCTTCGCGTCCGACACCGAGCCGGTGCTGCGCCAGTGGGACTTCCACGACCTGCTGTTCCACTCGCGCGTGCGGTCCGGCCGCTTCGACGAGACCTTCGGCGCGGCCTACCCGTACCGGGGCCAGATCGACCCGCTGCCCGCCGTGAAGCCGGCGCCGGACGGCCCCGTGACGGAGCTGTACCGTCCCCGGCGCGCGGACATCGACGCCCGTGACCCGTCCCTGACCGCCGCCGTCGAGGGCCGCCGCTCCCACCGCGTCTTCGGGGAGAGGGCGTTGACGGCGCGCGAGCTGGGCGAGTTCCTGTACCGGGTGCAGCGGGTGCGCGTCCACCACACGCCCGGTCCCGGGGAGGACGAGGTGGTCTCGCGGCCCTATCCGGCCGGGGGCTCGCTCCACGAGCTGGAGCTGTACGTCACGGTGCTGCGCTGCGAGAGCCTCGCACCGGGTGTCTACCACTACGACTCGTACGCGCACCGCCTGGTCCTCGTCAGCGAGGTGGAGGACGACCGGAGGGCGCTGCTGGGCGTGGCGTCGCGCTCCGTCGGGTTCGACGTGCGCCCCGATGTGCTCCTCACGGTGACCTCGCGGTTCCAGCGCATGGCGTGGAAGTACCGGGCGATGGCGTACGCGACGACGCTGCGGCACACCGGTGTGCTCTACCAGACCATGTACCTGGTGGCGACGGCGATGGGCCTGGCGCCCTGCGGGCTGGGCAACGGCGACGCCGATCTGTCCGCCCGCGTGCTGGGCCTGGACTACCTGCGGGAGTCCTCGGTCGGCGACTTCCTGCTGGGCACGCCGGCGCCCGGGTCCGCGATGCCCGCCGAGCCGGGCGAGGAATGGCACATGGTGAACAGCCCCGAATGGGCGCTTCCGGTCGCCCTCGACGAAAAGCCGGGCACCGGGAAAACGTCATCCGGGCCGTGATAAATGTCAGCCGACGTCCGCAGGGGGTGGCGCACGGGCGGACGGCCGAGCAATATTGATGTCACAGCCGGACGGAAAAGGAAAAACCTTCCGGAAGGCGCCCGGGAATCATCCCGAGCATGAATCCCCGGGAATTCCGTTCAGGGAAATCCCGAATCGATGAAAGGACCGCGACATGACCGCCAAGGACATCAAGAACGACGCCGACAACGCGTTCGAGGGCTTCGACGCCGACGAGCTGGAGACCCTCGAGGTCGCCGACGGCGTGGCGCTGCCGGAGATGGGCGCCTCCAGCGGCTCGATCGGCACCTCCTCCTCGTCCTCCAGCACCTGCTCGGCCTGCTGAACCACTCCACCCACGGATCCCGGAAGGACCACGACATGACCGCCAAGGACATCAAGAACGACGCCGACAACGCGTTCGAGGGCTTCGACGCCGACGAGCTGGAGACCCTCGAGGTCGCCGACGGCGTGGCGCTGCCGGAGATGGGCGCCTCCAGCGGCTCGATCGGCACCTCGTCCTCCTCGTCCAGCACCTGCTCGGCCTGCTGAACGCGCGTGAGCGCCTGAGCACGACCGTGTGAACGCACAAGGATGCGCCGCCGGCCCCCTGGCCGGTCGGCACATCCTTGCGTTCGTTTCCGGGGCGGTCCGCCGGCCCCGGTCGATTCTGCGGCCCGTCGGCCCGACAGGTTCCCGACGGCCCGCCGGCCCCGTACCGCCGGGCGGCCGTCAGCCCCGCACGGCCAGGTGGTAGGCGGAGGCCCAGAGCACCGCCGCGCAGGCCAGGCCCACCGCGACCAGCACGCTCTCGTCCGACAGGCCGGCCACGACCAGCACCGCGCCGACGACCGCCACGGCGGTCATCAGCCCGGCCGTCCACCGGTACTGCCACTGGTCGTACAGGCGCGCGAGGGGGAAGAAGTGCAGCCCCACGACGAGGGCGATGCCGACCGGGATGAGCTCGGGGCGGCCGGAGGCGTTGGAGCCGGCGATGACGGCGAAGATGGCCAGCACCTCGATGCCGTTGACGACACCCACCCCGCGCGCCCAGTTCTCCGGGAGGCTCACCATTCGGGGCGAGGGCGCGGCGTCCTTGCGGTGCCCCAGGTAGATGGCCGCCGCGGTGACCACGAGGGCCGCCACCTCTATGGACACCGGCACGACGTCCGTCGCGGAACCGGTTCCGGAGGCCCCGGCGAAGGCCCACAGCAGGCCGAAGACGGAGAGCACGAGGGTTCCTCGGCGCCGCAGTTTCCGGGTGAGTTCCAGGCACTCGGCGTCCGTGGCGGACGGGATCGGGCCGGTGGTGGGGGGATCAGTCGTCATTGGCGGAGAGTACAACGATCACCGCGGCTGCCAGATGTTTTTCGGCCAGTCCGTCGGCCGACCCAAACGGAATTGACCATTCCGAGACTTTGCCGTGGAGCGTGCGCCTCCCGGATTTCCCGGAAAAGGGCGCACGGTGTCACGAGAACCGTGACGTATGTAAGCCGTCGCCCCCTCTCCACTTCCACCGCGCATTCCGGGCGCCAATGATGTGGAGCACATTCCCGAATTCATTTCCCGTTCGTCTCGGAAGGTGCGAAGGACATGGTGGTTGACGCTCCGGAGCGTAGTGCCGTGAGGCCGGATTCCGCCGACCTGACGGGGGTGCGACTCCACACTCGGATGCCGGTGACGCCGGCCTGGCTGGCCCGGTACGTCGTACCGGCCGCCCGCGAACTGAGCGAAGGGGGCGTGCCCGGCGTCCAGGTCCGCCGCGGCTGGCTGCACGGACCCCACATCGACCTGCTCGCCCCGGCCGCCGGCGCCGCCGACTGGCCCGCGGTCGCGGCCGGGCTCGACGCGGGCCCCCTCGACCCGGCGCGGGCGCTGACCGAGGAGGCCTACCTGGAGCAGGCCCGCGAGTTCGGCCGACTCGAGGCGGTGGAGCCCCCGTACCTGCCGCTGCGCGACCACGGCGCGGTCCTGCCCGTCGCTCCCGACGACCCGGCCCTGCGCTCCCGCGAGCCGCGCCTCGATCCGCTGCGCACCGTCGTGAACGGCGCCCTCGCCGTGCCGGTGCTGTCGATGATCGAGGGCCTGGCCGAGAAGCCCGGCAGCGGCACGGTGCTGCTCGCGGAGGCGTTCGCCGCGCTCGCCGACACCCACGCCCTCGGCCCCGGCTACGGGGTGTTCTCCCCCCGGTCGCACGCGGAGGCGTTCCTCGCCTGGGCGGCTCCCCGCAAGGACATGCGGCCCGTCTTCCGGGAGCGGCTCGCCAAGGATGCGCCGCTGCTCCGCGCGGTGGTCGAACAGCGGCTGAGCGGTGAGGTGTCGCCCGCGGCGGCCCGGTGGCGCACGGCGTTCGCCTACGGCGCCGGCGTGCTGGACAGCGCGGTGGCCTCGGGCGCCCTCACCGCCGGCCTGCTCGACTCGGTGACCGACGGCGTCGACCGGGGGCGGATGGGACCGCCCGGGGCCGTGACCACGGTGCCGCGCGGCGAGCAGCCGGACACCGACTTCCACCGCACCGTGCACGGGTCCGGGGCGATCAGCACGCCCTCGCCGTTCTTCGCCGCGTTCCGCCTGCTGACCAACCTCTTCTACCAGCAGCTTCCCCTGCTCACCGTGTCGCCGATGCAGCGCTACTACATGTGCTTCGCGATCGCCGAGACGGTCGACGACGTGCTCGGCAGCAGCTGGCGCGAGCGTCTGGAACGCCCGCACACCGCCCGCACCACGAAGCCGACGGGAGCCCCGCGATGACCAGTCCCGAACCCCAGTGGTTCCTGCGCGTCAACCCACTGCGCAGGGCCCGCCTCGCCGACCCGGAGCTGCGCCGGCTGCTCGGTGAACTCGCCGCCGCCGAGGCCGGACTGGCCGAGGCCGCCGAGGTCTGCTCGCAGGAGCTGTACGAGCGGATCGGTGCCGTGGAGTCGGACGCCGAGCGCCGCGAGCTGATCGCGCTGCGCCGGGCCATCCACAACGGCCGCGCGCCCCGCAAGGCCCCCGAGGGCCGCGTGGCGGAGCTCCCGTCGGTGGCCCGCTGGCTGGCCGTCCAGACCGAGCGGGAGCGGCTGCGCGCCACGATCACCGCCGGCTACCCGGCCGCCGCCGACCGCGAACGGACCGTCCTGGCGGGCCTGCTCGGCGACGACGACCTGCTGCGCTCGCTCGCCCTCGTCGCCCCCGAGGTGCACCAGGAGGCCGAGCGCTACCGCGCGGCGGTCGAGGGACCCGGCAAGGTCAACGCCCGCACCCGCAAGTCGGAACGCGGACTGATCCAGTACGTCACCCGGTCCATGGTGCGCACCAGCCCGCTCTCCCGGTTCACCGCGGTGGGCATCGCCGAACCCGCCCCCGCCGGCGACCCGGAGGCCGTACGCCCCGGCGACGTGCCCTTCACCGGCGCGCTGGCCGTACCGGGCCTGGACCGGGTGATGCTGCACTACGTGCTCGGCGGCCTGCCCACCGCCGACGAGGCCGACCTCACCGACCTGTGGGTGGGCCTGCCGCCGACCTCGGCCCCCGACCCGGAGAGCGGCAAGCTGTTCTTCCTGAAGTTCTCCGAACAGGGCATGCACCGGCTCGCGCTGCCGCTCGACGGGCCCGTCGCCGACCTGCTCGACGCGCTGTCCATGGGTCCGCGCCGCTTCCCCGCCGTGGTCGCGCACGTCGCCGCGCGGGCCGGCTGCCCGGCCGAGGACGCCGACCGGCGCGTACGGCAGGCGCTCGGGCAGGGCGTGCTGTGCACCTTCACCCGGCCGGAGGAGCGCGCGGCTTCCGCCGACTACGACGACCTGCTCCCGACGGGGCGGGACACCGCCGCCGGGGAGCTGGCGGAGCGGGTCCGTGCCGGACTGCCCCGGGTGGCCGGGGCGCCCGCCGGGGAGCGGGGCGCGGTCCTGGCCGGACTGCGCGGGGACCTCGGCCGGTTCAGCCAGGCCGTGGGCCGCCCGGCGCACATCACGGTCGAGGAGGACTACGTCATGCCGCCGCTGAAGGTGGCCACCTCCGACTGGCACGCCCCGCTGACCGACCTCGGGCCCGCCGTGGAACTGCTGTCGGTCTTCGACTGGCTGCACGACGTACGGGTCCTGATGACCGCCGCGTTCACGGAGCGGTTCGGGGCCGGGGCGAACGTGCCGCTGGCCGAGCACGCGCCGTTCGTCGTCGGGGAGGTCTCCCGGCGGGCCGCCGCGATGGCCGCCGTGTACGGGCCGCAGGGCTCGGGCGAGCCGGCCGCGCTGACCGGCATCGGCCCGGCGGACGGCTCGCTGGAGCGCATGTACCTGCTGCGCCGCGAGCTGTCCGAGGAGGTGCACGCGCTCCTCACCAAGACCGCCCGGGCCGGCGAGGACACCCTGAGCCTCACCGCGGCGGACGTCGCGGAACTGACCCGGTCGCTGCCCGACCGCTTCCGCCGGGACCCGCTGATCTACGGCGTGCTGCTCCAGCAGGCCGGCGGCAAACTCGTCCTCAACGACGGCCTGCCGGGCCACGGCATGCTGTACGCGCGGTTCCTGGAGGCCGACCGCCGCCAGGGCGGCCGGGCGCTGCCCCGGCTCGCCGCCCACCTGCGGCGCTTCTACGGTCACGACGGCGCCCGGGTCACCGAGGACCTCGGTCTGCACCGCCTCAACGTCAACGCGCACGCGCCGGTGCTGCCGGGCGGTCTCACCCCGGAGGACTGGTTCACGCTGCGGCTGGCCCACGACCCGGAGACGGACTCGCTGCGGGTCGAGGACGCGGACGGCGCGCCCCTGAGGGTGCTGCCGCTCGGCACGGGCCATCCGGGCCTGTTCCCGCCCCCGCTGTCGGTGGCCTCCGGCCTCGCGATCAGCGGCCGGCTCTTCAACAGCCTGCCGAACTCCTGGCACGCGGCCACCCCGTGGGACGGCGAGCACACCCGCACCGCGCCGCGCATGGCGGTCGGCGACGTCCTCGTCGGCCGCCGCCGCTGGTACGGCGGGGCCGAGCTGGACACGGCGGTGGCCGCCGGGCCCGACGAGCACGAGCGGCTGCTCGCGCTGACGGCGTGGCGGGCCCGGCACGGGGTCCCCGACGAGGTCGTCATCAAGTCGGCGCCCGAGGACGAGGGTCCGCTGTCGGTCGGCGCACCGGACGTCCAGTCCAAGCGCCTCCAGCAGAAGCCGCAGTACGTGGACCTGTCCAGCGCCCTCGCGGTGCGGGTCCTGCCGCGGATGCTGGAGCGCCGCGGGGCGGGCGCGAGCTACCTGGAGGAGGCGCTGCCCGGCGTCACCGACGGCACGCACGCGACGGAATGGGTGCTCGAAGTCGGGCGCACGGCCGGCGGACGGTTCGTGTACGACCCGTCCAACCACACGGAAGCGGAAGGAGCTCGGTCGTGACGGTGACCGATCTGGACAGGGCCCCGGCCACGACGGCTCCGGGGACGGACACCCCGCTGCGGGCCCGGCCCGGGCTGCACTACGCGCCGGTGCCGGGGGGCGTGTACTTCAGCGGCACGCGCGGGCAGTTCGTGCTGAGCGGCTCGGACCTCATGTACGCGGTGGCGGACGGCTGCGTACCGCTGCTGGAGGCGGGGACGACGGAGGACGCCCTGGTCGCCGAGTTCGGCACGGAGCGTGCCCGGCCGGCCGTACGGCATCTCGTCGCCCGGCTGCGGGAGAACGGCCTGCTGCTCGACCCGGCCGCGTTCACCGAGCCGGAGCCCCCGGCCGGGGTGCGCGCCCGCTACGCCGACACCCTGGCCCGCCTGACCGCCCGCCTCGACGACCCGTACGCGGCGTTCGCCCGCCTGCGCCGGGCCCGGGTGGAGCTCCGTGGCCCGGCCACGGCGACGGCCCCGGCCCGCCGCGGCCTGCACCGGGCCGGCGTGACCACCACGCCACCGGCCACCGGAACGGCGACCCCCCTCGTCCCGGTCTGCGACCCGGCGATGTACGCGGACCCCGCCCTCCTGACCCCCGCCGGCGCCCCGGCGGTGCACGAACCCTCGACCCCCGCCGGCGACCCGGCGGCGCGCACGTCCGAAACCCTCACCCCCGCCGGCGACCCGGCGGTACGTGGAACCTCGACTCCCGCCGGCGACCCGACGGTGCGCAAACCCTCGATTCCCGTCGGCGACCCGACGGTGTGCAGGGACCAGGCAGTTGTTCCCGTCGGCGGCCCGGCGGTGGACTTCCCCGAGGCCGGCGGTCCGTCCCGTGCCGTCATCGAGTTCCTCACCGGTGACGGGACCTGGACCGAACGACACGGGACGCTTCACGTGCCCGTGCTGCTCGGCCCGGGGCCGGTCCTCGTCGGACCGGTCGGGGTGTCGCCCGCCGCCTGGGAGGCGTTCCGGGACCGGGCCAGGGTCTGGGCCGGTGCCGAGGGCGTCGAGCCCGCGGCCGGGCCCGTCGCCCACTCCCTCGCGGGAGCCCTCGCCGCCCAGCTCCTGGCCGACACCCTCACGGGTGTCGCGGAGCCCGGCGAGGCCCATGTCGTGCACGGCCCCGATCTGACCGCCGACCGCGTCACCGTCACGGGCGGCCCCGTGGACGAAGCGGTCGTGGTCCGGCTCGACGACGCCCCCGCCGAACCCCTCCCCGAACCGGCGGCCGCACTGGAGGAGGCCGCCGCCCTCACCGCCCGCTGGACCGGACTCTTCGCCTCCGCGCAGGGCGAGCACCTGCCGCAGATGCCCCTCGCCCTGCGCGCGGCGGAGCACCGCACGGACCGCACGGACACGGTCACCGCCTGGGCGGCGCACCAGGAGACGGCGACCGTCGCCGCCGCCCTGGCCGCCCTGCGCGACCACGACGGCGGTGCCGCCGGCCTCACCCGTGAACACTGGTTGCTGGACGGCGCGCTGCGGTGGCTCGCCGAGCGCCGGGACCGGTTCGAGCAGCTCACCGACACCGCTCCCCCGCTGCACGCCGAGGGCGAACGCATCCTCGCCGCCCTGCGCGCGCGGCTCGGGCCGGCCGTTCCCGTACTCGCCCTGGCCCGGACCGCCGGAGTCGACTGGCCGCTGGCCGAGGTCACCGCCGGCGGCCGGCCGCTCGGCGCCGGCTGGGGACCCACGGCCGCCGACGCGACGTACGCCGCGCTGTGCACGGCACTCGCCGCCGCCCAGGCCGACGGCACCGTCGCCGCCCTGTCCACCGACGCCCTGCTCACCGCCGACGACACCGCCCGCACCGCACTGAGGAGGCAGCTCACCGCGCTCGCCACGATCCGGGGACAGGCCCGCCGCACGGACCCCGTGCTGGGCGGACTCCCCTTCTGGCACGGCCCGGTGACCGCCCGGACGGCCCAGGAGCCCACCGATGCCGACCACTGACCCGACCACCACCGAGAACCCGGTCCAGGCGGGCCCCGCGCTGCCCGCGACGGCCCACGACGACTGGCTGCCCGCCCTCGCGGGACTGGCCCGTGCCACCGGGGCGACCGTCTCCGTCAACCTCGGCTGGGACCTCGCCTGGGAACGCGGCCCGGTCGTCGCGGCGGACGGCCCCCACCTCTCCGTACGTCTGTACGACGACGAGGTGATGGTCGGCCCGCTGTGGGTGCCGGGCACCGCGTCCGGCTGCGCCGCCTGCGCCGAGGTGCGCGAACGCACCGTCCTCGACCACCCGCTGGTCGGCGACCTCACCCAGGCCACGCGGGTCCCCGCCGCCCCCGCGCCGCTGCTGCCCGAACTCCTGCGCACCGGCCTGGAACACCTGGCGGACCACCCCCTCGCCCCCGGCGAGGCGTACTCGGTGACCGTGCGCGGCACCCGCCGCCACCGCATCGCGCGCAGCTTCCACTGCCCGGCGTGCGGCCCCGCCCCCGAGGACCTGGTCAGCACCGGGGCCCCGCCGCCCCGTACCCTCCGCTCGCGTCCGGCCGTCCCCGGTGACGCCACCCGCACCGCGGCGAGCCGGCTCGTCGAGCCCGGCTTCCTGCGCGACCGCCTGGTCGACGACCGCTTCGGACCGGTCCGGGCGATCCTGCGCGAGTCCCACGCCCCGTTCGCGATGAGCATGGCCGTCGTCGCCGACGCCCCGGCGATGGGCCACGGCCGGGCCCGTACGTTCGCCGAGACCGAGCCGGTCGCGGTCCTGGAGGCCTACGAACGGCTCGGCGGCTACCCCTACGACATCCCCCTGGTGACCCGTCGCTCCTACCGCGAGGTCGCCGGCCACGCCGTCGACCCGGACGGCCTCGGCCGCTACACCGCCGAGCAGCTCGCCCATCCGACCAGCAGGGCGACGCCGTTCACGGCCGACACCCCGATGGACTGGGCCTGGGGGCACGACCTGGCCGACGGCCGTCCGCTCCTGGTCCCGGCGGACCACGCCTTCTACCAGTACGAGTACGCGTTCCGCCGGGACCGCCGGGCGGCGCGCGTGGCGGGTGCCGCGAACCGGCGGCACTACTTCTTCGACTGCTCCAGCGGCTGCGCGGTCGGCGCCAACTACGAAGAGGCCGCCCTGCACTCGCTGTTCGAACTGGCCGAGCGGGACGCGTTCCTGACGTCCTGGTACCGGGCGGCGCCGCTCCCCCACGTCCCGGTCGCCTCCCTCACCGACCCGACCAGCCGGGCCATGGTCGAGCTGATCCGGGCGCGCGGCTTCGACGTCCACCTGCTGGTCGCCACCCGTGACATCGGCCTGCCGGTGGTGTGGGTCATCGCCGTCAACGAGAAGAACCCGTTCCCCGCCACCTTCTCCTCCGCCGGTTCGGGTGCGGAGCCGGAGTCGGCGATCCGGGGCGCGCTGCGCGAGGTGGCCCAGCTCGTCACCAACCCGGTCGACTGGACCCGTGAGCAGGCCGAGCGGATGGCCGAGGACCCGTGGCTGGTGGAGGAGCTGGAGGACCATGTGCGGTTCTCCTCGATCCCCGAGACCCGCGACCGCGCCCTGGCGGGGCTCGGCGGCCCGGCCGTCACCCTGGAGGAGGCCTTCCCCGACTGGCCCGGCCGGCTGGAGCGGGCCGCGGGCGGCGATGTGCGCGGCACCCTCGAGTACGTCGCCTCGCTGTTCGCCGACGCGGGCCTGGACCGCATCGTCGTCGTCGACCAGACCAGCCGGGAGCACGCGGACGCCGGTATCGCGGTCGCCCGCGCGGTCGTCCCCGGCATCGTGCCGATGTGCTTCGGCCACGCCCAGCAGCGCCTGGACGGACTGCCCCGGCTCCGTGCCGCGCTGCGCGGCACGGACCAGGAGCACCGGGCGATCCCCTACGACCCCCACCCGTTCCCGTGACGGCCCCCGCCCCGGAGTGGACCCGGCGCGCCCCGGTCGACCTGCCGGGCCCCGAGGGCGACAACAGCATCGCGCGCGAACCGCTCTGGTACGCGTACGGCGCGGGCGACGACCGCCCGGAGCCGCCGCCCTGGACCTGGGCGGAGACGCCCCCGCCCGACAGCCACGTACCGCCGGAGCCGCCGCGCCCGGCGGGACCGGGCAGGGTGCTGCCGACGGGCACCACCGAGCGGCTGTCGGCGCTCGCGTATCCGCGGGTCCCCGCCGCCTCCGGTCCGGCGGCGCCGGACGCCCTGGCACACGCCCTGACGGCGACGTTCGGTCCCGTGCGCCGGGAACCGGAGAACCCGTACAACGAGCACCGGCCGTACGCCTCGCCCCGCTGCCTCTTCCCCGTCCACGCCTTCGTGGGCGGCGGCGACGGCTCGGCGTGGCGGCTGCTGGAGCCGGCCCGCCACGCCCTCACCGGGCCGGACACCGGGGCGCCGCCCACCCGCGTCGCGCTCACCGGCCGCTACACCGCGATCCCGGTGGCGTACCAGTGGTTCCGCGGATCGCTCGTCTCCATCGAGATCGGCATGGTGCTGCGGGCGCTGAGCCTCGGCCTCGAACTGTTCGGGGTGCCGGCGGTGCTCACCCCGCCGGCCGGCGGCGGGGCGGGGCCGCTGCGCGAGCTGGGTCTCGAGCGGACCTGGGAGTGGTCGCTGCCCTGGTTCGTCGACGTGGCGGAGCCCGGTCCCGTGGCGAGGGCCGGGCGGGACGCGCCGGTGCCCGACGGCGACCCCTCGCTGACGGACGTCGTACGCGCCAACCGGGAGCAGACGTACCCGGCGGGCGCGGCACCGCTCACCACGGCCGTCCCGGCCGGCCTGCCGGACAGCCCCGTCGTGCCCGACTGGGCGGAGCTGCTGTGGCGGCGCCACTCCGGCCGTATGCCGCGCGCCCTGCACGGCATGGACTCGGCACCGCGCCCCGCCCCGGTCCCGGCCCGGCACCTGGCCGCCGCCCTCGCCTGGCTCGGTGTCCCGCCACCGCACCCGGTGCTGGCCGCCGCCTTCGACGCGGTCACGGTCACCGCCGTGGTGCAGCACGTCGAGGGGTACGCGGCCGGGGTGCACCGCTTCGAGAAGGGCGCGGCGCACCTGCGGAAGGCCGATCCGACCGCCCCCGCGGGGCTGGAGGCGAACTACGGCTACGGGTTGTCGCCCGTCAACGGCTGCGGCATCGCCAAGGCCCCGCTCACCGTCTTCTTCTCCGTCCGCCCCCGCGAGCTGTTCGCCCGCTTCGGCCCCACCGGCTGGGGCGCCGCGCAGACCGCCTGCGGCTGGGCCGTCCACGGGCTGTGCCTGGCGGCGGCAGCGGCCGGTCTCTTCGCCCGTCCCGTCCGGGCGTTCAAGGAGATCCCCACGAAGGAGGTCATCGGCCTGGCCGAGGACGAGACGATCGTCCTGTCGGCGGTGGTGGGGGTACCGCGCGAGACCGGGGGCGACCAGCTCGACCTGCGTACCTGAGCCCGATCCTCCGCACGCCCTCCGGACGACAAGGAAACCCGCCCATGACCGAGCCCACCACCACACCGCGGCGCTGGAGCGCCTGGCACCTCCACCTCGCCACCACCGCCCGCGGCGCCCACGACCGCGTCCTCACCGATGTCATCGGACCCACGGTCCGCGCACTGCCGCCCGGCACCGAGTGGTTCTTCATCCGTTACTGGCAGTCGGGTCCTCATCTGCGGCTGCGGATCGCGGACCTCGCCCCGGACGCCCGCGCGGACGTCGAGGACGCCCTGCGCGACCGGCTCGCCACGGCGGGCCGGCTCGCGCCCGGGGAGGAGCCGCTGGCCGCCGACGCCTACGAGGAGAGCGCGGCCCGGCTCGCCGCCGCGGGCGAGACCGGCGTCAACTCCACCGTCCGGGCGCTGCTGCCGCCCGGCGTCCACCGGGCCGACTACGACCCCGAGTTCGAACGCTACGGCGGTCACGCCCTCATGCCGGCCGCCGAGTCCCTGTTCCACCTGTCCAGCGAACTCGTGCTGCGGCTCGCCCCGGGCGTCACCGACGAGGCGCGGCGCGCCCGGCTGGCGCTGCGCGGCACCCTGTCCGCCGCCGTCGCCCTCGGCGGTCCCGTCGAGCGCGCCCACTACTTCGCGCGGGGCCTGGACGCCTGGCGGGCCTGGGCGTCCGACGCGGGCCATCCCGACGCCCTGCTCGACCGGATCACCCACGTCGGCCAGGACCCGGACGCGGTACGGGTCACGCCCGAGGCGCACGGCCCGTTCACCGGCTGGTACGAGGCGCTGGCGGCCCATGCCGACGACGTCCGGCGGCATGCGACGACCCACCCCGGAATGATCCTCTTCTCCCACGCCCACATGCTGCACAACCGGCTGGGCCTGAGCCTGCTGGAGGAGCTGCGCACCTACGCCTGGCTGTCCCACGTCTTCCCGGTGCGGCAGCCGGCAGCCGGCCTGGCACCCGTGGGGTGACCCCCGCGCCCCGTGGGTGCCGACGCAGAGGCCCGGCCGGATTCCCCCTCCGGCCGGGCCTCGTTCCGTGTGCGTGCGCCGTACGGCTCATGACCGGCGTACGAAGACGGCCCGCACCCGCACCAGGAGCTCCGCTCCGACCAGGCCCCGCAGGGCGCCGACACCGCACGCGTGCCGGTCGACGC
This sequence comes from Streptomyces sp. NPDC053426, assembly GCF_055585405.1. Taxonomy (NCBI): domain Bacteria; kingdom Bacillati; phylum Actinomycetota; class Actinomycetes; order Kitasatosporales; family Streptomycetaceae; genus Streptomyces; species Streptomyces sp. NPDC053426. The sequence continues at coordinate 16,770 of NZ_JBVJKE010000008.1, read as the reverse complement.
GGGCGGTGGTCCGTACGGTGGCCCGCTCGCCGTCGGTGGTCAGCTCGTCGACCGTGAACGTCACCGGCGTCCTGCGGCCCTTGACCTCCAGCAGTCCGGTGACGCCCGGCCCTGCGGTGAGACGCTCGCCGGTGAAGCGCAGTTCCGGGTGGCGCTCCGCGTCGAGGAACCGCGGGCCGCGCACGGCCGTGTCCCGCCGCGGGTCGCCGCTCTCGAAGCCGGCGACGCCGACCGCGGCCTCCAGGCCGGCCAGGGTGCCGTCGGCGGCGAGTTCGGCGCGGCCGGAACGTACGGGCAGTGAGCCGCGTACGGGCAGGAAGAAGAAGTGGCGGCCGGTGAACTCGACGGTGGAGTCCGCGGGTTCGAGGTGCCAGCTGCCGGCCGGGGCGTCGACGGTCCGCGGGTGGGTGGTGTGGGTCGTGGACATGATGGGGGTCCTTTCGACGTCGTGGGGGTTTCTGGAGAGCCGCGAGGGGGCCTCTGCGAGGCCCCCTCGATGTGGTGGTCCGGAGCGGTCGTCCGGCTCTACTCGGGGCGCGGGTCCCAGCGGAAGCGGCGCACCGCGATCAGGGCGCCGACGACGCCCCAGGCCGCGAGCACCGCGAGCTCCTTCCACTGGAAGCCGGCGCCGTGCGCGAACGACGCCAGCATGGCGTCGTTGAAGGGCTTCACCGGAAGCAGTCCCGCGATCTCGTTGAGGACGCCGGAGTGGATGGGGAAGTAGCTGCCGGAGATGAACACCAGCGGGAACTGGATGAACTGCACGACCGCGGGCGCCGCCTCGGAGTTGCGGATGAGCGAGGCGACCCCGACGCCGAGCGCGCAGAAGCTGGCCGCGCCGAACACCAGGGTGACCGCGAGCGCGGCCCACTGGGTGGGCCACGGCACCCCGTACAGGCGCCCGATGCCGATGACGAGCGCGACGTCGACGATGCTCACGACGACGCAGTGCACCAGCAGGCCCGCGAAGTACACCCAGGCGGGCAGCGGGGTCGCGTGCAGCCGCTTGAGGACGCCGGTCTGCCGGCGCATGGCGAGCACGATCGCCAACTGGCCGTAGCAGGCGCCCAGTACGGACACGGCGGCGATGGTCGGCGTGTAGTACTGCATGCCGCTCATGCCGAAGAAGAAGTCCTCGCCCTGGCCGCCGCCGAACACGGCGCCGAAGATCGCGATGATCACGACGGGCAGGACGAAGGTGAACACCATCGACTGCGGGTTGCGCCAGAACGACAGTTGCTCGTAGCGGATCTGGTGGGCGAGCAGGGCGAAGGAGCCCCGTTCGTCCGGCCGTTCGGTGTCGGGGCGCGCGGAACGCCGGCCGGGTGTGGTGGTCGTGGGAGGAAGGGTGCTGGTCATCGGCTGCTCCGTCCGGGTCGGCGCCCACGGCGCCCGCGGGCCGCCGGGGCGGGGGCCTGGCCCCGTTCGGCGGACGGGGACGAGGCGTCCTGCTGTGCGTACGAACTGGTCAGCCCCAGGTAGACGTCCTCCAGGGTGGGCTGTTCCACGGTCAGCCGCTCCAGCGGCGTGCCGCGCTCCAGCGCCCAGGAGGTGAGCCGGTGCAGGACCGCGGTCGGCTCCTCGGCCTCGGCCGTGACCAGGCCGTCCTCGGCGTCGCTGACCGGGATCGGCAGGTCCCCGATGGCGGCGCCGGCCGGCAGCGCGAACCGGATCCGGGCCAGCGCGCTGTCGCGTCCCCCCAGGGTGTCCGGGGTGCCGGAGGCGACGATCCGCCCGCCGGCGATGACGGCGACCGAGTCGGCGAGCGCCTGCGCCTCGTCCATGTAGTGCGTGGTCAGCATGATGGTCGTACCGGCGTCGCGCAGGTTGCGCACGACCTCCCAGGCGCCGCGGCGGGCGCCCGGGTCGAAGCCGGTGGTCGGCTCGTCCAGGAACAGCAGCTTCGGGTCGCCGATCACGCCCAGGGCGAGGTCGAGCCGCCGCTTCTGCCCTCCGGACAGGTCCTTGACCTTCGCGCCCTCCTTCTCCCGGAGCCCCACCAGGTCGATGACCTCGTCGGTGTCGCGCGGGGCGGGGTAGTAGCCCGCGTTGCGGGCGATGGTCTCGCGCACCGACAGGTACGGCTCCACGGCGATGTCCTGGAGCACGAGCCCGATCTGCCCGCGCAGCCACCGCCCGTCGGCCTTGTCGCCGGGGTCGCGGCCGAGGACCCGTACGCTGCCGCCGTCCCGCTGCCGGAAGCCCTCCAGGATCTCCATGGTGGTGGTCTTGCCGGCGCCGTTCGGTCCGAGGAGCGCGAAGATCTCGCCCTCCTCGACGGCGAAGTCCACGCCGCGCACGGCCTCGTGGTCCCCGTACTTCTTGAGCAGGCCGTCAACGGCCACCGCGGTCACCGCGGTCGCTCCCGTCGTCGTTCCCGTGTCACCGCGTGCCTCCAAGGGTGTCGTGCGTAACCGGCTGTCTCCTTGAGGAAGTTAGGTCCGTCCGGGGGTGCGGCAGCAGGGCCGGCGGGGGAACCGATGACGTCCGTCACGCAAGCGGCGACAGTTGTCAGTGACGGACCGGCGGGCCGTTGCCGCGCGATGCGGCGCGGCACATGCTCGGCACACGACCGATGACAGTGCGCTCACGCCGCGCACCCATCGCGACGGTGAACGGGCGTGGCGCGAAGACGCGGAAGGCGGTCCCAGACGTGCGGTTGGAGAGCGAGAGCGGAGCGCGGCGGCGGCCCGGCGACTCCGGGTACGCCGGGAACGCCGGGGATGTCTCGGGCCAGGAGCGGCGACCGCGGGTCGCCGTCGTCGGCGCCGGCATCGGCGGACTGACGCTGGCCGGCGCGCTGGCCGCGAACGGCACGCCGTACGTGGTCCACGAGCAGACCCGCGTGCTGTCCGAGGTGGGCGCGGGCGTGCAGCTCTCGCCCAACGCGGTCCGTCCGCTGCTGCGGCTGGGCCTCGGACCCGCGCTGGAGGAGCACGGGGTGCGCGTCGAGGCGATGGAGGTGCGCGGCTGGAACGGCCGGCCCATCGCGCGCACGCCGCTCGGCGCGGAGTGCGAACGCATGTTCGCGGCGCCGTACCTGACGATCCACCGGGCGCATCTGCACGAGGCGCTGCTCTCCCTGACCGACCGGGACCGGCTGCGCCTGGGCGAACGGCTGCGGGCGGCGGAGGAGACGGCGGACGGTACGGGCGTACGGCTCGCCTTCGACGACGGTACGGTCCGCGAGGCGGACGTGGTGATCGGCGCGGACGGCATCCACTCCACGGTCCGCGAGACCCTGCGCACCGACGCACCGGTCTTCTCCGGCCTGGGCATCTACCGCGGCCTGGTCCCGGCGGACGCGCTGCCGGCGGGGGCCCGCGAGCGGCTGGTGCGGCTGTGGCTCGGGCCCGGCGGGCACTTCGTCTGCTATCCCGTGGCGTCCGGCGCGTACCTCAGCTACGCCGCGACCGTGCCGCTGACCACCGGCGCCCCGCCGCGCGAGTCCTGGTCCCGGCCGGGCGACCCGGACGCGCTGCGCGCGGTCTTCGGCGGCTGGACGGGGCTCGTCGCGGACGTCGTCGCGGCGGTCGACTCGACCCACCTGTGGGCCCTGTACGACCGTCCGCCGCTGCGCACCTGGTCCACGGACCGCATCACGCTCCTCGGGGACGCGGCCCACCCGATGCTGCCGTTCATGGCGCAGGGCGCCAACCAGGCGATCGAGGACGCGATGGACCTGGCCGCCTGCCTGTCGGACGCCCCCGCCCCGGAGATCCCGGAGCGCCTGGCCCGCTACGAGTCCCTGCGCATCCCGCGCACCGCCGAGATCCAGCGCGGCTCACGGGGCAACGCGGGCATCCTCCACCTCCCGGACGGCCCCGCCCAACGCCGCAGGGACGCCCACATGGCAGTACACGCCGCCCTCCACGACCGCACCCCCCTCTACGCCCACGAGACAGGCCGCAGCGTGGTCACCACCGCATGACCGCGGGCAGTCGTGCCGCTGGGGCGGCACGGGTGGGCGCGGAGGCACCCCGTAAGCGCCGGGCAGCGCGACCCACCCCCGCCCAGCACCAACGCCGGACGACGTACCCCGGGGCGCCGCTCAAGCCGCCCCGCCCGGCACCCACCCCTGCCGCCGCAGCACCCCCGCCACATCCGGCGCCTCGTAATGCTCACCCTTCAGCACCTTGCCGTCGGCACGACGACTGACCTCCCCCTCGGGCCCCAGCTTGCTCATGTTGGAACGATGGACCTCGGCGATCACCGCGTCGAGGTCGATCCCGTGGACCAACGCCGTCCCGTACGCGACGTACACCACATCAGCCAGCTCGTGCGCCAGCCGATCGAGCGGCCCCGCCACCGACACCTCCGCCACCTCCCGCGCCTCCTCGGCCAGCAGCTCACCACGGTGCGCGCCGAGCTCCGGCGAAACCTCGGACGGTATGTCGCGGGCGTCCAGCCCGAAGGCACGGTGGAAGTCACGGACCAGATCGGCGGGCGAAGAACTCATGCCCGCGACTGTAGCGGCCACCACGGACACTCCCCGGCCCGCTGTGAGCTCCGCCCTGGTCAGCGGCCACCCCGACTGGCAGGATCGCGCGCATGTCCCACACGCTGTCCCGGATCGGCAGGCGACGGGCCCTGCGGGGCACCGCCGCCGGTCTCGTCGTACTCGGACTGCTGCTGTGGTGGCTGGCGCCCTGGGACGAGGAACCACCGGGCGGGACGATCACACTGAGCACGGGCACCCGCGCGGGGGTCTACCAGAAGTACGGCGTACTCCTGCGCAGCTCACTCGGCAAGCACATGCCCGACCTCGACGTACGCCTGAAGACGAGTGACGGGTCGCAGGAGAACGTGCGCCGCGTGGCGACCGGGGAGGCCGACTTCGCGATCGCCGCGGCCGACGCGGTGGAGACGTACCGGCTCAGCGACCGGCCGGGCGCCGACCGGCTGCGCGGGGTGGCGCGCCTGTACGACGACTACGTGCAGCTCGCCGTCGCGCCCGACTCGGGCATCGAGACCGTCGACGACCTGCGGGGCAAGCGCGTCGCCATAGGGCCGCCCAAGTCGGGCGTCCGGCTCATCGCCAACCGGGTGCTCCGGGCGGCCGGCATCGACCCGGAGACGGACATCGAGCCTTCCTCCGACGGCATCGACAACGGCCCGGAGCGGCTCGGGCACGGCCTGGACGCCTTCTTCTGGTCCGGCGGACTGCCCACGGACGGCCTGAGGACACTCGCCGAGCAGTCCGCGCTCCGGTTCGTGCCGATCGACGCCGAGCTCGTCTCCAAGCTGCACGAACAGGGCGGCGCCACGCGCCACTACCGCGTCACCAACATGCCGGAGTCGGCCTACCCGGGCAGCCGGCCCAGCGCGCCCGTCGCGACGATGGCGGTGTCCAACCTCCTGATCACCCGGGCGGACGCGGATCCCCGGCTCACCGAGTGGCTGACCCGCATCGTGCTCAAGAGCCGGGACAACATCGGGGCGCACGTCCACTCCGCCCAGCTGGTCGACGTACGCACCGCGATCTACACCGACCCGCTCCGGCTGCACGAGGGCGCCCGCCGGTACTACCGGTCCGTCAAGCCCTGAGCCGCCGCCTCACCCGTCGGCGGGGCGTTCCTCGGCACCATCACGGTCACCCGCAGTCCGTGCGGCTCGTGGCGCTCGTACGCGATCGAGCCGCCGCCCGCCGCGAGCAGCGCCCGCGTGATGGACAGGCCGAGGCCCGAGCCCTTGATGTTCTGGTGCCGCCCGCTGCGCCAGAAGCGGTCGCCGACGCGGGTCAGCTCCTCCTCGGTCAGTCCCGGGCCGTTGTCGGTGACGACGACGGTGGACATGTCACCGTTGGAGGCGACGGTCACCTCGACGTCCTCGCCCTCGGGCGTGAACTTCACCGCGTTGTCGATGACCGCGTCCAGGGCGCTGGACAGCGCCACCGGGTCGGCCCACGCGGTGGTCGGCGGGCAGGTGCCGGTCAGGCGGACGCCCTTGGCCTCGGCGGTCGGCGACCAGGCCGCGACGCGCTCGGCGGTCAGGGCGCCGATGTCGGCGACCTGGAGGTTGGCCTCGCTGTGCTCGGCGAGCGCCAGGTCGAGCAGGTCGTCCAGGACCTGCGCCAGGCGCTTGCCCTCGGCCTGCACCGAGGCGATCTCCTCGTTGCCCTCGGGCAGCTCCAGGGCGAGCAGCTCGATGCGCAGCAGCAGCGCCGAGAGCGGGTTGCGGAGCTGGTGCGAGGCGTCGGCGACGAAGGCGCGCTGCTGCTCCAGCACGCTCTCGACGTTGTCGGCCATCTCGTTGAACGACCGGGCGAGCCGTCTCAGTTCCGGCGGCCCGCCGGCCGCCGCGACCCGGGACTTCAGCCGTCCGGTGGCGATGTCGTGGGTGGTGGCGTCCAGGATCCGTACGGGCTTGAGCACCCAGCCGGTCAGCCGCAGCGCCGCGCCGACCGCGAGCAGCATCGCGGCCGCCTCCCCCGCGGCGATGACCAGCCAGCCCCGGAGGATGCGGGAGCGCATCTGCCCGGTGGGCGAGTCGGTGACCACGACCGCGACGACGTCGCCGTCCCGGATGACCGGTGAGGCCACCACCAGGCTGCGCCGCTGCCAGGGCCACACCTGCTCGGGGTCGTGGCTGCGGCGGCTGAGCAGCGACTCCTCGAAGGCGTCGCGCACCTCGCCCTCGCGGGGCAGGAACCAGTCGTCCGGGGCGTGCGCCATGGGCGAGTCGTTGAGGTAGAAGACACCCGCGCGGATGCCGTACACCCTGTGGTAGCTGTGCAGCTCGCTGCTGAGCGTCTCACGACGCTCGTTGATGTCCACGCCGGTCGGGTCGGTGGGCTCGGTGACGAACTGGGCGAGCGCCGCGAAGCGCGCGGTGTCGTCGATCCGGTCGACGATGACGTCCTGCTGCTCCGCGCCGGCCAGGCTGACGGCCAGCGGAACGCCGAGGGCGAGCAGGACGGCCGCCATCAGGACGATGAGCAGCGGAAGCAGACGTGTGTGCACCCGGCCCCGCTACGCCGTGGGCGCGACGAGCCGGTAGCCGACGCCGCGCACGGTCTCGATGAGGGCGGGCATGCGGAGCTTGGCGCGCAGGGAGGCGACGTGCACCTCCAGGGTGCGCCCGGTCCCCTCCCAGCTGGTGCGCCACACCTCGCTGATGATCTGTTCCCGGCGGAAGACGACCCCCGGCCGCTGGGCGAGCAGGGCGAGCAGATCGAACTCCTTGCGGGTCAGTTGGACGACCGAACCGTTGACGGTGACCTGGCGGGTCGACAGCTCGATGCGGACCGGACCGAGCCGCAGCCCGGTCTCCGTACCGCCCGCACCGCCCGTGGCCTCCTCGTGGACGGTGCGCCGGCTGACGGCGTGGATCCGCGCGAGCAGCTCCCCCGTGTCGTACGGCTTGACCACGTAGTCGTCGGCGCCGAGGTTGAGGCCGTGGATGCGCGAACGCACGTCGGACCGCGCGGTGACCATGATCACCGGCGTGCTGGTGCGCTTGCGGATCTTGCCGCAGACCTCGTAGCCGTCCTGATCGGGCAGCCCCAGGTCGAGCAGGACGACACCGAAGCCGTCACCCTCGGGAACGAGCGCCCGGAGCGCCTCCTCGCCGCTGCGCGCGTGGGTGACGTCGAACCCGTGCCGCGCCAGCACCGCCGACAGGGCGGCGGCGACGTGGTTGTCGTCCTCGACGAGAAGCAGTCTCACCAGGGCCCCCTTCGGTTCATCGGCCGTACGCTCTCCATGTGTATGAAAACGCGTGCACGCGCGCGTGCACCTTGCAGTGACGCCGATGAACGAGGACGGCGTCAAGAGGGTTCCGGTTGCTCTTCCGTACCGTTACCCGGCCGAAATCACCCCTGCTCACAAGTGCTACGACAGGTGTCCGATTGCTATCGGATCGTGATGCTCAGATTCCCCTCAGATGTAATGACGCAGGTCTAACGGGTTACTACTGTCCTCCGAAACCGAGGAGGACGGAGCCTGAGAGCGATGACCGAAGTATCGGTGGCCAAGGAAGATGTGGCCGCGACCGGCGATCTGGTCGTCCTGAAGAGCGTCAACAAGCACTTCGGCGCGTTGCACGTACTCCAGGACATCGACCTGACGATCGCCCGTGGCGAAGTCGTCGTGGTCATCGGACCCTCCGGGTCCGGGAAGTCCACCCTGTGCCGCACCATCAACCGTCTGGAGACGATCGACTCCGGGTCGATCACCATCGACGGCAAGCCCCTGCCCCACGAGGGCAAGGAGCTCGCCCGGCTGCGGGCCGACGTGGGCATGGTCTTCCAGTCCTTCAACCTCTTCGCGCACAAGACCGTGCTCGAGAACGTGATGCTGGGCCAGGTCAAGGTCCGCAAGAAGGACAAGAAGACGGCCGAGGAGCGGGCCCGTGCCCTGCTCGACCGGGTCGGCGTGGGCGCGCAGGCCGAGAAGTACCCCGCGCAGCTCTCCGGTGGTCAGCAGCAGCGTGTCGCCATCGCGCGGGCCCTGGCGATGGAGCCCAAGGTCATGCTCTTCGACGAGCCGACGTCGGCTCTCGACCCGGAGATGATCAACGAGGTGCTGGAGGTCATGCAGCAGCTCGCCCGCGAGGGCATGACCATGATCGTCGTCACGCACGAGATGGGATTCGCCCGTTCGGCGGCAAATCGCGTGGTGTTCATGGCGGACGGTCGCATCGTCGAACAGGCTTCGCCGGATCAGTTCTTCAGCAATCCGCGCAGTGACCGCGCCAAGGACTTCCTGTCGAAGATCCTTCACCACTGAGGCGCACCCCGCGCCCCGACGACTTGCGTCACCGGCCATTGACCGGGCGCACCATTTCACCAGTCAAAGGATGTGCACCATGAAGCTCCGCAAGGTCACCGCCGCCTCGGCCGCCGTGTTCGCCCTCGCCCTGACCGCCACCGCCTGTGGCGGCGACGACAGCAGTGACAACGGCTCCTCCGGGGGCGGCGGCGACAAGATCAAGATCGGCATCAAGTACGACCAGCCCGGTCTCGGTCTGAAGGAGCCGGACGGCTCGTTCTCCGGCTTCGACGTGGACGTGGCGACCTACGTCGCCAAGGAGCTCGGCTACGAGCCCGACCAGATCGAGTGGGTCGAGACCAAGAGCGCCGACCGCGAGAACGCCCTCTCGCGCGGGGACGTGAAGTTCATCGCGGCGACCTACTCGATCACCGACGAGCGCAAGGAGAAGGTCGACTTCGCCGGCCCGTACCTGCTGGCCCACCAGGACCTGCTGGTGAAGAAGGGCTCGGACATCTCCGAGGCCACCGACCTGAACGACAAGAAGCTCTGTTCGGTGACCGGCTCGACGTCGGCGCAGAACGTCAAGAAGGACTTCGCTCCGGACGCCCAGCTCAAGCAGGTCGGCACCTACTCGGAGTGCGTCGCTGCACTGCAGAGCGGCGCCGTGGATGCGCTGACCACCGACGACTCGATCCTCGCCGGCTTCGCCGCGCAGGACCAGTACAAGGGCAAGTTCGAGCTCGCCGGCCTGAAGCTGAGCAACGAGAACTACGGCATCGGCGTCAAGAAGGGCGACACCGAGACCGTCAACAAGATCAACGACGCCCTGGAGAAGATGGTCAGCGACAAGTCCTGGGACAAGGCGGTCGAGGCGAACTTCGGCCCGGCCGAGTACAACAACGAGCCGGCCCCGCAGATCGGCAACATCGTCAAGTAAGCCCAGGACCGCAACGCGGGTCCAGAAGGCGTGCCGCCGTCCGTCGCGATCAGGACGGCGGCGCGCCGCGTCCGCCCCGTAGGCCACACACCCGGAAGCGCGGGAGATCGTGTTCGACTTTATTTCTGACTATGACGACCCAACGCTGTTGGGCGCGTTCTGGATGACGGTGAAGCTCACCGTGTTCTCGGGCGTCGGCTCCCTGATCTGGGGCACCCTGCTGGCGGCGATGCGGGTCAGCCCCGTCCCGCTGATGCGGTGGTTCGGGACCGCCTACGTGAACATCGTCCGGAACATCCCGCTGACCGTCATCATCGTCTTCACCTCGCTCGGTCTCGCCGACATCTTCGGCATGACCATGGGAGCGCCGGACGACTTCGCGCTCCAGGGCTTCCGCCTCGCGGTGCTCGGTCTGGTCGCCTACACCGCGGCCTTCGTCTGCGAGGCGCTGCGCTCCGGCATCAACACCGTGCCGGTCGGGCAGGCCGAGGCAGCCCGCGCCATCGGGCTGAACTTCACCCAGGTCCTCAGCCTGGTCGTGCTGCCGCAGGCGTTCCGCTCGGTCATCGGACCGCTCGCGAACGTACTGATCGCGCTGACCAAGAACACGACGGTGGCGGCCACCATCGGTGTGGCGGAGGCCGCCCTGCTGATGAAGGAAATGATCGAGAACGAGGCACAGACGCTGCTCATCGGCGCGGTCTTCGCCTTCGGGTTCGTGGTGCTGACCCTGCCCACCGGCCTGATCCTCAACTGGCTGAGCAAGCGACTGGCGGTGAAGCGGTGACCTCCGTTCTGTACGACGCCCCCGGCCCCCGGGCCAAGCGGCGCAACGTCATCCTCTCGGTCGTCTTCGTGGCCCTCCTGGCCCTCCTGCTGTGGTGGGTCTACAAGACGATGGACGACAAGGGCCAGCTCGAGTGGTCCTTGTGGAAGCCGTTCACGCAGTCCGAGGCGTGGACGACCTATCTGCTGCCCGGCCTCGCGGACACGCTGAAGGCGGCGGCGCTGGCCATGGTCATCGCGCTTCCGCTGGGCGCGGTGCTCGGCATCGCCCGGATGTCGGACCACCGGTGGGTACGGATCCCGGCCGCCGTGGTGGTGGAGTTCTTCCGCGCCATCCCGGTGCTGCTGCTGATGCTGTTCGCCAACGAGTTCTTCGCCCGTTCCACGGACGTCACCAGCGAGGACCGGCCGCTGTACGCGGTCGTCACCGGCCTGGTGCTCTACAACGCCTCGGTCCTCGCCGAGGTGGTCCGGGCCGGCATCCTCGCCCTGCCCAAGGGGCAGTCGGAGGCGGCCCAGGCGATCGGCCTGCGCAAGAGCCAGACGATGACCAGCATCCTGCTGCCGCAGGCGGTCACGGCGATGCTCCCGGCGATCGTCAGCCAGCTGGTCGTCATCGTGAAGGACACCGCGCTCGGCGGCGTGATGCTGGGCTTCACCGAGCTGCTGAACTCTCGCGGCACGCTGGCGGCCAACTACGCCAACGTCATCCCGAGCTTCATCGTGGTGGCGGTCATCTACATCGTCCTGAACTTCATCCTCACCTCCTTCGCCTCCTGGCTCGAGGGACGGCTGCGCCGCAGCAAGCGCAGCACGGGCGCGGTGCTCGGCGTGGAGGACGTCGACGACCTCAACGCGGCCGAGGTCGGTGGCACGTTCGGGACCGGTGCGGAGAAGTGACGCGCGCCTAAAGCTCTGCATGGTTGTGGCCCGCCGATTCTCGGCGGGCCACAACCATATTAAAGGAAAGGGACACAAGAAAGCGAATATCAGCCAGCTTGTGTTGGGTGAGTGACGCGATCCTTCCCCAACTGTTGCCACCGCTACTGCCAGCCCTAGAAGTGAAGAAATTCGAGCCGGAAGCGGAATGAATATACGTTGCGCCCACTATTGATCAGAAACTCATGGGGTTCTCGTCCAGGACGTAGCGGACGTGTGGACCGCCGAAGTAGCCGCGGACGATGTGCGGTTGTCGCTGTCGTCTGCGGAAGAAGTGGCGGGTCTCGGCGGCGAGTTCGGCCTGGTTCCGGGCCCGGTGCTGCCTGGACAGGCTGTGCTTGAGGTCGGCGTTGACCACCTCGTCGGGGTTCAGCTCGGGCAAGTACGGTGGCAGGAAGTGCAGCTCGACGTCGTCGGAGTGGGCGGCGAGCCAGTCGCGGACCTTCTTGGAGCGGTGGGCGGGGTGCCCGTCGACTACGAGGTGGACCTTGTGGTCGAAGTGGCCGGCGATCCGCTGAAGGAAGCGGCACATCACCTCGACGGTGAAGTGCTCGGTGAAGACCATGAAGTGCATCCGGCCCTTAGTGCTGATCGCCGACATCGCATTGACCGAGAACCGGTTTCCGCTCCGACGCACCACAGGGGTCTTCCCCTTCTCACTCCAGGTACGACCGGTGACCTGGTCGGACCGGATACCGACCTGGTCGGCGAAAAGAACCTCGCCGCCGTCCTTCTTCGCCTGCCGATCACGCCACATCATTGGAGCAGCCGCTGCAGCAGATCAACCTACTGACCTTCAAAGCGTGGTGTCGGAGGGCTGACGGCCCATGATCCCTGCGGTATCCCGAGTAGATGAGGTATGCCCAGGGCGGTGGCCTGACCGACGAACGCCGGGCCTTTCGCGAAAAGTTGCGGTTGGAGGCGGCCGAGCGGTTCCGGCACGGCGACGACAACACGGTCATCGCGCACGACCTACGGGTCAGTGCCCGGTCAGTGCAGCGCTGGCGCAAAGCCTGGTCACAGGGCGGGCCGAGGGCCCTGGCCTCGAAGGGCCCGGCGTCGCTGCCGCTGCTGAGCGACGACCTGTTCGCCGTGCTGGAGCGTGAGCTGCTCAAGGGTCCGATGGCACACGGCTGGCCGGACCAGACCTGGCCCCTGTCACGGATCAAGACTCTGATCAGACGCCGGTTCCACAAGAGCTACACCGTGCAAGGCGTCGCCGCCCTGCTCAAGCGGCACGGCTGGAGCTGCCAGGTCCCCGCCCGCCGCGCGATCGAGCGGGACGAGGCCGTAGTGGCCGGCTGGGGGAAGGAGACCTGACCCCAGGTGGAAGGACCGTGGCGGCGCTCGACGCCTGGCTCGTCTTCGAGGACGAAGCCGGCTTCTCGATGGGTTCTGCCAAGATTTTCGTGAAGCGGTGACGGAACGTCATGTGAGGAGGACTCGTTTGCGTAGGAGTGGAAGCGAGGCCCTTCCATACATCTGTCGCTTGAACATTTTGATCCGGTTGACGTGACCTTCGACCGGACCGCTGCTCCAGGGCAGGGTGAGTCCGGCCAGGACAGCATCCCAGTCGCGTTCGAGTCCGTCGGCGAAAACGTGCAGCTGGGGTAGGTCGTCGGCGCGGGCCGCGCAGATCCAGGCGGGGAGGTCGGTGCCGGTGCGGTCGCAGATCATGCGGGCGAAGGTGTGGACGTGAGTGCGCAGTGCGGCCAGTTCGGGGCAGCAGGAGAGGATCTCGTCGAGTTGTCGTTCCTCCTCGGCTCGTAAGCGGCCGGGGTGACGAGTGATCCAGTTGGTGAGGTCCTGAGGCTTGGGCGGCGGTGCAGGCGCCGCCTTTGCGGTGTCACGCAGTGGACGCAGGAAGCGGCGGACGGCTTGCGGTGTGCGGCCTGGATAGCCCTGGGCCTGGATTTCGCGGAAGAGGACGGAGGCGTTGGTGCAGCCCTGGTTCCAGCGGCTGATCAGGTAAGGCCGCCAGGCGTCCAGCCGGGTGGTGCGGATGGCGCGGTCGGCGAGGGCCTCGGGGCTCTCGCAGCGTGCATAGCGGCGGGCGGTGTGGCGAGCCAGTCCGAGTTCACGTCCGATCGCACTGATCGTCCATCCCTGGGCCAGCAGGTTCTGGACGGCTCGGTAGCGCTCCCGGGTGCGGGTGACCAGCCACTTCTCAGCGCCGGTGTCCGGGTTGAGGGCGGGGTCGGGCGTCTTCGCCGACACAGATTCGGCCTGCTCCGGTGGCGGTGGCGTCAGGCAGGACCGGTGGGTTATCACGGTGCACTGGACCGTGTGGGCCAGGTTGTCCCACAGGTGCCAGGCGTCGGCGACCTGGCGGGCCTGGGGTGCTCCGGCGCTTGCCGCCTCCGCGTAGGCGCCAGCCCGGTCCCGACAGACCATCTCAATGCCGGGATGATCGGCCAGCCAGGCGACCAGGGGTGCTTTCTCACCGCCGGGCAGCAGATCCACGACACGATGGGAGTCCAGGGCGACGAGCACAGTCCCGTAACGTCGGCCCCGGCGGGCCGCGAAATCGTCAACGCCGAGCACGTGCAATGCAGGTTGGGGCGGATCCGGCAGCGCCCTCACCACGTTGAGCAAGGTGGCCCGGCTGATCGGGACGTGAAGGACGGCCGCGAGCCGGGCACCGGCCCACCCCGCCAATGCCAGAGCGATCGCCTGCACGATCTCGACGAGGGCGGCCGTGCGGCGCCCGTATCTCACGGTCAACCCCGCTACTTGCTCGGTGAAGGCTCGACGAGCGCAGCGAGCACTGTCGCAGAACATACGCCGGACCCACAGGTCGACGACGACCTGGCGGTCGCCCAGGGCGGCATCGGCCAGGCGCCGCTGGTAGCGGCTGTGGACTCGCCGAGCCGGCGTACCGCAGTCGGGACAGGGCACGATCGTGCCGTCCCGGGTCCACGCGACGATCAGTACCTTTCCCTCCTCTACCCGCACCTGTTCCACCAGCACCGCGGCCAGGTACGGGAGGAGCTACTGCAGCATCGCCTCACACGATCGCAGCGTCCCGCTGCCCCGACCGGCGCAGCACAGCACAGACCGTGCACGCCAGCCCAGCATGACTCTCCGTCACTGCTTCACGGAAATCTTGGCAGAGCCTCTCGATGACGCCGCCGACCACCCGCACCTGGTCCCGCCGCGGCCATACCCCCGTCATCCGCGTCAGAGGCCGCTCCCGCCGCCGCTTATCGGTCGCCGCCCTGGCCTGCTACAAAGCCGGCGAACCCTCGAGGCTGATCTATCGACCCTGCCCCGACGTCCGGCCCGACGGACGCAAAAGCTTCTCATAGAAGGACTACCGCGACCTCATCCAGACCGCCCACCAGCAACTCGTCGGACCGATCGTACTGGTCTGGGACAACTTGAACACCCACCTCACCGCCGACATGCGCCGCTACATCGCCGACCGCGACTGGCTCACCGTCTTCCAACTGCCGCCGTACGCACCCGACCTCAACCCGGTCGAGGGCATCTGGTCCGTGCTGCGGCGAACCACCACAGCCAACCGGGCCTTCGCCAGCCCTGACGACCTGATCACCGCCGTCCGCCGCGGCCTACGCCAGCTCCAGTACCGACACGACGTCCTCGACGGCTGTTTCGCTGGCACCGGCCTGCGCAAACCATCATGACGACATCACGCATTCAAGGTCAGTAATGCCGTAGAACGCACAACGGTCCGTCAACAGAGTTGGCGGACCGTTGTCATATAGAACCGACCTGGCTTAGCGTCGAGGTTGCATCTCAACGTGCAACGACTCGGCCACTCCAGAAGGTTTCCTCACGTGGCCTTGGTCGTAATCCCTGCAGAGCGGAAGGTCGTCTGTGCCGGACAATAGACCTGCGACCATCCACTGGTACGCCATCGGGGCGCCTCCATGGTAACAACACCGCCACCATCCCAGCGCGTACAGTCAACTGCAGCCTTGTAGTGACCACCGTTGCTCTCATCGCACATTGCCATCGCGCCGTTGTTAAAGTTGCTCTGATAGGTGCACCCCGTGGGCCACCCTTGGGCTCCAGTGGGCGCCGCGGAGGCTTCCCCCTGAATCCCAAGAACAAGGGCGGCTATCACACCACTTGTGACCAGGAATGACTTATTCTTCATTGAATTACACCCTTTCGCTAGTCGGTCGATCACACCCTCACGGAGGCTGCAAAATTCAGGACGCCTTGGTCGTTATACCGGCAGACACAGTTCTGGTCGACCCTTGACAATAAGCCCTGGAATGCGAACCATTATTCCGCCAATCACCCTCAAAGAATCGGAAGGCTCCAGTGTCCGGATCTTTACACATGGCCTGAGCTCGGTAGTGCCCTCCATTAGATTGAGCGCACCTCGCCACAGTCATTTTCGAGTCGACGACCTCATACGAACACCCCGTCGGCCAGCCCTGAGCAGCAGCTGAGGCCACAGAAGGCGCCGAGAAGAACAGGCCCGTTACTGCAGGCACTGCGAGAAAAATTCGTATCGCTGGACGCACTTCGATTCTCACTTTCTCGGTTCGATTCCCCTACGTCGAACTGGCTCACCTAACTTATGTGACGAATGAAAGACGAGTCAATCAGCTACCGACACTTGGCGAGTATTCGACGCCACGCTCCCCTAAATGTCAAAATTCAACCACTGGCGCGAATTAAACTGCCGGCCACCATAAGGCACGCCAATAGATCATGACAAAACGGGACAACGAAACATGGCCGACTCGTCGTACCGATGCAGTTCAGGTTCATAACTCAGTGACGTTTCGGAGCAGCCTGCAGCGCAGCAGGATGACTCTGGCCTGTTCGCTTCGGTCGGCCAGGGTCGGCAGGCTTCTGGTCATACGGCGCACATCGCCCACTACCCGAAGGGAATACGAGCTTCTTACAGCGGCTAACACAAAGAGGTGGATCGGCGTTGATGACCGTGTCCGGGGCGGAAGTTGAACGTTCAGACCTGCGTGGGGACATCGCCATGGAACGTGTCGGATGAACTGTGGGACCGCCCGGAGCCCTTGTTGCCGCAGCGTGAGCGCAGGTTCCGGTATCCCGGGCGCAGGCCGTTGCCGGACCGGGAGGTGTTGTGCGGGATCTTGTACGTGCTGCACACCGGGATCCAGTGGGAGTACCTGCCGCAGGAGCTCGGTTTCGGCTCGGGCATGACCTGCTGGCGGCGGCTGCGGGACTGGAACGAGGCAGGCGTGTGGCAGCGGCTGCACGAAGTCCTGCTCGCCGAGCTGAACGCGGCCTCACGGCTGGACTGGTCCTGCTGCGTGGTCGACTCCTCCCACGTCAGGGCGTTAAAAGGTGCCCCTATGGTTTTCGTCAAGCGGTGGCCGGAGTAGGTGGCTGGTAGAAAGTGCCGTCTCGGAGCATGGCGAAGAGGACGTCGATGCG